>NZ_JBGNYA010000001.1:2400000-3102550 GCF_041477585.1 Halobellus sp. MBLA0158
CTTGGTGATCGTTGGACTCGCGGGCCTCAGCACAGTGGGCGGGACGACGGCGACGTTCGCCTACGCGGTCCATACGAGCCGTCGAGAGATCGGTATCTATCGCGCGACCGGGGCATCTCCGCGGCGCGTTCTGCGATTGGTGTTCGCCGACGCAATTCGCGTCGCCGTTCCAGCCGCGATAGTCGCGTTCGCTCTCGCGTACGCCGTCCTGCGCGGACTGGTGTGGGCGGATCTACTGGTCGTGTTCGGCGTCCGTCTGTCGGTGCCGCTGTCGCCGTTCGCGGTCGGCGCGACCCTACTCGGAGCGGTCGCACTCGCCGCAGTGAGTGCGCTCGGCGTCGCTCTGATGATCGCCTACGCGACCCCCGGCAGGCTGCTTGCTGCGGGTCGCTGAGCGTGGTCACGCGGCTCTTTATGATACATCGATTCCACCACGATCGGGTCGTTGCTGTGCCCGAACGTCGTAGCGATGGAAAAACACTTACCCGCCGTCCCGAGACAACGAACCGTACTCGATGCCCTCTGCTCGTGCGATTCTCGCTGTACTCCTCATTGTTTCTCTGAGTATTGCCCCAGTCACGGGGCAGTCCAGCGAGGAATACGAGATCACGCTCGATCAGGAGACCGACATCCCAGAACGGACGCTCGATACTGACTCCGGAGAGTTCACTATCTCTGTTGTCGGGCGATACGCCAAGGGCGGGACCGTCGAGGTTTCGACATCTGCCCCGTCTGGTACATCGTACGCAATCCGTCTCATCGACAGTCAGGAACGACTCCGAGCGAGCGCATACGAGGACGGCGACGGCAATGCACGCTTCTCGCTTGACCGCTACGCGGCCGGCACCTACGCGATCGTCATCACCGATGAAACCGACGCTGACGACGTCCACGCGCTCAAACCGCTCGTGATATACGGGTACACCGTCACGCAACGCACGCCGAACGAAACGGAGACAGATTCGACCCTCGACGTCGAGTTCAGTCTCACCAAGGCGGACGACGTTGATGTAGACGAACCCCCGGCGAGCGTTGAGGTTGGTCTCGGCAACGACTCCACGTCCATCACTACGGAGGCGACACGCACTGAAGATCTCAACTATACCGCCGAGATCGACACGAGCGCGCTCTCGCCTGGCGACTACCGTCTCTATACGGGTGTACAACGCGACAACACCATCTACGGGTATCAGGAACTCATCGGCGTCAACACCTATCAGGTCTCCGTAGTCGAAGCCTCGACGGAGACTCCGACAGCAACCGACACGCAGACCACGACGGGTGGAGCGGACGGCACCCAATCGGGACCGGGCGCGCCACCGGCCGGAGCCCAAACGACAGCACCCGCGGCCACAAACACCCCAGAGAATAGAACAACGACGACCACGATGAGCCCAAATTCGACTCACACCGCGACGACGGAACCGATCTCCGTCACCGATACCACGGGAACGTCATCGATATCGACACGACAAACACCAAGCGATGATGACTCGGCGAGTGCGCCCTCGCCGGCGTCCGACTCGGCTACGTCGGAGGTGTCTCAGACGGAAGATGGATCATCGACGCCGGTGAGTACGCCGGTATTGCCCGACGGTGCTGTGTTCGGGTTGTGTCTCGTCGCCGTGGCAGTGCTGTCTCGGCTTCGATGAATCTCGGTCTACAACCGTGACAGCCCGGGAGGACTTGCGATAATTTGCGCTTTGTCACCGCTTATCCGCTTCGGTCAACGAAATCTGACCCGAGAGAGGACTCAGCGCCGCCTGAAGAGGAATATCACTCCAAACAGCGCTACCACAGCGGGGACGAATCCGAATCCGGGCGCGCCAGTGCCACTCTCAGTCGTTTCTTCGATGACGGTCACGGTGCCTGCCTGAACCGAGTTATCTCTGTCACTCTGATTCACAACGGTGATCTCGTACTCTCCAGCGCTACTGAATGGGATGCCTATCGGCAACTGAACGGTTTTAGTTGAATCTCCGGAGACGTTCACCTCGTCGCCGAATTTTTGTTGTCCGTTCGCCAGGACTCGGAGGGGTATGTTACCAGGTTCGTCACCGGTGTTTTGCACTGTCACATTGACATAGACGCTTTCGCCGACCGTGACGTTCTTCGGAGATACGTCCGCGTCCACGAGTGTGACGTTCGCAGGCTTCGGCACGACAGTCACCGACCCATCCCAAACACTGTCTCCGGCAGCGGAGAGGGTCAGATCATACGCGCCAGCCGTCTCAACGGTCGTTCGAAGCGTCGTGGTAGCGGTACTACCCGACTCGACTTCCACGTTTTCCGATACCGAGATCGTCCCGTCCACCGAAGTCAGTTCGACGGTCGTAGTCCCGACGGCTCCACCCTGATTATTGAGCTCGACATCGACGCTGATCGGATCGCCTGCAGTGACCTCAGTCTCCCGGAGGCTTACGTCAGTGATGGAGATGTCCGATTTCGGCTCGGTGGCGTCAGTCTCGTTCAGCGTCACAACGACCGTTTCGTCGCCACCCTCTTCTGTGACGTTCACTTCTCTGATGTAGGTCTCATCTACGTACTGATCCGCGTTCGGCGGCCGTTCGACCCGAATCGTGTAGTTGCCGGCGGCCTCGATACCGCGATGATCACCCGCTGTGAAGTAGCCCTGCTCGTCTGTCAGACTTCCAAGTCTGGCACTCTCGACACCGGGCGTGCCGGACTGATTGGCAAAGATGGTCACGAGCGCATCCCCGACTGGATCCCCGGACTCGTTTTCGACGCTGACGTGGAGTATGCCGTGGGAGTCCGGAACCGTTTGTGTCTGCAGATTCCGATCCTCAGTATCGACGTCGACTGTGGGAAGTTCGTAGAAGTCGGTCACGCCGTCGCGTGGCGCAACTTCGCCCGTTTCCGAATCCCGCTGGATGACGGTGAGACTGTGGCTCTGATTGGCTCCAACCCCGACGGTGAACCATCCGGTGTCGTTCGTTTGTCCGGTCGGGAATCCGGCTTGGCTCCGGCCGACGAAGACGTCGAAGTCGGTCAGGGCAGCTCCCGATTCGTTCGCCAATCGGCCGGTGACGTTGACGCGGTCTCTGACGACGAGAGTGACGTTGCGCTTTTCGCTTACGTCGATTCTCGTCGCGTTCCACGCGTACTCGTCGGTCTCTCCGACACCGATACGGAGCGTCCCGTTGACCTCGATGCCGGGCGAGTTGCTCCCGTTGAGGATGACCTCGCCGTCGTCGTTCGTCGTTCCCGGGTGGTGTGCCGAGGCGGGACCCGAGTACGTGTTCAGGTCGACCGCCGCGTCCGCGACGGGCTCGCCGTCGCTGGTCTCGACGGTGATGTTCACGAGATGGGCCTGCGGGAGCGTCAGATCACCCACGCTCCGGTCCTCGTCTTGGACTTCGGTCACCCCGAAGGTGTGCAGATCGGGACGGCCGTCCTTCGGGAAGTTCGCTCGTCCGTCCTCCCAGTCGGTCTGTTTGAACGCGAGTGCGTAGAACTGGTTCGGTTCGGGATACAGCTCAAAGTGACCGGTCTCGTTCGTGAGTCGGTGATCGCCGCCATCGCCGAACAGCTCCATCGTGTATCCGGCCGTGTCGTTGCCGTTCCGGTAGTCGACGCTGCCGAAGACGGTCACGTTGCGGTTGAGCGTGATGTTGACAGTGTCATCCGAGGTCACTTCGATCCGTTCGGTCTCGGTTCTGAGATCCGCCTCGTCGGGAGCCGCGGCCCGGATGTCGACCGAACCGTTCACCTCGACGGTGAAGCTGCCGTCGTCGACGACCGTCTCGCCGCCCCACTGATAGGCGTCGTTCGCGGTACTCCAGAGCCGGACCGTCGCGTTCTCGACTAGGTCGTCGTTCGGACCGACGACGTTTACCGTGAGATTGTGCGGTTCGGGGAGCGTGACGTTCCCCAAGTCTCCCTCCGCGCCGCTCGTCACGGTGGAGATGGCGTAAAAGTCCGGCACACCGTCACGCGGGTAGGGGAGTCTGGCCGGGCTCCCCTCGTCGGCCTGCACGAATCCGAGGTGGTACGCGCCCTCTGCCGGGACCTGTGCGTCGAAGAAGCCCGTCTCGTCGGTGTGAACCGTCGCACCGGCAGAGCGGTCTTGCTCTGCCGCGACCACCTGAATGCGCTCGTCGCCTGCGGGCGTCACTCCGTCCGGCTGACGAATTGTGCCGTTCACCCTCAGTGCCTCCGCGAGCTGGATGGTGACGTTCCCGGGCTCGTCGACGACGATGTTCCGACGGTTCGCGTCGGAGAGACCGGAATCGTCGGGGACGTCGACGTAGACGTCGATCGAACCGTTCACTTCGATACCGGGCTCATCCGCGCCGTCGAAGACGAACGACCCGTTTTCGTTCGTCTCGCCAGCAACTCCGAGAGCGAAGTTCTCCTCGACGTCGTTATCGGACACGTAGACGGGGATGTCAGATGCGTTCGTGCCGTCTGGGTTCTTCACGGTGATGTCGAACGGATGGCCGACGCCGAGCTGCTGTTCGGCCACCTGTTTGTCTGTCGCCTCGGTCTGGATGACGGTCAGTGATTGGACGTCGGGGACTCCGTCCTGTGGGAAATCGACGTCGGTCCCTTCTCCATCCTGTCGGAAGCCAAGCTCGTACGTCGAGTTCGGCGCGAGCGTGAGTTCGTACTCCCCGTTGTCGACGATCGGTGATTCATCGTTAATCGCCCCCTCGCGCGACCGGGCGAACACTTCGCCGTCAGTTACGGAATCTCCGCTGGCATTGATTACCTGACCGGTGACGTTGATCAGCTTCTCGGCTTCGAGGACGATCGAATCGTTTGAATCCACGATCGTCGATCTCTCAGCGTAGTAGCTACGGGAGTCCAATTCGACATCGATGGTCCCGTTGACCTCGACGCCCGAGGTACCGCCGAGTTGGACCCATCCGGTCTCGTTCGTCTGGGCTTCGACTCCGCTTACGCCTCCGTTCGGGTTCCGATGGACTATCTCAACCGTAGCATCCGCGAGCGGTGCCGTTCCGTTCGTCACCTGAATCTGCAGCCGATTTCCACGGGGTAACGAGATGTCGTTCCGCGTGCTACCATCGATCGGAACCCCGCCGACACCGTAGATGTCCGGGACGCCGTCGATCGGGAACGTGATGTTCTCGCTGTCCTGACGGAACCGGACCTGGTAGCCCTCCGGAAAGAGCTGTGTGCGGTATCTTCCGCTCTCGTCCGTGACCGATCGCGTCCAGAGCGCCTCGTCCCCGCCGTCAGTCCCGTCGTAGACGACAGAACTGTTCGGCACTGCGTCGCCGTCGGCGTCGGTGACAGTTCCGTTGACCTCGTAGCCGGGCAGTTCGACGACGATCCGCTCGTTTCCGGTTCGGTCGTCGGTCACGGTCGCATTTGTCGAATTACTGATCCCCCTGAAGCGAGCGTAGACGGTGATGTTACCGACGAACTCGAACGTTGTGTACTCACCGTCGGTGACGTAGCCGGTCTCGTTGGTGGCGTCGCGCTCTCCCTCTTCGATTATCGCGTCGCCGTTGGTGTGTGTGATTGCGGCGTCCGCATCGGGGATGGGTTCGCCGTTCGGCCCGACGACCTGAACGGAGACATTGTATGCATTCGGAATCGTAATATCACCCACATCAGCGGGCGGGGACACACGCTGAATCGCATAGAGGTCCGGCACGCCGTTCGGGGCCCCTGGGTCGTCGTCACCGAAAGCTAACGTATATGTTTCGTCGGCCGATCCGCCGCTGATGGTGAAGTTACCGTCGGCACCGACGGTGCTGTCGACACCCTCGATATCGCCTCCGTCAGTCTGTCTGAAGAGCCCGATCGTATCGTCCTCTAATGAGGCGCCGCTTTCTGCCGAGAGCGTGCCGGAGACGTCCGGTCTGGTCAATGCTATGACGACGCTACGGTCCCCTTTCGTATCGTCAATCTGCAAGGTCGTCGAATTGTTGACCCCGTTGTAGTTGGCCCAAACAGTTACGTTGCCGACGAGTTCGAGCGGAGCAGAAGCTGCCGAGGAGAGGTAGCCTGTCTCATTGGTCACGTTTCGCTCCCCTTCTTCGACAACCGCGTCACCGTTCTTGTGACTGATCGCAATATCCGCTCCCTGAATCGGCTCGCCGTTCCGATCGACGACTCGGACGGAGACGCTGTACGCTTCCGGGATCGTGACGTTACCAACGTCAACGGGCGGGGAAACACGTCGAACTGCATAGAGATCGGGCACGTCGTTAGAAATGTCACCGGCATCCTCGTCACCGAATGCCAGCGTGTAGTTCTGCTCAGCCGACGCAGCACCGACCGAGAACTGACCGCTTTCGTCAACAATCGTCTCTACGCCTTCGACCTCGCTATCGTCGGTAAGCCTAAAGATACCGACCCGATCGCTCGCCACTGATCCACCCGAGGCACTGAGATTCCCGGTGACGTCGGCGCCGGATAGTTCCACGGTGACTGTTCGATCGCTGTCGACCTGGATGTTCGTTGAACCGCCGACGCCACCGAGCGCGGCGTCGATGGTGAGGTTCCCGACGAGTTCGAAGGTCGTCGCACCGTCTATCGAAAGGTACCCGCTTTCGTTCGTCGCGTCTCGTTCGCCTTCTCGCAACACTGCTCCATCGTTTCTATGCTCGATCACGACATCCGCATTCTCGATCGAGTTTCCGTATTGGTCAGTCACCTGGATCGAGACGTTGTGTGCCGTCGGGAGAGTGGCATTGACCGCCACAGGCGGCGTGACATTCCCAATTGCGTAGAAGTCAGGGACTCTGTTGAATGTGACACCAGCGTCATCGTCGCCGTACACAAGCGTGTGATTGACGCCCGGATGATCTGTTTCGATCCGGAATTGCCCGTCGTCGCTGATCTGGGCCTCAAACAGATCAGTACCTCTTTCTACGTTCCCGGTGTATGCAACTACCCTGTCGCCGATCAGTGACGTGCCGCTCTCAGCTGAGATCACCCCACCGATTCGGGTCGGCGGGACTGACAGTGGATTCGCACAGGTGACATTGCCGATACAGTCGGCCCCGTCGACAGCCGGATCACCCCACCAATTGTAGGTAGCGTTGACCCACGGTTCGGGCGATCCATATGTCTCTATATCAGTTGCTGAACCCTGAACCACCACACTTTGAGCAATTCGAAGCGTTCCGGAACCGGTAACAAAGACACCTGCTTCGGAATTATTGACAATCTGACTCTGATAAATCTCCCAATTGCCAGAGACATTGCCCCATATGCCGTACGTATTGTTTCGAACGACGGTTCGGTAGATCTTCCATCGACTGCTTGATTGTGCAGTACTCAGACCGTCCCGGCCGTTTTGAATCGTAGACTCAGAGACGCTCCAATTCCCTCCCGAGTAATCCGCATTGATCGGACCGCTCGTTACATTGTGAAGCAGCCAGTTCGCATTGGAGTCATACCCGGAGATAGCAATATCTCCATTTAATCCAGACATTCTGACATCTGAAAGAAGCCACCTACCGTCCGAGAAGCGACCATCGAGAGTAGATCCATCCAAGAACTCAGTACTTTGAATGGACCAGTTCCCAGACGCTGAATCGCCGTTTATTTCGGACCCTTCGCGGAGAGTTACGTTTTTGAGATACCAGTCACTGGCAGAGGAGTCAGCATAGATTGCTGTACTGTTCGTGAATGTGGTATCTTGAATAGCCCAGACACCTGTAGAATCATCGGATCGAATTCCATTATTCCCGTACGAACGGATAATTACATCCTGAACCGTCCAGTTAGCGGCAGAATCGACAGCATAGATACCAGTTCTTATCGAAGAATTAATGTGTATGTTATGGAGCTGTAAGGTACCACGCGAATTCCGCGCCTCTATTCCGTCGCCCTCCGGAATCGAGATATTTCGGAGATATATGCTCCCGGTAGTATATGAGACCTTGATTGCCTGTGAGTAGTTACTAATTGTGAATCCATCAATAGTCGGTGACACAGCACTCTCTTCAGGAATCGTGATTCCAAATCGGATCGTTCCAATCGGTGTCCCATTCAGAGTAGCACCTTGCGGAGCAACTACAGAGATGTTCTTATCTACGGTGACCTCTTCGTAGTAAGTCCCTGGCCGAACTTCGACGATTTCACCCTCTGTCGCGTTGTCGACACCAGCTTGGATACTCGTGTAATTAGCCCCACCATCCGCGTCGACGACTATGTCGCTCTCGGCGGTAAACGAGACAGTCCGTGTCGAGAAGTGCGGGATATTGAACGCGACCCAGGAGCTGTTTCCGGGACCGGCGTCCTCCCCAACGTCGAAAGCCCGTTGGTCGCCATCGAGGTACATCGTGAGGTTTTCGACGTCTTGAGACGCCGATATCGCTCGTTCCTGGATATAAAACGTCACATTCTCAGCAGTCTCAGGGGCGGTGATCGCGATCGAGTAATTCGTTGAGCCTTCGCGGAGTAGCTCAACCGAGGTCTCGGACGCGACTGAGGATTCAACACTGATCCTTCCCGCGAGGCTGGAACTGACCCGCGGTGATGACAGTCGCACCGTGTCAGTGAACGGCGCGATTCCCGATCCATACGCCGAACCGCCACCACCAGGAGCCGATCCGCCCTGATCGGTAGTCTGCCAGGCGGGGGTCGGATAGTCCCGCGGCTGTATCATCCAAACGGTGCCGAAAGCTAACCCCTGCATATTCGTTCGAGCCGCTTCGCCAGTCATTTCGGCAGTCTTGAGCGGTGTCCCTCCGTCCGAGTTCGTCTGGCCGGTGGTATTCACACTCCAGTACGAGTCTGTGATTATACCGCCATCGTTGATCCCGACTAGTCCTCCTACGATATCGGAGTCAGTCACAAAACCGACTGCCATCGTCTCCCGTATCGTCCCAAAGTTGACTCCGACGAGTCCGCCTACCTTGACAGAGCCAGCCACATCACCAAAGGCAGATGCGTTTCGAATCGTGGCTTCGTTCTCACCGACGAGGCCACCCACGTTCACCGAACCCGTCACATTTCCGCGCGCTGATGCTTTCGCGATTGTCCCCTCAAAATTGTACCCGACGAGTCCACCGATATCAGTAGAACCATTGACCGACCCCATCGCTGATGTCGCCCGAATCGTTCCGTTAGAATTGTGCCCGACGAGTCCACCGATACTTGTCGAACCGTTCACCTCAACGTTGGTCGACACACTCCGAATCGTGGTCTCTATGTTCATCCCGGCGACTCCACCGACGTTCTCGTTGCCGGACACCTGACCGATCGTAGACACCTCTTGTACTGCGCTCTGATAGCTATAGCCGATGAGAGCACCGACGTACTTGTGACCGGTCACGTTCACTTCGGTAAGAGAAATATCGCGAACCGTTGCAGCGTTTGTTCGTCCGAATAGGCCGACTCGATTCGTCGATGAACGATTTATATAGAGTTGATCGATTTCGTATCCGTTTCCATCGAGGGTCCCCCCAAACGCTTGGGAGTCGTTGCCGATCGGATCGAATCCACTTCTGCCGTTCCACACTGAGGTATTTGAGGCATTAACATCCGAGACGAGTTCGTAGTGCGCATCGAGATCATCTTCCATCGCCTGCAGCTCCGAGGCGTTCGAGATTTCGTACGGATCCTCTTCAGTTCCAGATCCGGGCAGTTCCGACGCGTTGACGTCGACGAGGTCGGCCTGAACGGAACCACCACTCGCGGAAGCTGTCAGCGCCGACTGCTGGCCCGCGTCCGAGAACTGCCCGATTCCGGCCACTGGACTCGTCGTGAGAAACAGACAGAATGCGATCACCAGCGCTGTGCGGCCGCTCTGCCGGAGTGTTGAGCCCCCCATCTGTCTTCACCGCCGGAGGCGTTCTGTGATTCGATGCGAAAGGATGGAAACCGCGCCACTATCTGCCGATCGAACTGACTCCGGATGCCCCCTGGATGTCATATGACACCGAGTATGGTCAATAATTAAAAGTTTATCGGCTGACAGTTTTATTGTATTTGATAATCGGGCACAAACGCTTATTAGCCAAGTGGCAGACGCTCCGATAGAGGCTCACGCCCCCGAGCCTCGTCAGTCACGCAGACCGGTGAAAAGCAGGACAGCAATCCCGAGGAGCGTCGTAACGGCAGTAAAGCCCGGCGTAGCTACGGGCGTCCCCGACAGACGGGACGATCCGTCAGTAGTCGATGCTATGGACTGGGTGTCGACCGTTGGGTTCGGATCAGCGGCACCTCCAGAGGCATCCACGGGATCGGAGGTCCGTTGAGTGGGCTTCGGAGTCGTCAGTGCCGGAGAGCGCTGCGTCCGCGATGGAGTCACGGGAGACTGGGTCGCAGCCGGCGAAACAGCTGGAGATTCCACGCTCGGGGTCACTCCCCCGCCCGATGGTGTCGCTGGCGACTGGCCGGCCAATCCTCCGGACTGCCCGGGGGTCCTCGCCGTGGTTGGTTCGTCGCTGGTGGTGGTGGGCGTCGGCGTCGACTCGCTCTCCGATTCAGCGATCGTCAGCGTCTGCACGGAGCTGGCACCGGCGATCTGACTGTCGTTGTGGGCGCTGGCGTAGAGCCGATACTCTCCCGGCTGGAGGTCGCCGACGAGTACCGTATATTCCCGTGTATCGACGAGGTGGGCCATCGTGTATCGGTGCATCGAATCGTTCATCACGACGAGTTCGATGTAAGTCGGGAGCGGAGCGTCGCCAGTTAGCTGAACATCCACCGAGACGGATTCCTCGGGCGACGCGTCGGCGGGCGCGTCGACCGAAAAGTCATAGCCTGAGACGACGACCGGCTGGACCTTCTCGAAGCTTCTATCAATAGAGAGTGCCAGGAGATACGTACCTGAATCCAGAGAGTCCGTCCCGTCGAGTGTGTACGTCCCGTTTTCGTTGCCTTCGACCGTCGTAATCCGCTCGCCGTCGTAGCTGTATAAGAGGATACGGAAATCGCCGTTCCCGGGGCGTGCCACGCTCGCGCGGATCACAGAACCCGTCTTGACGCGACCGAGGGACGAGACGTTGAAATCGCGGCCGATGATGGTGAGCGTTCGCTGTGGCGTATCGATACTAGTCGTGGCTTCGATTGTATAGTCTGCTGTTGTGTTTTCGTCCGCAACCACACCTCCGGACAGTGCGACGAGTGAGACCACGAAAAATACGAATAACACGAACAGATGTCCGCGGGTCACACTGAATAATTGACACGACTTTTGATAGCTCTTTGGTCGACGGACTAGCCCGAGCCACCGGGGGTGTCATTTCGACGGTCGTACGTATCGGACATAATCGATAGCCTAGCTTCCCGATTACAACAGCAACAATGGCGACGCGTTGCGGTCCTATCAAACTCAGACATCGACTGGAGATCCGCGCGGTGCATCGGGCTTTTCATACACCCGGTTGAATCGGTACCAACCGGATGAGAGACAATGCGAACCACAACTGAGCCGGTCCGCGTGCTCCACGTCGACGACGAGCCGGACTTTGCGGACCTGGCTGCGACGTTTCTGGAGCGCGAAGACGAGCGGTTCGAGATCGAGACCGCGACGAGCGCGGCGGAGGGGGTCGACCGCCTCGCGGGAGGGGACTTCGACTGCGTCGTCTCCGACTACGATATGCCCGGCCGGAACGGCATCGAATTCTTGGAGGAGGTCCGTGCGGAACACCCCGATCTGCCGTTCATCCTGTTTACCGGCAAGGGGAGCGAGGAGGTCGCCAGCGACGCCATCTCGGCGGGCGTCACCGACTATCTCCAGAAGGAAAGCGGGACAGATCAGTACCAACTGCTGGCGAAGCGAATCCGCGACGCGATCGAACACCGCTACGCCAAGACGAACTACCGGGAGATCTTCGAGAAGACGCCCGACGGGATCGTCGTCCACGACCCCGAAGACGGGTCGTTCACCGATATGAACGCACAGTTCGCCGAGATGTTCGGATACGATCGGGCGGAGCTGATGGACGCCGGATTCGAAGCGATCCACCTCGACGAAGAACCCTACACGCTGGAGCGGGCGCGCCGGCTGGTCGAGGAAGCGGCCGACGAGGAACCGCAGACCTTCGAGTGGTGCAACGTCACGAAGGAGGGCGAGTGCTTCTGGGTCGAAGTCCACCTCACGCTGACGCAACTCCACGGGCAAAACCGAGTGCTGGCGGTCGTCCGTGACATCTCCGATCGCAAGGAGCGCGAGCGACGGTTCGAGGCGGTGTTCAACAACACCTACACCTTCATCGGGCTGCTGGAGCCCGACGGCACGGTGGTCGAGGCGAACGAGACGGCCCTCTCCTTCGTCGGGGCGGACCGGGCCGACGTCCTCGGCAAGCCGCTCTGGGAGACCGCCTGGGTCGACGCGAGCGAAGAAGCGAAAGCGACGGTCCGCGAGGGGGTGACCACAGCCCGCACGGGTGAGTTCTTCCGCGACGAGATCCGGGTGCGAGGCTCGGAGGAGGACGCGCTGATCGACTTCTCGATCCGACCCGTCTTCGACGACCGCGGGGAGGTGACGCTTCTCGTCCCCGAGGGGCGCGAGATCACGGATCGCAAGGAGCAGGCACGTAAGCGACGACAGATCATCGACCGGGTGACAGACGCCATCGTCGAGGTCGACGCCGACTGGAGGTTCAGGCTGGTCAACGACCAGGCCGAGGAACTGTACGGGATGGAAGCAGACGACCTCCTCGGAGAGGACTTCTGGACGGTGTTCTCCGAGGCGATCGATACGCGGTTCGAAGACGTGTTCCGGACGGTGATGGAGACCCGCGAGTCCGACTCGCTCGTCGAGTACTTCCCGGGGCTCGACGGGTGGTTCGACGTCCAGGTCTATCCCGAGGGAGACGGCGGTCTGGCGTTCTACTTCCAGGAAATCACCGAGCGTCGGGAGCAATCTCGCGAGCTCGAACAGACGCGGGCGCTCCTCGATCACACCGAGCAGATCGCGGACGTCGGCGGCTGGGAGATCGATCCCGAGGCGGAAGACGTCTTCTGGACCGATCACCTCTTCGAGATCTTAGGCGTCGCGTACGAAGACGAACCGCCGCTGGAGGAGGCGTTAGACGTGTACCTGGAAGCGGACCGCTCCCGTGTCGAAGACGCCATCGAGACGGCACAAAGGCGGGGCGAGCCGTTCGACGTCGACGCCCGGTTCCGACGCCCGGACGGCGAGGTCAGGTGGCTGCAGATCAAGGGCGAGCCGGTCGTCGAGGGCGGGTCGGTCGTCGCCCTCCGCGGCGCCGTCCAAGACGTCACCGCGCGCAAAGAGCGCGAACGGAAGCTCGAACGGACCGAGGCCCGATTCCGAGCGCTGGCGGAGAACTTCCCGAACGGCGGCGTGCATTACTTCGACGAGGACCTGCGGTACCGGCACGTCGCCGGGGCCGGCTTCGATGCGGTCGACATCGTCCCGGCGGATCTGGAGGGCAACACGATCTACGAGGTCGAGGCCTATCCGCCGGCCGTCATCGAGACGCTCGAATCGGTGATGGAGGCGACGCTCGACGGGGAACACGAGGTGACCGAACTGCGCTTCGAAGACCAGACCTTCGAGCTCCGCACGGTACCGATTCGCGATACCGAACCGGGAGTCCGAGGTGGGTTCTTCATCACCCAGAACATCACCGATCGACGGCGCCGAGAGGCCGCGCTCGAAAACCAGAACGAGCGATTGGAGCGGCTCGCCAAAATCATCTCTCACGACCTTCGCAATCCGCTGAACGTCGCACAGGGCCACCTGGAGCTGGCGATGGAAGAGTCCCACAACGGCCGCCTCGACAAGGCCGCGGAGGCCCTCGATCGGAGCCAGACGCTGATCGACGACCTGCTGGCGTTCGTCCGAAGCGACGAGCAAGTGGGCGAAATCGAGCCCGTCGATCTGAGCGAATTCGCCCGGACGTGCTTCCGTAGTATACAGACCGGAGACGCGACCCTCACGGCCCGGACCGACCAAACGGTCCGCGCCGATCGGACCCTCCTGCAACAACTCCTCGAAAACCTCTACCGGAACGCGATCGAGCACAACGACGAGGACATCGCGGTGACGGTCGGATCGCTGTCTGATGGGTTCTACGTCGCGGATACCGGGACCGGAATCCCCGAGGACATCTGCGAGAGGGTGTTCGAGATCGGGTACTCGACCGCCGATCGGGGAACTGGGTTCGGGCTGAATATCGTCCATCAGATCGCCGACGCACACGGCTGGGAGATCGAGCTCACCGAGAGCGCGGCTGGCGGGGCTCGGATCGAAATCACGGGCGTCGAGGGAGCCTCTACGACAGAGTGACGGAGGGTCCGGCAGTCGGCTCCGGAAGATATCCAAGCCTGCCGTATCGATTGGGTATGAAGATTTGTTACGCCGAGCGGCTATCACTCCGACTCGGGAGTGTTCACAAGAACGAATATCAAATCTACTCCCTGACTGAGATAGTGTTCAAACGAACAATATCGATCAGTATTCGATGGCCACACGAGAATACGCAAGAAACAAACCCAAATTGATTTATTTCATATAATAACATAAATTTTTTATTCTATTTTATATTACTATTCAGTCATCACGCAGTCTAAAATCGAAAATTATCAGCCGATTATTTCCTTAATTAGGCAGCAACAGCGAAATTTCATCATCAACGGCACACAAGCTAAGGATCTAACTAACGTGAAATATTAAATAAAATTAAATTTTAGTTAGAACTATGATATTATTATCTAAAATATAGTGTTTCGACTTCGTCTCCACGCATAAGCGACTTTCAGTGTCCAAATTTCAAGATCACTTGCGATCTCCACTATTGAGGTCTGTCTTGAGTAGATTCATCGAAGAATTATACTGCACCAGTGTTCGGCTGGAAAAGGCTCCGACTAAAAGAACTGCACTGTTATCAACTACACGTGTGTCACGACTCACAGTTCAATCCGTTCGTCCCGCTCGGCGGACTCGTACATCGCAGCGAGAATTCTCATATCAGTCAGTCCGTGCCGCCCGTCGGCGTAGATCTCCGCTCCGGAGAGGATCCGATCGGCGAAGTAGTCGAACTCCTCACGCATTTCCCGCTCGGCGCCCGCGTCGTCGTGTTCCACGGTAGCGCGTAGCTCCCCGCGCGAGAGGCGGAGCGTACACGTCCCCTGGAACGCGGGATGGAGTTCGATCTGTCCCTCCGTACCGGTGAGCTTCAGGTGCGTGTCGTTCTGGGCGTGCTGGCTCGACGTGGTCACCATATGGAGGTCGTCCTCGAACCGGAAGGTCGCCGAGGACCGTTCGTCCGGCACGTCCGCGAACGCCTCGTCGGTCGAAGTCATCCGCGCGCGGACCGCGACCGGATCCCGCCCCAGGAGGAATCGGGTGGTGTTGATCGAGTAGATTCCCAGGTCCATCACGGACGTCCCGTAGCCCGTCCGGTCGGGGTCGAGCCGCCACTGGTCCGGGTCGGCGATCATCTCCAACAGCGGCTGGGTGTGGTTCCCGTAGACGGACACCGGATCGCCGATGAATCCGTCCCCGAGCAGTTCGCGCGCCCGTCGGACCGCCGGGTCCGTGTGCATCCGATAGGCGATCATAAGCGGCACGTCCGCCCGTTCGCAGGCCTCGACCATCCGTTCGGCGCGCTCGACGGTGGCCTCCATCGGCTTCTCGCAGAGGACGGCCTTCCCGAACTCGGCCGCCGTCTCGGCGTATTCGAGGTGGTGGACGTTCGGCGTGCAGACGTACACCGCGTCGTAGGCGTCGCTCGCTTCCCCCTCGTGGAACGCCTCGTATGTGATCGCGTGGGGGACGTCGTGGCGGTCGGCGACGCGTCGCGCCTTGTGGCGCGAGCCGCTCACTAGTACCGACGCCTCACACAGGTCGGCGTCCGCGACGGCCGGGATCGCAACGTCGGTCGTCCACCAGCCGAGTCCGACGAGAGCGAACCGGACGGTCCCGCCGGTCGTGGTCTGCCAGTCCCGCCTGTCGAAATCAGTCAGCGGCAGCATCGTTCGTGCGTAGCGACACCGACCGAGGTAAGTATTTCTCCGGGGTTCGGAGATTCGGATTGGTAGCGGGCTCTGCCTGCGGAGGCTACGCCTCTGCGAACAGCGTCTCGCCCTCGACCATATGCTCCGCGACGGCGTCGAGATCCAGCGTCAGCCCCAGTCCCGGCTCCTCGGGGATCGTCATACGGCCCTCCTCGATGAGGCCGTCCTCCTCGACGAGGTCCTCCCACCAGCCGAGTTCGTACGAGTGGTACTCGACGGCCAGCGAGTTCGGGATGGCCGCCGCGACGTGGGCGCTCGCCATCGTCCCGACGGGCGAGGAGACGTTGTGCATCGCGATGGGGATGTAGAACTGCGCCGCCAGATCGGCGATCTTCCGCGTCTCGCGCATCCCGCCGACCCGCGGCAGGTCGGGCGCGAGGATGTCCACCGCCTGGTCGGTGATGAGTTGCCGCTGGCCGTGCGTCCGGTAGACGTTCTCGCCGACGGTGACGGGCGTCTGCGGCGCCGACTGCGTGACCTCGCGTTGCACGTCGTGGTTCTCCGGCGGGATCGGATCCTCGACCCACCAGACGTCGTACTCCTCGACGGCGGCCAAGAGGCGTTTTGCCGATCCGGCCGAGAAGGACCAGTGGCAGTCGAACGCCACGTCCGCGCGGTCGCCGACGGCCTCGGTGACGGCCTCGACGATCTCGACCTTGTGGTCGATCTCCGGGCCGCGAAGGTGGCGGTTCGCGCGGTCCTTCTCGTGGCCCGAGGGCACGTCGAGGTCGAACTTGATGGCGTCGTACCCCAGCTCGTCGACCACGCGCTCGGCCTCGGCGGCGCACGCCTCGGGGTCGGCCTCGTTCTCGGTGTGGAGGTCGCAGTAGATGCGGACCTCGTCGCGGTACTTCCCGCCGACGAGCTGGTAGGCGGGCACCTCGAGGATCTTCCCCGCGACGTCGTGGAGGGCGATCTCGATCCCGGAGATGGCCGAGACCACCTTCCCGGAGATGGAGCCCTCCCCGGACATCTTCTGGATCAGGTGCTCGTAGAGGCGGTCGATGTCGAGGGGGTTCTCCCCGACGACGAACGGCGTCATCCGATCGATGATCTCGGCGTCGCCGCCGCCCCAGTACGCCTCGCCGGTGCCCACGACCCCCGCGTCGGTGTACACCCGCACGAGGATCCACGGGTAGTTGCCGTCGACGACGGTCGTCTGCACGTCGGTGATCTCGACGTCGCGACCGCCCCCGCGGGCGTTCGTCACGCCCATCGTCTCGGCGGACAGGTCCCGCATCGTGTACTCGGCGTTCGGATCGCGGAGCTGTCGGTAGTCGACCATATGAACACCGTTAACGAGTCTGTTACATCATAGTTTCCATCGGTGCGGTGTGCCCGATCTCCGAAGATGGCGGAGGCGACGGCGACCGAATTGGAGATGAAGAGGGGGAAGGACCGCAGGACAGCGGCGACCTCAGAAGTTGTCGTAGACGGTCTTGGTGAGCGTGTAGAAGTCAAGTCCCCGCCGTCCCTGTTCGCGCCAAGTCTCCGTCGAGGAGTCCTTCACGCCGCCGAAGGGGACGTGGAGCTCCAGTCCGGTCGTCTTCTCGTTCACCTTGGCGACGCCGGCTTCGACCTCGTCTATGAACCGATTGGCCGTCGTGTGGTCGTCCGTCACGACGCTCGCGGAGAGCCCGTAGTCGGAGTCGTTGGCGACGGCGACGGCCTCCTCGAAGTCGCCGACCTCGATGACGGCGACGACGGGGCCGAACACCTCCTCCTGTGCGATTCGGTCGTCGCGGTCGACGTCCGTGAACACCGTCGGCTCGACGAAGTAGCCGTCGCCGAAGCGGTCTCCCGCGGGTCGCCCGCCGCCCGTGGCCAGGGTCGCGCCGTCGTCCGCTGCGACGTCGACGTAGTCGAGGGTCCCCTCCAACTCCGTCTCGCTCACCTGCGGGCCCATATCGTACTCGTCGCCGGGGCCGATCTCGATCGGCTCGGCGGCCGCGACGAGCTCGGAGACGAACTCGTCGTGGACGTCCTCGTGGACGATCGCGCGCGAACAGGCGGTGCAGGCCTGCCCGGTGACCCCGAAGCCGCCGGCGGCGACGATCTCGGCGGCGGCCGCGGGGTCGGCGTCCGCGGCGACCACCGTCGGATTCTTCCCGCCCATCTCGCACTGCGCTCGCGCGCCGCGGTCGACGGCCGTCTCGTAGACCTGCGTGCCGACGGCCGTCGAGCCGGTGAACGACACCGCGTCCACGTCCTCGTGGGCGACCATGTACGAGCCCGTCGATCCGCTCGCGGTGACGACGTTCGCGACCCCGTCGGGGAGGCCCGCCTCGTCGAGCGCCTCGAAGAGCTCCACCGCGGGGCCGGGCGCGAGCGACGCCGGCTTCAGGACCGCGGTCGTCCCGGCCGCCAGCGCGGGCGCCAGTTTCCAGGCGGGAATCGCGATCGGGTAGTTCCACGGCGTGATGAGCGCCGCGACGCCGACCGGCTCCTCTCGGGTGTAGAGGTTGGTGTCCGGGCCGCTGGCGGCCTTGCGCTCGCCCGCGAGGTCGCGGGCCTGCTCGGCGAAGTAATAGAAGATGTCGACGGCGCGCTGGACCTCTCCGCCGGCCTCGGCGTGGGTCTTCCCCTCCTCGGCGGTCAGCCGCTCTGTCAGTTCTTCCGAACGGTCGTCGAGGATGCCCGCGGCTCGTCGCAGTATCGCCCCGCGCTCGGGGCCGGGCGTCGCCGCCCACGCCGATGCCGCCTCGTTCGCCGCCCGGATCGCCCGCTCGGCGTCCTCGTCGCCGGCGGCCGGGTACTCCGCGACGACCTCGTCGGGCGCCGCGGGGTTCGTCGTCTCGAACGTCTCGCCGGTGGTCGATCCGACCCACTCCCCGTCCACGTAGTTATGATACGTCTTTGTCACATATACGCTATCAACGGACAGGCATACGATTCTTACGGTCGATCGGGGGTCGCGCGGACGAGGATCGCCGCCACCCGTGTCGGATTCGGCCACCACCCCACCAAAGCATAAATACCGCGAATGACTTGTTCGGCTATGCGATACTACCAGCTCGGCGACGCCGACGAGTCGCGGCTCGCCGTCAGGACGCCGGACGGGCTCTACGACCTGACGGCGGCCAACGCCGACGTCGCGACGTACCGCGACCTCGTCCGGGCCGCCGCCATCGCCGACCTGAACGCCGACGAGATCGCGAGCGGGATCGTCGCCGACGCGCCCCGCATCGACGAGGCGGCGATCGAGGGCTCGGTCCGGCGGCCGCTGGTCCCCAGCGAGGTGTGGGCGGCCGGCGTGACCTACCGGATCAGCGAGGAGGCGCGCCGCGAGGAGAGCGCGATGGAGCAGATCTACGTCGACGTCTACGAGGCCGACCGCCCGGAGGTGTTCTTCAAGGCGACGCCGAGCCGACTCGTCGGTCCCGGAGAGGCCGTCGGGATCCGCCGCGACTCCGACTGGGACGTCCCCGAGCCGGAACTGGGCGTCGTGCTCCACCGGGGCGAGATCGTCGGCTTCACGATCGGCAACGATATGAGCAGCCGCTCCATCGAGGGCCGGAATCCGCTGTACCTCCCGCAGGCGAAGGTCTACGACAGGTGCTGTTCGATCGGCCCGTGCGTCCGTTCGGCCGCGTCGCTGGAGGATCCCCAGGACCTGGAAATGTGGATGACGATCGAACGCGACGGCGACCGCCTGTTCGAGGAGTCGACGAACACCGGCGGGATGGTCCGGTCGCTGGAGGAGCTCGTCGAGTGCTACGTCGACCACAATGCCGTCCCGGAACTGTCGGTCCTGTTGACCGGCACCTCGCTCGTCCCCTCGGAGGGCTTCACGCTCCGGGAGGGAGACCGGATCGACATCGGCATCGAGGGGATCGGCTCGATCACCAACCCGGTCACCGTCGTCTGAGGCGTCCGCGCCGCTGGGCCGCGGCGCGAACTGTCGGCGGCGAGAGCGTCGAGTCGCGGACGGGTACTACTCGAGGGCGTACATCCGACCGTCGGTGCCGCCGAAGTACAGCGTCCCGTCGATCAGCGCCGGGCTGGCCCCGACGCCGCGGCCGCCGATCTCCATGAACCACTCCGCCTCGCCGTCCGTGGTGAGCGCCTGGACGCCGACGCCCTCGCCTTCGGTCTGGCTGTGCGTGCCGAAGTACAGGCGGCCGTCGGAGACGACCGGACTGCTGCCGATCTCCAGCGCCGTGGTCTCGAACCGCCAGCGTTCCTCGCCGGTCCGGCGGTCGAACTTGTACATCTCCGCGTAGTACGTCGTCGGGTCGTCGAGGGAGTTGTACGGCGTGTCCCCGACGTAGACGCCGTCCCGATCGACGGCGACCGACCCGGAGATGTACTGCGAGAAGGGCTCGGCCAGCCAGACCCGCTCGCCGCTGTCGGCGTCGACGGCGTGGACGTTCCCGTCCCAGTCCGCGACGAAGACCGTCCCGTACGCGAGCGCCGGGCTGGACCAGATCATATCCGACGCCTCGTACATCCAGGCGACCTCGCCCGTCTCCGAGTCGAGCGCGTACAGCGTCTCGTCGGAGGCGCCGATGTAGACCGTCCCGTCGTCGACGGCGGGCGTGCTCACGACCTCGTCCCCGACGGGGCGTTCCCAGCGCGTGTCGCCCGTGGCCGCATCGAGCGCGTACACCCAGCCGTTCTCGGAGACGTCGGCCTCCTCGGCGTACCAGGCGCAGGCCAGATTGTGACAGCCGACGCCGAGGTAGACCGTCCCGTCGACGACCGTCGGGCTGCCGCGGATCAGCCCGCCGAGTTCGCGGGTCCACCGCTCCTCGCCGCTCTCGGCGTCGACCGCGTACAGGCCCGTGTCGTAGGAGCCGACGTAGACGGTCCCGTCGGCGTACGCCGGCGTCGCCTCGATGCGCCCGCCGGTCGCGTACGACCACCGCTCCTCGCCGGTCGCGGCGTCGAGCGCGTAGAGGTTCGCGTCGGTACAGCCGACGAACACCGTGCCGTCGGCGACGATCGGACTGCCCCAGAAGGCCCCGCCGGCGTCGAAAGTCCACTCGGTCGACGGGTCCGAACTCGTCGGCGACACGCCGCGGGCGTACCCCGTGTTGTGCTCGTGTCCGCGGAACGACGGCCACTCCGTCACCGCGTCGGTGACGGGGTGCGATCCCGAGCGCCCGGTCCGGGGAGCGGCACAGCCAGCAGCGAGCCCGACGGCCGCGGTCGATATGGCCGAGAGGAATCCGCGTCGGTCTGTCCACATACATCGACGTACTTCGGAGGTACGCGTAATAATCCTGTGGCACGTCCGGGGTGCGAACGCGAGTGGGAGTCGGCGCCGAGCCTCCGCCCATATGAGTACTCTCTGTTTACCGCCGAACGCCGTCACCGGCGGGTGGCGTTCGGTGGTAAGACGAGAGCGATCACTATCAGACGACGAGGTACTGATCGAGGTCCTCGTCTCTGAGTTCGGCGACCGAGCCCTCGTGGACGATGCGGCCCTGGTCGAGGACGTAGCCGCGGTCTGCGAGCTTCAGCGCCTGGCGGACGTTCTGTTCGATGATCATCACGGTCAGCCCGCGGTCGGCGATCTCGTCTATCGAGGAGACCACCGACTCGACGATCTGGGGCGCGAGGCCCTCGGTCGGTTCGTCGAGCAACAGCAGGTCCAGATCCGGGAGCCGCAGCGTGCGCGCGATCGAGAGCATCTGCTGTTCGCCGCCCGAGAGCGTGCCGGCCTCCTGGTCGCGCCGCTCTTCGAGCCGCGGGAACAGCTCGTAGAGCTCCGCCTGGTCCATCGTGCTCTCGCCGTCGCCGCGCGCCCGCCTCCGGACCGTGTTCCACCACCCGGTCGTGATCTTCGAGAGCTTGAGGTTCTCCTCGACCGTCAGGTGGGTGAAGACGCGCCGCTCTTCGGGGACGACGCCGATCCCGCCCATCACGACGTCGTCTTCCTCCCAGTCGGTGATGTCCTGGCCGTCGAACCGCACCGCGCCGCCCCGCACCTCCGGCGGCTCGGCCCCGACGATGCTCCGGACCGTGGTCGTCTTCCCCGCGCCGTTCCGACCGAGGAGCGTGACGATCTCGCCCTCGTCGATCGTCATCGAGACGCCGCGGAGGATGTGGCTCTCGCCGTAGTAGGCGTGGACGCCGTCCAGTTCGAGCAGGCTCATACCACATCACTCCCGAGGTAGGCCTCGCGGACGGTCTCGTTCTCCCTGATCTCGCTGGGCGTGCCGTCGGCGATGAGCTCGCCCTCGTTGAGGACGAAGATCCGGTCGGAGACCCCGAAGATCACGTCCATGTCGTGCTCGACGAGGCAGATCGTCATTCCCCACTCCTCGCGGAGCTGCTCGATCAGTTCGACCGTCATCTCGGTCTCCGTGGGGGACATCCCCGCGGTGGGCTCGTCCATAAACATCAGGTCCGGTCCCGTCGCGAGGCCGATCGCCACCTCAAGGCGCCGCTTGTCGCCGTACGGGAGCGACTTGGCCTCCAGTTCCTGCTCGTCTTCGAGTTCGATCGTCTCGAGGACGGTGTCGGTTCGCTCGATGACGTCGTCGAAGTAGTCCCGTCGCCGGAAGAAGTTCACGCTGAAGGAGCCCTCCTCGACCGCGTGGGCCGCGATCTCGACGTTCTCGCGGACCGTCCGCTCCGGGAAGATCGAGGCCGTCTGGAACGTCCGGCCGACGCCGAGCTGGGCGATCTCGTGGGGATCCATCCCGACGATGTCCTGTCCGTCGTAGCGGATGTCGCCGTCGCTCGGGCGGAGCCGGCCGGTGATGACGTTGATCAGCGTCGACTTGCCCGCCCCGTTGGGCCCGATGAGCGAGACGAGTTCGCCCTGTTCGACCGAGAGATTGACGTCGCTGAGCGCGCGCAGGCCGCCGAAGGTCTTGGTGAGGCCCCGGGTTTCGAGGAGCGACATCACCGGTCGTCCCCCTGTTCGGCGTCCGACCGCAGTCCCGGCGTCTTCCGTTTCAGCTTCTCCGGGATGGTCTGCGGCTCGCGGAGGGCCGCGGTGGCGTCCGTGATCATCCCCCAGACGCCCTCGGGGTAGGTCCAGACGACGGCGGTGAACGCCAGGGCCACGAGCATCTGCCAGTACTGGCCGATCGGCCCGAGGATCGAGAGGCCGGGGATGACCCACCCGAGCCCGTTGAGGACAGAGCCCATCCACTGGAAGAGGAACACCCCGACGAGCGGGCCCGCGAGCGTGCCGAGTCCGCCGAGGACCACCATCACGACGAGGTTCCCGCTGTTCGTCCACAGCATCCGCTCGGGGACGACAGAGCCGCTCATCAGCCCGGGGCCGGTGACCATAAAGAACAGCGTCCCGGCCAGCCCGCCGATGAAGGCCGACAGCATAAACGCGGCGTACTTGTACCGCCAGACGTCGAGCCCCACGAACCGCGCGCGGGTCTCGTTTTCCTGCACCGCCTTGAAGATCAGGCCGTACGGCGACTTCCTGACCCTCGTGATCAGGACGATGGTGGCGACGAAGAAGATGCCGAGGAAGACGTACATCCCGCTGCCGAGGAACTCCAGCGGGCCCCGGTACTCGCCGAGCGCGAAGACGCCGAGGAGGGGATCGAAGCTCGGTCGGAGCCCGTTTATCCCCTTTGTGATCGGTTCGAGCGGCTCCCTGACGAGTCGGTAGAGCGTCTGGGCGATCGCCAGCGTGACGATCGCGAAGTAGACGCCGTGCAGGCGGAGCAACACCAGCGCCGAGAGGAAGGCGAGCACCACCGAAAAGAGGACCCCGACGACCAGGATCAACAGCGGCGAGCCGCTGACGTGGAGGGCAAACAGCGCCGCCGCGTACCCCGAGCCGCCCCAGAACATCGCGTGGCCGAAGGAGAGCAGCCCGGTCTGGCCCAGCAGGAAATTGAACGAAAGCCCCAGCAGCATCCACGCCATCATACTCAGCGCGAGGCGATGATACCCCTGGACGAAATCGGAGATCACCGGCGCGCTCGATATCGTCCACGAGAAGGTGAGGACGAACACGACCGCGGCGCCGCCGATGAACCGCTCTGTGTGTTTGATCTGGTCCCAGGTCTCCACGCTGAGCAGCCGCCCGTCGACGCCGATGCGCCGTCTGAGGTCTTCGCGGTTCATTGGGCGATCGCCTCACTTTCGAAGAGCCCGTTCGGTCGGAACGCGAGCACGATGATCGCGAGCACGTAGATGCTTGCAGTGGACATACTCGGAACGAACACGCCGACGACTGCAACGCTCAGTCCCGCCAACAGCGACGCGAGGATCGTCCCCCGGAGGCTCCCGACGCCGCCCATAATCACGATGACGAGCGCCGGGATGATGATCTCGACGCCGGACTGGTAGCTGAACCCGAACTGGAAGCCGCCGAGCAGGCCGCCGATCCCGGCGTAGGCCGCGCCGATCGCGAAGATCAGGAGGAACGGCCGGTCCACGCGGATCCCGAGGAGTCGGGTCATCTCGGTGTCCTCGGTGCCCGCACGCACGGCGAGCCCGTAGTTCGTGTACCGGTAGAACGCGACGATCACGCCGATCAGTACGAGCGTGAGGAGGACGGCGATGACCCGCACGGTCGACACCGACTCGAACCCCGGCGGGACGCCGATGCCCGGCAGCTCGAAGGCGCCCAGGAGCCAGTCCGGTCGCGGGTACAGGAGCGACGACTTGCCGAAGATCTCCCCGACCACCTCCTGGAATACGAGCAGGATCCCGAAGGTCACCAGCAACTGATCCAGCAAGGGCCGATCGTAGAACGGCTTCGCGAGGAAGTGCTCCATCACCACGCCGGCGAGGAACACGACGATCGGCACCACGACGAGTGCCGCGACGAAGCCGGCGTCCAGGCCGAACTGGCCCATCCCCGCGAGGATCCCGTCGCTGTACTGATTCGTCCCGGCGATCACGTACCCGAGATACGCTCCGAAGAGGTACAGCGCGCCGTGCGCCATGTTCACATACTGGAGGGACCCGAAGATGATCGAGAGGCCGATCGCCACCAGGACGTAGATCGAGGCCCGGAACAGCACATTGAAGCTGAACTGGATCACCTCGGCGACGACCATTGCTATGCACCCCGCCTGTGTACTGTGGTAATATGCATCACGATTTGTGCTAATACGTTCCCCACTAATCCTTGATGAATCTTACTGTACTTTTCGGCGTGTCACACGGAGTAGACGACGCCCCGGTCGGAAACGGGTCGCAAACGCAAAGGAGTCGCGACCGACCGGACTCACACCACGTTCCGGTTACTCGTCCCCGTAGGGGCCGAGTTCGCAGTTCGTCGCCGGCGCCTCGTTACAGCCGTAGACCAGCGGTTCGGTCGTCCTGACCACTTCCGTCCGGATGCCGAGTTCCTCGGCGCGGTCGTCGCCGACGCCGCGGACGAAGTAGTAGGGCCGTTCGACCTGGTGGTCGCACTCGCGGAACTGGGAGTCGCCCCAGGCCTGGCTCCACTCGAAGTTCTCCAGTTCGCGGATGACCGTCGGCGGGTGGAAGGTCCCGGCCTGTTCGACCGCCATCGCGTACACCAGCACGCTCTCGTAGGTGTGCAGGTGGCTCTGATTCGGCGTGGCGTCGTACTCGTCCTCGAACGCCTGGACGAAGATCTCCGACGCCTCGTTGCCGGCGCCGGGGTTCCACGGCTCGCCCCCGTAGACGCCCTCGGCGGCCGACCCCATCGGATTGAGCGTGAACGCGCTGACGTGGGGGATGATCACGTCGATCTCCTCTGTGAGACCGGCGTCGACCATCTGCTGGAGCCCGCTCGCCGCGAATCCGCCGAAGCTCGAGAAGTACAGGACGTCCGCCCCGGACTCCTGGAGCGCGGAGATCTGCGAGGAGTGGTCGTTCTCGTCCTCGGCGATCGGCGCCTCGCCGGCGAGCTCCCACGGGCCGTTGTCCACGAGGTACTTCGTGGCCGCGGCGCTGTTGGACTGCCCGTAGGAGTAGTCCATGTAGATGTGGAACAGCGAGCGGTCCTCGCCGAGCTCCGCCGGCGCGGCCTCGCCCATCATCATCCCGATGATCTCGGCGTGGAAGGTCGGATGGAAGTAGTACCGCGAGCAGTTCTCGCCGCTGATGCTGGACGACGTGGAGTTGCCGGCCATGAACGGCACGTTGTTCGCCGCCGCAATCTCCTCCATCGCGATGGTGACCGTACTGGACATCCCGCCCGTCCAGAACTGGGCGTTATCCTGATTGATGATCTGCTGGGCGTTCTCGCGGGCGGTCTGTGCGTTCGTCGCGGTGTCGTACGCGGTCGACTCGACCTCGTAGCCGAGGACGCCGTTGCCGCTCAGGAGATCGGTGTTGTCGACCAGGCCGCCGCCGTTGTTCAGGTGGTCGATGATGAGGTCGAAGCCCTCGCGCTGGTCCTGGCCGTCGGGGCCGAGACCGCCGGACTCGGGTCCGTTGAAACTGATCGTGACCGAATCGCCCTCGGGCGGCCAGTTGCCGATCGGGTCCTCCTCGCCGACCAGTTCGTCGCCGCCTCCGGTACTGGTCCCGCCGCCGCTGCCCGCGGTGGTCCCGTTGCCACCGCCGCCACCGTTGCCCTGGCAGCCCGCCAAGCCGACGGCGAGGCCGCCGGCGGTGATGCTCTTCAAATACCGTCGTCGCGACTGGTCTGATGAGGAACGCTGGTCTGTCATAATTGTTAGCACAGCCTACAGCTATATGACACCATACATAACTTAAATCTTTGGTGGCGTCAATAGTCAATCCCCCATCAGGCGCGGCTGTCGGTACGCTGATCGGGACCGATCGGTCGACGCGCCGGCGCAGAAGTCGGCTCGGTCGGAGTGCTCTGGACTCGAAGTTCGGGCGACAATCGGAAATCGGAGCCCCAATCGGCGAATCTTCCCGCTCAGTCCGCGGCCTGCATATACTTATGGAGCCGTTCGGCCATCGCTCGGGCGAACGGCTCGTCGTTGACGTTGGCGTCCACCTCGATCAGTTCGACGTCGTCGTCGAGATTCTCGCGAAGCGCCTCGAACAGGGCGGCGTCGGCCTCCGGGTCGTGGAAATCCTCGCCCTCCGCGTCGAGCATCGAGACGCCGCCGAGCGGGAGCGCGAGCGCGGTCGGCCCCGTCGCGGCGTTCAGTTTCTCGGCGATGATCCGGCCGAGTTCGGCGTTCTCTGCCGGCGTGGTCCGCATCAGCGTCACCTGGGGGTTGTGGACGTGGAACTTCCGGCCCTCGAACTCGGTGGGGACCGACTCCTCCGGCCCGAAGTTGACCATATCCAGCGCGCCGGTCGAGACGACCTGCGGAATGCCCCGCTCGCCGGCGGCGTCGAGCCGGTCCGGCCCCGCGGAGAGGACGCCGCCGACGAGCTCGTCGGCCCACTCTGTCGTCGTCACGTCGAGGACGCCGTCGATGACGCCCTCCTCGATGAGGTTCTCCATCGCTCGCCCGCCGGTACCGGTCGCGTGGAAGACGATGACCTCGTAGCCGCGCTCTTCGAGCCACTCGCGCGCGGTCTGGACGCAGGGCGTCGTGACGCCGAACATCGTGATGCCGACGGTGGGCTTGTCCGCCACCTCGACGCTGGGCTCGTTGGCGACCATCCCGACCACCGCCAGGGCGGCGTTCGAGATGACCGTCCGCGAGAGCTGATTGAGCCCCTCAATGTCGGCCACGGAGTACAGCATCGCGATGTCGCTGGACCGGACGTAGGGCTCGGTGTCGCCGGAGGCGACCGTCGACACCATAAACTTCGGGACGCCCACGGGGAGCGCCCGCATCGCCGCCGTCGCGATGGAGGTGTTCCCCGACCCGCCGAGGCCGAGAACCGCGTCCAGCGTCCCCTCGTCGTGGAGGCGCGTCGCGATTTCGGCGGCGCCGTCGCCCATCACTTCGACGGCCTCGCCGCGGTCTCCGGCCTCCCGGAGCGCTTCGAGATCCCGTCCGCCCGCCTCGGCGACCGCCGACGCGGGGGTGTCGGGCTCGATCTCGGGGTCGCCCACCACGCCGGTATCGACGAGGTGGACGTCGAGGCCCTGGGCCTCGATGACGTCGCGGGCGAATCCGATCTCTTCGCCTTTCGTATCGAGCGTTCCCACGATGACGACGCTCATATCGGGTCACACCACCGGGTCGCGTCCCTCATACGTCGATCTCCTTGAACTCGCGGGCCTGGTTCTCGATCGCCTCCTCGGTCGGGAGGCGCTCGATGCTGGAAGCGCCGAAGAACCCGACGACGCCCTCGGTGTGTTCGAGCACGTACTCGGCGTCGTCCGGCCAGGCGATCGGCCCGCCGTGGCAGATGACCATCACGTCGTCGTTGACCGCCTTCGCGGCGTCGTGGTGGGCTTGCACCCGCTCGGCGGCCGTCTCCAGATCGAGCGCCGTCTCGGCGCCGATGTCGCCGGAGGTCGTCAGCCCCATGTGCGAGACGACGACATCCGCTCCCGCCTCTGTCATCGCACGCGCTTGGTCCTCGTTGAACACGTACGGACACGTCAACATCCCCTGGTCGCTGGCCTCGCGGATCATCTCGACCTCCTTGTCGTAGCCCATCCCCGTCTCCTCGATGTTCTGCCGGAAGGTGCTGTCCTCGTCGATCAGGCCGACCGTGGGGAAGTTCTGGACGCCGGAGAAGCCGCGGCGGCGGAGGTCCTCGATGAACACGTCCATATCGCGGAAGGGGTCGGTGCCGTTGACGCCGGCGAGTACAGGGGTGTCCTCGACGACCGGGAGCACCTCGCTGCCCATCTCGACGACGATCTCGTTCGCGTCGCCGTAGGGGAGGATCCCCGCCAGCGAGCCGCGCCCGTTCATCCGGTAGCGCCCGGAGTTGTAGATGATCAGGAGGTCGACGCCGCCCCGCTCGGCGAACTTCGCCGAGATGCCAGTTCCGGCGCCGGCGCCGATGATCGGCTCTCCGTCTTCCACAGTCGACCGTAGCCGCTCGAGCGAATCACTGCGTGTGAATCTCATAGACCATCGGCTACTTTCAAGGGTTGGATATTTAATATTGGGGGCGACGGTGAGCGAGAGCGTCAGCGAGCGGAAGATCGCCCGCGGGCGGCCTCGACGCCGCGCTTCCGCGCTCGGACGCGCTTTCGCGATTTCGCGACGGCTCCGTCGTTCGTCCGATCTGCCGAGTCGCTCTCGGCGTCACTCGGCCGCGTCGCTCGACTCCTCCGGAGGGACCACCGTACACTCGGGCGCCTCGCGGATCTCGGCCTCGGGACCCGGGGGGCCGTACATCGCCAGGAACCGCATCGGCTCCCAAGAGTCGTTGATCGTGCTGTGTTCGACGCCCGCGGGGATGTAGACCATCTCGCCCGGCGAGACGGTCCGCTCCTCGTCGGCGATGGTCTGGACGCCCTCGCCGTTGAGGAAGAAGAGGATCTCCTCGCTGTCGGGATGGGTGTGCCGCTCGTGACCCTTTCCGGGTTCGAGCACGACGATCCCGGCGCTGAAGTGCTCCGCCCCCGTCGTCTCGGGCGTGCTCAACCACTTGATCGATCCCCAGTCGAGATCGAGCAGCTCGATCTCGTCGGGGTCGATAAAGCGCTGATCTCGCGTCATACCATCAACACGGACAGCGGTCATCGGAATAAGTGTTGTGTCGCCGTCGGCGCCCGATCGGTCACGAACAGACAGTCGGGTGCGGGAGCGATTCGCATAATGAGAATAGTTCATTATCGTTGATACTTGGATCGGCTATATCATTATTTATGTTAACATAATCCGGTATCCATTACATAGTTAGTTCTGTAATGGATGTCGGCCGTCGGGAGGAATGTTCGGCATTTTGTTCTCATTATGTGAATAGAGCGTGTGCTCCGGTGTCGAGTCGCGTTCTTCCACGTGCAGGTGTGGGTCCACCACTCAGTTAACCCCGATGAAACGACGTCTCCGTGTCCGTCTCTATCTCTGTTTCCGTCTCGGTCTCCCTGTTGTCCGCAGTTGCCCAATTATTCCTGGATCTGGGGGTAAATGTTTAAGTCGCTACAGTAAGCGATATAGCCTGCACGATGAGCACTGAACGACACTACGATCGCGAGTTCGTGCGGACGTTCTTCACGTCGCCGACGGCGGTCGACGAGGACGACTCCGCGAAGATGCTGCGGAGCGCCGCGCAGCTGCGCGGGATGCAGGCGCCCGACGTCTGGGTGCCGGACAACGAGGACGCGACCGCGCCGTCGATGCGCGAACAGGGCGTCGAGAACATCGTCGAGGTCGTCGCCGAGCACGGCGCGGACTTCCCCGGTGAGATCCACCCGCGCGTCGTCTGGCACCGCGACGATCCGGAGACCCGCTACCAGGGGTTCCAGCAGATGCTGTCGATCGCGACCGACGACCGCGACGCGATCACACACATCGACGGCTTCGTCATCCCCGAGGTCGGCGACCTCGACGACTGGAAGAAGGCCGACGAGTTCCTCACGATCGTCGAACACGAGGCCGGACTCGACGAGGGAAGCCTCTCGATGTCGGTGATCGTCGAGTCCGGCGAGGCCGAACTGGCGATGGGCAACCTCCGCGCGGAGATGGGCAGGCCCGCGAACAACCTCGAACGCCTGTTCCTGCTCGTCGACGGCGAGGTCGACTACACGAAGGATATGCGCGCGATGACGCGGACGGGCGAGCTCCCGCCGTGGCCCGAGCTCCGCCACAACACCTCCCGCGGCGCCAGCGCGGCCGGCCTGATCGCCGTCGACGGCCCCTACGACGACATCCGCGACGAGGCGGGCTACCACGCCCGGATGCGCGAGAACCGCGAGAAGGGGATGACCGGCATCTGGTCGCTCACGCCCGGCCAGGTCGTCGCGGCCAACACCGCGCCGCTCCCCCCGGAGGAAGGCACCTGGCTGCTGGAGGTCGACGGCGAGGAGATCGATCTCGTCGAGGAAGACGGCACGCAGGTCTACGACGGCGACGCGGTCGAAATCGAGGACCTCGGCGACACCTACGTGCTGGAAGTCGGCGACGACGAGCGCGAGCTCGACGAGGACGAGCTCCGCGAGGAACTGCTGAACATGACGGCGTACGTCCCGGGGATGGACGACATCGTCGACTCGATGGAGGAGTTCGAGGCCGCCAAGGAGGCCGGCCGGGGCGCGATCGCGATGACCCAGGCGACGACCATCGCCATCGACGGCGTCGAGATCGACATCGAGAAGGACCGGATGTGGGACGAGGCGACCTATCAGGCCGCACAGACGCCGATCACGCTCTTCCAGGACGTCTACGAGCACCGGCCAGACCAGCACGACGAACTGGAGGAGATGTACGGCGCCGACGTCGTCGAGCGCGCGACGTCCGTGGGGGACTGAGAGTAATCACTGTGACTCCGCCACGGGGGCTATCGTTCCTCGCGGAGTGACTCTTCGAGCGCCGCCACCGCGTCGAGCAGTTCGTCGGCGATGTCGGTTTCGAGCCGCGTCATATTGAGGCGGAACTTCGGCCCGCCGACGCTCAGCCCCCCGACGATGTCGCCGGTGTGGTCGTGGACGGGTGCGCCGACCGAGACCAGCCCCGGGGCGAACTCCCCGTCGGCGACGACGAAGTCCTGCGACCCGACGTCCTCTAGGGAGTCGAACAGCTGCTCCCGGTTGGCGATGGTCGCCTCGGACTCGCGCGGGAGGCCCCACCTGTCGAGGATCGCCTCGATGCGATCGCGGTCCAGTTCGGCGAGGATGGCCTTCCCGGCGGCGGTGTTGTGCAGGTAGTACTCCGAGCGGTAGTGGAGGCTGTCCTCCCGGGACACCTCGTCGTCCGAGGAGCCGTAAAACAGCAGCAGCCGGCCGTGTTCGAGGATCGTGAAGTTCGCCTCCTGGCCGGTGTCGGCGGCCAGACCGTCGACGACCTCCCGTACCGTCTCCTCGCGCGGATAGCGGGCCTTGGCGCGCTCGCCCAGCAGGGCGAGCCGGAACCCCACCTGGTAGGTGTCGCCCTCCTTGATCAGGAATCGGCTGTCCCTGAGCGTGTTGAGGTGGCTGCAGATCGAACTCTTCGAGGCGGAGACCATCCGATCGAGTTCGGCCACCGTGAGCCCCTCGTGCTCCAGAATGAGGGTGAGAATTTCTAACGAGGTCTGGGTCGTCTTCAGACGTCGCCCCGAATCGTTACTGATCATACGGGATGGTTTGTGCCCGCGATAATAGATATTTTCATAATGTGAGTGTGAACCGCGGCGTCGCGAGCGGTCTCAATCGAGACTGAATGACCGGCAAGGGCGTCAGAAGCCGGATCTGGGCGAGTCGCCGGGCGAATCCGGCCGAGCGGCGGGCAACCCTCGCAGTTCACACGGCACGGGACCGGTTCATCCACCCGATGCGAGTGATCGCCTCCGCGCCGAGCTGACCGAGGAGGCTGGCCGCTTCGAGGTCGTGGTTCTGGAACGCCTCGACGACGATGTCGCCGGCGCTCAACACCCCGTGGTCACCGATGGGCACGTACAGCCCCGACTGCAGTTCGCCCCGGTTGTGGTCGTCCATCGTGCGCTCGTGGTTCGCGTGGATCTCCGGTTCGCCCGACCGGTACACCCGCGCGGCCGGCGTCTCCTCGCCGATGGAGTAGTCCGGGCGGTCGCCCGCCCGCTCGACGCACTCCTCTGTCGCCACCACCGTCTGGAGGATGGTCCGGTCCTCGTCGATCAGCCGGACCGTCGTGTTGACGAGTCCGAGGATGTTCTTCGCCGCGTCGGCGAGGATCTCCGCGACCTCCTGTCTCGAACTCGCCCCGCGCAGTTCCTGGCTCGTCCGCCGGAGGATCTCGATGCGCTGCTCGCGCCGCTTGACGTCCGTGACGTCCTGGACGGCGCCCCGGAGCACCGTCGTCCCGTCTTCGTCGTGCGGCTCGCAGTACATCCGGACCGAGCGCTCCGTCGTTCCCTCGCCGGCGAGACCGACGTCGATACGAAACGGCTCTCGGTCCTCGATCGCGTCGGTGAAACGCTGATTCACGCGCCCGCGGTCCGCCTCGCTATACCGCTTGAGCACCTCCTCGAAGGTCGGCTGTGCGTCCGGGTCGATGCCGTGGATTCGCTTCGCCTGGTCGCTCCACCACAGGCGGCTCACCGAGGCGTCGTAGGACCAGACGCCGATTTCGGTCAGCCGTTGCAGGCTCGCCAGGAGCGCATCACGCTCCAGTTCCGACTCCGGAAGCGAGGTATGTACCGTTGAGGGGTCCCAACCTGGCGTATCGGGCATTGATGCCTACCGATAGCAGTTCACGTGAAATAAATCCACCCCCTGGACGGCCCGGGGATCGCGAACGGATGTCGACGGCGGCGATGCCGCACGGTTCGGCCGCCGCCGACCCGTCGCTCGATCCGAGACCAGAGGATTTAATGATGATCTATACGTGTGTGAATCGATGGCAGCCGAAGACGAGTCCTATCGTCCATCCGGGTTCGACACGTCGGCGGCGGCGCTCGGAGGCGATCGTCCGGACGTCGAACAGTACGCGGAGTTGGCGGCCGACCTGCGGGAGGAGGTCGCCGGCGAGGTACAGTTCGACGAGTACGCACAGGTCCTCTATGCGACCGACGGCAGCATCTACCAGGCCCGGCCCGCGGGCGTCGTCCTCCCGAGAGACGTCGACGACGTCAGAGCGACCGTCGAGACCGCGGGGCGCCACGACGTGCCGGTCCTCCCGCGGGGGACCGGGTCGTCGCTGGCGGGACAGGCCGTCGGCAACGGCTGTGTCGTCCTCGACTTCACGAAGCACATAGACGACATCGTCGACGTGGACCCCGACGCGAAGCGCGCGACGGTCCAGCCCGGCGTCGTCCAGGACCACCTCGACGACCGCCTCGACCGCGACGGGCTGAAGTTCGCCCCGGACCCGGCCTCCTCGAACCGGGCGACGATCGGCGGCGGCATCGGCAACAACTCCACGGGCGCCCACTCGGTCCGCTACGGCATCACCGACGCCTACACCGAGGAACTGCGGGTCGTCCTCGCGGACGGATCGCTGATCCACACCCGCGAGGTCGTCCTCGACAGCGACGAGTACGAGGCGATTGTCGCGAAGGACGACGCCGAGGCGCGGATCTACCGGACCGTCCGCGGGCTCGTCGGGGATCACGAAGACGAGATCGCCGAGCGCTACCCCGAACTCAAGCGGTCGGTGTCGGGCTACAACCTCCAGAAGGTGATCTACGAGAACGACGCCGGCGAGTCGGTCATCAACCTCTCGAAGCTGTTCGTCGGCGCCGAGGGGACCCTCGGGGTCGTCGTCGAGGCGACGCTCTCGCTCGTGACGAAGCCCGACGAGACTGCGCTGGCGCTGTTCTGCTTCGACGACCTCGTGGACGCGATGGAGGCGGTGCCCGAAGCCCTCGAATTCCCGGTCAGCGCCGTGGAGCTGATGGACGACGAGGTGTTCCGCCTGGCGCGGGAGTCGGAGGGCTATGCGGAGTACGCCGAGCCGATCCCCGACGGCACCCAGGCGGCGCTGATGCTGGAGTGGGACGACGAGCTCGTCGACGACTTCGCGGCCGCAATCGAGGACACCACCGCCCACTTCGTCGAGTCCGGGGCGGCCTTCGACGTGCTGGAGGCCTACGACGAGGCCGACCAAGAGCGGCTGTGGAAGCTCCGGAAGGCCGCGATTCCCCTGCTCATGAGCCTGGAGGGCGACCCCAAGCCGTACCCGTTCATCGAGGACGCGTCGGTGCCGCCCGAAGAGCTCGCCGAGTACGTCGGGAAGTTCGAGGACGTCCTCGACGCCCACGACACCTCGGCGGCGTACTTCGCCCACGCGGGCGTCGGCACGCTCCACATCCGGCCGATCCTCAACCTCAAGGACGGCGAGGGGATCGAGAAGATGCACTCGATCGCCGACGACGTGACGGACCTCGTGCTCGACCACCACGGGGCGTTCTCGGGCGAGCACGGCGACGGGATGGCCCGGACCGAGTTCAATCCCAAGATGTACGGCGAGGACCTCTGGGAGGCCTTCAAGGAGCTGAAGACGGCGTTCGACCCCGACTGGCTCTGCAATCCGGGCAACGTCGTCTACCGCGAGGACGCGTCGGATCCGGGCCCCGATCACGACCGGGGCGTCGGCGCGGACATGCGCGAGAACCTCCGGTACGGTCCGGAGTACCAGTCGATCGAGCCCCAGACGGCGCTCGACTTCGACGAGGAGGGGGGCTTTTCGCACCTCGTCGAGCTGTGCAACGGCTGCGGCACGTGCCGCCAGACCGACTCCGACGTGATGTGTCCGACCTACCGCGCGTCGAAGGAGGAGGTCCAGACGACCCGCGGCCGGGCGAACATGCTGCGGGCCGCCATCTCGGGCGAACTCGACGACGACGAGCTCCATTCGGAACGGTTCCAGCGCGAGGTGCTCGACCTCTGTGTCGGCTGCAAGGGCTGCAAGAGCGACTGCCCGACGGGAGTCGATATGGCGAAACTCAAGGCCGAGATGAAACACCGACACCACGAAGAGGCGGGGACGAGCGTCCGCACCCGGCTGTTCGCCAACATCGACACCGCGTCGCGGATCGGGTCCGCGCTCGCGCCGCTCTCGAACTGGGCGACGAAGCTCCCGGGCGCGCGGACCGCGATGCAGAAGCTGCTCGGCATCGCCCCCGAGCGGGAGCTACCGCCGTTCCGCCGGGAGACCCTCGAAGACTGGTTCGAGGGGCGCGGCGGGTCCTCGGTGTCCCGCGCCGACGCCGACCGCCGAGTCCTGCTGTTCCCGGACACCTACACGAACTACTCGTACCCCCGAGCGGGGAAGGCCGCCGTCGAGGCGCTCGAAGCCGCCGGCGTCCACGTCGATATTCCGGACAACACCGGACCGTCTGGCCGGGCGGCGTTCTCGGCCGGACTGCTCGACACCGCTCGCGAGCGGGCGCGGGCGAACGTGGAGGCGCTGGCCGACCGCGTGGACAGCGGCTGGGACGTCGTGTTCGTCGAGCCGTCCGACGCGGTGATGTTCCAGGACGAGTACGCGGACCTCCTCGACGGTCCCGAGGTCGATGCCGTCGCCGGCAGCGCCTACGGGGTGCTGGAGTACGTAGACGTCCACCGACTGGACGAGTCGCTCCCCGTCGACGACCGGTCTTCGGGCGCGGCCGGGTCGCTGAGCTACCACGGCCACTGCAATCAGAAGGCGACGAACAAGGACCACCACGCCGTCGGGGTCCTCCGCCGCGTCGGGTACGCCGTCGACCCGCTCGATACCACCTGCTGTGGGATGGCCGGGAGCTTCGGCTACCACGACGAGCACTACGACCTCTCGAAGGCGATCGGCCAGCTGCTGTTCGCGGAGCTCGACGACAGCGACGCGGACGGGATCGTCGCGCCCGGTGGGTCCTGCCGCTCGCAGTTGGGAGACAGAGACGGGGTCGAGGAGATCCCGCCGCATCCCGTCGAGGCGGTCGCCGACCGTCTGTAGCACGGAGTGCCGGAGGACGACCGTTCGAATTTCGATACCGGGACCGGCGCCGCCGAACCGTCGCCCGCACTCGGCGGCGTCGCCGTTCGACGCGGGCGACCGATTCCCAAATGAGAACCACAGGAACCACGAACGCGGTTCGCAGCCTCACGCACAGCCGGATCCCCCTCCGGATCGCCCGGATCGCGAGCGGGGACCCGTTCCGGAAACACCGTCCGACAGCGGCCGCTGATCCCGGATGTCGCTGACCTCGGCGTTCACCGGTGCCGTCGGTCCGATCCTCGTCATCGCCGCGGTCGGATACCTCCTGACGTTCGCGGCCGACGTCGACGTCGCGTCGCTGAACACGGTCGGCCTCTACGTACTGGTCCCCGCGCTCGCGTTCCACAGCATCGCGACGACCGAACTCGGCGGCGACGCCGTGCTCAAACTCGGCGTCGGCGTCGTCGCGTACGCGCTGATTATGGTCGGGATTGCCTGGGCGGCGGGCCGATTGGTCGGCGAGACGGGCCCGCTGCTCGGCGCGATGATGCTCGCGGCGGCGATCCCCAACTCCGGCTTCATCGGGATTCCGCTCTCGGAGTTCGCGTTCGGGTCGATCGGCCGGACCACAGCGGTGCTGTATCTGACGATCCAGAACGTCGTCGTCTACACGCTCGGGGTGTACATCGCCTCGCGCGGGACCGACAGGAGCGCCCTGAGCGCGGTCACCGAGATATTCCGGCTGCCGCTGGTGTACGCCGTCGTCGCGGCGGTACTGGTGCGAGGCCTCGGGTTCGTGCCGGCCGGAGAGACCGCGATCCTAGAGACGCTCCGCCTCGTCGGCGACGCCTCGATCCCGATTATGCTTCTGATACTAGGGGTCCAACTGGCCGACACGGACGTCTCCGCCATCTCTCGCACGGCCACCCCATCGATTCTGAAACTCGGCGTCGCACCCCTGGTCGGGATCGGTCTCGCGCTCGCGCTGGGGTTCGAGGACCCGACCGTCGCGCGGGTCTTCGTCCTGGAGTGTGCCACCCCCGCGGCGGTCATCCCGCTTGCGCTCATCATCGAATACGCCGACGGCGACGCGGTGGGCGGCGTGACCGCCCCCGAGTACCTCAGCACTACGATCTTCGTGACCACGGTGGCCGGCACCGTCGTACTGACGGTGCTGATTGCCCTCCTGCGGTCCGGAACGCTCCTGTAAGTTTGGGGATCGCGCTCGTACGCTCCGCGCGTTCTCAGACCTCGACCCAGCGTCCGGATTCGTCGCTCCGCTCGATGGCGTCGAGGACGCGCTGGACGGCCAGCCCGTCGGCGAAGTTCGGGCCGTAGGACTCGCCCTCGGCGACCGCCGAGAGGAACTCGTAGTCCTCGTGGACGAAGGTGTGCTCCCAGCCGAGGACGTGGCCGGGGGGCCACCAGTGGTCGAGGTAGGGATCGTCGGGGTCGGTCACGAGGACCGTCTCGAAGCCGCGGCCGTCGTCGCGGAGCACTTCGAGTTCGTTGAGCCGTTCGAGGTCGAACCGCAGGCTGCCGTCCGAGCCGTTGATCGCGATGGTGTGGGCGTTCTTCTGGCCGTTCGCGAACCGCGAGGCCTCGAACGTCCCCATCGCGCCGTTCGCGAACTCCGCCTGGGCCGAGTAGGCGTCGTCGACGGTGACCGGCCGCGTCTCGACCGAGTCTCCGCTCTCCGCGTCGAGGCCGCCGCCGTCGGCGCCGGGGACGGGGCGCTCCTCGACGAAGGTCTTGAGGTGTCCGCTGACGCGCTCGATCGAGTCGCCGAGGAGGTACTGCGCCAGGTCGATCGAGTGGGCGCCGAGGTCGCCGAGGGCCCCGCTGCCGGCGATCTCCTCGCTGTTTCGCCACGACCACGGGGCCTGCGGATCGACCAACCAGTCCTGGAGGTAGTTCGCGCGGACGTGGTGGATCTCGCCGATGGCCCCCTCGTCGATCAACTGCTTCGCGTGCTGGATCGCCGGCACGTACCGGTAATTGAACGCGACGGCGGTCGGGACATCGGCCTCCGCGGCCGCTTCGGCCATTCGCTCGGCGCCGTCGAGCGTCGCTGCCAGCGGCTTCTCGGAGAGCACCGGCACGCCCGCTTCGAGGGCGGCGACGGACGGCTCGACGTGGACGTCGTTCGGCCCGAGGTTGTAGAAGACGTCGACCTCGTCGACGACCTCCCGCCAGTCGGTCGCGGTCCGGGCGAAACCCAGTCGGTCGGCCGCGTCCGCGAGCGCGTCCTCGTCCCTCCCGACGAGAACGTCGCGTTCGATGTCGGGCGCATCGGGGAAGAACATCGACAACCGCGAGAAGGCGTTCGAGTGCGCCTTGCCCATAAACCGATACCCGAGCATTCCGATCGAGAGCGTCATCGTCGGCCCTCCCGGGCGAGGTCGCGGCTGTCCGGACGGTGAACGCACTCGGTGGAGTCGGTTGCACGCATAGTACCGACTGGCAGCACCAACACTATTAAACTTCCCGTGCGCGGGGTTCCGGTCCCCGGAGTTGCGGTCGCGAGCGCATCGATCCGAGCAGTTCGTCTCGCGTCGCGACGGCCGAGCGACGAATTGTGCATAAATTATATGGTATAATGACACGAACCCCGGGGTGTATGGAGCTCGGTGTACTCACGGCACAGCCGCTCGGACATATGGACCGGGCGGACGCCTTCGACTTCCTCGAATCGCTCGGCGTCGACGCCGTCGAACTGGGAACGGGCGGCCTCATCGGCGCCGCCCACGTCGACCGGAACAAACTCCTGACCGACGAGGACGCGCGGGCGAAACTCCGCAGCGAACTCGACGAGCGAGGCCTCGATATCTGCGGCTTCGCCGTCCACGACAACCCCCTGCATCCGGACGAGGAACGGCGGGAGCGCGTCGACAGGGAAACGAAGGAGACGATCGAACTCGCCGCCGAGTTCGGCGTCGACAGGGTCATCACGTTCTCGGGGTTGCCGGCGGGCGCGCCCGGGGACAGCGTCCCCAACTGGGTCACCTTCCCCTGGCCCGAGGAACATGCCGAAGCGCGCGACTACCAGTGGGAGGTGGCGACGGAGTACTGGAGCGACCTCGGCGCCTACGCGGACGACTACGGCGTCGACATCGCCATCGAGATGCACCCGAATATGCTCGTCTACGACCCCGTGGGGATGGTCAAACTGCGGGAGGCGACACACGAGCGGATCGGCGCGAACCTCGATCCCTCCCACCTCTGGTGGCAGGGCATCGACATCCCGAAAGCGATCCGCTATCTCGCCGAACACGACGCGATCCACTACGTCCACGCGAAGGACGTGCGCGTGTACGATTCCAACGCCGAGATCGAGGGCGTCTTCGACAACAAGGACTTCGACCGCGAGGAGGAACGCGCGTGGATGTTCCGCTCGGTCGGATACGGCCACGACGAGGACGCTTGGCGGGACATCATCAGCACGCTTCGCCTGGTCGGATACGACGACGTGCTCAGTATCGAGTGGGAAGACGGTCTGGCCGAACCCACCGAGGGGCTCGAAAAGGCCGTAGATACGCTTCAGCGCGGTATCCTCCGGAAAGACGCCGACGTCGATTGGGTCCCCTGAACACGGTGGGGTCGTCACCGTTTCCCGGGACCAGAATTAGAGGCGTTTTCGGCTCTCGTAGACCGTACTGAGTTCCGACGCGTAGCTGTGTGTGTCGAGTGGAGTGTGAATGCTCGTGCCTCCGAGATCGGATTGGTCTAGGTGGGTATTCTGAAGTGAGACGAATTGTCTTCTAAATTAATTTGTAAGTTATTTTATACTATCTGGTGTTTGGCTGTATTTGAATATTCTGACTGCGTGAATTGCGTTCGATAGCCAATATATCGTGGTAACATAGTTTATCTTTCACATTATATTCTTTGTACTACAATATAATAGTTCAGTTAGTTATAATTAATATCGGCCACAGTTCAGCAACGACACCGACTACCAACTGAGATGGCAATCACTCCAGCACGCGACGCGTTGCTGATTTAATGGAGAAGCGATTCTATCAGATATGACCGACACGCCCGACCCAACCCGATCCAAAGTCGGCGACCTCATCCATCGGTACGAGATGGGAGACATCGGTCGGGAGCTGGAAGATCGGTGGTTGGGGAACGGATACGACAGCCAGAGCCTCCGGAGCCTGGCTGAGTGGTTCAATCGGCGATTGCTCCGGACGAAACTGGAACGGAACGGGATGACGCCACTGGACGGGGAAGTGGCCAATATGTACCGGCTGCTCTCGTCGGACGACGTCACCGCCGGGGCCCGAGTGGAAGCGGAATCGACACTCGAAGACAACGGCATCGATCCGGAGCGACTCAAACGGGAGTTCGTCTCGCATCAAGCGATTCATACGTATCTGACCAAATTCAGGGGGGCCTCCAAGGACGGGTCGTCAGCCGATCCCCGAGAGAAGGCGCAGAACACGATCCAAAAACTCAGAAATCGGCTGATCGCCGTGATAGAAAACAGTCTCGAACAGCTCCGGGAGCGCCAGCGGATCACACTCGGGGAGTTCAACATTTTACTCGATATCCAAATTCTGTGCGAGGACTGCGGAGCCAGCTATTCAGTTACCGAGTTGTTCGATCGAGGAGGTTGCGACTGCGAACCGGAAAGCGAAGCGTAGTCGGCCAATTCACTGCGTCTCGGGCGATAGCGTCATATCAATATAACAAAGTGGAGCAGGAATGGGCACACCGTCGAAACGCTACTCGGAACGTGGACGATTCGCGAAATGGGACCGCCGGCTTGTAATCGTATTCCAAGGGCATAATCAACAAGGATATTTAAATACTATATTAAATATAAATTATTTCTTATGAATATTTCAATGCTCCCTTAGCGTTTTTCGCTATAATTACGTATTCAAAATCTAGTACTGACATCAAATACGAAGCATATAATTACATAAATTTGATATATCTGAATGGTGCTTGTCGATATTTCTCGGGAAAATAGCTCGGGCATCACCAGTAACATATGTACCCTTGTTAGATCCACATCTGGTAGCAGATGGATTCCGAGTCAACGTGATTTCGAGGCGGGAACGATCTAATCGAAAGTGTTCGGTGATGATGAATCGGTACGGTGCATACACAGAGCCGCTCATACCGCAGAAATACACAAGACAGTCCATAATCGAAGGATCCGAGCGATTCGGAGATGGAGAATCGATACGGTCGATACCCGAGACGGCTACTGGATATTGGGGTCGTTGAGGTTCAGTTCGACGACGTTGACGGACTGCCGAAGCAGCTCCGGCATTTCTTCGTGGAGACGGTCGTCCTTCATTCGATGGACCGGTCCGGCGACGCTTAACGCACCGATAGGCGTCCCGTCCTGGAGGAGGATCGGCTTTCCGACGGACCGCATTCCCTCGCGGAACTCCTCCATATCGAAGGCCAGACCGCGTTCACGGATCGTCTCCAACTCCTCGTCGAGTTCGCTTCGGTCTGTGATCGTATTCGAGCTCTGAGCCGGTAAGCCGTGCTTGTCGATGATGGCGTCGACCTCCGCTTCCGGAAGGTGAGCGAGGATCGATTTCCCGGTCGCAGAGCAGTGGAGGTACGTCCGCGCGCCCGTGATTGCGGGGTAATCGATGTCCTGACTCCCCTGGCCGATATCGAGATAGATCCCGCGGCCGTGTTCTTCCACCAGTAGCGTGATCAGCTCGCCCGACTCCTCGGCTAGCTTCTGGACCTCCGATTTGGCGAAATCGTACAGCGTCGAGCGGTGTCGGACGCGTTCGCCGAACTTCAGGAATCGCAGGCTGAGCTGGTACTCGTTTCCCTCTTGCACGACGTACTCGAACTGTTTGAGCGTCGTCAGGTGATTGTGGACGACGCTCTGCGGGCGATCGAGGTACTCGGCGAGTTCGGTGACGCGGGCGCCGTTGAGGTCGTCTAACGCCTCCACGATGTCGTTGGTGGTCTTGAGGGCGTTCACCCGGATTCCGTCGTCGTCTCCCATTGTCGTGTGATCACATAACCCGGGGGGAGAAAAGTGTTATTCTGCGATACCGAATACTGATTCTCGGTGTTCGATTCGGCGTCGGCTATCAGGCGACGTTGCGTCGGCTGGGGACCGCTCCCTCCTGCAGCACGAGCTGGTCGATCAGTTCGCGGTAGAGGCGGTTCTTGAGCGGCTCGGCCGCGTCGTCGTTCCAGAGGTTGTTCAGTTCCTCGGGATCGTCGTGGAGGTCGAACAGTTCGCCGTACTCCTGATCCGGATACACCGTGAGCTTGTATTGGTCAGTGACCAGCGTGCGGGGCCAGATACCGAGGTAGTCCTCGTCGGTCTCCACGACGGTCGAGCGGTCTCGGGGATCGCTCTCGTCCGTGAGCAGCGGCACGAGTGACTCGCCGGGCCACGTGTCCGGCCCGTGGCGGTACGACGGCTCGTAGACCGCGTGCGGGGACGTAACGCCGCAGAGGTCCAACATCGTCGGCATCAGGTCCTCGTGGCTCGTGACGGTCTCGACGCGCTTGCCCTCTCGGAACTCCCCGGGCCAGTTCCAGATCATCGGCACGCGGAGGAGCCCCTCGAACTGGAAGGGGCCCTTTCGGATCATCCAGTGATCGCCCATCATCTCGCCGTGGTCCGAGAGGAAGACGACGACCGTGTCCTCCCGGAGACCGTTGCGCTCCAGCGCGTCGACGACTCGCCCGACCTCGTGGTCGAGGTAGCTGACCATCCCGTAGGTGACGGCGATGATCTCCTTGATGGCCTCCTCTTGGACTTCCGGGCCGGGCTCGGTGTACAGCCCCTGTAGCTGGAAGAAGTCGCCCTCGTAGACGTCGCGGTAGAACTCCGGCAGTTCGTCGAGTTCCTCGTCGCTTCGGGCGGGCAGTTCCACGTCGGACGGATCGTACATCGACCCCCACGGCTCGGGGGCGGCGTACGGATTGTGCGGGTCCGGATAGGAGCACCACAGGAAGAACGGATCGTCGTCGTCTTCCTGCTCGTCCAGAAACTCGATGCTGCGGTCGCTGATCCAGTGGTTGTAGTGAGCCTCCTCCGGAAGTGACCACTCCCGCAACACCTGGAAGGTATCGCCGCGGACGTTGTCGGGGTGATCGAAGGAGATGCGGTCGTATGCGTCGGGATAGTTCGACTCCAGCCAGCGCTTGTACTCGCCGTAGATCTCGTTGACGTGGCCGCCGGTGAAGTCGGTCGTCTCGAACCCGTAGTAGGGCTCGGGGAGTTCGGAGAGCAGCCCCGACTCCCAGACCTCGCGGGCCTCGGGGAACTCCGACGGCTCGAACGAGAGGTCCGCGTAGGTGGTCGCGTCGATCGTGTCGAACATCCCCGCGAGGCGCGTTTTCAGCTCCTCGGCGAACGCCTCCCAGTCGGCCTCCGAGAGGTCGTCGGTGGGCCACTCGGAGACGGCCTCCGCGGCGGCCTCCTGGAAGAGGAGCGCGCCATCGGACCACTTCGGGACGTGGATCCGTTCGAGCGTGCGCAGGAGCAGATTGTCACCACGGTTCGAGAAGCCCTCGTGATAGCCGACGGACTCCCGTCCCGCAGCGAGGTCGTCGGGACATTCGAGTAGATCGCGAAGCACCGCGTCGAGCACCTCGCCGAGCCGTCGACCGAACTCGGTCTCCGCGCGCTCGGGGAGCTCCGCAGCGATGTGTGAGACCTGCTGCGGCGCCGGAAGCGTGTAGAGGTGGAGGTGAAGTTTCCCCGCCGAGTGAGTTCGGTAGCCCGCCTCCGAGAGCTGCTGCGGAATGGACGGAAGCTCCTCCCGAAGGTGGACCCCGTTCGATCGCACTCCGTGTCGGTGGGGGTTCCGTCCGGTGAACATCGTCGCGCGGGCCGGCATACACATCGGATTGTTCGTGTAGGTCCGATCGAACGAGACGCCCGTCTCGGCGAGTGCGTCGATGTTCGGCGTGTCGACGACGTCGTTTCCGTTGCACCCCAGGTGGTCGTATCGCAACTGATCGGCGACGAAACACACCACGTTCGGGTTGCTACTGCTAGTCATACACGTGACCGAGTGGCCCGGGGTATCGGATAAAGGTTTTCCAAAAGTGGGTCACAGCCGTCTCGGTTCCGAGAGAAGAGTCCGGCGGTCGGCCTCGATCCTACCGTCAGAGTTCGGGCTGGTCGAGGTTGACGTAGACGCTCTTCTGTCGCTGGTAGTGATCCAGCGCTTCAAGGCCGAGGTCCTTCCCGAAGCCGGATTGTTTGAAGCCGCCGTAGGGCGCGTCGGGCATAATCGGGCCGTACTCGTTCACGTAGACGAGGCCTGCATCGAGATCGTCCGCGGTCCGGTGGACGAGGGAGGTCTTCTCCGTGCCGATGCCCGCGGCGAGGCCGTACTGGGTGTCGTTGGCGAGGTCGATCGCCTCCTCGTACTCGGAGAAGGTCTGGATCGTCTGGACGGGCCCGAAGATCTCCTCGCGAGCGATCGTCATCTCGTTGGTGACGCCGCCGAAGACCGTCGGTTCCACGTACCAGCCCTCGGAGAGTGCCGGATCGTCGGGCACCCCGCCGCCGCAGAGCAGGTCCGCTTCTTCCCGACCGGTCTCGATGTACTCCCGTACGGTCTCGAACTGGCGCTGAGAGGTCAGCGGGCCCATCGTGGTTTCTTCGTCGAGGGGGTCGCCCAGCACGTAGGACTCGGCCTTCTCGACGAAGCGCTCGGTGAACTCCTCGGCGACGGACTCGTGGACGAGCGCGCGCGAGAACGCGTCGCAGATCTCGCCCGTGCTGTAGAAGATCCCATCGGCCACCGCCTCGACGACCTTCTCCAGATTCGCGTCGGGGAAGACGATGAAGGGGGACTTGCCGCCGAGTTCGAGGGTGACGGGCGCGACTCGGTCCGCGGCCGCGCGCATCACGCCGCTGCCGACGGCCGTGCTCCCGGTGAAAGAGATCTTTCTGATGTCGTCGTGTTCGGCTATGGCTTGCCCAACCTCGCTCCCCGGGCCGGGGACGACGTTGAGGACGCCGTCGGGGAAGATGCCCTCCGAGAGTTGGGCCGCTCGAAGCGTCGATAGCGGCGTGTCGTTGGCGGGCTTGAGCACGCAGGCGTTGCCGGCCGCCAGCGCGGGGCCGAGTTTCCAGGCGGCCGCCCACAGGGGATAGTTCCAGGGGACGATCTGGCCGACGACCCCGTACGGTTCCTGGGTCGTGTAGAGGTGGACGTCCTCGCCGCCCGGAATCTCACTTCCGCGCTGGGCCCGACAGACTGACGCGTAATACTCTAGGGTGTCGATCGCGCCCTCGACCTCCCCGCGAGCCTGCGAGATCGGTTTCCCGCAGTCCAGACACTCCAAGAGCGTGAGTTCGTCAGTGTGGTCTGCCAGGACGTCGGCCCACTCGAAGAGGCGCGCCGAGCGGTCGCGGACGCTCGCGGCCTCCCACTCGCGCTCGAAGGCGTCCCACGCCGCCTCGACCGCGCTGTCGACCGCCGAAGAATCGCCCTGGGGGACTTCGACGATCGACTCGCCGGTCACGGGATCTTCGACTTCGCTCTTCTGTCCCTGAGTGTGGAGTTCGCCGTCGATCCACGCGCCGAATTCGACGTCGTCCGTCGCCTCCTCGTGTTTCGAGCGATGCCGCTCGATCACTGGACTCTCACCTGATCGGGAACTGCTCATACTGTCACTCCCTACCAGGGGAGTAAAAATCTTCTTACGGCTCTTGCGTTCGCCCGACCCCCTTGGCGATTGCTCCTCTACATTTCAGTTAGACAATATTTTCTCGGATTCGCGTACGGATGTCCCAACAAAGCGGCGAGGCCACGGACCGCTAATTCCCGCGGGGTTCAGCAACGACACGAGCGAGCGAACGGGCGGAGTGTTCGTCGCGAAAAACTGAGAGAGGATTGAGGCCCACACAACACCACGAGACCGACCGAGGGCTTACGCCGGAACTCATCTGGCAATGGACCTCTAGACCCAAAATGTAATTTCTTCTATAGACTGTGGATAGCGAGGTGAGCGAGACTCGGTGACGCAAGCAGGACGAATCCGAGCTGTTCGAGATCGGGTCCGGTTCCGTGGCGGGACCGGGTTACGCCATCTCGGCGTCGATCCGCTTGCGCACCTCGTCGGCGCTGATCTGAAACACGTTGTTTCCGTGATCGTCCCGTCGGCGAACCGCACTCACACAGTCCGTTCCCCCGATGCGGATCACCCACCGGCTGGGATAGCTCGGATCCTCACTGACGAGTTCGACTTCCGTCCCGTATTCGGATTCGAGTTCTTCGATGACTTCGTGAACGTACGTCCCGTCGGCGAACCGCGACGGCTCGTACTCCGGGAGACCCAACTCCTCGCGGAGTTCGGCGTTCCGTTCCCACCACTCGGGGCGATCGGATGGCATCACGAGCGGTGTTGGAGGGCCCTTGTGGTATTTTTTTCGACGGGGTCGGTGGCACGATGTGTGCGAGACGCGCTCGCGCGGGAGTCGAGTGTGCTGCTGGGAAGGAACCATCAGCAATCCAGAAAAAGCGTTATATATTCCCTCGTGAAACGGTGAGATGATGTCACAGACAGCCGCCCACGCGTTAGCGGAGACTACCGTCGTGGACACGGACGTCCACATCACGGTAGAGGAAGAGGCGATCGCCGAGTACCTCGAGGAACCGTACCGGTCGAGCATCACCGACTCACCGCATCCGATGTTCCCGTCCAGCAGTTGGGACCAGCGGATGGGCGGCAAGATCGACGACTACTTCTCCGAGTTCACCGGTCCCGAGGACGTCAGGCAGTTCCAGGAGGACTTCGAGATCGAGTACCCGATCATCAATACCTTCGAACCGCTCGGGAAGTTCTCACAGCCCGACCTGGCGATGAGCCTGATGCGGGCGTACAACGACTACCTCCTCGACAGATTCCTCGACGACTACGACTTCCTGGGGTTGGCCGCGGTGGCGACACAGCGACCGGAGGAGGCCGCCGCGGAGATCGAACGCATCGGGGACAACGACCAGATCGTCGGGCTCTATCTCGGGACGAGCGGCGAGTACCCGCCGCTCGGAGACCCGTCGAACGACCCCATCTACAGGGCCGCAGAGGACCACGACCTGCCGATCGTCTTCCACGGGAACGGCGAGGAATTTATGTTCGATTTCCCGTTGCACAACAAGGGGTTCAACAACTACTTCGAGGTGCAATCGCTCGGCCACCCGTGGCAACAGATGGCGACGATGGCCAGCGTCATCGGGGAGGGAGTCCCGGCGAAGTTCCCCGATCTCGACTTCGTCTTCCTCGAAGCGGGGATCGGATGGGTCCCGTACATGATGCATCGGATGAACAAGATCTACCGAATGCGGCGGAGCGAAGTCCCGCTCCTCGAACAGTCGCCCGAGGAGTACATCCGCGATCGGTTCTACATCGGCTCACAGCCGCTCGGCGAGCCCAACCGTTCCGAGGATATGAAGCGGATGATCGAGACGCTCGGTGCGGATATGCTGATGTTCGCTACCGACTATCCGCACTGGGACTTCGATCACCTCGAAGAACTCGACAAGTACCTACAGCACTACTTTACCGAGGAGGAGCGGCAGAAGATCCTGTACGAGACCCCGGTAGAGGCGTTCCGTCTCCCCTTCTAACGATGAGTGAACACACCGTTGCGACAGTCGGTGAACTGGACGAAGGCGACCGGAAGCTGGTCGAAATCGAGGGGCGAGAGATCGCCCTGTTCCGGATCGACGGCGAGTTTCGGGCGTACACGAACTGGTGCATCCACCAGGGCGGGCCCGCCTGCGAGGGGAGCATCACCGGCACCAGCGACGCCGAGTTCGATCGCGACGAGCTCCAGACGGAGCTCCAGTGGGGCAAAGAGGGCGAAGTGCTCAACTGCCCGTGGCACGGCTGGGAGTACGACATCCCGACCGGAGAGTGTCTCTCGAAGGAGGGAACGAAACTGCCCTCGCATCCGGTACGGGTCGAAGACGGCGACGTAGTGGTCTCGCTGTAACCGATAACCGTTCGGCGTTTCTGCGCACCGATTCCGAGCCGAAGTGTCCGATTATTCGGTCGAACTCCCGTCGGGTAGCCGTATATCATTCCGAACAGGAAAAGATTTAATTAGTGTTGTAAGCATTAGCGAGTGTATGGCTAACACACGCCGGGATGTCCTTAGACGAGGCCTCGCCGCGTCAGGGGCAACCGTTCTCGGATCGCTAGCTGGATGCACGGGGACCTTCACTGGAGGCGGATCGACCACGACGGTGACGGCGGCGTCGATGCAGTGGACCGAAGCCGAGCTGATGGGATATCTCGGCTTCGAGTCGATAAAGGCGAACACCGACGTGGAGACCGAAGACGAACTGTCGCTCGGGGGATCGATGCAGTGCTTCCAAGCCCTCAAGAGCGGGGAGATCAGTTTCTACCACCTGTACACGGCGGGGGCGTACGCCACGATGCCGCCGAAACACGAGGAGATCCCGAGTGACCCCGAGGAGGTCTACCAGCAGGCCAAACAGGAGATGCAGGAGGAACATAACCTGCGGTACCTAGAGCGCGCCAACTTCAACAACACCTACGCCCTCGCGGTCCGGCCCGGCTGGCAGGAAGAGACGGGAATCGAGACGATCAGCGACCTCGCAGAGCACTTCAACGGCGGCAACACCGACATCACCGTCGTTTTGGGACCGGAGTTCGCAGAGCGCGAAGACGGGTGGCCGGGCGTCACGCAGGCGTACGGCTTCGCCGGCGTAGCCGACGAGCTAAACATCAGAAAGATCGGCGCGAACCTCACCTATCAGGTACTCGGTGAGGGCGAAGCCGAGGTCGGGATGGTGTTCACCACCAATCCGAAGATCAAGCAGTACGACCTCGCCGTCCTGGAGGACGACCAGAACTTCTTCGCGCCGTACAACCCGGCGCCGCTCGCCCGCCCCGACGACGTGCCGTCGGGATCGGCGGTGGAGGAGGCGCTCACCGCACCGATGGCCGCGCTCAGCAGCGAAGAGCAGGTCATCGAACTGAACTCCCGAATCGCCATCGACGGCGAAGACGTCCAGGACGTGGCAGTCGACTTCTTGGAGAGCGAAGGAATCATCTGACTGATGACCACCGCGCACTCACCAACGGGACCGTTGTTCATCTCTCCGTACATCGAGTTCGTCGCGGAGAACTTCAATCAGCTCGTCGCTCGGCTGGTCGAACACATCCTGATCACGGCGGAGACGGTGCTCATCGCGGTACCGATCGCGGTCGGGCTCGGCGTCCTGATAACGTACAACGACCGCGCGGCGACGGCGGTGCTCTGGCTGGCCGGCATCGCGATGACCATTCCCAGCCTCGCGGCGTTCGGGCTGCTCGTTCCGTTCTTGGGGATCGGAAGCGACCCGGTCGTGTTCACGTTGATCCTGTACTCGCAGCTCCCCGTCATTCGGAACACGTACGTCGGACTGACGGGTGTCGAGGAGGCGATGAAAGAGGCCGGGCGGGGACTGGGAATGACGCGCCGCCAGCGGCTCCGCCGCATCCAGATTCCGATGGCCCTGCCGATCATCCTGGCCGGCGTCCGCAACGCGGTCGTCATCGTGGTCGGCGTCGCGGCGGTCGGCGCCTACATCGGTGCGGGCGGGCTCGGAGAGTTCATCTTCAACGGCATCCGGCAGGGCGACTCCGTGATGATCGTCGTCGCGACGATCGTCGTGTCGCTGCTGGCGCTCGCCGCGGACTACGGCATCGCCACGGTCGAACAGCTCCTGCGGATCCGCAACGGCGAAGAGGTCGAACAGCGAGTCAGCACACAGCTCATAGAGAGGGCGATATAATGATCGAATTCGAGGACGTAACGAAGGTATACCCGGATGGGACGACAGCCATCGAGGAGATCAGTTTCACCGTCGAGGAAGGGACGACGACCGTACTCGTCGGCCCGTCCGGCTGCGGGAAGACCACCAGTATGAAGCTGGTGAACCGACTCGAAGAACCCACCGAGGGGACCGTCTACGTCGACGGGACCGACAATCAGGAGCTCGACAAGATCGATCTCCGGCGAAGCATCGGCTACGTGATCCAAGAGATCGGCCTGTTCGATCACCTGACCGTCGGCGAAAACATCGCCACCGTCCCGGAGCTGGTCGGCTGGGATCAGTCCAGGATCGACGACCGCGTCGACGAGCTACTGGAACTGATGGACCTCTCCCCGGAGTACCGGGACCAGTATCCGCGGGAACTGTCCGGCGGACAGCGACAACGCATCGGTGTGGCCCGGGCGCTCGCCGCCGACCCGGACATCCTCCTGATGGACGAACCCTTCGGCGCCCTCGACCCGATCACCCGGGACAACCTCCAAGACGAGTTCCTCCAGATCCAAGAGCGGATCAACACGACGATCCTGTTCGTCACCCACAGCATCGACGAAGCGCTCAAGATGGGCGATCGGATCGCGATCTTCGACGTCGGCGAGATCGTCCAGTACGACACGCCGGCAGAGATCCTCTCGAACCCGAAGAACGAATTCGTAGAGAACTTCATCGGAGAGAATCAGACGTTCAAGCAGCTGTCGATCACCCGCGTCCGCGAGGTGATGGACGAACCACAGGCCCACGAGTCCGCCAGCGCCGACGTCGCCCCCGCGGCCGACGGCGGGGAGTACTACAGCATTTCGCCGGACGATACGCTTCAGGTCGGTCTGACGCGGCTGCTGAGCATCGATCACACCACACTGCCCGTGGTGGAGGGCGACGACGTGGTCGGGTACCTCACCGAAGAGCACGTCCGGTCGTACTTCGACTCCGCGGGGGAGCCGTAAGATGGCCGGCGTCGTCTCGACGTCCCTGAGCGGCATCAGGTACCTGCTCGATCACCTCCCGGAGTTCTGGCAGCTCCTGGCGGAGCATATGGTCTTGGTCATCGTCTCGGAGATGATCGCGGTATCGCTCGCGATCCCGCTCGGGGTGATCGCGGCTCGCCACGAGAAGCTGAAGAGCCCCATCCTCTCGGTCGGGAACGTGGCACAGACGGTGCCGCCGCTGGCCGTGATCGCGCTGATGTTCCCGATCCTGGGGCTCGGCTTTCTGCCCTCGTTCGTGGCGCTGTTTATCTACGCGCTGCTTCCGGTGATGGTCAACACGATCACGGGGCTGGAAAGCGTCGAAGAGGGGACGATCAACGCGGCCAAAGGGATGGGAATGACCCGGAACGAGCGGCTGACGAAAATCAGATTCCCGCTGGCCCTGCCGGTCATCTTCGCCGGCATTCGGACGAGCACCGTGATCAACGTCGGAACGGCGTACCTGGCGTTCTTCATCGGCGGCGGCGGGCTGGGTGCCTGGGTCATCAGCGGCATCAATCTATTCAATATGCCACAGGTGTTCGCCGGGGCGATCTCCGGCGCAGTACTGGCGATCTCGTTGGACCTGATCCTGGCGGCGGTCGAAAGCCGACTCGGAAACACCGGTCCGGCGTCTGCGCAGGTCGCCGCCTGATCCTCGACGTGGCTTTAATTTGATGGTTTGAAAATAGATATTTTTGTTATCGTATCATTTAGTGTAGGATTTCTTGTCCAGTCAATTTTAGAATTACTTCCATATTAGAGCAACTGAAGCCAATTGAACTTGACGTCCAAAAATAACTATTTTATTATTGATTATTAATCGCAGGCAGAATAAACGCGAAATGACTGACCGAAATTCGCGGAAATGACGGCCCCCACTTATACACGTGTGGTATTCCTCTCTCACCTCTTTCCATATCTGTCGAATGTAATGCGATATGACGCGATGGGACGATGATCGTGTCGAAATACACGGTGTTAGTGCCGACATCACCGACGAAACGAACGCATTACCGACGAAATATTTTACCGACCCTGGCGTCCACGAGATGGAAAAAGACCAGATTTTCGGACGGTACTGGGTGTACGCGGGCCACGAAAATCTGATCCCGGAGCGGGGCGACTACTTCACCCGAACTATCGCCGACAGACAGATAATCGTCACCCGCGACGACGGGGGAGACGTCCGTGCGTTCTACAACGTCTGTGCGCATCGTGGCTCGAAGATGCTCGACGACACGCCGATGACGGATCCGGGGAGTCTCAACCGGATCACCTGCCCCTACCACCTCTGGGCGTACGAACTCGACGGCGACCTCGCGAGCACTCCCGAGAGCTTCGAGGAGGCCACTCTCAATCCCGACCTCGACGACGACGACGCCGTCCCCGAACTCGACTCGGAGGCCAACGGACTGCTGGAAGTCACTACGGACTCGATCGGGCCGCTAGTCTTCGTCAACTTCGCCGACGACCCGGACCTCTCGCTCGCGGAGCAGGCCGGAGAGATGAAGACGGAACTCGAAGCGCTTCCGCTCGGGGAATACGAACACGCTCGCCGCTACGTCTCCGAGGTCGAATGCAACTGGAAGGCGTTCGGCGGGAACTACTCGGAGTGTGACCACTGCCATCCGAACCATCAGGACTGGGTGACGGGCCTCGAACTCAGAGACTCCGAACTCGAACTCAACGACTACCACTGGGTGCTCCACTACAAACACAAAGAGGACGTGGACGACGAGATGCGCATCCACCCCGAGCACGAGGCGAAGTTCTACTACTTCTGGCCGAACTTCACGGTCAATATGTACGGGACTGCCGACGGCTACGGAACGTACATCATCGACCCCATCGACGAGGGCCGGTTCCAGCTCATCGCGGACTACTACTTCCGCGACGCAGACCTCTCCGAGGAGGAAGAGCAGTTCGTGCAGACGAGCCGGAAGCTCCAGGAGGAGGACTTCGAGTTGGTCGAACGGCAGTACGAGGGCCTCAAGTCGGGTGCGCTCGGGCAGGGCCAGCTCGGTCCGAACGAACACACGGTTCACAAACTTCACCGGCTCGCACAAGATGCCTACAACGCCTGAAGGAATGGCCGCACAGAGCACCCGAGCGGGCGTCGTCACGTGTCCCGACTGTGACCTTTCGGTGCCGATCGACGACCCCAACGAAGCAATCGAACTGCATCGACGACACGCGAGCGTCACCGCTCACAGCGTCGTCTGGAAGAGCGTCGGAATCGATGCCGCCGTCTCCGAAGCAGATGTGACTGGGGCGCTCTACGAACTCGAAGACGCGTATCCCGACGGCGTTCCGTTCGGGACTCTCACCGCATCGCTCGCTGATCACGGTATTTCGATCGGGGAAACGCTTGAGATCGTGTCCGATCTCCGAATGGACGGAAAGATCTACGAACCGCGAGACGATCACATACTGTCGGTTTGAGTGAGTTTCTCTACGCATTATTTCGTTTTCGGAGACAGCGTTCCAGTGCGAAACTACACCATACGAAGGTGGAGTTCCGGGAGTTTTACTGCCCGAACTGTGCCACGCGCGACGACTGAAATCGCAAAGGAGGATCAGACCTGATCGCAGACTTCCGACTGTAGGTGGCCTGCTTCGTGATCTCTGTCATCACTCGGAATCAGACAGAACCGGTTTTATTATCAGTAATACATTATTTATTGTGTTCATAAATTATAATTATTTATATATTTGGTAATTATTCCCCATTACTATTCCTAATTCGAGAAAATAGTGGCGGATTGGGTCCTAAAGGCCGATAGCCTCAACGTTCAAAATCCGGCCATTAACACACGTTTCGATCCTCAATGACAGATTAATCTACGATCATCCTGACCCGTGCTGTTCAGAATTTGGGAGATGAGCAGTGTTTATCTCCAGACCGATTCGATCAGTTTTGCTGCTAAATAATTTCTAATTGATATAATTAGAATATTGGTGTTTACCGTTAAATTCGCTTCGAAGAACTTACCGCCAACGTAGGTGCAGTCTCATGGACACCACCAGGTCGGTATGCTGATATGCCGGGGCCATTCACACGAGGACGATGTGGCCTTGGGGACACGCAGCGGTTGGGTATTTGCTGTATGCCTCGTTCACGTATCTCTCTGATCGGGAAGCTCCGAGCGACGTCGCGACGGTCGTGTTAGCAATCGGGACTCAGTTACCGGACCTGATCGACAAGCCGTTGGCGTATTCTGTACAGGTACTCCCTGAGGGGCGCTCGCTCGCGCATTCGGTGCTGTTTGCGGTACCGCTTTGTCTTCTCGTCTGGCGGGTCGCACGATCGGCCGAACAGTGGCAGGCATTCGGCATTGGGTACGGATCGCATCTGATAGCCGATAGTTACAATTTCATCCTGGCGGGGCGATTTGAGATGGTGACGTTTCTGCTATGGCCGGTATTGCCATCTCCCGATTATCCGACCCAAAGCTTCGCTGGCCACTGGGTACGACTGTTCGAGTCGATAACATCGGTATCGATCAACGGTGCGATACGCGGAGAGTTGCCGGGAGTCGTCTATCAGGGCCTACTCGCTGTCAGTATCGGAATTCTGTGGTGGTCTCACGGGAGACCCGGGACGCAGTGGGCGTATCGGTGGCTCCAGAATCAAGTCTCGTAAGCCCCATACTCAGTAAATTTGGAGAATAGCGAAGAACCACAGAGAGACGAACATCAGACTCGCTCGATTCCAGTACCGGCCGCATACAGATCGATGTCGTCTAATTTCGGACGAGCCAGAACAGCAGCCCGAGTGATTCGCGGAGCGTAACTCCAGCAGCGAACACGTACACTGTCTCCAACGGCAGCGGAAGAAAGTCGATAGTCGCGATAGCCAGCGACATCACCAAGGCCATTCCGACCCACCCGATAGCAAACCGTCGATCCGCACTCGTGGACTGTGCGCCCAGCGTGGCCATACCTATGCTACAGGAGACACCATCAAATAATTTGATCCGATGATTCGAGTCGGCATCTGTGAGTTGTGGATGGGACTAGACGTCGATTACGAGAACCACTCTGTGTACTCATCACACTGGCGGCATTCGGCCTGTGTAAGCCACTCTTCGCCCTGGTCGTGTTGCCAAGGCGGGACACGCGCGATTCGTATCGACAGAGATCCGCACTCAGGGCACCCAGCGGGGGGATTTCCGGCCATACTGGATTGTTCGGGTCAACTCGAATAGTTGTCTCTCAGACGGCTCTATTGAATCCGCATACAGCGACGGGATTCACTGTTTGATGGCTCGTTCGACGTTGTAGACTGCCGCGGCGAGAGTGATCTCTCGGAACTGACGGTACCAAGCACGCGCTCGGACGGCGGAGCCGTACGAGCGCTTGATCACCGAATTCACGGTCTCACAGACCGAACGCTGATTGTAGAGTTCATCTTTGATCCGCGCGTTGTGCGCGTGGTCGTAGGGTGCAAAGACGCGGTGTTTAATCAACGGTCTCACGCCTTCTGAGCGAAGTTCTTTTCGAAAGCTCATATCGTCGTAACCCTTGTCGGCGGCGAGGCTCCGCAGGTCGCCCTGCGGAACGCAGGCGACCTGCGGGCCGACGTTCGTCCCGTTCGGCCACTTCGTGCTACAGTGAACGTCGATAACCGCGCCCTGCTCGGTATCGACGAGGAACGTCGCTTGGACGGTCTGTACCTCACGATCACAGCGGCTGAGATAGTGACTCGACGCCTGACGGCGGTCGAAGTAGGTAGCGTCGATGGCAGCGTGTCCCGACTGATCGAGCTGCTCCGACGAGAGTCGGAGCAGCTCACGCCAGATACGCATCGGAGCTCGGTCAAACGACTTACAGAGCGCCGACGGGCCGGGGAACTCGCCGCGCTCTAAGACGAGCGCGGCTCGTACCCGCTCCATCTCTTCAGCCCAGTCAAGGACTTCTTCGAGTGTCGCTTCCATATGGAGCCGGAGAAAATGCAAGACAGCGTGCTTCCAGCCGGCAACTCCGTTGCCGGCAGGATCGCTGATCTGCATCAGCGCAGCATCAGTAAGTTTTCGTGCTATCGAGACGGCTTGTTTGACGAAGCGGAAGAGGGTCTTCTGCACAAAGGCACTTCTTCCGCTTCATCTCAATCGTTCTGACGACTTACCCCGACGCAGTCCGTGGATTCAATAGAGCCCTCTCAGACATTAGCATAAATATAGTCACGGCACACGCCCGTATGTATGAAATTTTATATTTATAATGTTATAAAAGAAGTGACTGACGAGAGAAAGACTGTGACGATCGTTCACTTTACTGATCCTCTGAATCGGCCTCGGTAGTCAATCGTGATACGCTGGGTCCGATGTGGTGTTCATATTCTCCTCCGAACCGGGGCGAACAAGTAGATAGTCCTGCTTAGCTTCGATCCGGTCGGCCGGGACGAGGAGCTGTCCGTCGTCGATTTCGTGGAATCCGCCGGCCCCACCGTTGTGTCCTCCTAACCGGAGGTATTCGAGGTGCCCTGTTTTTGGGTCTATCGTGATAGTCTTGACTCTGCCGAGTTCCGTACCTTCGGTCGTCATTACCTCACAGTCGCGGAGGGTGGATACGAGGACCGATCCCATAGTCGAAGATGGATTCGTCTCCGCTTAACATTCAAGATAGATGAAATCATCACTGTACCAATGATCATCCTACGTATCAATACTAGTCTCGTGAATAGCTACCACAACGCTAGAGTCAATGTCTCGGAATTCGTCGTTTAAGATGCAGAAATCACTCGGCTCCGACTCACTCGATCCCGGCACGGATCTCGCGGACGACAGAGAGGATTGATCGCCACTGTGCAGCCGACCCAGGGACTCTTTCGTCGGCGCTTGCGGTCCGGTCCATAATCGCTGTCTGTACGGACTCCGGATCGTCGATCCGCCGAAACTGCAGATCATCCCCGCCCGCGACTTCAACGGTGACGGTCCCGTACCCGAAAGCCGATCCGGTGATGGATCGACTATACCCCGTGTTCTGGACTTTCTGCAGTCCGACTCGGCGGACGGTGCGACCGGCCACGCCGCGTTTCAGCCAGAGCGCCCGCGTCGTGAGCAGGTACTCGGTACGTTTCACTCGGAGGAGAGCCCACGCTATCAGGCCGATACCGGGGACGACGCCGACGACCGCTCGTGGGTCCGCGAACACCGTCGCTGCGGCCGCGAGAGCGCACACCACGACCCCGACACCGACACCAGGGAGCGCAGCCGAAATACGTGGCTGTCCTGCCCAGACGATGCTCTCGTCGCCGCGGCGGAACCACCAGTCGTCGCTCATCGCTCCTCAGTGGCTGATCCGTCACCGGAGTTCTGTACCCCGGCAACTGAGGTGTCACCCTCGTCGTCGCTCAGTTCCCGACGGATCGCCCGGAGTTCGTGGAGAATCTCGTCCAGTACGTCGTCGGCGTGGGCTCCCGCATCCGTGTCGCCTTGCTCTCGGTCGTCGACCTCCCTTGCGATCAGTTCCTGCACCGACGCCGGATCCGGGATGCTGCGAAACTTGAGTTCGACGCCCGACCCACCGGCTGTGCTGACATCGACCGAGCCGTAGCCGAACGACGAACCGAGGGCCGACTGCGAGTAGGAGATGTTCTGCACCTTGTCGAAGCCGATCTGTTGTACGTCCCGCGAGAGGATCCCGCGCTTGCTGTAGAGCCCGCGGTTCGTGACGACGTAGTTCGTGTTCGTGTACTGGAGGTACGAACCGACGAGGATCGGAATCCCAACGAGGACCAGCGAGAGCGGGATCCCGATGATGAACGCAGGAACGATACTGTACTTGTGGGGCGTACTCGCCCATTGAATCGATTCGCCATCCTCGAGTGTGAGCCAGTCGAGGTCGAGGTCACCTGTATCAGCCGAATCGGGCTTCGGCGTGTCCTGGAGGGCGGCATCGGACATATGTCCAGGAACATAGCCGAGTCACAAAACCATAGCGGCTTGCGAAGTAGCGATCGAAGCGGGATCTCCGCTGAGCGGCCGAGCAACGGTCGCTACTACGATCCGATTTCGTTCCCAACGAGCGATGAGAACCGGACGGTATGTGGCCTCTCTGAAGAGGTCGTCCCCGATGTATAAGGTAACTCCAAGCGGTGCAGACGAATATGGTTGCGGCGGTAAGGACGATCTTCGGGGTGATTCTATTTGTTTGCTCCTTGTGGTTCGGCTACCGAGCGATCACTGCCGGGATGCTTTACCAATCGATGGCGGCATCCGAAGACGGGATTCCATCAACGCTCGTCGATGGCGAGACAGTCGCCATAGAAGGAACAGTAAACGTCAGGGACTCACCGCCGCTAAGTGATCTTTTTGAGATTGACGCGGAGGGCCCGATCGGTGCATACGTGTGGCGACTCAAGGAATCCGAGTCGTATAATTACAATCTCGATGCCGACGAGTCCGGAGCGGATACGAATATGATCACGTATGCGTCCGGGATTGAGTCTGGAACGTTTGCCGTCGACGACGGTCGTCGCGAGATTCGGATCGACACGGACTGGCTAGCCGAGACCCACGACAGCGACGACATCACGACCGCGTCTCCGGACTGGACGGTAACGACTCGGCTGTCGAAGCGGAGCTGGAGGTCCCAGTACATCCACCTGGAGGACCACTGGATCGTCAACCCCGTTGCCGAAGTGGACGGCTTCGATGCAGACGCCGCCGACGAGAGCCTAGACGACGAGTACGTTGAGGCGAAAGCGATCCTCGACGGCGAGACGCTGGCCGTCTGCGGGGAAGTCACGGTCGAGCAGGGCACTCCCGTGCTCCAAGGCAGCGACGAGACGCCGCTGGTACTTTCCGATCAGGGGTTTGATGCATTCGGCGGGAGGCTTCGTCGGCAGAGCCTGAAGTACGGACTGGCCGCGGGTGGATGTGCGGTCATCGCCAGCCTCGCGTTGGTAAGCGGACTGGGAATTGGATGAAACGCGCCGATGTCAGTTGCTCAGCAATGCGATCTGGAGGCGCGGCACACGGAGACGAGGGACTTTCTGTGTCACCCTGAAAACCGACATCTGCTATATCGGAAGTACGTGGAGCAGTATCTCGTGGACTGAGACGGTCCAAACCATCGCGTGTGTGACCGCCGTGACCGCGAGGTTCTCCGTGCGTTCGTACGCGTAGCCCCACGCTAACCCCGGAAGTATCGTATCGATCCCCCAGTAGAGGCTGCCGCCGAAACTCACGCCCTGGGTCATCAGTCCGACGAGGAAATGCAGCACACCGAACAACAGGCCGGCAAAAACCACGACGCCCAGCGTGTCGAAGGCGGCGCGAAGCCGACCTTGAATGAGTCCCCGGTAGACGAGCTCTTCCGCCGGTGCAGCGAACAGATACATCCCAACGAACGCGACCGGCCAGAGCAGGGGCCGGGTCTCCAAGGCGAGTTCTTCCATCCCGGTTCCCGGCTGTGGATGGGGAAGTCCGACCGCAGCTAACACCGGTGGGAGCACGACTCCCTGGGCCGCAAAGAGGAGCGGCAGCCCGATGATCCAGCCGACGTCTTCGAGTGTCGGCCGGCGGACCTTCACGTACCGCTCCCAGTCCCCCTGCCACGCCAGGTACGCAGCGGCGAAGCCGGCGAAGCCGACTTGGATGTAGTTCCCCTGGAGCACCCGAACGACAGGTGACGCAGCGAGATCGAGTATCGACACGAGACCGTTCGTCGAGATGACGCCGATGAGTCCGGCGAGCAGCGCGCCGACGGTGATTCCGAGTCCAGCGACGACCGCACGAGCCTGGCGTCCGCGTCTCGTCTCCAACGCGACCGAAAGGTCGGACGAAAGGCTCACGGCGAATCACGCCTCGATACGACGGCCGAGCCGTTCGAGAGGCGCTGCCTACGGAGGGACGGCGACCAGTCCCGGTGGTCAAGGCCTGACGTCGGGGAGTGGAGGGCTGACATAGTTGCTCCGTAGCGATCAGGAATGCAGGGTGATTTCGCGCGATATCTCGTATCCACCGCGGGACGGGTGGTCGGGTACGGCTTGTTGGGAGGGCACATCCACGACTCGAATAGGAGCGAGAAAAGTGTACCTCAGACTGAAAAATTGGTTTTAGACAGTCTGGAGCCGCTGGCCGTGGGTCACGAGTCGGGAGCTGTGCGAAGCCGGTCGATACGATCCCCGAGCGCGACCTTGACCGAGAGCGGATTCGGAATGCGCCGTCGTGTTGGCTCCAGGGTATGCGCGTCGGCGTACTCGGAGAGCGCATCGGCAACGGTCACCCGTCCGACCTGCTCGGCAGCGTACTCGTCTGCGGCACGAATTTGCCGTCGGGCGAGCCAAAAGCCGACGACGATCGATCCGAGTGCGAGCCCGAGTAACGGCCACCGGGGGCCGATGCCGCTGACGGACGCGGTCAGAGAGATGCCGGCCACGAGAACCGTCCCGACCCTGATCTCGAAGACGTGGGTTCGAAGTTTCCCGGCTTCAATCGCTAGCAGCGCTGCGGCGGTCTCGTCGTCGAAAGCGTCGAGAAACGTGCTCGTCACGAAGAGCCGCCGGTAGGTCGGCGGCCCGCGGACGAGCGTTTCCGCTCTCTCCTCGTTCTCGGTGTCGAGAAGCCGTACGTCTCGAACGGTGAGTCCGGCGCGGTCGCAGAGTCGCGCCACTCGATCTGCAGTGTCCCCCGTTGGCTTCGACGTCGAGCGAAGGACAGCAATCACCCACGGTGCCGCGTACAGCATCCCGACCAGGAGCGCTGCGATCCCGACGGCAAGGACGAGCGGTGAGGACTCGATCGTGAGGACTTGGAGTGGAGCCAGCACGACGGTGAGAAGCGCGCTGACGCCGATCACGTACCGCGTCATCTTCCAGATCGACGTACTGGTGGCGAGGTCGACGTCGCGCACGTCCCGGATGCCCCGTACCGTGGGGAGATACGAGACGATCCAGACACACCCGGCCGCGAGGAACGTGACGAAATCAGCGAGAACTCCTGTCACAATGCCCGGAGCGGCGGGCAGCGGTGTGAGGACGGCGGCGCCGAACCCGGTGAGGGCGAACACGGCGTAGGCGAGCAGCGTGTACGGGAAGAGGACGGCTGCGTACAGCAGTCGGTACTTTCCGACGGGGTTCCCGAGGCGGCGAACGACAGCACTCCCGGTCGCTCCGAGGAGACCGCCGACGATCGCGAGTCCCACGAGCGCGGCAATCGCAACACTGACTGAGGGCGGCGTCGTTTGGAGGGCAGCCATAGCTGCGTGTTGCCGAAACACGCACTAAAATCATCGCGTCGTACGGCGAAACGCCGACTGAGGATCGCGTCGGTCGGACAGATGCAGTTTTCACTCTCCCGGATTTTTAATACATCACTGACCGAACTACTTCCTATGCCCTCCACCACTCGACGACACACCTCGCCTCCACTCACGGGAAGTGGCAGACACCGAGCGACTTGTGGTCCGGTAGCACGCTCGATGTGCGACACTCCCCGGCTTGTTCGTGACCACTCGACTGGAGGTCAGTCGGGATGACCTCGAAATACCGACGCGGATTCGAGATCACCCGCGACAGCCTCCGCATCTTCACCCAGCGACCGACGCTTCTGGTCCTTCCGGCGTTGAGCCTGCTCGCTGTCGGGAGTGCCTTCGCCGTCCTCGGCGCGATCGTCGTCCAGCGAGGCCTCGTCGCGTCGCTGCTGACCAACGACCTCTACAAGTACGGCGCGTTGTTCTGTGCGATCGCGATCTCCTCGAGCGTGGCGACGTTTTTCAACGCCGCGGTGGTACACTGCGCGGCGCAACTGTTCGACGGGAACCCGACATCGGTTCGGGATGGTCTCGCTGCGGCGTGGGGCGCGCGCCGGCAGATCGCCCTGTGGGCAGTCACCGCTGCCACGCTCGGGACGGTCTTGTACATCCTCGATGAGAAGTTCGGCGTGGTCGGAAGCCTGACGCGGATGGTGTTCGATCTCGCGTGGGCGCTCCTGACGTTCTTCATCGTGCCGGTCATCGTCCTCGACGAGCGACGGAGCCTGCGTCGGCAACTCCGCCGGAGCGGGTCGCTCTTCCGGGATACGTGGGGCGAAAGCGTCTCCGCCACGCTCGGGGTGAGTTTCGCCTTCCTGCTCGTTGCGCTCCCCGGCGTCGCGCTGGCTGCGGCTGGCTACTTCGCTCTCGATGGCGCGGTCGCCGCCGGCGCGCTCGTCGCTGGCGGCGGGATCGTCGTTGCGGCTATTGTCGGTTCGCAGACGGTGTCCGCGGTCGTCCGGACCGCGCTGTATCGCTACGCGACGACGGGTGCGCAAGTCGGCCCGTTCGACGCTCGGGACCCGGACGCGGTCTTTCCCGACGGCTGACGATGCCGATCTACGACCGTCGCTCCTCCGCAGAGTACGAGATCGTCGATCGCTGGGACGGCGGGATCGGATGGCTCGCACACCCTGACGAATTGGTTTTTGGACAAGGATCCGATACAGGCCCTAAATAGATTAAATCTGGTTTTGATACTCCAGTCGATCTAATATGTGACACCGGTAAGTGGGAGATGCGATGGTCCTCGTCTCCGCGTTCAAAGACGGATACACTGCCCTCCGATCGAATCCGATCCTGCTCGTCGCCGGTCTCCTCGTGGGGGTCGGAAGCCAACTCCAGTACGTCGAGCACCTGACCGATTCACCGGTGGTCTCCGCAGGCGCATCGCTCGCGTGGCTGGTCGTGTTCCCGTTCGTACTCGGTGGCTTCCTCGGAACCGCCCGCGCCGCCGTCGAAGGGACAGACGCCTCGGTCTCTCAGTTCGTTACTGCCGGACGGACGCATTATCTCACGCTGCTACTCGGCACTGTGGCGTTCGTGCTTCTCGTTCTCGGAACGGTCTTCGGGCTCGGGTTCGCTGGACTCGTTCTCGGAATCGGATCGATCGCCCTCGGAGCGATTCACGAAATGGCCGCCTTCGCCGCCGGCGTCGTCTCGCTACTCCTCTGGCTGGTGGCCGTCCTTGCCGTCATAATGTTCGTCCAGTTTTACGATGCCGCGATCGTCATCGAAGACCAGGGCGTCGTTGACTCGTTCCGCAGAAGTGTCGGGCTCGTCCGCTCGAACCTCAAAAGCGTAGCCGGATTCTCGCTAGCGTGGCTCGTGCTGATGAACGGCTTCCTCGTCCCCGAGTACGTGCTGCAATTGCTGCTGACGGATGCGGGGGTGACGGCCGTATTACCGATCGGCCGCGGGATTCCGACCGTCGTCCTACTCCCGATCGGAGTCGTCCTGTCGGCGGTCGGCTTCGCGTACTTTTATACCGTGTATACGGCGTACTACCTGCGCTTGATCGCCATCTCACCCATCACGACCGAATCAGTATGATTACTCACTAACAACTACGTACGATGGTCTCGAAGAGTCACTAATCAGCGCCGACTCACAGCCCCCAAAGCACCAAACACACCGATGCCACGACTCCTGCCAACCCAAACGGACGCAACAGTGGAACGAAGCGACACCCCTGCCGTGTTGAGTCTCGACGACGAGGCGACGAGGGACGTGATCGAAGCGCTGTCGTCGGAGACCGCCTACGAGATCTTCCAGTTGCTCAACGAAACGCCGGCGACGCCGGCGCGGATCGCCGAGGACCTCGACCAGAGCGTCCAGAACGTTCACTACCACCTGCGGAACCTCGAATCGGCCGGCGTGATCGAAGTCACCGACACGTGCTACTCGGAGAAGGGTCGCGAGATGAGCGTGTACGTCGTCTCTGAAGATCCGACGCTGCTCTTTCTCGGCACCGAGGACGACCGACCGAGCCTCAAACGCGCGTTCAAGTCCTTCGCCTCGCTCCTGGGGCCACCATCGATCCTGCTTGCCGCTGGTGAATCGGTCTCGCACTTCATCACTGGGGAATGAGTCGTACCGAGACACCGATTCGAAGAGCTTCTACCGTCGACGAGACAACGTCGTGTGACGTGGTACCGACGATCAAGATCCGAGACGACGTCGACGGGTGTGGGTGCCTCGAATGCCGGAACGTCGAGACGACCACCACCAATCGGACCGTCCTCGACGCTCTCGTCTGGTCTATTGGCTTGTTTCGGTCGTACCCGTCGATCGTCGTCTTCGCCGGCGTGATCATCCTCGCTAATCGACTCCTCGAAACGGACGCCGTCACCGCACTCCCGACGCCCGCAGTCGGCGTGGTCGAAGCCGTGACGGCGTTCGCGTTTATCATCTCGATTCGCGCCTACGTGGGCACGATCGTCGCCGGCGAACTGACCGGCGAGGCAGTCACGATACGTGAAGGGCTGCGTCGAAGCGGTGCCCGGACACCGGCGTTAGTCGGTCTCGTCCTGCTCGTCGTATGTTCCGTGATGATGATTCCATTCTTCCTGTCGCTGCCACTCGTGCTTCTGGCCGGCGTTCTTCCGGTCAACCCGGTGGAAGCGGTCGGATTTCCCCTCGTTGCAGCCGTCGGTGGAATTTTTTTCGTAGTACCGTTTCTGCTGCTCATTTTCAAATTCTGGTTCGCCCCCGAGGCGTGCGTCATCGGGGAGTACGGCCCGATCGAATCACTACGGGTGAGCTGGCGCATCACGACGAACTACCGCGGGAAGTTCCTGCTCCTCGTCGCGATCGCGATCGGGAGTGCGCTCAGTCTCTACCTGCCAACAGTCCTACCCGAAGTGGGGACGGGGGTGACTCCGATGGAACCCGTACTACGTGGGGTCTCATCAAGCGTCAGTGAACTTCTCTCGATCGTCTGGGCAAGTGCGTACGCGCACATCTACGTCCAGGGCGTCGTTTCGTGACGACTTCCCAGAGGAGGGAGGGATCTGCGATCTGCACCGGTCCTTCACGTCGACTTAGACTCACCCATCCCAGCCATCATTCAAGCAGTTGAAGGCCACCCGTGCAGCCGAGATCCTACTCGACCGCATACGTGACGCCTCTTCGAGGTGTTGCGTGGACTGATCGTCTTGGCGGGGCTGCTCAAAGGTTCCCGTTGACGATATCGGCCACGCGCTGGCGGTCGAACAGCTGTTCGTCGGCCGGAATTTCGGGATAGGGATTCCCGTCGACGTAGCCCGGCCACTCGCCGAACTGGTCCGGATAGAGCTGTTTGGCCGTCATCTCCAGTTGGAAGAGGTTCATAATCGGCCCCTGGTAGCGTGCGCCCTGGGCGTACACCTCGCCGTTCCGAACCGCACTGAGCTCCGATGCGACGGCGTCGGCTTCCAGCCCTGCACGGATGTCTGCGATGCTGTAGCTCGATGCCAGCGTGAACAGCACGAGGACCACGTCCGGATCTGCGTCGAGCATCGCCTCGTAGTCGACCTGGGTCTGCGGCCCCTCGAACTCGGTGTCGCCGAAGGCGTCGATGGCGCCGAGTGGCTGGGTGTGGGCGTTCAGGAATCCGTCGGCGTTGAGATGATACACCCAGAACGTGTCGTCCTGCCCCTTGAACGTCAACGCGACCGAGGGGCGTTCGCTTTCCGGGGGCAGCCCTGCTTCGATCTCGGACCGCATCGACGAGTGAATCTCCCGAAGCGCACGCGCACGGTCGCCGGCACGGAACACTTGCGCGGCGCGCTCGTAGATCCCCCACAGCGAGTAGTACTCGTAGTCCTCGGCCCACGCTTCCGGTGGATCGCGTCGACGGTCGCTGTAGTAGTTGCCGAACCACGGCCCGATTTGGGTCCGGATCTCTACCACGTCGTCCCGGCTGAGGGTCTCCAGGGTCGACGCGTACGCCGGATCCGAGAGGTGGACGTCGCTGTCGAGTTCGTAGAATCCCTCCTTGCCGAGGTTCCACGAGTCGGTCAGCCCTTCGTACTCGAAGCTGACGCCGTCCAGCCGGTCGTAGAAGTGGTTCATCAGCGTCCCGTGGTAGTCCGGATAGTAGATCGAATTGATGGCGTCGGCGGCCCCGGACGCGATGGCCATATCCGCGCCATACGGGAGCCCGGTGTAGACCGACTCCGGAACGGCCTCGAACTCGACTTCGCCCATCGGCGCCATCGACACGGTGTAGCCGTCGCCGGCTCCAGCCTCGGTCGTGGTGTCGGCCGTCGCCTCAGTCTCGGGAGTCGCGGACGCTGTGTTCGTCGCCGGTGTCGCCTCGGATTCGGATTCGGATTCAGACTGACTCGAACACCCAGCGATCAGTCCACTGCCGACGACTGCCGCGCCGTACTTCATATAGTCACGTCGCGTCGGTGCGTGATTCGAATTGGCGTCGCCGTCGCTCATACTCAGATTTCTCCGTTGATGATGTCCGCAACGCGCTGCCGATCGAACAGCTGCTGGCTTTCCGGCGTCTCTGTCGCGCCTTGGAACTCCCCGAAGGCGTCGGGGTAAATTTGCTGTGCCGCGTTCTCCAGTTGGAAGAGATTGAAAATCGGGCCCTGCATCGGCGTCCCGCCGACGTACACGCGGTCGTTCTGAATCGCGGTGAGCTCTTTGCCGACCGGATGGTCCTCCAGCGCGAGCAACGCGTCGAACCGTTCGGAGGGCTCGATATCCCAGTGGTGGATGATCACGTCCGGGTCGATTTCGAGCATCTCTTCGAGGTCGATCGCGCTGTAGTTCCGCGCGTACGTCTTGTCGCTGTCAGCGAACGCGCCGTTGGGCTCCAGCGGGCGGTAGTGCGCTTTCGCGAATCCGGGGCCGTTGATCTCGTACGTCCCGAAGGATCTCTCGCTCGGGTTGTACACGACCAGCGCGACGGTCGGCCGCTCGCTCCGGGGCGGGAGCCGCTCCTGGATCTCTGTGACCATCCCGTCGTGGACCTCCCGGAGCTTCGCTCCGCGGTTCGCCACCCGGTAGACCTGGCTGATCTTCTCCGCGAGCTCCCACAGGGAGTAGTACTGATACGCCTCCCGGCACTCGCCCTCGGGTGGCTGGCTGTGCGCCCGACTGAATCGGTTGGCGAAGAAGGGCGCGACGTTGTCCGCCACCTCCTCGAAGTCTCCCTCGTCCCACCCGGAGTCGAAGGAGAGCCACCGGCACGGGTCGAGGTGGTGGATGTCGGCGTCCAGTTCGTAGAACAGTTCCTTCGGGAGGCCGTCGCTCCACAGACCGGTGAGGTCGTCCGTATCGAACTCGACGCCCGGGAGTTCGTCGTAGAACCCCGTGAAGTACCCGCCGGGACGGCCAGACGCGATGAGCCGATCTTGCTGTCCGATGGCCACGAGGTGGTCCGCCCACACGTCGTCGAAAATGACCGCCGTCTCGGGTACGGCGTCGAACGTGACCTCCCCCATCGGAGCCATCCTCACCGAGTAGCCTCCCTCGTCCGCTGCCGTCTCCGTCGTCGATTCCGACTCGAACCCGTCTTCTGTGCTCGCCTCGGACGGCGTCGGCTCGGTCCCAGAGCCGCCCGTACACCCGGCGAGTAATCCGCCGCCGATGACTGCCCCTCCGAACTTCACGTACTCTCGCCGCGTCGGTGCCGCCTGGCCGTCGGAGTCGTCTGACATACTTTTAGGCTAGCCTAAAAAATTTAGTGGTTCCGGTTTTAGGATTGCCTAAATTATCGCTCGAAGCGACTCCCCGAATCTGGTGAGGCACGCATCGAGTATCACGAGGGTCAGTTGTCCGCCTCGTTCGAGTGACGTTCGGCCTCGATCTCGCGCGCCGCATCGAGGATGAGGTCGTCGTCGATGTGATCGAGCAAGCGCCGCTGTCCGCGCAGACCACGCGCCGCGATCTGGTCCTCCGAGAGGTACGTCTCGAACCGCCGGTCGATATCTCGCTCTCGCAACGCGACGCGACGGTCCTCGTCTAAGTCGTGATCGGCAGGGAGCCGCTCGTCGAACCACTCGCGCCACCGGTCACGATCCCTCCACTCGCCGTCGAGCGTGGACTCCTCCCGCATCCAGTCGTAATGGTCGGCGACCCTCTCTGGATAGCCGCGTTCTTTGCGGAGGTCCTCGATCACCCGAAGCCCGACGCGGGCCCCGCGTCCGGCAGCCACAATGGCCTGTCTGTCGGCTTCACTCGACGGTGAGGCGACGTATAGTCCCTCGACGGGGGTCGTGCCGTCGTGGTCGGCGTAGTCGCCGTCGAAGGTCTCGCGTGTCTCGCCGTCGTGTTCGTATTCCTCGAACATCGCCGCGTCGTCGTCGAGGCCGCGCAGATACTCACCATCGTAGCGCGTCGCGGCGACGACGCGCCGAGCCGTGAGGACGTCGCCCTCCTGCGGTTCGACGAGAAGTCCCTCGGCGTCGTCGACGCGCTCGACCGACTCGACGAGGTCGGGAACGATCTCACAGCCCGTCTCCGCTGCGTGGTCGTGCATCAGCTCGTACAGCGTCTCGATGTCGATGCCCGCCGGGAAGCCGAGGTAGTTCTCGAGGTGGGCACACCGTTGGATCGAGGACCGTCCGCAATCGAAGATGACCGTATCGAGCCCGTAGCGGGCGCAGAATATGCCCGCCGAACAGCCCGCCGGTCCTCCGCCGACGACGACCACGTCGCGGTCGCACTCGTGTGTTGGTTCGAGGTCCGTTCGGCTCATATCCAGGTGGCGACTCTACTGATACTGCGGATGCGCTGGCGGTCAGACTGGAATTCGGCCATATTTTTAGGCCAACCTAAATAATCAAAAGCGTTCCGGAACGTATAACGGCCGAAATTAGCGGGGCGCCCCGCACTGCGGACACATCGGTGGTCCCCCCTCGGGCAGATCGAGCCCGCAGTGCGGACACGACCCGTCGTCCGAGGCAGTCATTTCCTCGACCACGTCGTCGATCTCGTCTCGGATCGATGCGATCGTGCCCACCTCGTCGGGAGCCTCGCCGGACTGCTCGGGAGCGAGCTGCTGTCGGCAGAACGACAGCCGGTCGATCAAGAAGGCCGGTGGGTCCTCGTGGTCGGTCTCGATATCGTCGAGAGATCGGTCCCACTCAACGCTCACCGGGGACGTTGCGAGTAACCCGATCGCTTCGGCCGCTCGCCCCACCACGTACGGGTTCGCATCGTCGAGTCGCGCTTGGAGCGGTCCCGCTGCTCCGGCCAGTTTATCAGGATATGCACACCCGACAACGACCAGGGCCGTACAGAGATAATACCGGACGAGTTCGGCCTCGTCATCGAGGTGTTCGGCGAGCGAGGACGCGTGGTGGCGGAGTCGATTCGGATCGCCGAGCGCCACGTGTGCCAGTGCCTTCGCGAGCTTCTCTTTGACCTCCGGTTCGTCGAACGCCAGTCCGAGACGGAGGTCGGCGAGCGTCTCCGGGTCGGCGACTTCGTCGGGCGCCTCGATCGCGACGTATCCGAGCGCCTCGGCGCAACGCGCCCGGACGAAGTAGAACTCGTCCTCGTCCGCAAGACGCCCAGCGAGCGCGTCGACAGCGGAGAGGACGACCGCCGGCTCCGACGCGCTCAACGCGACGAACAGTTTCGCCGCCGTCAGCCTGACAGCGCGGTCATCATCGGTCAAGAACGCCGAACACTGGTCGGCGAGGTCCTGGAAGGAGTGTGGCCGCTCTTCAGCTATCTCCCGAGCCGCCCGCAACGCGTGCTTGCGAGTTTCAGCGTCAGCCGTACCGAGCCGATCGAGACACGTGGCCGCCTTCTCGTGGTTCGCTTCCTCGAGAACGGTCCTCAGGCGGTCGGGCGTTGGTGGCTGGTCTGGATCACTCATCGACGTAATTGGGTATGGGATTGACTTCCACGACGGGTCGCTTCAATCCGGTGGTTCCACCCAACCCGGGGGATCTCTACGGGGTATCCATCGAAGAACGACGCATCGAAAAAGAACGAATCGAGGTCGTTAGGATTCGACCGCGTTCTGGGAATCGAGGTCCTCGCCTCCTTCCTCCAACAACGCTTCGGCCTTCTCTCGGTCCTCGGGATAGCCGACGTCCACGCGCCAGCCGTCCAGCCGAATCGCGTCGATCGTCCGTCCGCTCTGAATCAACAGGTCGATCGCCTCCGAGATCTCGTACTCGCCCCGATTCGAGGGTTGCACCAGATGACACGCGTGGAAAATCGCCGGCGTGAACGTATAGAAGCCAGTCATCACTAGATTCGATGGCGGATCCTCGGGCTTTTCGACCACGTCGGTGATCTCGCCGTATTTGTTCGTATCACAGACGCCGTATCGGCTTGCATCTTCCCAGGGCACCTCCTCGACGAGGAACGCCGCATCGGCCCGATCCTCGCGCTGGCGTCGAACGACGTCCTCCAAGTTCGCCTGGAAGATGTTGTCCCCGAGCATCAGCATAAAGTCGTCGTCGATGTGCTCTTCGACGGTCAGAAGCGCGTGTGCCAGTCCCTTCTGTTCGCGCTGGTGTGCGTACGTGATCGGGACGCCTTCGTACTCGTCGCCGTAGTGTTCGATGATTCTCTGTTTCAGGTAGCCCACGACGACCACCAGTTCGTCGGCCCCTAACTCGACGAGCTGATCGAAGCAGTGTGTCAAGATAGGTCGTCCCGCGACCTCGACTAGCCCTTTGGGCTTGTCCTCCGTCAGGGGCCGGAGCCGCGTTCCCTCGCCGGCCGCCAGCACTACGGCTTTCATTGTACACGACCGATTGCGACCTATCGTGATATCTTTTTTCACTCAGACGGCTGTCGTCTCTGAGAGGTTCGATATTCGAATATTCTACGGATCCGTACCAGTTAGTCACATCCTGTGTTCGAGACTGAGATACGTCGGCTCGTCGTTGGCTCTTTTCGGAGACCTGACGAGAAAGTGGATATAATGAACGGGAATGGAACCTATGAAAACCGCGATCGGATCCGCTCGACGGTCTCCGAGTCGTGCGCCTCCGGTGTGAAGTAATAGCGCGCGACGGCGTCCCGTGCGGCGATGATGTCCTGGCTTCGATCGACGAAGCGACAGACGTCATCCACCGAAGCGTACTGAAGCATCAAGGAGATCGAATCGACGCTGACGACCGCCGGAGCGTTCTGGGGGACTCGTTTGAAGAATTTGACCAGTTCCAGGCCGATCTGGACCAGATCGCCGGGCTCGGAGACGTACGAAAACGTCGTCGAGAAGCCGAGCGAGTCACTGACGTCGCCGATAGCGCCAGCGTCGGGCACGGCGTAGCCGGTGTGGACGATCCCGATTTCGGCCGGGCCCTCCTCCGCGTGGTCGGACCACTGCTGAAGTCTGGCGGTAGGCGACCACACATAATCGATGTGGAAGGCCCACGTCTCTGGGGACAGCGCGGGAAGTATTTGGGCGAGGGCCTGGGAATCACCCCGGAGCGGCGTTCGTTCGATCAGGCGCACGTCCGGACCCTGTAAGTCGTTGACGGCCATTGATCTCACTACCGACTGTTGAACGTGTTAGGTAGATATACTGTTCGATTGGCTATCAAGTAACGTGGCAGCGACTGTCGTCAGAAGTCCCGTTCGATTCTTGGGGGGACTACTCTCCGGCCACGGCGCTGAGGAAGAACGCGTTAAAGATGGTCTGGATGCCGAGGACGATGGCCGTGAACGCGAGCACGTCACCGACGACCATCGGCAGTCTGGTGAAGCCAGTCTGTGCCCACTGGACGACCAGCCACCCGGCATACAGGAGGCCGGCGGTGTAGATCACGAGCCCGATAGTCGCGATGTGTTCGAGGTTCAGTTGCTCGATGAGCGCGTCGGTGATCGGATCGTTCGGTCGCTGGATCGGATCGCTGGCGACGGTCGCAAACACGCTCAGGCTCCCGACCTGATAGCCGACGAGGACGAAGAGCGAGCCCGCGATCGCCGAGTGGATCCCGAAGGAGACCCCCGAGATCGAGATATCAAGGAACGCCAGCATCATCACCATAACGCCGAGTGCGCCCATCACGGCCCCAGGGACCGAGAACAGGTAGCCCGGCGCGTTCAGGAGCATAAAGCGGACGTGCCGCCAGCCGTCCCGGAAACTGTCCAGCGTCGCGTCGCCTTCGCGTTCGTGGTAGGTGATGGGAATCTCCTCGATCGTGAGGTCGCGCGCGCCGGCTTCCATAATCATCTCGGAGGCGAACTCCATTCCCGTAGTGCTGAGGTCGAGCTCCGGCAGCATATCGGCTCGAAACGCCCGGAATCCCGAGTGCGCGTCACTGACGCCGGCGTCGTAGAAGAGATTCAAGAAGCGGGTGAGCAGCGGATTGCCGACGTACTGGTGCAACGCCGGCATCGCGCCCTCTTTGATTTCGCCGTCGAGTCGGCTCCCCATCACCATATCGGCGTCTCCGCGGACGACCGGATCCAGAAGTTTGGGGAACTGCTCGAAGTCGTATGTGGTGTCGGCGTCGCCGATGATGATGTAGTCGCCGCGACACCGCTCGAACGCGTATCGATAGGCGTACCCGTATCCCTGATCGTCGGGTTCGACGACGATCGCGCCCAGGTCCCGTGCGATCTCAGGCGTCCGGTCGGTCGAGTCGTCGCTGATGATCACCTCCGTGTGGTATCCCGATTCCCGTACCGCGTTCCGCACCCGTTGGATGCACTCTGCGATGCCGTCCTCTTCGTTCATCGTGGGCATCACGACGCTGACCGTCGGCGCGATGTCACTGTCTGGGCCGAGTAGGAGACTTTCGCCCTCTCTCTCGGGCCCGTCGATCGATTGGTTTCCTTGGATGGTTCGTGTAGAGGTCATCGTGGCCTCGTTGCCCGCTGTGCGGTGTGTTCCGAACGGAGGGCCCACCGCAATCCGCGACCCTCTATAGCGCGACTTCCCGACGCGCTACCCACAGGAAACATCGCCATTCTGGCTGAGAGCCTCCCTAAGAGGTACCGTACGCGGCGCCCCACTTGACCGCGAACACTCCAGATCCTGTGGTTCGCGTGTCACTACCGAAGTAGATACATTTCGGTCATAAAATACTTTCCTCGTGAGAAGATAACGAGTATAATCGATACTAGGGGATCATAACAGTCCTCTATAGATCGCTTCTAGACAGTAGTGACTCGAAAGCGCCGACATCGCTACGCTCCGCGAATAGCGTCACGTCAGCATAACGAGTACCTGCTGTCGAGAATGAATTTGAGGATACCGTTCACCATCGTCGCGTAGCCACCGGGCAAATCAATGAGATCCGGTGCGACTGATGTCTTACCCACGCCGCGTTCGAGGAGGGTCAGTTACACAAGACTTTTAATTTCCTCGCCAAATCATCTCGTACGGTTAACGGACGCCGCCCCGACGGGCGCCCGGGTAGGGGTACACGAGCGAACGTCGGCGCGCCGTCCGATGGACATTTTTCGAGAGCAAATCGAACAGCGGCAGTGCTGACACGCTAGAGCGTGATGTAGACCGCCGTGTACCCGAACAGCGCGATAGTGACGCCGCTCAGTGCGATCACTGCATACGAGAGACTGGCCCGTAGAAGGTGGGACCGCCCCGTCGACAATCGGCGGAAATTCCCGTCCCCGTCCGATGCGAGCAACGACCGCGCCCACGCGACGGCGCCACAGGCCAATCCGACCGCCAGGATCGAGAACACGAAGTGGTACGACACGTCGAGCGTCGGCGGGACCAACAGCAACGGCGCAACACTGTACGCCGCACCGAGGGTGACACTCCGATCGAAGACCGGGCCGACGGAGCCGTCGGTAAGCCGCACTACGACCAGGACGGCGAGCCAGATCGTCGCCAGTTCGACGGCGAACGCCCCCAAGAGGTGCAGCGTCGGATCGGCGTGCAGGGCCACGCGCCCGTCGAACACCGCCAGGCCAAACGGATACAGCAGTTCCGGAGGTTCGCCCGTGAACAGATCTCCCCACGGGTGAGTGGCGAGACCGATCACTGCCGCGGCCGCCAGTGCGCGCGGCGAGAGATCGGCGTACTGCCGCACGGCGGCCGCGAGCACGACGCCGGCGACGACGAACGCGCCCATCACGAAGCCGCCGAGCGCGCCGCTCACGGCCAGCGCGACGCCGACCAAGCCGATCAGTAACGCGACGCCGACGCTCCGGGCGAGTCGCGTGCGCCCGGCCTCGCCGGCGCGGAGCGTCGCCAGCGCGACGGCGGGGGCGACGACGGCCGCGACGACGAGCGAGTGGGTCATCGAGCGGTGGACGCGGTTCGCCGCACTCCAGAACGCGTCGGCGTCGGCAGCGGCGACGACCGCGGACCCGTCAACTGCGAACAGGGCGTACGCGACGTCGATATCGGGCAGGGCCGCGAAGGCGCCGGCCGCGACGCCGACCGCCAGAGCGCGGCGCGTCGGCCAGCCGCGCCACTCTGCGGCCAGAGCCGCGAGGGCGAACGCGAGCATCGCGTGGCCGACGAACACGCGTAATACTGCCGCGCTCAGCGAATATAAGCGACTCGCCCCGTTGCGAGCCGTGATATCACGCCGGGATCGACTCGGCGGCCGAGGCCACCACCGACTAAGTGACGGCAGCGCGATGCGGAAGTGATGGATACGCCAGCCGATATCCGCGAGGCGGTCCCGGCGTTCGACGACGTTCGGTATCTGAACACCGGCGCCAGCGGCCCCAGTCCCCGTCCCGTCGTGGAAGCCGCACAGGCGGCACTGGAAGCCCACGAGTGGGACGCCGCCGGCGATCCCGGGCCGTATCCCCACGCGTTCGAGCGGTACGACGAGGCCCGCGGCGACGTCGCCGCCTTCGTCGGCGCCGACGAAGACGAGATCGCGCTCACACAGAGCACCACCGACGGCATCAACCGCATCGCCTCGGCGATCGACTGGGAGCCCGGCGACGTGATCGTCCGCACCGATCTCGAACACCCCGCCGGAATCCTCCCGTGGCAGCGCCTCGAACGCGACGGCTGCGAGGTCCGGGTCGCGCCCACTATCGAGGGGCGCATCGATCGCGACGCCTACCGCGACGCCGTCGCCGACGCGAAGCTCGTGTGTCTGAGCGCGCTCACCTGGAACTACGGCACGCACCTCCCCGTCGCCGAACTCGTCGCGGACGCCCACGACGCGGGGGCGCGCGTCCTCGTCGACGCCGTGCAGGTCCCCGGACAGACCGATGTCGACGTCTCGGCGTGGGGCGCAGACGCCGTCGCGATGGCGAGTCACAAGTGGATGCTCGGGCTCTGGGGGGCCGGCTTCCTGTACGTGGACACGGATGCCGCACCCGACTTCCACCCCGGCCAGATCGGCTACCGCGGCATCGAGCGCTTCGACGACGCTAGCTACGAGCTCAAGCCCGGCGCGGCGCGGTTCGAGGTCGGCACCACGAGCCCCGCGCCGTACGCCGCGCTCTCGAAGTCGATCGACGTCCTCGAAGGCGTCGGTCTCGACACGATCGAGGCCCACATCCGTGAACTCGCCACGCGGTTCGTCGACCACGTCCCCGACGACCGGCTGATCAGCCCGGCGGAGCCGGAGTCGGGCCTCGTCACCGTCCGCGTCGACGACCCCGAGACCACCGTCGAGCGACTCAACGAGGAGTACAACGTCGCTATCAGATCGCTTCCGAATCCGGCGGGCGCCGTGCGCGCTTCGCTCCACGTGTACAACACCGCAGAAGACGTCGACCGACTCGTGACCGGCCTCGACGAAATCGGGTGGTGAGGCTCAGCGCTGCAGTACGGCCCGGATAAGCCGCCGCTCTTCGTCTTCGGTGACCTGCTCGGCGTCCATACACGCGTGGACGACCTTGTGGACGAACTCGGGATCGTCGAAGGGCGACGCCTCCGGGTCTTCGCGCTTGCTCTCCCGCTCGCCGGCGTCGGCTTCGATCGCGTCCAGCCGGCGTTCCACGGCCCCGAGCCGGTCTGAGAGTTCCTCCACGGCGTCGGTGAGTCGGTCGACATCTTCGGCAGCGATGTCTGGAGCGTGACTCGCTTCGGCCTCTGCGCCCGGTTCGGATATGGTGTCCGTGGTGGGGGTGCCATCCGGCTCCGAGGCGATCTCATCCGGCGATTCCGACGTCGCATCATCTTTCGCGATCTCCGCTTCGCGGGCGGAGTCCGCGTCCGTACTGGAATCATCCTTGTCTGTTGTTGAGGCACCGTCGTCGTCGGAACCGAAGAGGGCAGCCGTCAGCGACGCCCGATCAGCCCACTCGAAGCCGTCGATGTCGCGGATGCGGTTGCTCACCGTCGCGCGCGAGACGTCCAGAACGTCGGCGATTTCCTGCTGGGTCGCGGACGGATGCTCGTAGATGGCGCGCAGCGTCTCGCGGTCCTTCGCCGACAGCGAGTCCAAATCGACCCGGGCGGGTGTGGCCTCCGCGTCCGAGTGGCCGGACGCGTCGCCGTCCTGATTCGGGGTTTCGGATTCGGTGTCGTCCTCCGACTCGTCCACATCGCCGTCGGCTGGAGCGGGCATCGGCGGCGCCGGGTCGCCGTATTCTTCGAGGACGCGTTCGACCAGATCCGCCGATGCGCTCGGGACGCGCTCGGCGATGTCGGCGTACGACGCGTCCGGTTCGTCGGCCGCGAGATCGAGGATCCGCCGTTGACGGATCGACTTCGGAGCGTTCGATCGGTTGTGTGATTCACTCATCTGCCATCCCTATCCAGTTGGATAAGAAGTATTTACACTACATTAACAGTTCCGCGGTACGGGTGAACGTTGCCTGGTGGGCCGAACCAGAAGGGGAGCCGAATCGAGAACGAGAAGATCGACTATCAACCACGCGTGGGAGCGACCATCCGAGATGTACAGAATTCGTATATCAGGATAGAATTTATCACGACGGTCGCCCGGAGTTGGAGCCCGATTTCACCCGCGCGACGCCGGTGAAGTGATACGTCTCCCCGCTGTATCCCCTCGACAAGATGGCAGACAGTTCCGAGACCGTTCGGCTCCCGCTCGAACCGCTCCGGCGCCGGGTCGCCGACGCGACCGGCGAATCGGCCTCATTCGTCGAGCTCACGGGCGTCGACCTCACGGCGAACACCCTCGAAGTCACCTACACGATCCCCGACGAGGACGTGCCCGTCGTCGAGGTGATCGTCGAGGGGCCGAACGGCGAGACGGACACGACGCCGGTTCGGCTCGACGCGCCCGCCGGCTTGAGAGTCTACGGCGAACTCCTCCGTATCGAGTACGCCGGCCGCGACGCCGAGACCGACGAGATCCTCGTGTCGGTCTCCCACCGCCGCGGGGACAACTGGCACACGCTCCTCGGTTGCGGCCAGATGTGGGCCGTCCCGACCGAGCGAAACGGCGAGTCGATTTCGCTCACCTGCCACGTCGAGACCCCGTCGGTCCCCGAGGAGGAAGACGACGAACCGGATGCGGCAGTCGACGACGAACCCGAAGCCGACCAACCAAATGAACTCGATGCCGACTTCTCGGACGACGCGCGCGAGAGCGACGAGGGCGGCTTTTTGAGCGGTCTCGACTGATATCGCCGTTCGATAAATCGTATATCGAGATACGAAATTCCGTGACCGCACAAATGGATCGAAGCATCCCGGGCGGGAGCGGACGCATCATCTTACTTTTCCGATACAACTTTATCGAGTGAGCGGCGCCCGATACGTATGCAAGGAAAGCGGGTACTCGTCACCGGCGGTGCGGGGTTCATCGGATCGAACCTCGCCAATACGCTCGCGGCGGACAACCACGTCATCGCGCTCGACAACGGCTATCTCGGCACGCCCGCGAACCTCTCCGACGACGTGGAATACGTCGAAGCCGACGTCCTCGACGACGGCCTCCCGACGGACGTCGACGTCGTCTACCACCTCGCGGCGCTGTCCTCCCGACAGATGCTCGAAGAGAACCCCCGGCAGGGCGCACGGGTCAACATCGAGGGCTTCGTCAACGTCGTCGAGCAGGCTCGCGAGGACGGTTGTGACACCTTCGTATACGCCTCGACGTCGTCGGCGTACGGGAGTCGGACCGAACCGAGCCCCGAGGATATGGACCTCGAAGCGTCGACGGGCTACGACGCGTCGATGCTCGGGCGGGAGCGCTACGCGGAGTACTACAACGACTTCTACGACGACCTCTCGCTCGCGGGAACGCGGTTCTTCTCCGTCTATCAGGGCTACGGCGGCAACGAGGAACACAAAGGCGAGTACGCGAACACGGTGTCACAGTTCGCCGACAAGATCGCCAGCGGCGAGTCGCCGGTGCTGTGGGGCGACGGCACCCAGACGCGGGACTTCACGCACGTCGACGACATCGTCCGCGGTCTCGTTCGCACGGCCGAAGCGGAACTCGCCGGCGTCTACAACCTCGGGACGGGCGATCCGTACTCGTTCAACGAGATGGTCGAGATGATCAACGACGTCCTCGGGACCGACGTCGAACCGGAGTACGAGCCGATCCCGCTGGAGAACTACGTCCACGACACCTGCGCGGACATCACGCGGATCCGCGAGGCCACCGGCTGGGAGCCCCAGATCGACTTCGAGGAGGGCGTCCGGCGGGTGTGTGAGCCCTATTTAGACGACTGAGGCGCCGATCCGACCCTGTTGCGCTCGTCGTCGTCACCACACGCGGACGGCTGGCGTCCCGCAGTCCTCACAGAGGATCGCCGCGGAGTCCTTGTACTCTCCGACGTCGAGGTCGCCGTCGCAGTAGTGACAGTCCGCAGTCTCCATTCGATCGAGTAGCTGTTCGGGATCCCGCCGCGTCGACTCCTGATCCGACATACCTCGATCGTGGTGGGCAGTCGACATAATTCTACCTCCGAGACCGACGTCCGGCCCGGGCTATGCCGCTTCGTGCTCGGCGCGGAGTTCCTCGACGAGGCCCTGCGCCGCGCGACGGACCGCCTCGTCGCTGGACTGGCTCGGCTCCCAGCCGAGGGCCGAGAGCTTCTCGATCGACAGCCGCATCTTCGGCACGTCGCCCGTCCACCCGCGGTCGCCGCCCGTGTAGGTGTACTCGGGATCGAGGCCCATCTCGTCAGCGACGATGTCGGCGATGCGGTTGACCGACGTCGTCGTCCGCGTGCCGAGGTTGTAGATGTTCAGCGCCTCGTCGGCGTGTTCGACGACGTGGCAGATGGCGTCGACGCACTCCTCGACGTGGAGGTACGACTTCTCCTGGCGGCCGTCGCCGAGGATTTCGAGCGTCTCCGGATCTTCGAGGAGTTTCTCGATGAAGTCGGGGATGACGTTGCCGCGCTGGCGCGGCCCGACGATGTTGGCGAAGCGGAAGCACCACGCCGTCATCCCGTAGGAGTGCGCGTAGGTGGACAGCAGCGACTCGTCGGCGAGCTTCGACGCGCCGTAGATCGAGATCGGCTCCAGCGGCGCGTAGTCCTCGGGCGTCGGTCGCGGCGCCTCGCCGTAGACGGTCGACGACGAGGTGAAGACGACGTGCTCGACGCCGACCTCGTCTATCCGTTCGAGGACGTTGTAGGTCATCGCCGAATTCTCCTCGAACAGTTGGCGGGGCTTGTCGTAGTTGGTGTCGGTGTAGGCCGCGAGGTGGAACACGACGTCGACGTCGTCGGTGACGACGCGCGCGACGTCGGATTCGTCGGTCAGGTCGGCCTCGACGAACTCGACGCCGTCGGGAACGCGGTCGCGCGTCCCCTTCGAGAGGTCGTCGGCGACCACGACGTCGTTGTCGGCGCGGAGGTGGGCGGCGAGGTGCGACCCGATGAGGCCCGCACCGCCCGTCACGACCACGCGCTTTTCGGTCAGATCCATACCGGTAGTGTGAGAGAACCGAAAAAAGGGGTTGCGATGCGGCAGTGGATAGATCTCCCTGGGCTACGACCGCGTCGTGACGACCTCGACGGAGCGCGTCCGCGGCCCGTCGCTCTCGACGAACAGCACGGACTGCCACGTCCCGAGGTCCAGGGAGCCATCGGCGACCGGGATCGAGACGCTCTCGCCCAACAGCATCGCCCGCAGGTGCGCGTCGGCGTTGTCGTCGATGGCGTCGTGCTCGTAGCCGTCGCCGCGCGGGACGATCGAATCGAGCGCGCGCGTGAGGTCGGCGCGGAGCCGCGACTCGTTCTCGTTGACGACGACGCCCGCGGTCGTGTGCGGGACGAACACCGTACAGACGCCGCGTTCGACGTCCGCCGGGACCGCCGCCGCGACCTCGGCCGTCACGTCGCGGACGTCGACGCGTTCGCCCGTCTCGACTTGGAACGACATACCGGCCGTTTGCCACCCAGCGTGATGAGTGTTACCAGTGGTTTTAATCTCGTTTGACAACTCCAGGGGATATGACGCTTCACCTGCCGCGGCTCGGGCTCGGGACCTCGGATCTCGGGATCACACTCGGCGACGGTGACGACGACCCGGAGGAGTGTGTCACCGCGGTCGAGACGGCGCTCGATCTGGGCTACCGCCACGTCGACACGGCCCAGATGTACGGGAACGAACACCTGGTCGGAAAGGCCATCGAGCGGTCGGACGTCGGCCGCGACGAGGTCGTTCTCGCCACGAAAGTCCACCCGCAGAACCTCGCGTACGACGACGTCATCGAGACTACGAAGGAGAGCCTCGACAGACTGCGGACCGACTACGTGGACCTCCTCTACGTCCACTGGCCGATCGACGCGTACGATCCCGACGAGACGCTCCCCGCTTTCGATCGACTCCGCGAGGAGGGCTACATCGACCACGTCGGCGTGAGCAACTTCACCGTCGAGACGCTGGAGGTCGCCCGCGGGGTCCTGGACGCGCCGATCGCGGCGAACCAGATCCAGCTCCATCCGATGCTGCCGCCGACCGAGGGCGAGCGGGCCGAACTGCTCCCCTACGCCGCCGAACACGACATCGAGGTCGTGGCGTGGTCGCCGCTCGCACGGGGCGAGGCGCTCTCGCTGGCGCCGGTGCGGGCGGTCGCAGAGAAACACGGGGTGAGCCCGGCGCGCGTGATCCTGGCTTGGCTCTCGGATTTCGACGTGAGCGTGGTCGCGAAGGCCTCGACGCGCGACCACCTGGAGGACAACCTCGAAGCGCCGTCGCTGTCGCTCGACGACGAGGACGTCGAACGGATCGAGTCGATCGAGGAGCGAAAGCGGCTGTTCGACCGCGAGGACGCGCCCTGGAATCAATAGCTCGGCCGGCGCGGCGGGAACTGCCGGTCCGTCGGGAATACGGGCTGTTTGTGTCGAGTCAGCGATCGAATCCGTCAGTAACTGTCGAATAGACAGATGCACTCACGATACTGCATATTTTGGACATTCGTATTTCAAAATTCGAAATGAGAAAACAAATGGAGAAGACTTAACCGTATACCCGGTCTGTGTCTAATCGCAATGGCAAACGGTAAGGTTGATTTCTTCAACGACGCAGGCGGTTACGGCTTCATCTCTACGGACGACTCCGACGACGACGTGTTCTTCCACATGGAAGACGTTGGCGGCGAGGATCTGACCGAAGGGACGGATATTGACTTCGACATCGAACAGTCCCCCAAGGGACCGCGCGCGACGAACGTCGTCCGCAACTAACGTAGCGTTCGCGTCGCCGCGCGGCGACACGACGACACCACTTTTGCAGTAACTCAGCCGCAGAGAGGCGTCACGGGCGACCGTCCCGCCGATACGTACTGGATACGCACGAAGTGATTCGATGAGTGATTCGGACGAGGCCATCGACGACCGCGAAGCGCGCACCGAGAAACGGCCCGACCGATCGCGCCGCAATACTTCGAGCGCGCCCGATCAGTCGTCGCCCAGGACCCCCTCGGCGACGGCCATATCCTCGACGTCGGGGTCTTCCTCGGAGTGCCGGAGGACGAACCGCTTTCTGAGGATGTCGGCGGCGTAGATGACCGTCCCGACGATGATGAGGGTGTCTCCCGGCAGCCGCGCCCAGAACAGCGTCTGGATGATCGGCTGCTCGTAGAACGCGAGGCTACGCGCGGCCGCGTACGTCCCGGTGAAGGCCGTCTCCAGCTGGAGGAAGCCCACCGGGAGCACCGAGACGAACACCATCAGCGCGAGGCCGACGTTCCAGCACCAGAACGCCGCCCGGAGCCAGGAGCCGTCCCAGCGTGCCGGCTTGATGGCGATCTGGAGCATATACGCGACCATCCCCAGCGCGAGGAAGCCGAACGCGCCGAACATCGCCGCGTGGCCGTGGCCGACCGTGAGGTAGGTGCCGTGCTCGTAGTAGTTGATCAGCGGGAGGTTGATGAAGAACCCGAGCACGCCGGCGCCGACGAAGTTCCAGACGCCGCTGGCGACGATGAACATAAAGGGGATGCGGTAGGGGAACTCGCCCGCCGACATCGCGCGGTACTGGCCGAGCGCCTCATAGAGGATGAACACGAGCGGGATCAGCTCCAGCGTGGAGAAGACGCTCCCGATCGGGACCCACATATCGGGCATCCCGATCCACCAGTAGTGGTGGGAGACCCCGATGACGCCGGTGCCCATCACGAGGAGCGCCTGGAGCATCACGGCCTTCTCGGCGCTGCGGCGCGAGAGGAGGTTCATCGACACCAGCGTCAGGCCGACGATGGCGACGATGAAGAACTCGAAGGCGCCCTCGACCCACATATGGACGACCCACCACCGCCAGAACTCCGTGACAGCGATGTTCGTCGAGGGGGTAAAGAGGAAGCCCGCGGTGAACAGCAGGGCGATCGAGCCGCCGGCGTAGAGGATCATATGCGCGAGGCCGTACGGCGGCTCGCGGTCCAAGAGCGGCTTCAGCCCGCGGATCGCCAGCACCGCCCAGATGCCGAAGCCGGCGAGGATGCCGAACTGCCAGACCTTTCCGACTTCGAGGTATTCGAGGCCCTCGTTGCCGAGGAGCCACCACAGCTGGCCGTCGAAGTAGCCGTTGGCGCCGAGCCAGATGCCGCCGAGGCCGCCGACCACGACCACGACCAGCGCGCCCAGGAGGCCGTTCACGTAGGTGGACTGCCGCGTCGGCTCGTGGCCCGTCAGGAGCGGCGGGAGGAAGAGCCCGGCGCCGAGCCACGTCGTCGCGATCCAGAGGATCCCCAGATCGATGTGCCAGGTCTTCGCGATGGCGAAGGGGAGCAGCTGGAGGATGTGGACGCCGAAGACGCGTTCGATGCCGAAGAAGCCGGCGCGCTCGATGTAGAAGTGCGCCAGCAGGCCGCCCAAGAGGACCTGCGCGAGGAACAGCCCGGCGGCGATTGGAATGAACCGCAGGGCGGAGCGCTGGCTCGGGAAGACGCTCATCTCGCCGGGCTTCGGCACCGAGATGCCCTCGGCCTTCGGCTCCGGGAGTTCGACCGCGCGGTAGAGCCAGATGCCGGCGCCCGCGCCCGCGACGAGTAAGACCATCGCGATGACGCTCCAGGTCATCGCGGCGCCGGTGGCGTCGTTACCCGCGCCGGGCTGGTACGGCCAGTCGTTGGTGTAGGTGTGGCTGCCGCCCGGGCGCTCGGTGTGGGAGAACCACGCGGTCCACATCGCGAAGTCCGCGAACTGCCGCGCCTCCTCGGAGGACTCGATCATCCCCGCGGGGACGCCGCGGTCGTGTGAGCCGTCGTGGTAGCGCTGGACGTACTCCTGGCGGACCTGCCGGTGGGCGTACAGCTCGGCGGCGGAGTACTGGATCGCGCCCCCGTCGTAGCCCGAATCGAGCTCCTGTTCGACGACGTCGGCGACGGCAGCCTGCTCGGACGACGCGAGGTCGCCGTAGGCGCTCCCGTAGCGCTCCTGGGCGTAGTACTCCCGCATGTACTGGACCTTCAGGTCCAGGGCGTCGGCGGTGTAGTCGGTGCCGTAGTACGCGCCGTTGCCCAGGATCGAGCCGTGGTTCATCAGGCCGTTCTTCTGGAACACGCGCTTGCCTTCGCGGACCTGTTCGTCGGTGGCGACGACCTCGCCGTCGGGTCCGACGACCTCCTCGGGGATGGGCGGCGCCTCCTGATAGGCGAACCAGGCGCCCGCGCCCATCACGACGAGGTTGAACACGAACACGACGACGATCGCCTTCGCTATCGTCTTTCGTCTCAGCTTCATAGGTGACACTCTAGAGCGGACGTATCAAAATCCGGAACCCGGTTTTCGGATCCGGTCGGTCGGTCCGAATATGTTCGTTCTGCCCCGTTGCTCCGTTCGTTCCGTTCCTCAACGGAAACCGCGGGACGCCGTCAGCCCTCGTAGCCGGCGTACTCCATCAGCTGTGCGAAGATGTCCGTGTCCATCGCGGACTCGTAGACGACGCCGCCGAGCATCCCGCCGGGGTAGAAGCCGCCGTTCATCACGTGGTTCACCTTGTGGCAGTGCATCAGGTAGATGCCTGGGTCGGCGTCGGCGGTGAACTCGATGGTGTGCCGCTCGGCGGGGGCGACGTTCGTCACGTCCATCTCGTGGCGGGCGGCCTCCGGAATCGTCCCGCCGTCCTTTTCCACCCGCTGGAAGCGGTGATTGTGGATGTGCAGCGGGTGGCTCATATAGCCGCCGTTGACGAAGTGAACTCTCACTTGGTCGCCCTCGCTGACGATGATCGGCGAGCCGTCCTCGGGGTGGAGCGTCCGCGGCGCGCTCTTGCCGTTGACGGTGAAGACGTCGGGCTTGCGGTTCTGCGGGTCGTAGGTGGCGTCCTGGCCCGCGGCCATCCGCGAGAGCCGGGAGTCCCAGTCCTTGACCGTCATGAAGTACTCGCGGTCGGCGCGCTCGTAGCCCTTCGGATCGACGCGGAAGATGCCGAACATCCCCATCTCGACGTGCCGGTGGGTCTGGTAGTGGCAGTGGTACAGGTGCGTGCCGGGGACGTTCGCGGGGATGGTGTAGGTGTGCTTCTCGCCGGGACCGACGCGGATGCCGGTCGTCGTCGGGACGCCGTCGTCCTCCCAGGCCTTCCGGACGCCGTGGAAGTGGAGGGTATGGGGTCGCATTCCGTCGGTGTTGTCGAGGGTGACCTCCATGTCCTCGCCTTCGGTCGTCCGGAGGATCGGTCCGGGGACGCTGGGGTCGCCGTCGTCGGCCTGGAACGCCCACACGCGCGGCAGTTCCACGGGCCCGCCCATCGTCTCCAGCGGGTGGACGGCGTGGCGTGCGGGCGTCGACTTCAGCGTCACCGACCCGCCCTGCTCGTCGACGTCGACGACCTCCGGCGGACTCGTCGAGGGAACCGAACCATCCGTCGTCGCCTGATTCGCCGTCTGCGACGCCTGGACGCGCTCTTCGGTCGGGGCCGTACAGCCGGCGAGACCGAGCGCGCCGGCGGAGCCGGTGGCAGCGAGGAATTCGCGACGCGACATCGTCGAACCGGGTGCGCCTACGGGTGTGCTCATTACACTCGGTGCTGGGGGCCAGACGGCGGTATAAGGTGAACTCGCTTCCAGCCGGTCCGGACGGCGTCGAACATATTCGGAGGATCCGCGCGGGAGCTCTTTCGGGAATGGGTCCGAAGACGAAAGGAAACTACTTCCCGTCCGCGCGTGCGCTCCACGAGTAGACGGCGCACCGGCCCACGCGCGGTCGTGGCCGGCCGCGTCGACGCCCCGAGAATCGATGTCTTCGAACCCCCTCTCCGACGCGCTGACGCCCGATCCGGAGTCCGTCTTCGCCGCGCTCGCGGACCCGCAGTGTCGGGCGCTCCTCCGCGCGCTCGACCGGCCGAAGACGGCCACGGAGCTCGCAGACGCCGTCGAGATGCCGCGGTCGACGGCCTACGAGAAACTGCGCCGCCTCGCCGACGCCGGGCTCGTCCGGAAGCGGGAGACCGCAGATGAGGTCCGGTACGCGATCGACTTCGAGACGGTCGTCGTGCGCACCGACGACGACGATGACCTGTCGGTGTCTGTGTCCCGGCCCTCGAAGTCGGCCGCCGAGCAGCTGACCGGGATGTGGCGCGAGGTGCGGTCGGAAGCCAGCGGCGACTGATAATCACGGTGACGAGGCGTCGGCGGCTTCCGTGCGGACTTATGGGGCTGGCCGGGATTTTGGGAACTGATGGCCAGAGCCACTCTCGTTCTCGACCTCCCCGAGCAGGTGTGGGTCTCGACGCTCTCGCGGGAGTACCCCGACGCGGAGTTCACCGTCCTGGCGGCGATGCCCGCCGACGACACCGGCGTGGGGCTCGTCGAGATCTCCGCCGCGGACATCCAGGCGATCGTGGCGACGATCGACGGCTACGAGACCGTCTTCGACGTCACGGTGCTGGAGGCACAGCCCGACCGCGCGCTGGTGCAGTTCGAGACCACGGAGCCGCTCCTCCTCCGTTCGCTGAGCGAGGCCGGGATCCCGCTGGAGCTTCCGATCACCATCGTCGACGGCGAGGTCACCGTCGAGGTCACCGCCTCCCGGGAGCGCCTCTCGGAGCTCGGCGACCTCCTGGAGCAGTTCGGCATCCCCTTCGATCTCGTCTCCGTGACCCAATCTGTCGACACGCAGTCGCTCCTGACCACAGAGCAGCACGAGCTCCTGGAGACCGCGATCGAGGAGGGGTACTACGACACGCCCCGGACGTGTACGCTGACCGAACTGGCCGAGTCGGTCGGCCTCGCCAAGTCGACGACCAGCGAGAAGCTCCACCGCGCCGAGAGCAAGGTGATAAAGGAGTTCGTCGGCGCCGACGACGCGGAGTAGCGGCCGCCGCGAGAGCCGCCCCCCGGCCGATCAGCGGGACGCCGACCCCGGCCCGCTCGCCACTTCGCGTTCCGACAGCCGCCGCTCGACGCGCTCGACGGCGCGGGAGAGCGCCTCCAGCGCCGCGTCGCGCCCGTCGTCGACGAGGTCGCGCGAGGGGCTGGCCAACGACAGCGACCCGGCCACCTCGTCGAGGACGACGGGCATTCCGATGGCGTAGATCCCCGAGATATCCTGGCCGCGGTTGATCGCGTAGCCGCGCGAGCGGATCCGGTCGAGGTCGGTCCGCAGTTCGGCGGGCGTGACGCCGTCGCCGCTGGCGGCGGTCTCCACCAGGATCTCGTCGAGGCGGTCGTCGGGGAGGTACGCGAGGATCGCCTTGCCGGCGGCCGTCCGGGTGATGGGCGACCAGTCGCCGACGAGCAGGTCGGGGTTGTGCGTCGGGTTCGACCCCGCGCCGTTGACGAACATCAGCCGGCCGCCCTCCTCGATGGCGGCCCAGGCCGTCTCCCCGGTCCGATCCGCGAGGTCCCGCAGGGGCTGTTTGGCGGCGACGTAGAACGGCTGGCGGGACTTGACGACCGTGCCGACGTGGAACCACTGGTGGGAGAGCCGGTAGGTGCCGCCGTCGTTGATCGCGTAGCCGTGGGCGGCGAGCGTCTTGAGGTGGCGATGGGTCGTGCTCTTCGTGAGGTCGAGCCGCTCGGCGAGTTCGGTGACGCCGGCGGGGCCGCTCTCGGTCAGCGCCTCGACGATCCGCAGGAGCGTCTCGTCGGCGCCGACGAGGGATCCGTTCCCGCTCATATCACTGGAAGCGATCGGGGCTCGATAAATCCCCCGGCACGATCGGCGAGCCGTCCCACCACGCCGGGCTACGGGGCCCGCCGGTCGCCGACGTGGACGACGCCATCCTCGACGACGACCTCGTAGGTGGGCAAGACGATGTCGTCGTTGCCGAGGTGCTCGCCGGTCTCGATATCGTAGGACCACCCGTGCCACGGGCAGGAGATGACACACTCCTCGTCGGTGTAGGAGCGCTCGACGCGCTTGCCGGGCTCTTCGAACTCGCCGACGAGCTTGCGGTGGGTCTTCCCGCTACAGACCGGGCCGCCGTCGTGGAGGCAGTGGTTCTGCAGGGCGTAGAACTCGCCTTCGACCCGGAGGACGCCCACCTCGGCGCCGTCGATCTCGACGAACGCCCGGTCGCCGTCCTCGAAGTCGTCGGCGGGGCCGACCGCCACGAGGTCGCCGGCCGAATCGCCGCTCACAGGCCGAACACCTCCGCGGCGTTCTCGCCGAGGATGCCACGTTTCTCCGCCTCGGAGAGGAACGGCAGGTCGATGACCGTCGTCGGGCGGTCGTAGTCCCAGTGGGGGTAATCGGAGGCGAAGAGCAGTTGATCGGGGCCGACCATCTCGATGCACTTCCGGAGGTACTCGGGATCGGCGGAGACCTCCAGCGGCTGGGTGCCGTAGTAGAAGTCGGTGATGTACTCGCCGGGCTGTTTTTCGAGGAGCGGCGCCTCCTCGGGGCGCTTGAGGTATTCCTCGTCGAGCCGCGTCATCAGCGAGGGGAGGTACGTCACCCCCGACTCCATGAAGGAGATGTCGAGGTCGGGGAACTTCTCGGGGACGCCCTGGACGACGAGGCTGACGATCTGGGACATATTCGACTCCAGGAAGCCGAGCGTGTGAGTTTCGAGCATCTCTTGGTAGCCGCCGCGGACGTACTCGTCGAGGCCGGCGCCGCCGGTGTGGAACACCGCGGGCAGGCCCATATCCTCACAGCGCTCGTACAGCGGGTCGTACTTTCGATTTCCGAGCGGCGGCGTCGCGCCCGCGGTCACGAAGCAGGCGCCGACGTACTCCTCGCGGCCCTCGATCTCGTCGAGGATCTCCAGGGAGGCGTCGACGTCGTAGTATGGGATCGGCGCGAGGCCGAGGATGCCGTCGTCGGGGTCGAGCACCTCCTCGCTCATGTACTCGACGTAGGCCTTCGCGAAGGCGGCCTGGCGAGTGTCGTCGGCGGTGGTGCCCGCGCCGGCGAGGATGAGATGCGAGATCAGGAGCGTCTGGTCGACGCCGATGGCCTCCATCCCCTCGCGGATGCGCTCGGGCGTCTCGGGGTCGTCGGGGTACGAGGAGTGCTCGCGGGTGATCTTCCCGTGGGCCTGGCGGTCGCCGGTCGAGAAGGGGAAGAAGGAGCTGAGATTCTGCTTTGCGCCCTTCTCGTCGAAGTTGCTGCCCTCGAACTGGGTCTTCCAGGGCTCGTCCATGTACTCCGCGACGTCTTTGAACGACTCCATATAGTGGCAGTCGCAGTCGATCACGTGGTAGGCGTCGAGGTCGTCCGCGCGCCTCGGTTCCGCGTCGGGCTGAGACATACTCCTCACCTGCGATCAGTTGATATTAAAGACGTCGCAGCAACCGATCGATCGATTGTATCTGAAATCGTATGTAGATGCTGTACATCGATTATATCGAGACACATCGGGGATAGAATAGACTATCCCGTATTACGAGACAGTTTATATACAATGTCGGATCCCGAAACGGCGCCGGCCGTTTCGCGCAAGTGTCCCGTATCACGGGACGACTGAACCGCGGATCTGCGTCGCCGTCGGTTCGATTGTTACACTCCCTCCGGTCCGACTCGATTCGCGCATCCACCCGGCATCGAATCCCTTTTGACTGACCGGACAGTCAGTTCGAACAACGAGATGGAGCGCACAGTATGACCGAGGATACGCCGACCGAGATCCTGCACGCGACCCACAGCGCCGTGTGCAAGCACGGCTACGCGGACGTGACGATGCAGGACATCGCCGACGAGACGGACCTGTGCAAGGCGTCGCTCCACTACCACTACGACGGCAAGCACGACCTCCTCGTGGCGTATCTCGACCACCTCTACGACCAGTTCGAAGACCGCATCGCCGACCCGCCCGGCGACACCCCCGCAGCGCGCCTCCGCGGCCTCGTGGACGAGCTCCTCACCGAGCGCCCGGACGCGCCGGCCTTCCAGACCGCCCTGTTGGAAATCAAGGCCCAGTCCCCCTACGACGACGCCTTCCGCGAGCGGCTCCGCCGCTTCGACGACGCCTTCGCCGACGCCGTCCGCGAGGTCGTCGAAGCGGGCGTCGACGATGGGACCTTCCGCGCCGACGTCGACCCCGACGCGGTCGCGTCGTTCCTGACGACCCACGTCAACGGCGTCCAGACGCGCCACGTCGCCGTCGGCCACTCCCTCGACGAGGCGGCCGACGCCGTCGACGCCTACATCGACGAGGCGCTGCGGGCCGCCGCGGAGTCGTCCGCCGCGGGTCCGAAAGCCGAGGGCGTCGGCGCGGGAGGGGCGACCGAATGAGCCTGCTCGACCGCCTCGGATCGGTGTTCAAGGGGCCGGAGGAGCTGAACCTCACGAGCGGCGGCATCGGCAAGCCGCTCTTCTTCCTCTCGCTGCCGATCGTCATCACGAACCTCCTCCAGACCGCGTACAACCTCGCGGACACGTTCTGGCTCGGGCAATATAGTACAGAGGCGCTGGCGGCGATCAGCTTCGGGTTCCCGATGGTGTTCCTCCTGATCTCCCTCGGGATGGGACTGTCCGTCGCGGGCAGCGTCCTCGTCGCCCAACACGTCGGCGCCGGCGAGGAAGAGGAGGCCGAGTACGCCGCCTCCCAGACGGTGAGCTTCGCCACGATCGGCTCTGTCATCCTCGGCACGGTCGGCTTCCTCGCGGTCGGCCCGTTCATCCGCTTCCTCGGCGCGTCGCCGGACGTGCTGCCGCTCGCGACGAGCTACATGCAGGTGATCGCCGCCGGGCTGCCCTTTATGTTCGGCTTCTTCGTCTTCATCGCGCTGATGCGCGGCTACGGCGACACCGTCACGCCGATGCTCGTGATGTTCGGCTCGGTCGTCCTCAACATCGCCCTGGACCCGATCCTCATCTTCGGGTTCGACGGCAACCCCCTGTTCGGGATGCTCGGGCTCCAGGACCTGCAGGCGACGCTCTTTGCGATGACGGGCTACACCGGCTCGGGGATCACCGGCGCGGCCGTCGCGACCATCTTCTCGCGCGCGCTGGCGTTCCTCGTCGGCATCGCGGTGATGATCGAGGGCGTCCGCGGCGTCCGGATCCGGCCGAGCCAGATGCGCCCGGACTTCACCTACCTCCGCCGCCTGCTCGACATCGGGATCCCGGCCTCCGTCGAGGGGACGGGCCGCGCGCTGTCGGTGAACCTCCTGCTCATAGTCGTGGGGATGTTCCCGACGACCGTCGTCGCGGCCTACGGGATCGGCGTGCGGGTCTTTTCAGTTATTTTCCTTCCCGCGATCGCGGTCGCCCGCGGGGTCGAGACGATGACCGGCCAGAACATCGGCGCCGGAGAGCCCGACCGCGCCGGCCTGGCCGCGGACTTCGCCGCCAAGTGGACGCTCATCATCCTCACGGGCGTCGGGCTCGCCACGCTGCTTTTCACCCGGCCGATCGTGGCGATCTTCACCAACGACCCCGAGGTGATCCGCGTCGGCGCCGACTTCCTCAGCTACGTCGCGCCCACCTTCGGGTTCATCGGCGTGATGCGCTCGTACTCGGGGAGCTTCCGCGGCGCGGGGAAGACGCTCGTCGCGGCGGCGATCTCGGTGATAATGCTCGGGCTCATCAGGATCCCCGTCGCGTACGTCGCGTCGCTGTCGTACGGCTCGACGGGCATCTGGATGGCGTTCCCGATCTCGAACGTCGCCGGCGCGCTCATCGCGTACGCCTGGTACCGGCGGGGCTCCTGGCGGACAGGCTCTGTCCGACGCCCCGCGCCGGCCGACGACTGACGCGAAAAATCCCGGCGGTTACAGCGTGTCGTCGTCGATGTTGCCCGGATCCGACGCGGTGTCGAAGAGGTTGTTCTCCGCCCCGTCCATGAAGTCATCGCCGGGCTCGCTCTCGTCGACGACGTCGACGTTGTAGGCGTCGATGCCCATGCTGATCAGTTCCTCGGCGGCCTGTTCCTCGGAGACGAACTCCTCGTCGACTAGCTGCTCGAACTCCGAGAGGAGCTCGTCGGGGAGCGTGACTTCGACTATCGGCATTACCTCCGGGTTCGTCCTCCGGGTACTTGAGTGGCGGGCTTCACCCGGCGCGGCCGCCGCGGAGGGCTCGCGACTCAGAACGGCGCCTGCGGCCCGTATCCGGCCTCCTCCGACTCGCCGAGGTCGCCGAGATCGCCGAAGTCGCCGCCCTCACCGCGCCCCGGCGCGGGCTCGCCGCCCGCCGGCTCGCTCGGCACCGAGCCGACCGCCCGATACGTCTCTTCCAGCTCCCGCAGCTCCTCGTTGATCGACTCGGCCTCGTGGTGCATCGGGTGGACGCGCACTCGCACGATGTCGTACTCGTGGCGCTCCGAACAGCCGTTCCACGCGCGGAAGGCGCCGACGGCGAGCGTGTGGCTCTGCGGGCAGAACTCCGTCGTCGGCGTGAACTCCGCCCGCAGCGCGTCGCCGTCGCCCTCTGCGGCGTAGCGGAAGCCCGCGTCGGGGTGTCGCGTGTCGAGGTTCAGCCGCGCGAGGTTGTAGCCGAAGGTCATATCGTAGACGCCGCGGTCTTCGAACACCTCGCGCGTGAGCCGGTGGAAGGCGCGGTGGGCGTCGCCGTCGAGCACCGCGGCCTCTTCCAGGAACGGCCCCGGCTCGGGGTTGTGTTCGGGCACGAACGCGTCGTAGCCGTCGAAGTGGGCCGCGTCCGCGCCGCCGTCGCTGCCGCCGAACGGAGACGGGATTCCGACCATACCGTCGCTTCGATCCCCGGAGGGGTAGCCGTGGCCCCGAATACGTTCGTCCGGTGGCTACGTGTAGACGCGAACGACGTGGCCGCCGCAGCCGCACTGGTCGACGTACTCCCACTCGAGGTCGTCGTCCGCCGATTCGAGCGCGTCGTAGAGGTAGGACTCGGGATGGCCGTGGGCGCCGTGGGTCACGAGGTTCACGTGGTTGCCCGGCGCGGTGTGTTCGATCGCCGAGAGGGCCTGCTCGACGACGAGCGCGCGGTCCTCGGCGTGTTCGGGCCCTTCGAGGTTCGCCGACCAGGAGTTGTCGTGGACGCGGTCTGTCACCGGATCGGCGTCGAGGTCGTGTTCGTGTCCGTGCTCGTCGTCCGCGTCGGCCGTGTCTGTTGCCATACTCAACGGTAGCGGGCCGACGGGAGGGACGGTTTCGCCGAATATGTTCGATCGGTCCTACTCGGCGAGGAAGTCCAACTGCGCCGTCAGCTCCCGGCGCCGCTGGGCGCTGATCACGGTCGCATCGAGGAATGACCCGACCACCGCGACGTCGAGTTCGAACTCGGTTTCGGCCTCAACTCTCGTGCCCGCCTCCGTCTCGGTGACGTAGTAGCGGGTGATCATCTCCTCGAAGATGCCCTCGCGCTGGCGGTAGGCCAGTTCGGCGTCGGCGTCGCCGAGCAGTTCGAGGGTCAGTTCGATCCGGACGGGGCCGACCTCGTTGGCGAGGTGGAGGGTCGTTCCCTCGTGGGTCACCTCGTCGAACCCGGCAGCGCGCATAAACGGCCCGACGTCGGCCATCCGCGACCGGACGGTGGCGGCGTCCGTATCGAGGGTTCGATCGACGGCAACGCGGCGCATACTACTGCTTGGGGAGTTTCGCGACGAACTCCAGCGGGCCGCGGCGTTCGACCTCGTAGCCGTCGGCGTCGAAGGAGTCGACCTCCGCCTGCATCTCGTAGAAGAGGGGCTTTGGCTCGTGGTCGTTCACGAGCTCGAGGGTCTCGCCGCTGTCCAGTTCGGCGAACGCCTCGTGGATCTTCGGGTGGCGCTCGGCCGGCGGTACGTCTCTGAGATCGAGCGTCGTCGCTGCCATATCTACCACATCCCCGCCGACGGACGAACCCCTTTGGACGAATATGTTCGCCCGACGCGCGAGCGATCTGGAACCGCACTCCCGGATTATCCGTCGCAGGAACCATCTCCCGACTGTACTATGACCACGACTGGCACTTCCGCCGGCGGACGGAGCGGCAGCGAATCAGCGGCGGATTCCGACGACGGCGCGCCGCGGGTCTCACGCCGCGGGGCGCTTCGCGGACTGGGCGCGGCGGCTCTCGCCGGCGGCGCACTCGGCGGCGCGGCGACGGGCGTCTCCGCGCAGTCGGGCGGCGTCGAATCGTGGCTCTCGGACACCTCGAACTTCGACGGCGTCGTCGACCGGACCGGACAGTCCTCCGTGACCGTCGAGGTCGGCGTCGAGGCCAACGGCGGCGCCTTCGGCTTCGGCCCGGCCGCGATCCGCGTCTCCCCCGGGACGACGGTCTCCTGGGAGTGGACCGGAAACGGGAGCGCCCACAACGTCGTCGACGCCGACGGCGCCTTCGAGTCCGAACTCACGGACGCCGCGGGCCACACCTTCGAACACACCTTCTCCGAGACGGGAACGTACGCCTACTCCTGCACTCCGCACGAGGCGATGGGGATGAAAGGCGCCGTGATCGTCGAACGCGGCGGTGGCGGCTCCGGCGACGGCGACTCCGGGGACGGCGCCGACGCGGGACAGGACATCGACCCCGGCACGGGAGGCCTCCTCCTGGCGGGCGCGTTCGGCGTCGCGCTCGCGTCGCCGGGGCTGTTCGGCGCGTTCCTCTGGCTCACCGGCCGCGACGGCGACGCGCGGGACCCGGCGCCGGGTCGGCGCTGACCCACGGGCTACCGCTCGCCGCCGGCTTCTGCCTGGACTTCCGACCAGAGTTCCGAGAGCTGTTCGGCCGCAGACCGCGAGGGATCGCTGACCTCCAGTTCGAGTTCGCCGTCGGTCGCGCGGACGATCACCTCCTCGAAGTCCACCGCGTAGGTGGCCGCGTTCTCTCCCTCCTGTTTCCGGAGGAGCCCCGCGGTGACCATCCGTTCGAGCGCGCGGTAGGCCGTCCCGTTCGAGAGGTCGCAGTGCTCGGCGACCTCCGAGGCGGTCTGTGGCCGGTCCAGCGCGCGGAGGATAGCGCGACACGGCTCGCTCGTGAGCGCGTCGAATACGGGCCCGAGGTCGGGCTCCATCGCGTCCGAGAGCGGATTCGCACACATCGTATGATCGCAGCGGCGTGGTCAGTCGGCGGCGCGGTCCCCCTGTGCGACACGGCGGTCGCCGAAAGCGACGCGTCCTCGCCGTGCAGTCGGAGGTTACGGAGGGGAGGGGATGACTCCGTTCCCGAACACGTTCGCGTGTCCCATTGCGGACGTGGCGAGATATCCGGACGGCGCGCCGCATCGACGGAGCCCTCGGTGCGTGTGCGGACTGCTGTGGGCGAGATCGGGACACACGACGGAATTCGTTTGTCCACCGCAGACGGATTTCAGTCCGCACACATCGAATGAATATGTTCGCGTGGTTCTGTTCGGGATAGTAACCGCGCCCGCTTTATATGGAATACCGGTGCCATCGTCCAAGTGGGAGATGACGACCAATGTTCGACACTACTCGACGCCGGACGCTCGAATGGCTGGGGATCGGCGGCGCGGCCTCGCTCGCGGGGTGTTCGGGCGCCCCGACCGCTGAGACGGTCGAAGAGACCCAGGCGGCGACCGAACAGGCGACCTCGACGCCGAAGCCGACCGACGTCGACCGCGTCGCGGCGGATCCGACCGACATCCCGGGCCCGATCTCGCGCTCGGAGCCGGAGCACCACGACGTCACGCTGACCGTCGAGGAGGTCACCGCCGAGATCGAGGAGGGCGTGACGTTCTCCTTCATGACCTTCGACGGGCAGATCCCGGGGCCGATGATCCGCGTGCGCCAGGGCGATACGGTCTCGTTCACGATGGAGAACGCCCCCGAGAACGCGATGGGGCACAACGTCGACTTCCACGCGGTCTACGGGACCGGCGGCGGCAACATCGCCACCACCGCCGCGCCGGGCGAGGAGAACTCGATGGAGTTCAAGGCGATGTACCCCGGCGCCTACATCTACCACTGCGCCGTCGCGAACCTCGATTACCACATCTCCAGCGGGATGTTCGGGATGATCGTGGTCGAGCCCAAAGGGGGCCTGCCGGAGGTCGACCGGGAGTTCTACCTCGGGCAACACGAGATCTACACCGACAAGGCGGTCGGCGAGACGGGCCACCACGGCTTCAGTATGGAGAACATGGCCAACGAGCAGCCGACCTACGTGGTCTTCAACGGCGAGAAGTACCCGTTCACGCCCGACAAGTACGGCACCCTCACCGCGGAGCAGGGCGAGAAGGTCCGGGTGTTCCTCGTCGATGGCGGCCCGAACTACTCGTCGAACTTCCATCCGATCGGGAACGTCTGGTCGAAGGGCTACCGCGACGGTTCCCTAGAGCCGCCGGTCGAAAAACACCTCCAGACCGCGAAGGTCCCGCCGGGCAGCTGTTTCGTCGGCGAGATGGAGACTCCCGTCCCCGAGCGCATCAAGCTCGTCGACCACGCGCTCTCGCGCGTCGCCCGCCGCGGGCTCCTCGCGGAGATCGACGTCGAGGGCGACAAGCGGCCCGAGGTCTTCGACCCGAGCCCGGACACGCCCGCGAGTGAGGACGAGGAAGGGCCGATCTACTAACCCATCTTTCTCCGCCTCGGGTGCGCTTCGCGCACCACTCGGCGCAAAAAGCTGGACCGAAAAGCGTCCGACTCCGCCGCCTTCGGCGGCTCCGTCGGTGACCCGCTCGCTCGCGGATTTCGGGACGGCCTCTCTCATAGTGATTACTCTCGTCTCTTACCGCCGAACGCCACCCCCGGTAACGTCGTTCGGCGGTAAACAGTGAGAGCAATCACTATCAGAGTTCGACCTGAGCGTCGCTGAGAAGCTCCTGCTTGGCCCGTTTGGCCTCGGGTCCTTCGGCGACGAGACCGGGCGTGGCCGGGGCGTCGTCGAACCGATCCCGGTCCGGTCGGAGCGAGTCAAGCACCTCTTTGAACACCGGTCCCCGCCGCCCGGTCACGTGAACGAAGCCGCCGTACCGGCGCTCCGCGAACGGGGTCGCGTCGGGGTCCGGGAACGCCTCGTAGATGCAGTCGACGGCCTCGCGGATGTACTCGGCGGCTCGGTGCTGTGAGTGCTGACAGTCGCCGTAGAGCTGTTGGCGATGGCTGTCGTCGAGGTCGGCGTCGACGTGTGTGGCTGATTCGTATCGAACCCCCTCGCTGATCTCGCCGGAGAGGAAGCTGAGGTTCACGGTGACGCTGTCGGGGTAGCGCAGGATGACCAGAAAGAAAATCTGCTCGTCGACCGTGTAGCGCTCCTGAAGCCGGTAGTAACACTCCAGGTAGTACACCGCGAGCGCCCCGATCCAGTCGTCGCGCTCCCCGTCGACGTACGCGGTGGCGACGTCGTAGTAGTCCTCGCCGGCGACCTGGTGCAGGCGGTACTCGAAGCTCCGCTGCATCTCCTGGAGTTCGTCCTCGTACACCTCCGTGAGGGGAACGTCCGGGTCGTCCAGCAGTTCGCTCTTCCGCTCGCCGGCGGCCGCGATGCGCGACATATTCTCGTGGAGGTCCCGCTCGGCCTCCACGTCCGGGAGCGGAATCCGAACGGCCTGCTGGCGCAGGATCTCTTTCCCCGAATCGAATCGCGCGCGCCGTTCGGTCACACCGCTCGATAGACCGAGCGGCCGCATAACGGTTCACATTCGTCCGCCTCGTTCGCGTCGCCGGGCCGGAGCCGATCGACGAATCCGCGATCAGTCGGCGCCCGCGCGGCCGCTCGGCATCGCGCCCTCGTACCCGTCGGGGACGTACGCACACAGCGGGTCGCTCTCCAGCGGATCGCCGGTGTGGGCGAAAGCCCGCGAGCGACTCCCTCCGCAGATGTGGCGGAACTCGCAGGCGCCGCACTTCCCGCGGAGCGCGTCGGGATCGCGGAGCGACCGGAAGAGGTCGCTCTCGCGGTAGCGCTCGACGAGGCTGTCCGACCGGACGTTTCCGGCCGACTGCGGGAGGAACCCGGAGGGGTAGATGTCGCCGGTGTGGCTGACGAAGGCGAAGCCGTCGCCGGCGGTGATGCCGAGCCGGCGGCCGATCCCGTCGTCGCCGGGCGCGTCGCTGGCGTCGCGCTTGCGCTGGATGGCGACCCGGCGGTAGTGCGGCGCCTCGGTCGTCTTCACGCCGAACGGCGCCGACTCGCTCACCTCCGAGAGCCACGCCATCGTCTCTTCGGCGCGCTCCGGCGACACCGGATCCAGCACGCGGCCGCGACCGACGGGGACGAGGAAGAACACCGACCACAGCACTGCGCCGAGATCCGCGACCAGATCGCGGATGCTTTCCAGCTCGTCGACGGTCGCGGCGCAGACGGTGGTGTTGATCTGGAGCGGGACGCCGGCCTCCTGCGCGGCGCGGGCGGCCGCGACGGTCTGGGCGAAGCTCCCGGACTCCCCTCGGAAGTCGTCGTGGGCCTCGGCCGAGGCCCCGTCGATGCTCAGCGCGAGGCGCTCGATGCCCGCGTCGGCGAGGTCCGCGACGACGTCCGGCGTGAGCGAGTTCGTCCCGCTGGGCGTCAGCGTCATCCGAAGTCCGCGGTCGGTCCCGTACTCGACCAGTTCGAGGAGGTCCGAGCGCGCCAGCGGGTCGCCGCCGGAGAGGACGACGAGCTGGCCGTCGCCGAACGAGCGGGCCTCGTCGAGGAGGCGCTTGCCCTCCTCGGTGGTGAGCTCGTCGGGGTGGCGCTCCGGCCGGGCGTCCGCGCGGCAGTGATCGCACGCGAGGTCGCACGCCTGGGTCACCTCCCAGACGAGGACGAACGGCCGCCGGCTGGTGTCGATCGCGCTCGGGTCCGGCGGCCCTCCCGGTTGGCCGCCGCGCTCCCCTCGCTCGGGTGCGACACCGTCGGGGCGACCGCGGGATCCGCGCTCCGATGCGGCGTTCGGACCGTGGGACGGCGAGTCCGTGTCGGGCATAGGCGATCGTTCGATCCCGTCCCCCCAGGATCACACGCCGAACATCTTCGACCGACGGACCGAGGCCGGCGTGAGCGAACATCTTCGGCGTCGGATACCTACTCCGGCGGATCGAAACGTGGAGTATGCACCCCGAAACACACCTCGCGGAGTTCGACGCGCCGAGCGACCGGGCGATCGACTTCCTCGACGCGCGCGATCTGCCGCCGCCAGAGCCGCTCCAGGAGACGATGACGCGGCTCGCGGACCTCGACGGCGAGACGGTGTTCGTCCAACTGAACGACCGGGTGCCGCAGTTCCTGTTCCCGAAGCTCGACGAGCAGGGCGTCGCCTACGAGACGAAAGAGACCGACGACGGGGTCCTCACCGCGATCTGGGACCCCGACGAGGAGTAGCGGTCACCGGGTTTCGGCGCTCTTCGCCAGGACCAACAGCGCGGTGCTCGGCTCGTCGGCGACCGGCGAGATCTGCTGGTCGCCGTCGAACCGGGCGACGTCGCCCGCCTTCAGGGCGTGTGTCTCGCCGCCGAGCTCCAGCCGCAGCGCGCCCTCGAGGAGGTACAAAACGATCTCGCGGTCGGGATGGTCGTGCGGCGGGACGCGCTCGCCGGCGTCGAGGCTGAGTTTGACCGTCTTCGGCTCGCGGTCGGGGAAGACGTTCGCGTGCGGAGCGGCGTCCAGGTCGGGGAGGTGTTCGATTCGGGTCATCGGTCGGACTCCTCTTCGAGGGTCGGTTCGAACTCGTCGGCCGCGAGGCCGCGGCGGACCGGCTCGTGTTCCGCGTCGGTCGGCGGCGGCGCGGTGACGAGCAGCGCCTCCAGTCGCTCGTCGGCGGCGGCGCGGATCCCGCGGCGCGTCCCGGCCTCGATCGCGACGGCGTCGCCGGGGCCGACCGCGTGGGCCGTCTCGCCCTCGCGGACGGTGCCGCGCCCGGCCCGGACGTCGACGACGACGTCGCTGTCGGGCGCGTGGACCGGGATGTACTGGCCGGGCTCGAAGCGCGCGACGACGGCCTTCGCCGAGTCGCCGCGGAACGCCTCGGCCGCGTCGAAGCGCTCCTCGCGGTATCCGCCGGTGGCCTCGAAGTCGATTCGTGGCATCGGTCGGGAGAAGACGGTCTCGACCGATCGGTCTTTGCGCGAACATCTTCGTGTCGGGCCGCGCTGTGACGGGACATGTCACGGCGGACCGCACCGGGACGGTGGGGGCTACTCGGCGACGTAGGAGCGGTGCTCGCCGCGCGTGCGCTGATCGACGAACTGGTACCGCGTGGCGTCGCCGAACTCGCCGGCTGAGGAATCCTCGCCGTCCCAGTCGTACACCTCGTCGGCGCCGTAGCAGTCGTGGCTCGTGAAGAGCGTGACGAGCTCGCGGGGCAGCGACTCGCCCGCTTCGAGGTCGACGACGACGAGCCGGTCGGTGAAGCTCTTCGCCAGGAAGGCGTCGGCGACCGCCTCGTGTTGGCGCGCGCGCTCGACGAGTCGTTCCAGTTCGGCTTCCCGGTCGGTCATCACCGGAAGGAAGCGTGGCAGCGGCCTAACCCTGTCCGCGAACATATTCGCGCTCAGACACACGGGCTCACAGACGCTACCGACGCGTATGGGCGCGATCCCCGCCGACATCGAGACCGACACGCAGCCCCCGATGACGGTCCCCCTGCGGCACTTCGTCGTCGCGCTGGGGTTCCTGCTCGCGGGGGTCGTCCTCGGCGTGCTCGCGCCGCTGGGCGTCGCTCCCGGCCGGGCGACCCTCGCGCACGTCCACCTCCTGCTCGCCGGGTGGGTCTGCGTGACGATTATGGGCGCGATGACGCAGTTCGTCCCGGTGTGGTCGGGGACGGCGATCCACTCCGAGCGGCTCGCCGCGGCCCAGCTGTGGGGCGTCGGCGTCGGGCTCGCGGGGTTCGCGGGCAGTCTCCTCGTGAGCGCGTACCCCTGGCTGCCCGCGTTCGGAGCGGTCCTCTTGGCGGGCTTCTGGGTCTTCGTCTACAACCTCGGCCGGACGCTCCTGGGCGTGCGGCCGTGGGACGTCACCGAGCGGCACTTCGCGCTCGCGCTGGGCTTTCTCGTCGCCGTCACCGGCCTGGGACTGGCGCTCGCGGTCGGGTACGTCCGCCCGGTCTTCGCGGACGTGCCGGTCGTCCGGGGCGACGTGCGGGCCGCGCACGCGACGCTCGCGGTCTTCGGCGTCGTGTTGACGACGGTCTTCGGCGCGCTGTACCAGCTCGCGACGATGTTCACGCAGTCGGACCTCGACCGGCTGGACGCCCCGCTGCGGACCGTCGAGGAGGTCGGGTATCCGATCGGCGTGGTCGCGCTGGCCGGCGGGCGGCTCCTCGGGAGCCCGCTCGTGGGACGGCTCGGGGCGCTCCTGGTCGTCGCCGGCGTCGTCGCGATGGCGGTGATCCTGGGTCGCCGGCTCCGGCAGCGGACGGTCGAGTGGACGCCGATGCTCCGCCGCTACGGCGTGGCCGCGGCGGCGATGCTGCTGTGGGCCGTCCCGACCGCGCGGGCGTGGCTCCTCGCACCGCTCGACCCCGCCCACACGTTCGGCGCGCCCGCGGGCGTGCATCTCCTGCTGTTCGGCGTCGTCGGGTTCGTCGTCGCGGGGACGCTGTACCACGTCGTGCCGTTCATCGTCTGGGTCCACCGGTACAGCGACCGCCTCGGCTTCGAGGCCGTGCCGATGATCGACGACCTCTACGACGCCCGCCTCGCGCGTGTCGATCTCGCGGCGCTCGTCGCGGGCGCGGCGGCGCTGACGCTCGCGGAGTCGGGCGTGTTTGCGGCCCAGGCGGTCCCGTGGGCCGGGATGGGCATCGAGACCGGAACCGCGGCGGCGACGCTGTTCGGCGGCGTCGCGAGCGGCGTCGGGTTCGCGGGCTTCGCCGCGAACCTCGTCGGCGTCGTGCGCGAGCACGGGACCAAGTCGCTCGCGGGGCTCCTGCTTCCCGCGCTCGATCGCTCGGACGGGCCGGCTCAGTCGCGGCCAGTCGAGGAGCGGCCCGAGAACTGATATTTTCTCACGAGTCGCGATCGACTCCGGGCTCTGAGAGGCATCTGCGACTGAATCTTCCCGTTCGGTCGACCGGGAGCGACCTCGTCCGTCAGCCATCCTCCCACGCTTCACGCCGCCGCTGGTACTCCGGGTCGGACTCCACTCGGTCCAGGTACTCCCGATACACCTGCGAGATCCGGTACTTCTCCTCGTCGTACCACTGCTGGGGCTCGCGTTCGGTCCCGTCGTCGTCGTACTTCCGTCCGCCCGGGTACTTCGCGTACCGGAGGCTCCGCGTCCAGCCCATCTGGAGGTACTTCCGCGCCATATCCATCCCGACGAACTCCTCGCGCGCCTTGTACTCCCGAAACCGCTCGTAGATGGCTTCGGCTCCCTCCTCGGCGTCTTCGAGCGTTTTGATCCCCCACAGCGGCAGGAGTTCGTCCTTGTACGGCTGGACCTTGAACGCCCCCTCTTCGCCGCGGCCGATCTCGTACTCCTCGGGGTGCTCGCGGAAGTCGACGTCGTACTCGGGACCGTCGCTCATCGGTGCTGGCGAGCCGTAGGCGTCCTCGCCTGTTGACTCCACCGGCCGATTTCGGGTTCCTCTACCCTTTTATTCGCCGCGTCGAGAACGGGTGGTATGGCGGAGCGAATCAGGCTCGGGGCCGACGTCGGGGGGACCTTCACCGACGTGGTGCTGGCGACGGGCGACGAGCTCGTGACGGCGAAGGTCCCGAGCACCGAGGATCAGAGCGTCGGCGTCGTCGAGGGCGTCCGCAAGGCCTGCGACGCCGCGGGCGTCGATCCGGCCGACGTCGAGGAGTTCACCCACGCGATGACCGTCTCGGTCAACGCCCTCTTAGAGCGGGCGGGCGCGAAGACCGCGCTGGTCACGACCGAGGGCTTCCGCGACGTCCTGGAGATCGGGCGGCAGGACCGGCCCTCACTGTACGACCTCTCGGCGACGCGGCCCGAGCCGCTGGTCCCGCGGCGGCGACGCTTCGAGGTCGGAGAGCGCGCGGCGCCCGACGGCGTGACCGACCCGATCGAGGAGCACGAAGTGCGCGAGGTCGCCGCGCGGATCCGCGAGTGCGACGCCGAGAGCGTCGCCGTCTCGCTGTTGCACGCCTACGCGGATTCCGAAAACGAGGAGCGCGTCGTCGAGGTGCTGGAGGAGGAACTCGACGTCCCCGTCTCGGCCTCCCACGAGGTGCTCGCGGAGTTCCGCGAGTACGAGCGGACCTCCACCACCGTCGTCGACGCGTACGTGACGCCGGCGATCGACCGCTACCTCGGCCGGCTCGCCGAGCGCGCGGCCGACGCCGGACTCCCCGCGCCCCTCGTGATGCAGGCCAACGGCGGGATCGCGTCGGTCGAGACGGTGCGGGAGCACGCGGTCACGACGGCGATGTCGGGGCCGGCCGCCGGCGTGGTGGGCGCGAACGCCGCCGCGGGCGGCGTCCCCGACGAGCGCGGGCTGCGCGGCCTCGTCACGTTCGACATGGGCGGGACCTCCAGCGACGTGAGCCTGGTCCGCGACGGCGAGGCCGAACGCACCACCGACGCGGCGATCAACGGCCAGCCGATCCGGACGCCGATGGTCGACGTCACCACCGTCGGCGCGGGCGGCGGGTCGATCGCGTGGGTCGACGAGGGCGGCGCGCTCCGGGTGGGGCCGCGCTCGGCCGGCGCGGAGCCGGGCCCCGCCTGCTACGGCAAGGGCGGCACCGAGCCGACCGTCACTGACGCCAACCTCGTGCTCGGCTACATCGGCGAATCGACGGCGCTCGGCGGCGAACTCTCGCTCGACGCCGACGCCGCACACGACGCGCTCGCCGGGCTGGCAGAGGAGGCGGGACTCGCGGGCCCCGCCGCGGCCGCCCGCGGCGTCTACCGCGTCGCCAACGCGAATATGGCGCGGGCGATCCGCTCGGCGACGGTCGAGCGCGGCCACGACCCCCGGGAGTTCGGGCTCGTCGCGTTCGGCGGCGCCGGCCCGATGCACGCCGTCGCGCTCGCGGACGACCTCGGGATCGGAACGGTCGTCGTCCCGCTCACCTGCGGGGTGCTGTCCGCCTACGGCCTCCTCTCCGCCGACGAACAGCACGACGCCGTCCGGACTCACCGCGCGTCGCTCTCGGAGGTCGATCCCGAAGCGATCGAAGACCGATTCGCGGATCTCGAAGCCGCGGTCCTCGCGGACGCCCGCGACCCCGAGGCGGCGACCGTGCGGCGCCGCGCGGACCTCCGGTACGCCGGCCAGAGCTTCGAGCTCACCGTCGACGTCGGTGACGCCTTCGACCCCGAGTCGGTCCGGGAGCGGTTCCACGCGGCCCACACATCGACGTACGGCTACCGGATGGACGACCCCGTCGACCTCGTGAATCTCCGCGTCGCGGCGACCGCGGCGCGACCCGCGCCGCCGACGCGGTACGCGGCCGACGGCGAGGGCGCTCCCACCGAGACGCGGGAGGCCCGATTCGGCGACGGCGAGCGCTACGAGACGCCGGTGTACGACCGATCGGGGCTCGCGCCCGGGACGACCCTTGGCGGGCCGGCGGTGATCGAACAGGCCGAGAGCACCGCGGTCGTGCCGCCGGCGTGGGACGGGCGCGTCCGCGACGACGGCGCGCTGGTGCTCACCGAAGCGGACGACGCGGAGGCCGACCGATGAGCAGAGAGGAAGACGGAAACGCGGTCGATCCGGTGACCCTGGAGATCCTCCGGAACCGGCTGGAGGGGATCGCCGAGGAGATGGGCGAGGTGCTCATCCGCGGGGCGTACTCGCCGAACATCAAGGAACGCCAGGACTGCTCGACAGCGCTGTTCGACAGCGAGGGCCGGATGGTCGCCCAGGCCGAGCACATCCCGGTGCATCTGGGCGCGATGCCGCGCGCGGTCGAGGCCGTGATGGCGAAGGGCCCCGAGCCGGGCGACGTCTGGGCGCTGAACGACCCCTTCGAGGGCGGGACCCACCTCCCGGACGTCACGCTCGTCTCGCCGATCGCGCCCGACGTCGCGGGACGGCCCGAGAGCGGCGGGGAAATCGTCGGCTACGCGGTCTCGCGGGCGCACCACGCCGACGTCGGCGGGGCGACGCCGGGGAGTATGCCGGCTGGCGCGCGCGAGATCTACGAGGAGGGCCTGCGCATTCCCGGCGTCAGGCTCGTCCGCGACGGCGACCTCGTCGACGACGTCTTCGCGCTCCTCCTGGCGAACGTGCGCACGCCCGACGAGCGCCGCGCGGACGTCCGCGCCCAGCTCGCCGCGCACGAGCGCGCCGAGGACCGACTCGGGGATCTCCTGGCGCGCTCCGGGGATGTCGTCCGCGACGCCTTCGACGCCGTGATCGAGTACTCCCGCGATCGCATCGAGGCCGAACTCGACTCGATCCCCGACGGCGTCTACACCGCGCGCGACGTCCTGGAGGGCGACGGGACGGGCCCGGACCGCGACGTCGCGATCGAGGTGACCGTCACCGTCGACGGCGCGACCCTCAACGTCGACTTCGCGGGGACCGAAGAGCAGGTCCCCGGCAACGTGAACGCGCCGCTGTCGGTCGCCGAGAGCGCCGTGTACTTCGTCGTGCGCTGTCTGACCGACCCCGAGATCCCGCCGAATCAGGGGTGTTACGATCCCGTCTCCGTGTCGGCGCCCGAGGGCTCGCTCCTGAATCCGACCTCGCCCGCGGCAGTCGTCGGCGGCAACGTCGAGACCAGCCAGCGCGTCACAGACGTCGTGTTCGCGGCGCTCGCGGAGGCCGTTCCGGACCGCGCGCCGGCCCAGGGCCAGGGCACGATGAACAACCTCATCGTCGGCTCCCGCGAGGGCGGCTTCACGTACTACGAGACGATCGGCGGCGGCGCGGGCGCGACCCCGACGACCGACGGCATCGACGGCGTCCAGGTGGGGATGACAAACACCTTGAACACGCCCGTCGAGGTCCTGGAGGCCGAGTACCCGCTCTACGTCGAGCGCTACGCCCTCCGGCCGGGCACGGGCGGCGACGGCGCCCGCCGCGGCGGCCTCGGCCTCGAACGCGTGCTCACCGTCGAGCGCGACGCCACCGTCTCGCTCCTGACCGAACGGCGCCGCCACCGGCCCTCGGGCGTCGCCGGCGGCGGACCGGGCGCGCTCGGCGAAAATCTGGTCGACGGCGAGCCCGTGCCGGCGAAGACGACCGTCGACGTCGAAGCCGGGACGACGGTCACGGTTCGGACGCCCGGCGGCGGCGGACACGGCGATCCGGCCGACCGCGACCCCGACGCGCGCGAGGCGGATCGCCGCGACGGGAAGGCCGAGACCGAGACCGAGGAGTGACCACCGGGACCGAGCACCGCCGGAGCACGCTCGCCGGCACACCAACCCGAATACTCCGCCAGTCCGTCGAAGCGAGGCCGACACTCGTCCGGGGCGGCAACCGTTTTGGTCCCGCCGCGACACCCCCCGGTATGGATCTCGGACTCGACGGCAACGCCGCACTGGTGACGGCATCGAGCAGCGGCCTGGGGAAGGCCTCGGCGCGGGCGCTCGCCGCCGAAGGCGCGAACGTCGTGCTCAACGGCCGCGACGGGGACCGACTGTCGGAGGCGGTCGAAGACGTCCGCGCGGACGCCGCCGCGGACGCGACGGTCCTCGGCCACGCCGCCGACATCACTGACCCCGACGCGGTCGAAGAGCTGGTCGAGCGCCCGGTCGAGGAGTTCGGCCGGCTCGACCACCTCGTGACCTCCGCGGGCGGCCCCCCGGCGAAGCCCTTCCTGGAGACCTCAGACGAGGAGTGGTACGAGGCCTTCGACCTGCTGGTGATGAGCGTCGTCCGCACCGTTCGCGCGGCCGCGCCCCACCTCGCGGCCGACGGCGGCGGGACGGTCGTGACGATCGCCTCGGTGAGCGTCAAGGAGGCCGTCGACGACCTCGTGCTCTCGAACGCCGTCCGCGCGGGCGTGATCGGCCTGGAAAAGACGCTCTCGAAGGAACTCGCCCCGGAGATCCGGGCGAACGCCGTCCTCCCGGGAACTCACGAGACGCCGCGCGTCGAGACGCTGATCGAGAAGGGCGTCGAGTCGGGGAAGTACGACTCCTACGAGGCGGGGTTGGACGAGTGGGGCGGCGACATCCCGGCCGGCCGCATCGGCGAGCCGATGGACCTCGGGCGCGTGGTCGCGTTCCTCTCCTCGCCGCAGTCGTCGTACGTCTCCGGGACGGCGCTACCGATCGACGGCGGCGAGAGCTCGTCGAATCTGTAGTTTAGGCCGGAGTTCCCGCGTCGACGACGCCGACGAATCGGAACCCACGTTACGGTGGCCCCTCGACGTCGAGACGTGACCGAAGCGACGGCGACGACGGAGTCGGCGACCGAGATGACGGCCTACGCCCGGCGGATGCTCTACACCGTCTCACTGGGCTGGGCACTCCTCCAGACCGGGCGGTTTCTCCTCTCGCCGCTCCTGCCGACGATCATCCGCGACCTCGGGATCACGGAGGCGACTGCGGGGATCGCGCTGGCCATCTTCCAGGGCTCCTACGCGCTCGTCCAGTACCCGAGCGGCGAGTACTCCGACCGCTGGAACCGGACGACGCTGATCGTCCCCGGGCTCGTCGTCCTCGCGGTCGGCTTCGCGCTCTTCGGCCTCGCGCAGGGCATCGTGCTGTTCGTCGTCGCCTCCACGGTCGTCGGCGTCGGCAAGGGCCTGTTCGCCATCCCCTCGCGGGCGCTGCTCTCGGATCTCTTCACCGCGAACCGCGGGCGCGCCCTGGGGATCTACGCCGCCGGCACCGACATCGGCGGGCTGGTCTCCTCCGGCGTCGCCGTGCTCGCGCTGACGTACTTCACCTGGCGGACGCCGTTCTTCCCGGTCGCGATCGCGCTCGCCGTCGTCACCGTCGTCTACGCCACCGCGACGCGGGAGGGCTACCGCGTCGGGAGCGCGTCGCTGGACCTCGGCGGGACCGTCGGCCGACTCGTCCAGAGCACCCAGCAGCGGCGGACGCTCGTGGCGTTCACGCTGTTTTACTTCATGGTCGGCGGCTTCATCAACTTCGCACCCACCTACCTCGCGCAGGCGAAGGGCTTCAGCGAGAGCCTCGCCGGGCTGAGCTTCGGGATCGTCTTCGCGGTCGGCTTCGCCGTCAAGCCGGCCGCGGGCACTCTCGGCGACCGCTTCTCCCGGCGGGGGATCGCCGTCGCCGGCCTCCTGATCGCCGCGGCCGCGCTCGGAGGACTGCTCGTGGTCTCGACGAACCTCGCGATCTGGGTCGCGATCGGCGTGCTGGCGCTCGGCTACAAGACGGGCTTTCCCCTGGCGGACGCGATCATCATCGACGGCGCGCCCGACGACGGGATGGGCGCCGACCTCGGCGCGGCCAGGGCGCTGTTCCTGAGCGCGAACGCGCTCGGCCCGGCGTACGTCGGCGTCGTCGCCACCTACGCGAGCTACGACCTCGCCTTCGTCGGCTTCATCGCCTGCCTCGTCGTCGCGGCGGCGCTCTTGGTCGTGAGCGACTGATCGTGATTGCTCTCGTCTCGTCCCGCGGAATGCCGTCACCGCGGGGGTAGCGTTCGGCGGGAGACAGTGAGAGTAATCACTATGAGCGGAAGGGGACCTACCGCGTCGGCTCGGGCGCGCGCCAGGCCAGGCCGACGCCGACGACGGCGAGCGCGCCCGCGAGCAGGAACGCGAGGTCGAAGCCGAACCGGGAGACGACGGCGCCGCCCGCGATCGGCGAGAGGAACGCGCCGGCGAGGCCGACGCTCGTCTGGAACGCCACCGCGGTCGCGGCGACGCGCTCTGTGACCACCTCGCGGACGTACGTGAACGACAGCCCGAGCGTGAGCTGGATGGCGAACCCCGAGAGCAGCAAGGCGCCGACGAGGAGCGGCACCGACCCGAGGCGGGTGAAGACCAACACGAGCGGCGCCGCGAGCCCGAACGAGCCGAGGAGCACCGGCTGTCGCTGCCCGCCGAAGACGACGTCCGAGAGGAGCCCGCTGCTCACCCGCGAGAGCACGCCGACCGCGGGGAACAGCGACACCAGCAGTCCGCTGAGCGCCAGCGAGAGGCCGATCTCCTGATTCAGGTACGACGAGCCCCAGCTGTTCATAAACAGGTACAGCGCGTAGCTGAGAAAGCCGAGGACGCCGAGGTGCCAGACCGTCGGATTCCGCAGGACGGTTCCGAACTCCCGCAGCGACGGCGCGTCGCCGCGGGCGGCCCCGAGCCCGCGGCTCGACGGCCAAAAGAGCACGAGCCCCAGGAGCGCGACGCCGGTGAACGCCGGGAAGATCGCCGGCCAGCCGAACCGCGCCGCGATCACGGGCCCGGTCGCCTGCCCGACCGCGAAGCCGACGGGGCCGCTCGCGGTGAAGATCCCCACGGCCGTCGCGCGGATGTCCGGGCTCACGGCCCGACTGACGATGTCGATGCCGGCGTTCCAGACGACGACGTACGCCAGCCCGCCGACCGCCCGGGAGGCGATCACCGACCGGTAGGAGCCGCCGCGCGCCGCGATCCACCCCCAGACGCCCGCGACGAACAGCGCCAGCACCGCCAGCGCCATCACGCGCCGCGAGTCCGTCCGGTCGAGCACGACCCCCGCGGGGAGGCTCCCGACGACGGCGGTCCCGAACATCACGCCCACTAATAGCCCCGCGACGGTCGGGCCGATCCCGAGCGACTCCCGGATGAGCGGCGTCACGCTCGCCGGCACGATCTCGTAGGCCGCCAGGCTCACCGAGATGAGCCCCGCACCGGCCAGGAGTCCGTAGGTGCGCAGTTCCCACCCCGACTGCCGCGTCGCTGGCGACTCCGCCGGGTCGCGCGCTTCGGGTGGCGTGGTCATCGTCCCGACGTGCCGCCCGCCGGATATAGAAGGCAGCGATGTGACCGCAGTCCCGGAGATCCCGGACCGTGTGACGCCCTCTCGATCGTACGCTTTTGTACTCGCGCGCCCTACTGGCTGGCGATGGAACTCGTCTCCGTCGCTGCCCTCGCCGAGAACCGCGTGATCGGACGGAACGGCGAACTCCCTTGGGAGAGCATCCCCGCCGACAAGCGCCAGTACCGCGCCCGCGTCGCCGGCGCGCCGGTGATCCTCGGCCGCCGGACCTTCGAGTCGATGCTGGAGGATCTCCCCGGCAGCCACCAGATCGTCCTGAGCCGCAGCGAGCGCGACTTCGCGGTCCCGACCGCGTTCCGCGCGGGCGACGTCGACGACGCGGTCGCGATCGCCGAGGGCCTCGGCGCCGGGCGCGCGTACGTCCTCGGCGGCGCCGGCATCTACGACCTCTTCCAGCCGCACGTCGACCGGATGGTCCTCAGCCGCGTCCCCGGCGAGTACGACGGCGACGCGTGGTATCCCGAGTGGGACGCAGACGAGTGGGAGCTGGTGTCGCGGTCGGACGAACCGGGGTTCACGCTCGAAGAGTGGGTGCGGCGAGCGGCGTCGTAACGCCGCGTCAGGTACATACGAATCCGGGCCCAATTCGGAGTGATGACGACCGAAACGGCCACGTTCGGCGGCGGGTGCTTCTGGTGTACCGAGGCGGCGATGAAGGTCCTCGACGGCGTCAGCGCCGTCACCTCGGGCTACGCCGGCGGCGACGTCCAAAACCCCACCTACCGGCAGGTCTGCTCAGGGTCGACCGGCCACGCCGAGGTCGTCCAGGTCGAGTACGATCCCGAGGCGATCGGCTACGATCAGTTGCTGGAGGTGTTCTTCGCGACCCACGATCCCACGCAACTGAACCGCCAGGGCCCCGACGTCGGCACGCAGTACCGCTCGATCGTGCTCTACCACGACGACGAGCAGCGCCGGCAGGCCGAGGCGTACGTCGAGGCGCTCGATGCGGAGTACGACGACGACGTCGTGACCGAGATCGAGCCCTTAGAGCGCTTCTGGGCGGCCGAAGAATATCACCAGGACTACTTCGAGAAGAACCCCTCGGACGCCTACTGCCGGATGCACGCCCAGCCGAAGGTCGAGAAGGTGCGCGAGAAGTTCGCGGAACTGCTCGACGCCGAGGCCGCGACTTCGGACTGAGTCCGCGCCCGCGCCGGGGCCGCCGCGCGAACGCAGGCGGCGCTCACGCTTTCGGCAGGCGGATCCGGACGCTGTTGCCGCCGCGGTCGCTCTCATCGAAGAGCAATTCGCCGCCGTAGCTCTCGGCGACCCACTTCGCCAGCCACAGCCCCAGCCCGCTGCCGTGGTGGGTCTGTGTGGCCTCCAGATCCCCGGTGAGGATGTCGCGTTCGTCGGCCGGGATCTTCGGCGCGTCGTCCTCGACACGGATCTCCGCCCAGCCGGGGTCGAAGCGCAGGACCGACACGCGGACGAACGGTTCGGGCGCGGGGTTGTGCTCGATCGCGTTTTCGACGAGGCTGTTGACGGCCGAACTGAGGTGGCCGTTGCCGCGGACCCGCAGCTGGTCGGGCAGCTCGGCCGCGATGGTGGCCGACGGCGCCCGCTTGCGGTGGTCGTCGACGATGCGGTGGACGAGCGGCACGCTGTCGACCACGTTGGCGTCGTCGGTGGCCGACAGGACCGCGTCGATCTCGCCCGCCTCCCGCGACAGCGACGCCAGATTGTCGGCGGCGCGCTCGATCGTCGCCGCCGCGCCGGTCGTCTGCCCGGACCCCTCGGGGAGCTGATCCAGGAGGCGAGCGGTGTGGCCGAGGATGACGTTCGCCTCGTTGCGGAGGTTGTGTCGGAGCACCCGATTCAGGACCTGGAGGCGGTGTTGCTGTCGGACGAGGTCCGTGATGTCGGTGTAGACGGCGAAGCCGTCGATCGGCCGGTCGTCGCGTGCGTAGGGGATGCCGCGATAGAGGAACTCCCGGAGCCCGGTTTCGGTCTCGCGTTTCACCCGCTGGTAGTTGACCTCGCCCGTGCCCGTCTGCTCGTCGAGCCGCTCGGCCTCGTCGAGGAGCCACTCGGGGACGATCCAGTCGTTGAGGGAATCGCCGCAGATCGCCGCGGTGGCGTATCCGAAGATGTCCGCGAACGCCCGATTGACGTCCCGTACGATCGGTTCGCCGTCCACCAGCTCGAACTTGACGACCGCGTCCTGGACGTGTTCGATGAGGTGTTCGTAGGGGTCGTGGGCGACCGCGTCCGGCTCCCGGGGCTCCATCTATAGACGCCCAATTCGCGCTGTTCAGAATATATGTTTCGGAAGAGAATCAAATTTGATTTCAGCGTGTGAACTATTATTCGATACAATAGCCCTCATTCAGGAATTTCTGAGGAAAAATATCGAAAGATATGATCAGAGATCCGATCGTCCGCCGCGACGCCTACTCCTCGGAGAGCCGCCCGGGGGCCCACTCGCCGTCGAAGTCCTCGTGGAGGTACGGCCGGGCGCCCTCGCCGCTGTACGTCGCGACGAGCTGGCCGTCGCCCTCCAGGTGGTACTTGTACGTCGTCAGCCCGTCGAGGCCGACGGGCCCGCGTGCATGGGTCTTGCCCGTGCTGATGCCGACCTCCGCGCCGAGGCCGAAGCGGTAGCCGTCGGCGAAGCGGGTCGAGGCGTTGTGGAAGACGGAGGCGGCGTCGACGCCCCGCATGAACTTCTCGGCGTGCTCGGCGGTCTCGGTGAGGATCGACTCGGTGTGCTTCGAGCCGTGGGCGTTGACGTGGCGGATCGCCGCCTCCAGGGAGTCGACGACCTTCACCGCGAGGACGAGATCGCCGTACTCTGTTGTCCAGTCCTCGTCGGTGGCGGCGTCCATCTCGGCGATCTCGCGGGCGCGCTCGTCGCCGCGGAGTTCGACGCCGGCCTCGCGGTAGCGGTCGGCCATCGCGGGCAGGAACTCCTCGGCGACGGACTCGTGGACGAGCAGCGTCTCGACGGCGTTGCAGACCGCGGGGTACTGGACCTTCGCGTCGAAGGCGACGTCCTCGGCCATCGAGAGGTCCGCGTCGGCGTCGACGTAGACGTGACAGACGCCCTCGGTGTGGCCCAGGACGGGGATCGAGGTGTTGTCCTGGACGTACTCGACGAACGCCGAGCTCCCGCGGGGCATCAGGAGGTCGACCGCGTCGTCCCGCTCCAGGAGTGTCGCGACGTCCTCGCGGGCCTCGATGAGCTGGGCCCATCCCTCGGGCACCTCCTGGGCGGCCTCGCAGATGATCTCGTAGAGGACGCGGTTCGATTCGGCCGCCTCGCTGCCGCCCTTGAGGATGACCGCGTTGCCCGACTTGAGGCTGAGCGCGGCGATCTGCACCAGGGCGTCGGGGCGGGACTCGAAGACCGTGCCGAGGACGCCGATCGGGACCGACAGCTTGTACAGCTCCAGGCCCTCGTCGAGGCGGCGGGCTTCGAGGGTCTTCCCGAGGGGGTCCTCCTGGCCGGCGACGCTGCGGACCATCTCGGCGATACTCTCCAGTTTCGATTCGGAGAGCTTCAGCCGGTCGACGAACGCCTGGGTGTACTCGCCGGCTTCGAGGAGCTTCTCGGCCTCCTCGACGTCGGCGGCGTTGGCTTCGAGGATCTCCTCGCTGTGGGCCTCGATGGCGTCGGCGATCGCGTGCAGCGCGTCGTTGCGCGTCTTCTCGTCGAGGTTCGCGAGGTCCAGCGCCGCGGACTGTGCTTGCGTGATCTTGGTTTCTGTGTCGGTCATCGGCTGTTGTGAGAAGGTAGTCGGCGGACGGTCAATACCTGTTACGCTATCGTAGCGTTCGCACGTCTTCACTCACTCGATCACACGCTGGCGTGCGATCGGATGAGAAATCAGGTGCGAACGCTACGATATTCGCGGGCTATCTGTGGCTACTCGGGATCCTCGTGGCCGTTGATCGGCGTGAAGATGGTGCCGACCGCCTGCGCGGTCGCGACCTTCTCCAAGACGTCGGGCTCTGTCGAGCGCGCGATGATCGCCGGGATGCCGTGCTCGCTGACCCGGCGGGCGCCGCTCACCTTCGTCCGGATCCCGCCGAAGGAGCCGCTGGCGCTCGATTCGATGATGCGCTCGACCTCGTCGTAGTTCCGGCCGACGGCCTCGATCAGCTCCGCGTCGGCGTCGCGCTTTGGATTCCCGGTGTAGACGCCGTCGACGTCGGTGAGCGTCACGAGCAGATCGGCCCCGACGCCGATGGCGATCGACGAGGAGATCATATCGTTGTCGCCGATCCGGATCTCCTCGGTCGCGACGGCGTCGTTCTCGTTGACGATGGGGACGACGCCCCAGTCGAGCAGCGTCTCGACGGTGTTCTTGAAGTTCGTGAAGCGCTCGGGGTTCTCCAGGTCGTGTTCGGTCACGAGGATCTGGGCGACCGTGACGCCGTAGCGCTCGAAGCTCTCGGTGTAGCGCCGCATCAGGTGGCTCTGGCCGATCGTCGACAGCGCCTGGGACTCCTCGACGGTGTCGTCGCTGGCGAAGCCGGCGCGGCCCTTCCCGGCGCCGATCGCGCCCGAGGACACGAGGATGACCTCCTTGTCGCGCTCGATCAGGTCCGCGACATCGTCGACGAGCTTGTCGAGCTTCCCGTCGTCGAGATTCGAGGTCTCGTCGGTCAGGGAGTTGGTGCCGGCCTTGACGACGACACGGCCGGCCTCGGCCGCGAGCGTGCGGGCCCGGTCGATCTCCGCGTCCGCGACCGCGCCGCTCATTGCTCTCCGCCTTCGGCGTCGTCGGCCAGCTCCTCCGAGCGGCGCCGCGCGGCGGTCAGCGCGTCGCCGACGACTTCCTCGACGTCGCTGTTCCACAGCACGTCCATCCCCTCGATGGTGGTGCCGCCGGGCGAACAGACCGCGTCGATCAGCGTCTCGACGTCCCGATCGGAGCGGAGCACCGTCTCGGCCGCGCCCTTGAACGTCTGGGCCGCCAGCACCTCGGCGTTGTCGGGAGCGAGCCCCTCGTCGACGGCGCGGTCGGCCATCGCGCCCAGGAGGTAGAACACGAAGGCCGGGCCGCTGCCGTTGAGCGCCGTGGCGACGTGCATCAGGTCCTCGTCGATCACGACGTACTCGCCGAGGTCGTCGAGCATCTGCGCGACGTGTTCGTTCGGCTCGTCCCACGCGACCGCCGCGGCCATATTCCGCGTCTCGGCCGCGAGGTTCGGCATCACGCGGACGACCTCCGCGTCGGTCTCGGCGGAGACGACGGCCCGGGAGACGCCGGCCGCGATGGTGAGAAGCGTCCGGTCAGCGTCGAGTTCGAGGTCCTCCAAGACGAGCGGCACGATGTCGGGCTTGACCGCGAGCACGACGACGTCCGAATCCCGCACGTCGTCGAGGTCGGTGGTCGTCCGGTCGGCGTGCTGTTCGATCGCCTCGAAGGCCTCGGGGTCCACGTCGTAGGCCGTGATCCGGTAGCCGCCGGCCTCGGCGAGCCCCGTGATCAGGGCGCTCCCCATATTCCCGCAGCCGATGACGCTGACGTCGATCATTCTGTGTCCCACTACGCGATGCCGCCGATATACGAACTTTGGTTTCGGCCGGCGGCGCTCACATCCGCTTTCCGGCGTCGCGCGGAACGGCGACGCGCTCGCGGATCCCTCGGAGAAGCGCTCGCGACTCGGCTCGGAGGCCCGCAGTCACACCCGCGGTCGCAACCCTCATAATCCATAGTTCGAAACGTGCGCTCGGTGATGCTCCGATGACCTCGCCGCTCGAAGACCTCGGCTACCCGCTCGCGTTCCCGATCGAGGAGTCCGTCGCGGGGCTCGACGCCCCCGAACCCGCGCTCGGCCAGGCGCACCGCGCCCGCGTCCGCTCGCTCGGCGGGATGCAGAAGGAAGCGCTCGTGACAGACGCCCGCACGGGGACGACCTGGCGGCTCGCCAGCGACGAGGGCGAGTACCTCGAAGGCGACGACGTGGCGCCCGCGCCGCTGGCGCATATGACGACCGGGATGGTGAGCTCCTTCGCCAGCGAGATCCTCGCGCTCGCCGACGAGCGCGGTATCGACGTCCGCGACCTCGAAGTGACCCAGGACAGCTACTACACGATGACCGGCTCCGCGCTGGCGGGGACGATGACCGGCGGCGCACTCCCCGTCGATCTCGACGTGACCATCGACGCCGACGCCGACGAGGGGACGCTGCGGGACCTGGTCGGCGACGCCGTCCGGACCGCGCCAGTCTACGGCCTGATCGACGGCGTCCACGACAGCACGTTCACGCTCGTCGCGAACGGCGAGGAGGTCGAGCCCGATCGGGTGACGCGGCTCGACGGCCCCGTCGAAGCCGACCCCGAGGGCCTGTTCGAGTCGATCCCGCGGGACGCCGACGAGCGGCAACCGCCGATCGTCCACCGCACGGGGCGGGAGACCGAACCGCTCCCCGACGGCGACGAGAAGTACACGAGCGGCGCGGGCTCCAGCCTCTCCGAAGACCAAGACCGGATCCTCCACCTCCGCGGGACCTGCACGCTCCGAGCGGACGGCACGAAGCACGTCGCCGTCGAGCTGTTCAGCCCGATCGGGACGGTCTTCGAGTTCGTCTCGGACGACCCGCCGGGGCGCGGCGGCGAGGGACGCGCGCCCGATCCGATGACCTACGTCGCCGCCGGGATCGGCTTCTGCTTCATGACGCAGATGGGCCGCTACGCCGACATCGTCGACGCCGACCTGGACGCCTACCGGATCGTCCAGGACACCCACGTCGCCCGCGGCGACGCCGGCGGGAGCGGCGAGCGCACTCCCGCCCGGTCCGCGCCCGTGGAGACGCACGTCTTCGTCGACACCGGGGAAGACGAGTCGTTCGCGCGGGAACTGCTCGATATGTCCGAGCAGACGTGCTTCCTCCACGCACTCTGTCGGACCGACCTCGACGGCCCGAACGCGAATTTATCGGATTAATTATAAAATAAACCGAACGGCTCTCGGACGTACCCGTCGGCTCAGCGCACCTCGCAGGTGTCGATGCCGACGAGCGAGTACACGCCGCACCGACCCGTGAGTCCCGTCCCGAGCATCAGCAGCGCGACGATCCCGAGGACGAGCGAGAGGATCCCCGGGCCGGGAACGACGCTCCCGAGGATGCCGAGCGAGACGAGGCCGGCGAGCGCGCCGACGACGATCCGCACGATACTATCAGTCTGACCGACGTTTTTCTCCATACCGTAATATTGGAGCAAGCACACATAATTGTTCCTGCCGTTTCCGACTCACTCCCGGATCGCGCGGCGCCGCGATTCGATCAGGTCGAAGTCGCTCTCGGTGTCGCCCAGGACGAACAGCGCGTGGTAGCGGAGGTACGTCTGGGCCGGCACGCCCGCCAGCAGGCCGAAGGCGAGCATCGCCAGCACGAACACCGCGACGGCGACGGCGATGACGGCCCAGCCCGCGACCTCGGCGACGCTCAGGAGGCCGACGCCGACGAGGCCGACGACCCCGAGCGGGATGGCGGCGACGACCGCGACGAACACCGTGACGATGCTCACGGCGATGCCGATCGCGAGCTGGAGCACGAATCCGACCACGGCGTAGGCGGCGTACTGCTTCCACTGGCCCGAGAGCGTCGGCCAGAAACGCCGCCACGCGGAGAGCAGGCCGCGTTCTTCTTTGAGCATAATCGGGACGACGAACATCGTCGTGAACCCCGAGAGCAGGCCCGTGACGATCGAGACGACGAGGAACACCGGAATCGCCAGCAGGACTAACGCCACGGAAATCCCGCCGTATCCGAGGAACGCCGGACCGAAGACCGCGAAGGCGAGCGCCGCGAAGACGGCGAGCGACAGCAGCCCGACGACGAGGCGGAACCCGAACAGTCGGAGGCCGAGCCGCCAGTACCGGCTCCAGTAGGCCCGCACGCGGACGGTCTCTTTGCGCAGCGATTCGACGAAGACGAACTCCATCACCGACCCGACGAGCAGGAACGCGAGCACGACGAGCACGATCGCCGCGGCGATGGCGCCGATCAGGAACAGTTCGGCGCCGCCGGGGAGTGCCGCCTCGGGCGTGCCCGCGGGGACCGACGGCGCCTCGCCCCCGCTGGGGACGCCGCCCGTGGACTGGAAAGGGAACCCGACGCCGGAGCTCCCGACGAAGAACACCACGAGCGCCAACCGCGCCCACCGACCGAGGTCGAACGGCCACAGCAGGTCGCGGGCGGCGGCGCCGGCGTCGTCGACCGCATCGAGGGCGTACAGCGTCATCGACGGCCCTCCAGGGACCTGGCGGGGCGTCGGTCTGGCGGGGTGTCGCTACGACTCGGAGGGAGGGGACCAATTCTGCACATCGCGAGCGACATATCAGCACGAGTAAACAAAGTCGTTGCGGTCGCTACGGCGCCAGTCCACAGATCGGGGCCGCGGATCGAATCGAATCAGATCGGACAGTTCGGATCAGACCGGACCGAATCGAATCAGATCGGACAGTTCGGATCAGACCGGACCGAATCGAATCAGATCGGACAGTTCGGATCGATCAGATCGAGATCAGAACGATCGCGAGGACGCTGAAGAAGATGCCCGCCACCTTCCGCGGGGTGAGCGCCTCGTCGAACGCGACGATCCCGATCACCGAACTCACGACGATGAACAGGCCGTAGATCGGCACGACGATGCTCACCGGACCGAGCGCGAGCGCGCGGTAGTAGGTCAGGAGGCCGACGGTGAGGAGCACGCCGAGCGCGACGACGTGCGGCGTGTACCGGTGGCGGAGGTACGGCACCGGAGACTGGCCGCGGGAGGCCAAGGCGACGCCCACGACGACCAGGAGGACGGAGTTCGAGAGGAACACCGCCGGCGTGCTCGGGATCGTCTCCATCGCGATCTTCAGGAGCGGCGCCACCAGGCTGTAGGTGAGGAAGGCCAGGAGCGAAAAGCCCAGATACCGTCGCATATCACTCGGCCCCCGAACTCAGATAGACCGCGACGATCGCCGAGGCGATGCCGCCGATCCGCGTCGGCGTCACCGACTCCCCGAGAAAGAGGATGCCGATCACCGAGCTCCCGACGATGAACATCCCGTAGATCGGGACGACGACGCTCACCGGTCCGCGTTGCAGCGCGTAGTAGTACGAGAGGATGCCGACTCCGAGGAACACGCCGCCGACGTAGATGTAGCCCGCGCGGGGTTCGGCCACGTACGACAGCGGATTCAGGCCGGTCGCGACCATCACGCCGAGCGTGAGCACGAGGAAGACCGCGGTGGCGAGAAACAGCGAGACGGCCGGCGGGACCTCCTCTGTCACCTTGCTCGTCAGCGGTGCCAACGCCCCGTACGACACGAGGGCGACGATCACCCACGGGAGATAGTCCATAGGCGGCCATTTTCCCGTTCGGTATAACGGTGTTACGTCCGCGGCCGACCGGCGCTCAGTTGGGCGTCGTGACGCCGTCGGCGGGGCCGCCGGCCGACAGGTGGTCGAACGCCGCGATCGGCGCCGTGCCGTCGGTCCAGGCCAGCCGTCCGTCGACGGCGACCTCGAGGCCGTCGTAGGGTTCGAACCGCGCGGACGCCGAATCGAGGAACCGCCGCAGTTCGCCGCTTTCGGCGGTCTCGGCGTCGACGTAGGTGTTCGCGAAGGTGAGCCGTGCCGCCTCCGCCGAGAACCGCCACGCCTTCAGCTGGCCCGTGATGTCGTCGGCGCGGAACCCCCGCGAGGTCGACCCGTCCATCGCCTCGGGATAGCACCAGAGCGCGTCGGGCGAGTCGACGCGTCCGAGCATCGACGCCACGTAGTCGTTTCCGTCGGCGTATTGGCCGGTATCGGGACTCGGAGCGTCGATGATCGCCTTCGCGCAGGCGACGGCGTCGCCGTCGAAGAACGGGTGGACCGCGAGCACCGCGTCCGGCGAGACGGCGTACACCCGCTCCCGCCCGTAGATGTCGAAGTCGCCGTACCGCTCGGGCTCCGGCCACGGCGTTCGGGTCGCGGTCGTCGGCGTCCGCGTGGCCGACGCCGGGGAGCGATCGTCGCCCGTCAGGTCCGCCGCGAACGCGTCCGGATCGAACGAGCCGAAGGCGAGCGAGGCGACGTAGTCGAGGCCGAGGGTGGCGGACACCGCCTCGACGCCGTCGAACACCGCCGGAACCGGACGGCGCATCTGTCGCCGGAGCCGGTCGTAGGCGTTCGGATGCATCGCGTCTCGCCGGGCGCGGATCCCGTCGACGTCGAAGTACCGGACGCCGTACCCGTCCGGCAGCGGCGTCGCCGTCGGATCCGGGAGCCACTCTCCGAAGTCGACCTCGGCGCTCGAATCCGAATCGGGCGGCGTTGCGGGCGACGGCGACTCGGTCGCAGTCGCGGGCGAGCGAGAGGCGCCGAGACAGCCGGTCGTCGATGCGAGCGCGACGCCGCCGAGCGTGGCGGCTGCGGCTTCGAGGAGGGATCGTCGCGAGCGGGGCATAGGGACGGACGGCCGTACGCGGAGGAGAGGAAAAAACGTGCGCACCTCCGCGGTGCTGGACCGGGGGCCGCACCCACAATTGTTAGGCACCCGGGGCCGAATCCACAACGCACGATGCCCTCCACGAACGGCGACGCGGCGATCGAGGCGACCGACCTGCGGAAGGTCTACGGGTCGGCCGTCGCGCTCGACGGCGTCTCGCTGTCGATCCCGCCCGGGACGGTGTACGGCTTCCTCGGCCCCAACGGCGCCGGCAAGACCACGACGATGCGGATCCTCACGGGACTGACTCAGCCGACAGACGGGTCAGTCCGCGTCGTCGGCGTCGACGTCGGCGACCGCCGCGCGCTCGCCCCTCGCGTGGGCTACCTCCCGGAGACGCCGCCGCTCTACGAGGAGTTCAGCGCGCGCGAGCAGCTCGACTACGTGGCCGACCTCCGCGACATCCCCCCGTCGGTCGCCGACGAGCGGATCGAGCGCTACCTCGACCAGTTCGACCTGACCGACGACGCCGACAAGCGCATCGAGGCGTACTCCAAGGGGATGAAACAGAAGACCGCGTTCGTGCAGGCGGTCCTCCACGACCCCGACGTCCTCTTCCTCGACGAACCGACCTCGGGGCTCGATCCCCGGGCCGCGCGGCGGATCCGCGAGTCGATCGCGGGCTTCGCCGACGACGGGACGACGGTCTTCCTCTCGACGCACATCCTCTCTGTCGTCGAGGCGGTCGCCGACGAGGTGGGCGTGCTGCTCGACGGCCGCCTCGTCGCCGAGGGCACGCCCGAGGAACTCCAGTCGCGCGCCGAGACCGGCGAGTCGGGATCGCTGGAGGACGCCTTCCTCGCGGTCACGAGCGACGGCGCCGCAGACGTCGACGCGGCGTCCGCGTCCGCGGAGAGTCCGACGGCCGAGCCGCGATGACGCTCCGACGCGACGCCCGCCACGGCCTGCGGATCGCCCGCGCGGAGTTCCGCCGGAGCCTCCGCGCCTACTCGCGGGACTGGCGACGGCTCGTCGGCCTCGGCGTCTCCGTCCTCTTTTTCGGCGGTTACCTGCTGTTCTCGCTGCCGGCCGCGTTCGTCCTCGGACGGACGGCCAGATCGGTCGAGGCGATCCCGTTCCTCGGCCCCGCCGGGACGCTCCTCCCGCTCGGACTCGTCGGGATCGCGACGTTCCGAACGCTCGAACGGATCGGCAGCGCCGAGGGCGAGGCGCTGCTCCTCACGACGGTCCACCCGCGTGCGGTCGTGATCGGCCTCATCGGCGCGGAGCTCGGCCGGCTCGCCGCCTGGTTCGGCGTCCCGATCGCCGCGCTCGTCATCGCGTTCGCGGTCGGGCTCGGCACGCCCGTCGTCCTCCTGACGGCGGCGCTCGTCGCGATCCCGCTCCTCGCGTGGAGCGCCGTGTGGGGCTACGCCGTCGGGCTGGCCCTCCTCCGCGTCTTTCGCTGGCTGCCGACGTTCCGTCGGGTGCTGAAGGTCCTGGGCGTCGCGGCGTTGATCGCGGTAGTCCTCGGCTCCCAGGCCGTCGGGCAGCTCCTCGCCGAGGGATCGATCTCGGTTGGAGGGGTCCTCGCTGCGATCACGGTCGGCCCGCTGACGGAGTACGTCGCGCTCGCGGCACTCGGGACGCCGCTTCAGCGACCCCCCACGCTCGCCGCCGTCGCCGTGTTCGTCGGGCTCGTCGCGGCCGTGCCGATCGGGCTCGCCGTCGCGACCCGCCAGGCCTCGGCGCTGTGGTTCGGTGACGTGCCGGCCGACGGCGTGACGTCGCAGGCGACGGGTCGGGAGGGCGGGCTGTCCGTCCCGCGGCCGTTCGCCGCCGCGAAGAGCGGACGGATCGCGTGGCGTCACCTGGTCCGAGCCGTCCGGAAGCCCCAGGAGTTCAGCCACCTGGTGATGGTCGTCTTCTTCCTCGGACCGATCGGGACGACGGCCGTCCAGGGATCGAGTGGCGCGCTCGGCCCGCTCGCGGCCGGCGTGGGAGTCGGCCTCGGAGCGTACCTCGCCGGGGGCACCTTCGGGCTGAATCCGCTCGGCGACGATCGGCCGCAGTTCCCGCTGTTGCTCCTCAGCGGCACCGACGCCACGACGCTGGTGCGCGGGCGGCTCGCGGCGGGAGTCGCGCTCGGCCTCCCGTTCGCGCTCGGCCTCCCGGCCGTCGGCGTCGCGCTCGGCCTGCGCCCGGTCCGGGCCGTCGCGTTCGGCGCCCTCGGGGCCGGATCCGTTCTCGCCGCCGCGGCGTTCGCGCTGGGGCTCGGCGCCGCCTACCCCATCTACGAGGAGCGGGAGTTCTGGGGGACCGAGACGGTCGTGCCCTCGACGCTCGTGATGCTCGTCTACCTCGCGGTCGTCGGGATCGGCACGGCCATCGCCCTGATCGGTACGTGGTTCCTGCTCACCGGCGGCCTCGTCCCGACACCGGTGTTCGGCGTCGTCGCCGGAATCTATCTCCTGTTCACGGCCGGCGTCTCGTACGGATCGTACCGGTACGCGATCCGGCGGTACCGAAACTACCACCTCGAATGAGTCGGGCGACAGACTCAACCCCGAGGGCGGTCGCGTCCCGATATGGTCCCTTCCCGACGAACCCTCCTCCGTAGCGCGGCGGCGGCCGGACTGACCGCGGTCGCTGGCTGTGCGGCGCTCCCGTCGTTCGGCACCGACGACGCGGGGCCGGAGTACACCCTCACCGCCGACCGAATCGACGCCTCGCCGGTCGAACACGCCCTCTACGAACCCGACGAGGACGACCCGTTATTCGGCGCTCCCGCACGGACCGCACTCGATTCGATCCTCCCGGACGGCCGATACACGACCTACGGCTACGAGTCGCTACCCGCGGGCGCCTACGTGCGACACGACGGGATCTACTACCGGACGGAGTCGGTCGTCACCGGACGGGAACGGATGACGCGCCCGCTCGTCCGCGTCGAGGAGGTGGCCGAGGAGTCGGTGCCGGAGGACGCGGTCCTCGTCGACGACCTCGACCGGCCCAGCGCGCGAGTGGTGAAAATCCTCCACGCCAACGCGCAGACCGACGGCGAGTCGGGGTCCGCGGACCTGCTGCGCGGCGAAGCGTACGTGCTCCGCCGACCGGCCGAACTGGAGAGTAGACTCGCCTCCGACGACTTCGACGGGCGCGTCGTCACGATGACCGAGAGCGACACCTGGGCCTACCGGGTGCGGGTCACACGTCGGCCGATCCTCGAAACCGCCTACACCGCGCTGGCGATCGAGGTGGCGGACTCCGAATCGGCGTTCCGCGAGGTGGTCTTCGGATCACGGATCGACGCGGAACTGGCACCCGGCGACCTCGCTGGCGACGCGCGAGAGGTGCTCGAACGGTGCCTCTCCCGGGGGCGACACGCCGAGACCGCGCCGCTTTCGCCCGGTTTCGACGCGGTCCTCGAAGCGCTCGGAGTCGACACCGTCGAGACGGCCGCGACGGGACGGCTCCTCTGGTACGACGGCGAACTGTATCGATACGGGCTGTACGTCGACGAAGGCGAATAGTATGATATAGAACTATTACTGTAATTTACAGATAAAATTAGAGTCATCACAAACTGATTTTCTACACCAAATTGGGTTTTGGGGCCGTCTAAATCCACTTCAAAAATATCTTACAGAGATACCCAATATTAGATATTAAATAATATATTTGATAGTACTGCCACGAGCCAAGATCTGATCAGCTATCCGAGGCCGTTATACACCCATCAGACCAGTTCGACTTAATGAAACTGGTATGCATCCCGAATTTGGTATAAGTCAGTAGGGCCCGAGGAAGACCTCACTATCGGCCGCTACACTTATCAAATATTGCCGCCCACCGTCGTGAGATCGGGCGTATCTGCGGAGAGAGCAGAGAAAGAGAGTTCAGAGATCTCCTGATCGAACAACCACACCATTTCATAACAAGCGTACGCTTGTTAGTCGAATTGGCAACCGAGCTCAAACCACACCACAGTTTCGTTCAGTCGAACTAGACGTTAGGCCACCACTAGAAATTACACATTGGATTTCTTTTTCAGAATATTGTCGACTTTATGTTTTTATTCTCTGATTTGAGTTCTTTCTTGTGATTTTTCACTCCCGAAATCCAATCAATCCTCGGTTTCACACTCGACCATCGGTCTCGATCTCGTCCGACGATCCGATGCCAGGACTCTCGTGACACTCGATACCGATATCCCCGAGTCGTGTTATCTCGGCTCGTTATCGACCACTGAGTTCGATTCTGCGAAACTATTAATTGCCCACTCCGAGTTGTGTGGTGTAATGCCAGATGGCACACTCACAGTGGAGACGACGCAGACGTCCCTCGACATCCTGTCGACCATCCGGGACCGAGACGGCGCGAGGCTCCACGACATCGTCGAGGAACACGGGATCGCGAAGAGCACGGCGCACAAGCACCTGGTCACGCTCGAACAGGCCGGATTTCTCCGGAAGTCCGGTGACCGGTACCACATCGGATTCAAGTTCCTGAACTACGGCGAGTACGCCCGAGAGCAGTGGTACTGGTTCTCGGCGGTCAAAGGCGCCGTCGAGGAGCTCGCAAAGCGCACCGAAGAGGAGTGTGACTTCGTCGTCGACGACCACGGGCGCGTGATCACGATCGTGGAGTCCTACCACAAGTGGGCGAAGTACGAGGGCGACGAGGGATCGAAGCGCTACCGGGCGTACATGGGGACCTACTACCCGATGCACGCGACCGGCTCGGGCCTCGCGATCCTCTCGACGTACGCGCCCGAGCGGGTCGACGCCGTCGTCGACAAGTGGGGGATGCCCGAGCTCACAGACCAGACGATCACGTCCCGCGAGGAGCTGTTCGCCGAGCTGGACCGCGCCGAGGAGCGCGGCTACGCCGTCGGCGATCAGTACTACACCGAGGGACTCCGGAGCATCGGCAAGCCGGTGTTCGGCCCAGACGGTGCGGTCATCGGCGCCCTGAGCGTGTCGGGACCGACCTATCGGATCGACGGCTCCGTCCTCGATCGGGAGATCCCCCGCGCGCTGTCCGAGGTGGTCGAGTCCCTCGAAGCGGAGCTGGCGGCGACCGCGCCCGGCGCGTAGGAATCCGTAGAACAATAACTGGGAGGAGGCGCCGAAGGTCAGTAGGCGTCGCGTGCGACGTCCAGCAGGTCCTCGGCGTCGGCCTCGCGGGGGTTGTCGTGGATCTCGATCGTCTCCATCGATTTTTCCGCGATCTCTCGGAGGTCGTCCTCTTCGACGCCGAGTTCGCTGAGGCTCGACGGCAGGTCGACCTCGTCGATGAGGGATTCGACCGCCGCGACCGCCTCGTGTGCGGCCTCCGTCTCCGATAGCCCGGACGTGTCGACGCCCATCGCCTCGGCCACCTCCGCGTAGCGAGCGGGGTATGCTTCGAGGTTGTACCGCATCACTGGCGGGGTGAACACGGCGATCGCCTCGCCGTGCGGAATCTCGGGGTACATTCCACCGGTCACCTCCGCCAGCGAGTGGATCGCGCCGAAGCCCGCGAAGTTCTCACAGAAGCCCGCCATATGCGAGCCGAACAGGAGTTGCTCGCGCGCCTCCATCGCGCCCGACTCGTAGGCCTCGGGGAGGTACTCCGGCACGAGCCCCATCACGTGCCGCGTGTAGGGCTTGACCAACTCGGGCGCGCCCGCCGCGACGTGGTTTTCCAAGGCGTGGGAGAACGCGTCGAAGCCCGTCGCGGCGGTCTGTCGCGGCGGCAGCGACGCCGTCAGTTCCGGATCGACCAACGAGACGTCCGCGCCCAGGTAGGGCCCGTCCGGGTAGAGCGGCGGTTGGCCGATCGCCATCTTGAACTTCCGGTCCGGCGCGGTGATCACCGCCCAGTAGTCCACCTCGCTGCCGGTCCCCGCGGTCGTCGGAATCGTGATCAACGGGTGGGTGTGGTTCTCGATGCTCCCCGACGTGACGTCCTCGGGGACGTTCACCTCGTACTCCGAGAGGTCGCCCGAGTTGGTCTTCAGGAGCGTCGCGCATTTGGCCGTGTCGATGACGCTGCCGCCGCCGACCGCGACGACCACGTCGAACTCACCGGCCTCCAAGGTCTCTAGGGCGTCGTGGACCATCGCCGTGGTCGGGTTGGGCTCGACGTCGTCGTAGATCTCGTAGTCGATCCCCTCGGCTTCGAGGGAGGCTTCGACCCCGTCGAGTATCCCCGCGGCCCTGATTCCCTGATCGGTGACGACGAGGGCGGTCTCCCAGCCTTTCGCGGCGATCACCTCGCCCGTTCGCTCGCTCGTGCCGTTGCCGAACTCCACGGTGATCGGGAACGACAGCGAGTACTCCCCGAGACTCATCGTTTTGAGACCCGAGGGCGACCGTCCGTACACTCTGCACTAGACCGGTAGTCGCGGCTGTACTGTGGCATCCGTCCCCAAGTCGGAGCAGTCAGCATAAAAAAGAAAATGTAACAGAAATATTTGCCATAAGAGTCGGAAGCGCGACCGGAAGAAGATTTTTGCCCACGTGCCAGGGAGTGACAGTATGAGCAGTTCCCGATCAGGCGCGAGTCCAGTGATCGAGCGGCATCGCTCGAAACACGAGGAGGCGACGACCGACGTCGAATTCGGCGCGTGGATCGACGGCGAACTCCACACTCACGGACAGAAGAGGGAAGTCGAAGATCCCGTGACCGGCGAATCGATCGTCGAGATTCCACAAGGCGACACCGCAACCGTCGACAGCGCGGTCGAGGCCGCCTGGGACGCCTTCGAGCGCGAGTGGGAGGCCGCGAGCGTCCGCGACCGCTCGGCGCGCCTCTTCGAGTGGGCCGACGTCCTGGAAGACCACACTGAGGAACTCACGCTCTTGGAGTGTCTGGACTGCGGCAAGCCGATCTCGCAGGCTCGCGGAGAGGTCGAGGGCGCGATCGACACCCTAGAGTATTACGCGTCGGTCTGCCGGGCCCAGCGGGGAAGTGAGATTCCGGGCGGGGAGGACGTCCACCTCTACACGACCCAGGAGCCGTACGGAGTCGTCGGCCAGATCGTCCCCTGGAACTATCCCCTGTGGGCGGCCGCCTGGAAACTCGGCCCCGCGCTGGCGGCCGGCAACGCCTGCGTGCTCAAGCCCGCCAACGACACGCCGCTATCGACGCTTCGAGCGGCCCAACTCTCGGAGGGCATCTTCCCCGACGGCGTCCTCAACGTCGTCCCCGGCCCGGGGAGCGAGGTTGGGCAAGCCATAGCCGAACACGACGACATCAGAAAGATCTCTTTCACCGGGAGCACGGCCGTCGGCAGCGGCGTGATGCGCGCGGCCGCGGACCGAGTCGCGCCCGTCACCCTCGAACTCGGCGGCAAGTCCCCCTTCATCGTCTTCCCCGACGCGAATCTGGAGAAGGTCGTCGAGGCGGTGGCCGATGGGATCTTCTACAGCACGGGCGAGATCTGCGACGCGTTCTCGCGCGCGCTCGTCCACGAGTCCGTCGCCGAGGAGTTCACCGAGCGCTTCGTCGAGAAGGCCGAGTCCTACGTGCTGGGCGACCCCCTCGACGAAGAAACCACGATGGGCCCGCTGACCTCTCAGCGCCAGTTCGAGACCGTACGGGAGTACATCGAGACCGGTCGGGAAGAAGCGGACCTGCTCTGCGGCGGCGGGGTGCCCGACGATCCGGCACTCTCCGAGGGCTGGTACGTGGAACCGACGGTCTTCGGCGGCGTCACCAACGAGATGACGATCGCTCGCGAGGAGATCTTCGGGCCCGTCCAGACGATCCAGACCTTCTCCGAGTACGAGGAGGCGATCGACCTCGCCAACGACACCCAGTACGGCCTCGCCGCCGGCATCGGCACGGAGAAGACCTCCCTCGTCCACCAGACCGCGGACGATCTCGAAGCGGGCCTCGTCTACGTGAACGAGTACGGCCCGATTATGCCCGACGCGCCCTACGGCGGCTTCAAACAGTCAGGCTTCGGGAAGGACCTCGGGCTTGAGGCGTTAGATCACTACCAGCGACAGAAGAGCGTCTACGTCAACCTCGACCGGCCCGAACTCTGAATCGGACCGCTTTCCACCCAAGATTTTTATATCGCAATCGAGAGGTTGAGACCGCTTATGGGAGTCATCTCGTCGATCAAAGAGAAGCTCAATCAGGAGACGACCTCCGGCGAGGCGGCGGGAATGGAGAAGGACCCGGGCGTGACGCGGCTGTTCTTCGCGACGGACGTCCACGGATCGAGCGCCTGCTGGCGGAAGTTCGTCAACAGCGCGGACTTCTACGACGCCGACGTCCTGGTCCTCGGCGGCGACACGACAGGAAAGGCGATCTTCCCGATCGTCGACGAGGGCGACCGGTACACCTACACGCGCCAGGGCGACGAGCACACGATCGACGACGACGAGGAGCTCGATGAGTTCCTCGATTCGCTGGAGGACACCGGCTACTACCCGTACGTGATGGACGAAGCCGAGTACGAGCAGCTCCAGACCGCCGACGACGCCGAGGAACGGCAGAACGAGATATTCCTCACGAAGATGCAAGAGCGGATCCGCGAGTGGATCGAGTTCGCCGAGAGGAAACTGGACGACACGCCGGTGTACGCCTGCCCCGGCAACGACGACCCGTTCGAGATCGACGAGGTGTGGGAGTCCTCGGACGTCGTCGACCTCGTCGAGGGCGAGGTCGTCGACCTCCCGCAGGGGTACCAGATGGCGAGCACGGGGTGGACCCACCCGACGCCGTGGGACACCGACCGCGAGGAGCCCGAAGACGAACTCCGCGAGCGGATCGAGGGAATCGTCAGCGGCATCGACGACTACGACCGCGCGATTTTCAACTTCCACGAGCCGCCGTACGACTCCCAGCTCGACGAGGCGCCCGAACTCGACGAGGACCTCCGGCCGAAGTTCGGCGCGCAGTCGACAGAGCCCGTCGGCAGCGAGGCGATCCGAGAGATCATCGAGGAGTACCAGCCGCCGCTGTCGCTGCACGGCCACATCCACGAGTCCCGCGGGCACACGAAGATCGGCGACACCGACGCGATCAATCCGGGGAGCGTCTACTCGGAGGCGTCGCTCCAGGGGGCGATCGTCGACCTCCGGCCCGAAGTCGACGTCGTCGGCCTCGTGCGGGGATAGAACTAAATGCCGTCACGAGGTGCTACCACCTAGCAAGGTGATTCCGCCGTGAGCCAGACCGAACCGCTGTCGGATCCGATCGAAGAGGGCGAGCGAGTCATCGAGGCCGCGGACGACCGCGGGCTGACCGTGCGACTCATCGGCGGCACGGCGATCAATCGCCACGCCGAGACCGCCCGCGAGGAGCCGTTCAAACGCGGCTATCGCGACGTCGACTTCGTCGCCACCCGCGAGGAGGAAAGCGCGGTCGAAGAGATGATGGCCGACCTGGGCTACGAGGCGAACGAGCGCTTCAACACGATGCGGCGCTTCCGCCTGGAGTACTTCGATCCGGTCAACGAGCGCAAGGCCGACTACATCATCGACCGCTTCGACTTCTGCCACGCGTGGGACCTGCGCGAGCGGATCGACGTCGACTACCCCACCGTCCCCATCGAGGACCTGCTCCTCTCGAAGCTCCAGATCGTCGAGGTCAGCGACCGCGACGTCCGCGACATCCTCGCGATGCTCGCGGACCACCCGGTCGAGCCCGGGGACGATACCGAGAAGATCGACCCCGAGTACGTCGCCGACCGCTGCGGCAGCGACTGGGGGCTGTGGCGCACCGTGACCTACAGCCTCGACCGCGTCGAGGAGTACGTCGAAGACGAGGACCTGCCGATCGACGAGGGCGAACTCGCCGACAGGATCGACGCCCTCCGAACCGCGATCGACGACCACTCGAAGTCGCTGCGGTGGAAGCTCCGGTCGATCGTCGGCGAGCACAAGCAGTGGTACAAGCGGCCCGAGCTGGGCTGAGCCGGATTTTTTGATCTTCAAGTTGCGATCGCGACGCCCGTCTCGACGGCCTGTTTCGACTCCCTCGAGTAGCGGGTAGCGGATCGTCGGCTGAACGCGAACGGAGCGAGGAACCGCGAGAAAAAAGAACGGCGCGGCCGTCACCGACCGCGTCGGGCGCCGCTCAGTCCTGCGGGATCTCCGAGTGGAGGTTGTCGAGGTCGACGCCCTGCTGGGCGCGGTAGTACTTCATTCCGAAGTAGATGACCGCCGCCAGCAGGTAGAGGACGCCGAGGAACGTCATCGAGGTGACGTTGTTGAGCCCGTAGACGCTCTCGGTCGCCCAGAGGTAGAACACCGAAAGCAGGATCACGGTATAGACGCCGGCGACGATCGAGACCACCGGGACGCCGGCGATCTCGTACTTCGAGACCGGGTTCTTCGAGAACAGTTCGGGGCGGCGCCACGGGAACAGCAGGCACGCGATCGTCGTGCCGAAGAACGTGACCGCGATCGCGAACGTCGCCGCCAGCGTGAGCGTCTGGAAGCCCGGCGCGAAGAAGTAGATGACCGTCAGGATGGCCGCGGGCACGACCATCAGCAGGATGGCGTAGATCGGCGTGTTGTAGCGGCCCTTCACCTCGGAGAAGACCTCCGGGATGGTCCGGTCGAACGCCGTCGCGAAGATCACGCGGGTCGACGAGAGGAAGACGGTCCCGGACCACGCGAAGAACCACCCGCCCATCAGGATCGCCATCAGCTTCGCGAGGACGCCGTTGCCCATCGCGATGGCCGCGATCGTCGTCGGCGAGGAGAGCCACTGCTGGGCGCCCGCGCCGACGAAGTAGTTGTAGTTCAGCGCCTGGTAGAAGGTGTATCCGACCGCGGAGTCGAACAGCGGCCAGAGGACGATCGCCAGCGCGGCCGCGGCGAGGAGCGCGCCCTCGAAGACGCCGAACATCTTCTTGAACTCGCCCGCCTCGCGGACCTCACCGAACAGGGTCGAGCCCCAGACGGTCCACATTATCCAGAACAGCAGCATCGGGAAGAGCTTGTAGGACGCGCTCCAGTTGAGGTTCCACATCGGAGCGAAGCTCACCGACGTGCCCTCGATGATTCCGTTGTACGTGAGGTCCATCCCCCACGCGTTCATCTGGCCGTTGAACGCCGACTGGAACCCCGAGGGGTTCGTCGTGAGCAGCCCGCCCACGAAGATGAGCAGGCCCGCGACGCCGACGTAGAACAGCACCTGTTGGATCCGCGCGTACCACTTCATCCCGAGGCTGACGTAGATGAACGCGAAGGCGACCACGATCATCGACGAGGTGAACAGCCCGAGGCTGGAGTTCCAGAAGTTCGCCAGTTCGACGAACCCGAACAGCGCCGAGACCGGACCGAGCACCAGCCACGAGAGGATCGATCCGTAGATCGGTACCCACAGCCACAGGATGAACACCCAACCGGGCCACGAGAGGAAGAAGCCCCAGAACCCAGACAGCAAGCGGCTCTGCCAGACGTAGTCGCCGCCGACCCGCGGCATCGACGCCACGAGCGTCGCGTAGACCACGTTCTGGAGCGTGATCGCGACGACTGAGATGATGGTCGCCAAGATCGGGCTTCCCTGCGGGATGAACGCGTTGAACGTCCAGATGTAGAAGCCCAACGTGACGATGTTCACCGACAGGAACGCGTAGATTCCTGCGTCATACGAGGACCAGTCTCTGACTAGCCCCGTCGCTTCTCGGACGAATAGGGTATCGTCTCCTGACATGGCACACACCCGTGTTAGCAGTACTCACACAACTTCACTTAGTAGTACCGGTCGTCGGCGGGTCGAGCGCGGGGATCGACGGTCCGACTGAAGAACGACAGCAGACGGAGCCGACGGAGAAGCGTCGTGCCGGGCCCTACGCGTCCCGGCACAGGGCCGCGTGCTCGCAGTCGTCGATCACGACGCCGTCGACGCCGCGGTCGCGGAGCCGTTCGATCTCGGACGCGGACGTGGCCGTCCACGCGTTCACGTCGAAGCCGCGCGCGTGTGCGTCCGCCACGATGTCGGTCTCCAGACAGAGGCTCACGTGCGGATGCACGCTGGAACACGCGTGCTCGGCGGCGACGTCGAGGGCGGCCCCGACGTCGAACTCCGCGGGGGTCGTCTCCTCGGACGGGAGGAGCAGCGCCGTCTCGGCGCCCGCCTCGGCGGCCGCGGCGAGGTCGCTCGGGTGGAACGAGGAGACGAGCACGTCGTGGTCGTGGTCGGCGGCCGCCTCGGTCACCTCCCGGGCGACGTCCCGCGCTTTCAGTTCGAGATTCAGGCCGACCGCGGAGGGGACGACCTCGAAGAGCTCCCGCAGGAGCGGGATCTGTTCCCCGGTGCCGAGGACCGACGCCTCTCTGAGCTCCGACAGCGGCGTCTCGGCGACCACGCCGGTCGCGTCGGTGACGCGGTCGAGCGTCTCGTCGTGGAAGAGCACCAGCTCGCCGGACCCACAGCGCCGGACGTCCGTCTCGATCATATCGACGGCGGGCGCGGAGTTCCGGAACGCTTCGAGGGTGTTTTCGGGATACTGCGCCGGACAGCCCCGGTGGGCGATCGGACGCACCGATCAGGCCTCCGGCGTGTTCACGCGGTCCTCGCTGGCGGCCTCCCGCGGCGAGGAGTGATAGATCGCCTCGCCCGCCGAGTCGAACACGTGGAGCCGCTCCTCGTCGACCGTCAGCTCGACGACGTCGCCCGGCGCGATCGTGCTCCGCGCCTCGGCTTTGACGTGGAGTTCGTCGTCGCCGATGAGACAGTGCAGCAGCAGCGACTCGCCGAGCGGTTCGGTCACGCTCACCTCCGCCTCGAACGTCTGTGCGACGTCGTCGGCGTTCCGAGCGAGCGAGATGTCCTCGGGCCGGACGCCGAAGACCCCCGACGTCGGACGCTCAGTGAACGACTCGGGGTTCGGCAACGACAGCTCGAAGTTGTCGTGGACCGCGTCGACGCCCTCGTCGTCCCACCGGAGCGTGACCGGGACCGTGTTCATCGCGGGGCTCCCGATGAACTCCGCGACGAACCGCGTCTCCGGGTAGTCGTACAGCACCTGCGGCGGATCCACCTGCTCGATCCGGCCGTCGTTCAGCACGGCGACCCGATCGCCCAGGGTCATCGCCTCCGTCTGGTCGTGGGTCACATACAGCGTCGTCGCGTCGATCTCGCGGTGGAGCTGCAGCAGTTCGGCCCGCATCTGCACTCGGAGCTTCGCGTCGAGGTTGCTCAGCGGTTCGTCGAGCAGGAAGACGTCGGGCTCGCGGACGATGGCCCGTCCGATGGCGACGCGCTGTCGCTCACCGCCGGACAGTTCGCTCGGGCGGCGTTCGAGCAGCTCCGGAATGTCGAGGATGTCGGCCGCGTGCTGGACGCGCTGGTCGATCTCCTCGTCGGTGTAGTCGCTGACGGACTTCATCCCGAACTTCATATTCTCCGCGCCCGTCATATGCGGATAGAGCGCGTAGTTCTGGAACACCATCGCGATGCTGCGCTCTTTCGGCTCCAGGTCGTTCACGCGCCGGTCGCCGATCCGGAGTTCGCCGCTCGTGATGTCTTCGAGGCCGGCGATCATCCGGAGGGTGGTCGACTTCCCACACCCCGAAGGGCCGACGAGAACGAGGAACTCCCCGTCGTCGACGTCGAGGGAGATGTCGTCGACCGCCGTTACGTCGTCGAACTCTTTCGTGAGACCGTCGATGTGAATGTCAGACATATCGTATCACTTCTGTTGGATCGCGAGCGTTTCGAGGAGCGGCCGGTGCAGCACGATGAGCACGGCGAGCGGCGGCAACAGCGCGATCACCGCGCCGGCCATAATGATTCCCCAGCGGGTGAGCCCCGATTGCGAGGCCGCCTGGAGGAACCGAAGCCCGACCTGCACCACCTGTTTGCTCTGGTCGCTCATAATGATGAGCGGCCAGAGGTACTGATTCCACGCGTAGATGAAGGTGATCACCGAGACGCCGGCGATCATCCCTCTCGACATCGGGATCAGCACCTTCCAGAGGAACGTCAGCGGGCCGACGCCGTCGAGGTGGGCGTTCTCGACCAGCGAGTCGGGGATCGACATGAAGTGCTGGCGGAACAGGAAGACCGCCGTCGCGCTCGCGATGTACGGCCCGGTGATCGCCATCAGGGTGTTCCCCCACCCGAGCCGCGCCATCAGATCGAACAGCGGAACGATCCGGACCGGGACGGGCAACAGGAGCGTGAGCAGGATGAACATAAACACGGCGCGTTCGTAGGGGAGTCGGTAGTAGACGAGCGCCAGCGCCGCGAAGAGCGAGAGCGTCACCTTCCCGATGACGATGATCACGGACATCACGACCGAGTTGAGCATGTACTGCCCGAAGTTGTACTCGCCCAGGACCGTCCCGTAGTTGGAGAGCCCCTCGCTGCCGATGCCGACGTTGGTGATCTGATACACCTCGGTCGTGTTCTGGGTGCTCATAATCAGCGCCAAGAGCAGCGGGAGCCCCATCAGGAAGATCGACAGCACGAGCCCGCCGTGGATGAGTACCTGCTCGGTGTCGACGTCCTCGGGGAGGAGCCGTGCGAGCCCGGGCTCCGACGTGGACTGTGTCGCCATCTGTCACACCTCACGAACCGTGCGGGCTGGGATTCGGTCGGAACTCGACACGGGTCTGCGCTCCGATCGTCGACTCGGCTGTGGGTCTCTCTCCATCGTATCAGGCATAGGTGGTGTAGCTCTCGGACAGTCGCAGCTGGACGTACATCAGTATCGCCACGACGGCGAACAGCACGACCGACTCCGCGGACGCGAGACCGAGGTTACTAAACTCGAACGCGTCGCGGTACAGTTTGAAGATCAGCAGATTCGTTGCCTCGTTCGGGCCGCCGCTCGTCATCAGGTCGACGAGCGGGAACGTCTGGAAGAACGAGTAGATCGTGTTCATCACCACGAGGAAGACGAGCGTCGGCGACATCAGCGGGATGTACACCCGATACAGCATCTGCAGGTGGCCGACGCCGTCCAGTCGCGCAGATTCGGTCAGCGTCTCTGGAACGTTGTTCAACGCCGCGACCATAAATATGATATTGTACCCCAGCTGCTTCCAGATCGCCACGACCGCGACGACGGCGAACGCCTGCGGACCGTTCGTGAACCACTCCAAGGAGGTCCCGGTGAGTGCTTCCAACACGTAGGTGATGATACCCAGAGACGGGTGAAGGAGGAACAGGAGCACCGACGCGGCGACCGCCGTCGGGAGCGCGTACGGCCAGATCGCCGCGATCAGGTACGTCGACGACCCGACATCGACCTGGAAGAGGAGGTACGCGACGAACAGCGACGCCGCGAGGGTCCCGACGACGACGACCGCGGCGAAGGCGACCGAGATCGCGAAGCTCCAGTGGTACGTCGACGAGGTGGCGAGCGTCACGTAGTTCTCCAGTCCCACGAACGTCTTTCGCGTTCCCAGGAGAATCGTCTGTTGGAGGCTCAGCCTGAAGGTCTCCACCCCCGGGTAGTAGAGGAAGGCGATCAGCACAGCGAACGTCGGAAGCAGCAGCAGGAAGGCCTGCCACTTCGACTCGTACGGTTTGGTGAGTTGTGACATACGCTTGCGGTGGATGCCCGATTACGAGACCCGGTCGTTGTAGCTCTGAATCGCCGAGTCGACGTCGCTTTTGACCTGGGAGAGCCCTTCGGAGACGCTCGGCCCGCCGTCCTGGATCATACTCACGTAGCCCTCCTCGATGATGGTCCGGACCTCGGGGAACGGACCCATCAGGGCCCCGCTTGTCGCGGGGGTACTCTCGGTCTCGTTGAGCTGATCGATCGCCGTCCGGAAGGAGGGATTCTCCTCGTAGAAGCCGTCTTCTTCGAGCAGCGTGATGGACTCCTCGCGAACCGGGAAGTACCCGGTCCCGCGGTGCCACCGCGCCTGCTGTTCCGGCTGCGTCATGTAGAGCAGGAGTTCCCCGGCGGCCTGCTGCTGGGCGTCCGAGAGGCCCTGGGGGACCCACAGCGACGCCCCGCCGATGGGGAGCCCCGTGCGGTCGCCGCCCGGCGCGGGCAGGTACGCGGTGTCGAGTTCGAACCCGTTGTCGGCGGCGCCCTGCTTCATCGGCGCGATGCTCGACGTCGAGTAGATGATCATCCCCGTCTGCTGGGTCAGGAACGCCTGCTGGGCCTCACCCCACGCCTCGATCCCGGGGTTCAGGTACTGATCCTGGTCGTAGAGGTCGACCCACCACTCGAAGATGTTCTGTGCGGCGTCGGTGTCGAGGTTCGATTCCGTGGCGCGGCCGGCCCGTCCGTTCTCGTTGTTCACGAGGGTGGTGTTCTGGTGGGCCATCCACCCCTCGACGAACCACGAGTGGTTCGGGAACGTGATTCCGGTCTCGACCACGCCCTCGCTGGTGAGCGTGTTCGCCGCGTCCGTGATGCCCTGATACGTCGTCGGGGGCGAGTCCGGATCCAGTCCGGCCTCCTCGAACGCGTCCCGGTTGTACATCATGATCGCGTTGCTCGAATTGAACGGCATCGAATTCAGCTTGCCGTCGATCCGGTAGAAGTCGAGCACCGGGTCGAGGAAGTTGTCGAAGTTGATCCGATCGCTCGGAATGATGTCTTCGACGGGGACGAACGCCTGGCTGTCGATCGCCAGCTGCGTCCCGATCTCGAAGATCTGCGAGAGGGCCGGCGGATTGCCCGAACTCACCGCCGACGTCGTCGCGTTCAGGTTGTCACGGTAACTGTTTCGCGACGTCGTCTCGACGGTGATCCCGTCGCTCTGCTCTTCGAAGCTGTTCACGATGTCGTCGATGCGCTGTGCGAGGTCGCCCCCCATCGCGTGCCAGAACTGGATCGTGACCGATTGGCCCCCGCCGGAACCCATCGTGGTCCCGTCGGACCCACCGCTGTCACCACCGCTGCTGCCACCGTCGCCGCCGTCGCCGCTGCTCCCGCCGTTGCTGGAACAGCCCGCGAGGCCTGCGACAGTCGCTGCGCCCGCTCCTTGGATAAACTTCCGTCTGGTGTGACGTCCAGTCATATGGACTCGCTTTTGGCTCATTTTCTATGATAATAAATTTTTGGTTAGATACCGTGAGTAAAGAATTCTATTCTCGGACGTTCCGGTTTCTCGACCGGGTTTTCGCCCATATCGGGCCGAAACGACGCGGACATCTGCCTCGGATGATCTCGCACCATCACTGACATCCTCGGGAGGCCGGCAAAAGAACCCGACTATGAGCGATCCATCGTGGACCGTATCGATCTGAGAGCTCAAGACCGGTATTGATCGCTCCGTTCGATATATAGGACACAATCGGTCGTACCGGGGCTGAAAGCCCGATTGCGGGAGAATCAGCACTCCGCGTCGTTGCGCCGGGTTCGACACGACGAACGCTGTCGTCGAAACTCATCATTTCGAGCCCTCGGTACGATCGGTTTCATCTCTTACTGCCGCTGGCCGTTCGGCGATGAATTGTTCGCTCGCTGATGTCCGCCCGGCGAGAGCGACGGTGATCGTTTCTCGGACACGGATCCGACCCTCTCGGTTCTCTTCCCGTCGTCGACGCCGTGGACACCGCCAACCCGTCACGGATCCGGTGGAGTGAGACTCCGCAGTTCAGATCATATTTCAGGTACTATACGATAAATATTATTTTTCTTACTGTTTTCTGGACGAGAGTAAAGAATTTTTAGTTCGATAATTTCGCATTCTGAAGGGATTCTGCGACCTCAGATCGAATCTCAAGTCTATATTCTGTACATTACTTTCTTTTTATATCACTAACGCTATCTGATGAGATTCGTCACGCCCACCGTCTCGGCGACGACCCACACGACGAACAGCAGATAGGTGAGTGCGAGCAGGTACGCCTCGTTATGTGTGAGCGAGAGGTCGGTCCGGAGCGCTGCGAAGAGGAGGATCGTCGCGAAGGTCAGAACCCCCATCATCGGGACGGCCGTCGCGAAGTCGATCGGGACGCTCCCGATGATGAGCACCCCGACCGGGATCGCCACCAGGAGGTCGAAGGTGTTCGAGCCGAAGACGTTCGCGAGGCTGGTGAGGCTGTTGCCGCCGCGGGCCGACCGGACGCTCACGATGAGGTCCGGGAGGCTCGTGGCGGCCGCGACGACGGTGACCCCCGCGAGGAAGTCCGGCACGCCGAACGAGTGAGAGAGCGCCTCAACGCTGCCGACGAGCTGTTCGACGGCGAGCAGGATGACGACGAGCCCGGCCGCGAGCAGGAGCCACCGCCGAATCACGGGAACGCCGTCGTCGACGCCCGCCGTCTCGGAATCGGCGACGTCCTGCCACTGGATGAAGATGTAGAGTCCGTAGAGCAGGAGCGGCAGCATCGCCAGCGGACGGGTGATGTAGCCGACGAGCGTCGCGTCCGGCGCGGGCGCGTAGATGACCGCCAGCGCGAAGGTGACCACGAGGACCGAGACGGCGATCATATAGAACTGCGCCTCCTTGTAGACGAGCGTGCGGTTCGTCTCCAGGGAGCGCTCGGAGACGAGTCCCGAGAGCGCGGGGATCACGAGGATGTTGAAGATGGCCGAGCCGACGATCGCGCCGACGCCCATATCGAACACGCCCGCGAGGGCCGCGAAGACGACGCTCGACAGCTCCGGGAAACTCGATCCGATCGCGACGACGATCGATCCCTGGACCACCGGCGGCAGGCCGTAGTACGCCGAGAGCCGCTCGGCGGACGTTTCAAGCCACCCGCTCCCGAGCCAGATGAACCCCGTCGCGACGAGGACGACCACGGCGTCGACCGCCGGCGAGTGAGGGAGGAGGCCGAACAGCGGCATCTATCCGGGCCGATTCGCCGCCGAGGGGAAAGAGCCACCGATCGGGCCGGCCTCAGAGATTACCCTCAATTTACCGCCGAACGCCACCTCCGGTGACGGCGTTCAGCAGTAAGAAACGAGAGTAACCACTATCAGCCGCTCGGCGCCCGGTAGAGCAGGTCGTACTGATGGGCGACGTAGGTCAGTTCGCCCGCCGCCAGTTGCGCGCGGCGCGCCGCGAGCCACGAATCCGGATCCGGCGTCGCAACCGGCGAGGACGGCACCGCCTCGGCGACGAACTCCAGGATCCGCGAGAGGAAGTACCGCTCGTCGGCCGGGTACGCGCCGGCCCGCGGCCGGACGATCCAGTCGGAGCTCCCGACCGCGAGGAGGTCGCCGTCCCGCCGCCGGAGCAGGTCCGCGAGGTGTCGCCCGGCGCGGACGTCGCGGCCGACGCGGGCGTCGATGGCCGCGTGGTACGCGCGCTCGATCGCGCCGTCGTCGGGGTGGTCGGGCTGGAAGATCGTCCCGCCGTCGAAGGTGATCGGGAAGTACGCCAGCCCGCCCGGCCGCAGCGCCGACTCCGCGGCGGCGACGAGCCGCGGGAGCGGGACGAGGTCCGCGAACGCCTGGGCGACCACCAGGTCGACGTCCGCGGCCGCCTCCAGGGCGTCGAGTGCGTCGCCGACCTGGAACCGAACGTCGAGGTCGGCGACGGTGAAATCCGGCGTCCCGTCGTCGGCCGGGCGGCACTCGTTCTCGATGTCTTGCCCCGCGCGCTGAAGGGCCGCCGGCCGGACGTCGCGCGCGAACGCGACGATGCGAGGATCGGCGTCGACGCCCCGATAGCGCCCCGCGTCGACGCCCCACGAGCACAGCCGCGGGACCGTCGCGCCCGTCCCGGAGCCGGCCTCCAGGATCCGCGGCTCCGCCGGGAGCGCCGCCAGGAGCCGGTCGCGGACGCGCGACGAGAGCGCGCGGTCGTCGACGGTGCGCTTCGCTTCGAGGTACCGCGGCCGGGCGTGGTTCATCTCACTCCAGCGAGCGGCGGTGGCTCGCCCACGCGACGTCGTCCTCCCAGATCCGGACCGACAGCCCAGTCGGCGTCGCATCCCCGAGCGCGTCGGCGACGCGGTCGCCGAACAGCCGCGCGAAGTGTTCGACGCTGGGGTTCAGTCCCTCGAACTCCGGGAGGTCGTTCAGGAGCGAATCGCGGTAACGCGCCTCCAGGTCGTCGAGGATCGCCTCGACCGCGTCGATGTCGACCAGGTAGCCGTACTCGCCGAGTTCGGGCCCCGAAAAGCGGATCTCGACGGTGAAGTGGTGGCTATGGACCTCGCCCTCGGGCCCCGGGTCGGGCACGGTGAGGAAGTGCTGGGCGACGAAGTCGCGGGTGACGGTCAGTTCGTAGGCCGGCGCGTCGGCGGATGGGCGTTCGTGTGTCATCGGTGGGAAAGTTCGCGCGGGAGCGCAGTCGCCTCACGGATACGTCAGGAGGACTTGGAGGGCGCCGTCGGCGCGGTCGTCCAGGAGCCGGTACGCCTCGGGCGCGTCGTCGAACGGGATCCGGTGGGTGACGAGCGACTTCGCGTCGATCTCACACAGGCGATCGAGCGCGGTCTCGGCGCGGCGGGCCTTCGTCCAGCGGCCGCGGGTCTCCGGCGCGAGCGTGCTGACCTGGCTCGACTCGAACGAGATCCGGTCGCGGTGGAAGTCCGCGCCGAGGTCGAGCATCGCCGGCTTGTCGCCGTACCACGATCCGACGACGACGCGGCCGTCGTAGCCCACCGCGTCGACCGCGTCGTCGAGGGTCGCCGGGCGGCCGGAGAGTTCGTACACGAGGTCGGCGCCCTCGCGGTCGGCGTCGGCATCGAGCGCCCCGTCGAACTCCGCCGGCGGCACGGCGACGTCGGCGCCGAAGTCGCGGGCGCGCGCCCGTCGCTCGGGGATCGGCTCGACCGCGATCAGGCGTCCGAGCGGGAACGACGCGAGGACGGCGATCGTACACAGTCCGACGACGCCGGCGCCGAAGACGACGACGTCCTCGCCGATCCGCGGCCGGCCGTCGAGGACGAGCGACGTCGCGGTCTCCACGGAGGGAAACAGCGCCATCTCCTCGGCGTCGACGCCGTCGGGGAGCGGGACGGCGAGGTCGGTCGGGACGGAGAACCGCGTCTCGTGGGGGTTGAACGCGAAGACCGTGCGGTCGGCCCAGTGGTCGTCGACCGCCTCGCCGACCGCGACGACGTCGCCGACGGCCGCGTAGCCGTAGCGCAGCGGAAACGAGAGGTCGCCCTCCAGGGTATCGAGGGTCTCGTCGGCCGGGAGGTCCGTCGGCGCCTCACCCCGGTAGATGAGGAGTTCGGTCCCGGCGCTGACCGCCGAAACGCGGGTCTCGACGCAGATCTCGTCGGGGGCCGGCTCGACGCTCGTCCGTCTGACGCTCGTCTCGTACGGCCCGGTGAAGTACAGCGATCGTCTGTTCATCGTGGGCTGGACGCCGGCGGTCCGATCGCCGGACGCGCGGGCGGCGAGTAACGTCAGTCACACAGGACTACGGTGTAATCAGCCTATCGGCCGCGCGGATCGCGTCTCGGGGCCGTCCGGACCGCGTTCGGACGCCGCGGTCGTCAGGACGTGCTCGCGGGCGCCTGCCGGAGGTCGTAGAGGCGGCTGAAGAGCCGCGCGGGAAACCGCAGTTCGAGTCGGCTCGGGGGCCGGCCCTTCCCGCCGTGGCCCTCGGCCTGCACCCGATCGAGGACGCCGACCTCGGCCAGTTCGTAGAGGAACCGCTTGACCGTCCCCCGAGAGAGGTCCAGGTCCGGGCTGTCGCTGATCGCGTCGGTGGTGTCCGCGACGGACGCCCGCGCCGCGCCGTCGAGGTCGACGAGCTCCCGGAGCACCCGCTGTTTGTTCTCCGGGAGCGACTGCATCCGCGCCAGCGACACCGACGGACGCGGGATCTCCTCGATCGCGACCTCGACGTCCTCGTCGCGGAGGCGCGTCCGGTTCGCCCGGTCCGCGCGGTCGGCCGCGAGGAACAGGGCCGCCAGGGCGTCGTGGGCGTTGCCCTCGGCCCACTCGGCGATCCGGCGGGCCTGGTCGTGATCGAGCCCCTGTCGGGTGAAGCCCGCGGAGGCGCGGGTCATCAACACGTCCACGAGCATCTGTCGCTGGTAGCGGCCGATCTCGATCGACGTCGCGGTGTAGGTGGTCAAGTCCGTCTCCGCGGGCGGCGTGCGGCTGATCGCGAGCCAGCTCACGTTGCTCGGCAGGCCGGAGAGCCGATCGAGGAGGCTCTCCGTGTCGACGCCCTCGGGCTCGCCCACGTGGTCGATCGCCACGACCGCGCCCGCGGTCCAGCCGCTGAGGGCGCGGTGCAGTTTGTCCAGGAGCTCGTCGGTGCTGATGCCGTGCTGGGGGATCGACTCCTCGACGCAGCCGTCGAGGATCCGGTGGTAGAAGGCGAACTCGCTCGCGGTCTCGCGCAGGTCCAGATAGACGAACTCCGGGATCGAGGGCGAGCGGGCGCGCGTGCTCGTGTGGATCACCGCGCCCGACTGCGTCGAGAGGCGCCTCAGGCGCGCGAAGAGCGCCGTGATGATGGCCGACTTTCCGGCTCCATACGCACCGTGGACGTACGCGTTCGGCGGGAGCGTCCCGTTGAAGACGGGATCGAGGTGATCGAGCAACCGCTCGAAGACCGGGCCGCGGTCGGAGGGCTCTTCGATGTGGGCGGCCGGCGACAGCGCCTCGTAGTCCTGGATCAGCCGCTTTTCGCCCTCGCCCCGCTGCCGTCGTTTGATCCGTGCGTCCAGGTCCATACTTCGGTCGGCCCCGGGTCAGGTGCCCGACCGCGTCCGCGCTCGGGCGGGCGTCGCCTCCGGGGACCAGCGAGCGACGCCGTCGGCCATCGGTTCCGTCATTCATTATTGTCGATGAGGCCTATACAATAAAAATCACCCGGTCACGCGGACCGACGGTGATCGGAGGCGTCACAGAGGCTACAGCGCGAGATATCCTGCGTTCGGGAAGAGCCCGAGCAGGTAGAGGATCCCGACGAAGAGCATCGCGATGACGATCGCCATCGCCGGCGGGTCGACGTGCGTCCCCGAGTGGGAGTACATGATCCGCTGGGTGAACTCCCCGAGGAGGCCGCTGATCCCGCCGAAGAGACCCGCCGCGACCAGCGCGATGAACTGGCTGCCCGTCGCGGGCAGGAAGAGCACCGCGCCCACCGCGCCGATCAGCGTCATATGGTGGGTGACCGGGATCTTCTCGACGCCGAGTTGGAGGAACAGGAGGCTGACCGCCGAGATCGCGTAGCCGAGGAAGATGCTCTGGGTCTGTAGCCAGATGTATCCGGCGAGGACCCCCGCGACGAGTCCGATCGCGGTGACGCCGGACCACTTGTACTGGTGCGGGAGCCACGGTTCCGTCGCCAAGCGCCCGGCGTGTTCGGCCGGCACCTCGCCCCCGTCGGTCGCGGCGCGCTTTTCCTCGCGCTCGAAGGGCGACATATCCAGGAGGCTCGAACCGGCCGCCTTCCCGACGAGCGGGTAGCCGAAGGCGACGCGGGCGATGACGGCCGTGAGGACGACAGACAGCGCGATGCCGTCGGTCGGGAGCCCGATCGCGCCGGAGACCCGCGCGATGAGCATCCCGAGCCCGCCGAAGACGGCGCCGACCGCCAGGATATCGGGCTTGGTCCCGAACGCGTAGAGGATGTTCTTCCCGAAGTGGTAGTCCCAACCGTCGGGCTCCATCTCGGGGTACTTCTTGCCCGCGTAGGCGGAAGCGGCGACGCCGCCAGCGAAGGCGATATGCGGCCCGGTGATCGCGCCGAAGCCGATGACGCCGGTCACGCCCGCGGCGAGTTCGCCCTTCGGGACGGCCTCCAGGGTGCCGATCTGGCGCTGGAGGATGGCCAGCCCCTCGCCGAGGAAGACGACGAACCCGGTGAAGATGAACGCGGGAAGCGCTCCGATGGCCGCCCCGAAGGCCCCACCGGCGAGCGCGGTCAGGAGGAGCACGAGAAACGGCTCGACCTCCATCCCGATCAGCGGGATCTGGAGAAGTGCGTCCACCATCGGTCACTCCTCCTGGGCCCAGTCCAGCGAGCGCTCGACGGCGTCGTCCCACCGGCTGTACAGCCCGTCGGCTTCGTCCTGGCTCATCTCCGGGGCGAACTCCTTGTCGACCTGCCAGTTCGAGCGGAGCTGGTCGAGGTTGTCCCAGTAGCCGACCGCGAGCCCGGCCGCGTAGGCCGAACCGAGCGCGGTCGTCTCGTCGACCTCGGGACGGGCGATCTCGGTCTGGATGATGTCCGACTGGAGCTGACAGAGGAAGTTGTTCTTGACCGCGCCGCCGTCGACTCGGAGGGTCGTCGTCTCGACGCCGGAGTCGGCCTCCATCGCCTCCGCGATGTCGCGGGTCTGGTAGGCGATCGACTCCAGAGTCGCGCGGACGAGGTGTGCCTTCTCTGTGCCGCGGGTCATCCCGACGATCGTCCCGCGTGCGCGGCCGTCCCAGTGCGGCGCGCCCAGGCCCGTGAACGCCGGGACCATATAGACTCCGTCGGTGGAGTCGACAGAGCGCGCGAGTTCGGCCGTCTGGGCCGCGTTGTTGATGAGGTCGACGTCTTCGAGCCACTCGATGGCCGCGCCGGTGACGAAGATCGACCCCTCCAGGGCGTACTGGACGGGCTCGCCCGATCGTTGGAAGCCGATCGTCGTCAGCAGGCCGTGGTCGGACTCGACGGCCTCGTTGCCGGTGTTCATCAGGTAGAACGACCCCGTGCCGTAGGTGTTCTTCGCGTCGCCGGCGTCGAAGCAGGTCTGACCGAACAGCGCCGCCTGCTGGTCGCCGAGCGCGCCGGCGACCGGGACCGCCTCGCCGAGGAACCCGTCGGGGTCGGTGTGGCCGTAGTAGTCGGTGTCCGAGGACGGCCGGACCTCGGGGAGCATCGTCTCGGGGACGCCGAACTCCGCGAGGAGCTCATCGTCCCACGCGAGGTCGTGGATGTTGTATAGCATCGTCCGCGAGGCGTTCGTCACGTCCGTGATGTGGTTGCCGGTGAGGTTGTAGATGAGCCAGGTGTCGATCGTGCCCATCAGGAGCTCGCCGTCGGATGCGCGGGTGCGCGGATCGTCCGAACGGACGTGGTCGAGCTTCAGCGGTTCAGCGTTGTCGAGGATCCACTCGGTCTTGGTCGCCGAGAAGTACGCGTCCGCTTCGAGTCCGGTCTTGCCGCGGATCCACTCGATCTTGTCCTCGGCCTCCAGCTCCTCGATCCGGTCTGTGGTCCGGCGGTCCTGCCACACCAGGGCGTTGTGGACCGGCTTGCCGCTGTCTTTGTCCCAGACGATCGTCGTCTCCCGTTGGTTCGTGATCCCGAGCGCCTCCAGTTGAGAGGCGTCGATGCCCGCCTGCTTGAGCCCGTTCGTGACGACGTCTTTGGTGTTCTCCCAGATCTCGACCGGATCGTGTTCGACCCAGCCGGGATTGGGGTAGATCTGTTCGTGCTTCTCGTAGTCGTTGGCGACGACCCGTCCACTGTGGTCGAAGACCATGAACCGCGTGCCAGTGGTCCCCTGGTCGATCGCGCCGACGTATGTGTCTGCCATTGTTACGCTCACCATCCGGCGACATTTTGACTGCCATTGCCGCCTTGGTAATGAATAATAGACCAGGATACAATAAATGTTATCCAAGATACGCGACTAATAGTAAAGATAATTTAGAGCGGCCGAAAACCGAAGAATCCGGCGTTACTTGTGACGCTATCCTGACGCCGCCCTGCGGTTTCGCCCCGTCGACTGTGTCGATTGCGCCGAAAATCGGCTGCGGCTGGGTTCGCTGGGCGCGGTCGGCGGCAGGGACGCTGAGACCCTGGCGTTCGGCCGATCGATTCCCACAGGGACGATCTTTATTTTTACTACAGGGTCCGATTCACCGATGAAATAAAGTAGGGCGACCCCAAACCGTGTGGGTACGAATGGCATCGGCACCACACATCGTCGTCGTCGGCGGCGGATCCACCGGGACGGGCATCACCCGGGATCTGGCGATGCGAGGGCTCGACGTGACGCTCGTCGAGCAGGGGAATCTGACGCACGGCACGACGGGCCGGATGCACGGGCTGCTCCACAGCGGCGGGCGGTACGCGGTCTCCGATCAGGCGAGCGCCGAAGAGTGCATCGAGGAGAACCGGGTCCTCCGCGACATCGCCAGCCACTGCGTCGAGCTGACCGGCGGGCTGTTCGTCAAGCGCCCGGAGGACACAGAAGAGTACTTCCAGGCGAAGCTGGAGGGCTGTGAGGCCTGCGGCATCCCCGCGGAGGTGCTCACCGCCGAGGAGGCCCGCGAGCTGGAGCCGCACCTCGCGCCCGACATCGACAAGGCGATCTCGGTCCCCGACGGCGCGGTCGATCCCTTCAGGCTCGTCGTCGCCAACGCCGCCAGCGCCCAGGAGCACGGCGCGCGCATCGAGACCCACTCGGAGGTGACGGACCTGCTCGTCGAGAGCGGCGAGATCGTCGGCGTCGAGGTTGAGCACGCCTCCGGCTCCGGGAAGCGCGTCCACGGCACCGCGGGCGGCACCGAGGAGATCCGCGCCGACCACGTCGTGAACGCGACGGGCGCGTGGGCGGGCCAGATCGGCGAGATGGCCGGCGTCGACATCGAGGTCCGGCCCTCCAAGGGCGTGATGACGATCATGAACGTCCGGCAGGTCGACACCGTCATCAACCGCTGTCGGCCGAAGGGCGACGCCGACATCGTCGTCCCCCACGAGACGACCTGCATCCTCGGGACGACGGACGAGGAGGTCGACGACCCCGAGGACTACCCCGAGGAGGGCTGGGAGGTCGACCTGATGATCGAGACGCTCTCGGAACTGGTGCCGATGCTGGAGGACGCGCGGACGATCCGCTCCTTCTGGGGCGTCCGCCCGCTGTACGAGCCCCCCGACGTCGGCAGCGACGACCCGACCGACATCACGCGGGACTACTTCCTCCTCGACCACGAGGAGCGCGACGACCTGGGCGGGCTGACGAGCATCGTCGGCGGGAAGTTCACCACCTACCGGATGATGGCCGAGGAGATCGCAGACCACGTCTGCGGGAAGTTCGGCGTCGACGCCGACTGCCGGACCGCCGAGGTGCCCCTCCCGGGCAGCGAGGACTTCTCGGTCCTCCGGGACTACATGGACGAGTTCGGCCTCCGCTCGCCGATCGGGCGGCGGAGCGTCGAGCGCCTCGGCTCGCGCGCCGACGACGTGCTCGACGTCTCGGGCCCGAATCCCACGATCTGCGCCTGCGAGGGCGTCACGCGCGCCGAGGTTCAGGACGCCATCTCCCAGTCCGGCACCGATCTCAACGCCGTTCGGATCCGCACGCGAGCGTCGATGGGCAACTGCCAGGGCGGCTTCTGTGCCCATCGGCTGGCGAGCGAACTCCACGGCGACTACGACGAGTCCGCGGCGCGACGGGCCTGGGACGAACTGCTCCAGGAGCGCTGGAAGGGGCAGCGCCACGCGCTGTGGGGCGAACAGCTCTCACAGGCGATGCTGAACTACGCGCTGCACGCGGCGACGCAGAACCGCGACCGCGACCCGGCCGACCGCGGCGGAAGCGGGGGCGAGGCCGAAATCGACTACGGCGCGTTCGACGCCGGCGGGTCCGACGACGCTCGGGCCGGCGGCACGGACGGCGAAAGCGCCGTCGCCGACGGGGGGAACGAGCGTGGCTATTGACTCCGAGGTCCTTGTGATCGGCGGGGGCCTCGCCGGGATCACGAGCGCGCTCTCGGCCGCCCGCGCGGGCGCCGACGTGCGCCTCGTCTCCTACAAGCAGAGCACGCTCCGGCACGCCTCCGGGCTCGTCGACCTCCTGGGCTACGCGCCCGACGGCGAGGGCCCGCTCGTCGATCCCTACGCGGCGATCCCGGACCTCCCCGAATCGCACCCGTACCGGACCGTCGGCGTCGACGGGGTGCGAGAGGCGATGGCGCTCTTCGACGACGTCGCCGGGGACTATCGGGGCGGCCACACCGACGCCAACGCGCTCGTTCCAACCCACGGCGGCACGGTCAAGCCGACCGCGCGCTACCCCGCGAGCGCGGCCGCCGGCCTCGCGAGCGACGACCGCGACGTCCTGCTGGTCGGCTTCGAGTCGCTCTCGGACTTCGACGCGCCGCACGTCGCCGCCCACCTCCGCGCGGCCGGCGTCCCCTTCGACGTCCGCGGCGTCACGGTCCGCTTCCCCGGCGACCTCAACGCCGACGCGAAGGTCACGCGCTACGCGAAACTGCTCGACACCGACGGGTCGGTGACCGTCCGCGGCCGCGAGCGGCCCGCCCGCGACGCGCTCGCCGAGCGCGTGAACACCGAACTGGAGGGCGAGGCGCGCGTCGGCTTCCCGGCGGTCCTCGGCGACGACGCGGCCCGAGACGTCCGGGAGTCGCTCGCCGACCGCCTCGGCGCCGACGTCTTCGAGGTGCCGATGGGGCCGCCGTCGCTGCCGGGGCTCCGGCTCGAAGACGCGCTCTTCGACGCGCTCGACGCCGCGGGCGCGCGCTTCGAGACCGGAAACCCCGTCGTCGGCTACGACGCCGACGGCGACAGCGTCGCCAGCGTCTCCGTCGAGAAGAACGGCGCCGAGATCCCCTACGCGGCCGACGAGTACGTCCTCGCGACCGGCGGGCTCGTCGGCAAGGGCGTCGAGTCCGAGCGCGACCGCGTCTACGAACCGATCTTCGACTGCCACGTCTCCCACCCCGAGGACCGCTACGAGTGGTCGGACTTCGACGCGTTCGGCGACCACGCCTTCGCGCGGTTCGGCGTGCGCACCGACGGCGACCTGCGGCCGCTGGACGGCGACGGCGCGCCGGAGTTCGAGAACCTCGCGGCCGCCGGCGCGGTGCTCGGCGGCCACGACTTCGCGGCCGAGAAGTCCGGGAGCGGGGTGTCGATCGCGACGGGCCACGCCGCGGGCCGAAACGCGGCGCGGAGGGCACGATCACGATGAGCGACGCAGAGCGACCATTCGAACCCATCGAACCGAACGCGGGCGAGGACTTCGAGCCGGTCGACGTCTTCCCCGACAGCACCGACTTCGACCTCCGCCCCGGCGCGGACTCCTGCTACAAGTGCTCGGCCTGCGATACGAACTGCCCGGTCGCGGAGGTCGACGACGACTTCCCCGGGCCGAAGTTCCAGGGCCCCGAGCAGTGGCGGCTCAAGCAGCAGGACGACGACTACGGCGTCGACGAGTCCGTGATGGACTGCTCGAACTGCATGCGCTGCGACAGCGCCTGCCCCTCCGGCGTCCCCCTCTCGCAGATGCACAACACCGCCCGCGGGGAGTACGTCGAAGAGGAGATGTCCAAGCTCTCCGTCGAGTACTGGCGCAACCGCATCCTCGCGAACTACCGCACGTCGGCGTGGCTGGCGAGCAAGGCCCCCCGACTGGCGAACGTCGCGATGAACTTCGGGCCCGCGCGGTGGCTGATGGAGAAGACGATGGGGATCACGAGCGAGCGCGACTTCCCCGCGTTCGCCACCGAGACCTTCCGGGAGTGGTGGGAGCGGAAGGGCGCCGCCGCCGGCTCCCGCGAGCGCGCACAGGAGCACCGCGAGCGCCGCGGCGAGCCCCGCGACGCCGACAAACGGGTCGCGTACTTCCACGGCTGTTACGCGAACTACAACACCCCCGAGGTGGGCAAGTCGATGGTCCGGGTCTTCGAGCACTTCGGCTACGAGGTCGTCGTCCCCGAGCAGGGCTGTTCGGGCACGCCGATGTTCGCCAACGGGATGCTCTCCGACGCGCGCCGCCACGCGGAGGTCAACGTCTCGTCCTTCGCGGACCTCGTCGACCAGGGTTACGACGCCATCGCCTCCTGTACCTCCTGTTCGATGGCGCTCCGCCAGGAGTACCCCGAACTGTTCGACATCGACGGCATCGACGACGTCGCGAAACACACCTTCGAGTCCGTCGAGTACCTCCGGATCCACGAGGACCTCCGCGAGGAACTCCGAGAGGCGGACGTCGACGGCGACCTCGCGCGGGAGTTCGCCTACCACGCGCCGTGTCACGCGCGGAATCAGGGGCTCGAACGCCAGGCGGTCGAGCTCTTCCGCGACCTCGACGGCGTCGACGTCGCGGACGTCGGCGACTCTTGCTCGGGCATCTCCGGCACCTACGGCTGGAAGGACGAGAAGTACGAGAAGTCGATGGCGATCGGCGAGGAGATGTTCGAGCATATGGAGGCCACAGAGGGCGAGACCGGGATGACCGAGTGCCCGACGTGCGCGATGCAGATGGAACACGGGACCGGCTACGAGATCAGACACCCGCTGGAACTGCTCGACGCCGCGCTCGTCGAGTGATCCGGTAGAGATCGGAGGCGACGGGGCCGGGAAGATACCGGCGGGCGCTTCCGAGCAAGCCGGAGCCGCCGAAAAATACAATGTGAATTGTCTGTACCGTGGCTGTGTGTGTTCCGATCCGGCGCGGACACGGGGCCGACCGACGGCGGCCGGGCGTCCGTCAACGGCGGCGCGTGCTCGCGTCCCGACCCGGACGACGACAGAACAGGGCGGACGAACAGCCGACGACCCACCGGTGACCGATGAGTAGCCACGACGAGCGCGCCCCGGAGGCCGAACTCGGCCTGCTGGACGCGACGATGATCGGGATGGGCGCGATGATCGGCGCGGGGATCTTCGTCCTCACGGGGCTGGCCGCCGAGATCGCCGGCCCCGCCGCGATCCTGGTGTTCGTCCTCAACGGCGTCGTCACGGCGTTCACCGGGCTCTCCTACGCCGAGCTGGCGAGCGCGATCCCGAAGAGCGGCGGCGGGTACGCCTTCGTCAACGAGACCTTCGAGGCGCTGCCCTCCTTCCTGATGGGCTGGATGCTCTGGTTCGCGTACATGATCGCCGGCGCGCTCTACGCGCTGGGGTTCGCGCCGAACTTCATCGAGCTCCTGCACGTCTACGGCATCGTCCCGCCGCCGGACCAGGTCGGCGCCGTCGCCCTTCCGATCCTGGACGCCGCCGTCCCGCTCGGCTTCGGGCTCGCGCTCGTCGCGGTCGCGCTGTTCGTCGGCCTCAACGCCGTCTCGACCGCCGCCAGCGGGAGCGTCGAGACGATCTTCACCGCGACGAAGGTGACGATCCTCCTGATCTTCGTCGGCTTCGGCGTCGCCTCCCCGATGTTCTCGTCCGCGGAGTTCCAGCCGCTCTTTCCCGAGGCCTCGGGCGCGTTCGCGATCCTCCCGGCGATGGGCCTGACGTTCATCGCCTTCGAGGGGTACGACCTCATCACGACCGTGACCGAGGAGGTCAAGAACCCGAGGGAGAACATCCCGAAGGCGATCTTCGTCAGCCTCGCGGCGACCGTCGTGGTGTACATGGCCGTCGTCACGGTCGCCATCGGGACGCTCGGCGCCGACGGGCTCGCGGCGGCCGGTGAGGCCGGCATCGCGGCGGCCGCGACGGAGTTCATGCCGACCGGGATCCCCGTGATTATGAACGGCGGCGCGGTGATCGTCTTCGGCGCCGTCTTCTCGACGCTGACCGCGCTGAACGCAGTCGTGATCGCCTCCTCGCGCGTCGCGTTCTCGATGGGCCGCGAGGGGCAACTGCTCCCGTCGTTCGGGCAGATCCACCACCGCTTCGGGACGCCCTTCGTCGCCATCCTCGCGAGCGCGGTGGTGATGCTCGGCTCGGTCGCGCTGCCGACGAAGAGCGCCGGCAACATGTCCAGCCTGTTCTTCCTGCTCTCCTTCGTCGTGGTCAACGGCGCGGTGATCAAGCTCCGGCGGGAGCGGCCGAACCTGAACCGACCGTACGAGATGCCGTACTACCCCGTGCCGCCGATCCTGGGAATCGTGCTGAATCTGGTGCTGACCGGCGTGCTGGTGGAGTACCTGGTCCGGACCGACCCGACGGCGCTGGTCCTCAGCGTCGCGTGGATCCTGCTCGGCGCGGTCGTCTACGTCGCCCTGGACCGATACCGGACGCGGGGGACCGAGGCGGACGCGGAACCGACCGCCGACGGCGAACCGATCGCGGAGGACTGACGCGCGGATGCTGAAGATCGCAACCCCGAACCCAAACTCGAACTCGAATCCGAACCCGAATCCAAACCAATGACGAGCAAACAGGACATCATCGTCGCCGGCGGCGGGCGCGTCGGACTCCAGACCGCCCGACTGCTCGCCGACCGCGACAACGACGTATCGATCATCGAACCCGATCCGGACGTCGTCGACGAGATCGCCGACGAGTGGATCGCGACCGTGATCCGCGGGGACGCGTCGACGCCGGACATCCAGAAGCAGGCGGGCGTCGAGGGGGCCGACGCCATCGCCGCGCTGACGGGCCACGCGGGGCTGAACCTCGCGATCTGCCTGGTCGCGAAGGAGCTCAACCCCGAGATCAGGACGGTTACCCGGATCCAGGAGGCGACCGGCGAGGCCTACGCGGAGTTCGTCGACGGCGTGGTGTTTCCCGAGCACGCCGGCGCCCGCGTGGCCGCGAACGAGATCGTCGGCAGCGACGTGCAGACGCTCGCGGACGTGACCGGGCGGATCGACGTGATGCAGATCCGGGTCCAGGAGGGCGCGCCGGCTGCGGGCAAGACGCTCTCTGAGGTCCGCTTCCCCGCGGGCGCGCTCGTCGTCTCCGGCGAGGAGGGCGAGCAGATCGCCCAGCCGGAGACGGTCATAGAGCCCGGCAAACGCTACGTCGTCGCCGTCGATCCCGACGTCGCCGACGAGGTGATGAATCTGCTCCGCGGGTAGCCGCCGCGGGAACCGAACGAACGCCGCTCCGCCCGCGGCGGCGCTACTCGCCCTCCGGTCCGAGGTACCCCCACGCCAGGAGGCGGTCGCCGTCGCCGTCGATCCAGCGCTCGCCGATGTCGTCGCGGTAGTAGAGGTTCGGGATGACGACGTCGTCGACGCGCTCGTAGGCCCGTTCTCGCGCGCGCTGCATCGTGTCGCCTTTGCCGGTCACGACAATCGGCATCCCATTGTCGCCCGCGGACCGCCACTGCCCATCGACCTTCTTCGCGTCTTCGAGGTGGATCCCTTCGCGGCTCTCGGTTTGGAAGACGACAGCAGCGTTCCGGGAGTTCTCATCGTACGTCTTCTCGTCGTCGAACGGGAACGGTGGCAGCACGACCCGAACACCGATTTGGTAGCCGTTGTGCACCTCCAGTTCAGGATCGTTTCCGTGGGCGAGATCATAGAAGAACTCGCCGGTTGACGACTCGATTGACTCTTCCTGCAGTGCGATGGTCGGGTACCCGAACCGCGGCGTGAACTCCAGTGGGTAGATCCCGTTCTCGTTCACGATGCAATTCAGGTCGATACTCCCGACGTAGCCCTCGTTGGCGAGCCAGTCTTCGATTTTCCCGAAGGTCTCTTTGAACAGTTTGTTCTGCCCCGCCCAGAACATGGACGTCCCCATCTCACCGGTCTGCGGGCCGATGTTTCCTGGGAATAATTTCTTATGCTCAAAATTAAAGTTGACCTGGTCAATGAACTCGTTGCCGTTGAAGAACCCGCAGATAGCGACTTCAACACCCTCGACTTTCCGCTGGAGTTGGAACCCCTTCATCCGGTGGCCCCACGCTTTCTTGTAGGCCCGCAGGACATCGACAACATCGCTCCCGTCATCGTCGTTCCCAACGTAGAGGAGTCGCTTGACGTTCTGGACTTCGCCGAGTGGTTTGATCACGTACGGGGCAGGGTTCTCTTGGACGTGCTGGATGCCGGCATCGAAGTCGTCGAAGATGTGGTGCTCGACGGTATTCACACCATGTTCTTCGAGGATCTCCATCGCATACCCCCGGTCCTCTTCGAGATGATCAGTGTTTGGTGTCCCGCCGACGACGGCTTTCCCGTCCTCGCGGAGTTCCTTAGCGAGCGCGCCAGTCCCGATGTCGGAGCCGACCCAGATGTCGTCGAAGATGATGACATCGGCCCACTCAACTTCGGCGCGCCAGTCATCCGTCTTTGGGACGAAGCCGTCGCCGATCTCTTGATCGCTTTCGGCTTCGATGTAGTACTTCACGTCGTGGCCCTCGCGGTGAACTTGCCAGGCCAGGTCAGTGATCAATGCGGCGTCGGCGGAGACGAACAGGAAGTGTTTGGATTCCATAGTATAATATTTAAGTTTGGGTCTGTAGTGTTTACGTAGCCACATTTAATGGACAATTGTGCACTAAATCACACCTTTTGTGCCCGAAGTTGAAGTTGACCTGGTCAATGAACCGCTCGCCGTCGAAGAACCCACAGATGGCGATTTCGACGCCCTCGACCTTGCGCTGGAGCTGGAAGCCCTTCATCCGGTGCCCCCAGGCTTTCTTGTAGGCACGGAGGACGTCGACGACGTCGCTGCCGTCGTCCTCGTTGCCGACATAGAGGAGGCGCTTGACGTTCTGGACCTCGCCGAGCGGCTTGATCACGTACGGGGCGGGGTTCTCCTGGACGTGCTGGATGCCGGCGTCGAAGTCCTCGAAGACGTGGTGCTCGATCGTGGTGACGCCGTGCGCTTCGAGGACGTCCATCGCGTAGCCGCGATCCTCTTCGAGCCGATCGGTATTCGGCGTGCCGCCGACGACCGCCTTCCCTCGCTCGCGGAGCTCCTGAGCGAGCGCACCGGTGCCGATATCGGATCCGACCCAGATGTCGTCGAAGACGACGACGTCGGCCCAGTCCACTTCCGCCCGCCAGTCGTCGGTCTTCGGGACGAAGCCGTCGCCGATCTCCCTGTCCGATTCGGCCTCGATGTAGTACTTCACGTCGTGGCCCTCGCGGTGGATCTGCCACGCGAGGTCCGTGATCAGGGCGGCGTCGGCGGACACGAAGAGGAAGCGTCGAGTCTCCATACCGGCACCAGGGGGCCGACGGACTTCCCTGTACGGGTGTCTTTTTATGCGATCCACGCGGCCATCGTAGTATGGCGACCTACGTACTCGCGACGAACCACGTCGACACGAGCGCACAGCTGTGCGACTACCTCCTCGATCGGGTCTCCCGCAGCGACGAGATCCACGCCGTCAACTCCCTCCCCGGCGGCGACGACACCTCGAGCCAGGACGTCCGGGACGGCGAGGAGGCCCTCAACGTCATCTCCGCCCGGCTCGCCGGCGTCACGACCGTCGAGACCCATCAGTTCGTCCGCGGGAACGACCCCCATACCGACGTGCTGGAGCACGCCGACGACGTCGACGCCGACGAGATCGTCATCGGCATCCGCAAGCGGAACCCGACCGCGAAGGTGGTCTTCGGCAGCACCGCCCAGCGGATTCTCCTCCACTCGAATCGCCCCGTCGCGGTCGTCCCCCTCGTCGAGGTCGAGTAGTCACTCGCCGACCGCGCCGTCGAGGAACGCGAGCCCGTGGCCGACCGCACGCGCCCTGCCCTCTCCGGAGTAGAACTCGAAGTGATCGACCGGCAGGCTGACCAGCGTCGACTCCGGGATTCCGTCGGCCGCGTCCTCCACTGCTTCGATGGGGACGATGTCGTCGCGCGTCCCACCGACGAACAGGACGGGACAGGACGGACGCGGCGGGTCGTCCGGCGCGTGCCGCGCGAGCGCGAGCAGCGACCGCGCGGGCAGGCGGTTCTCCCAGTCGGCGTCGTCGGGGACGACCTCGCGATAGCGGCGGTGCGCTCCCGGCGTCGACACGAGTGCGAGTCCGCGCTTCTCCGCGCGGTCGGCGGCGACGGAGACGGAGTGGACTCCGAACAGCGGCGACTGGAGGCGGTCGCGGACGCCAGCCAGAACGCCCCTGGCGAGGAATCCGAGGCCGCGGGCGCGCAGGAACGCCCGCCCCGAGAGGACCGGCGCCTGTGAGACGACGCCGCGGATGCGCGGATCGGCGGCGGCGACGTCGAGAACGATCCCGCCCGCGAGACCCGCACCCCAGAGGACGGTCCGATCGCTCGCGACGTCTGCCCGACCGCGAAGCCCCGAAAGCGCCGCCTCCCAGTCCGCTCGCTGTCGGGCGGGGTCGACGAGGTTCCGGGGCTGTCCGTCGCTATCGCCCGTGTGTCGCGGATCGAAGTGGAACGCGGCGTAGCCCGCCGACGCGAGCCGCTCGGCGTACTCGTCGAGTCCGAACGCGCTCGCGCCGACGAGCCCGCCCGACAGCACGACGAGCGCCGGATCGGCGGGCCGGTCGGGGCGGTACAGCCGGCCGACGCAGCGCTCGCCGCCGCTCCGGAACGTCATCCGCACGGTCGAGAAGTCGTAGCGCGAGGGCCGATCGCGCCGTCTCTTTGGTCCTGAACCACCCTCGTTCCCCGCCGCGCTCCGGGTCACGGCTCGTCCTCCGCGAGCGTGTCGATGACGCGCTCGGAGAACTCCTCGCCGCTGATGTCGTAGCCGACGTACGCCCGGAACCACTCGGGCTCGGCGTACCACGTGCCCTGGATGTCGTCGTCGTGTCGGAGCACCGTCGCCTCGACGCGCTTCGGCTCCCACTCGTCGGCTTCGAGCGCGTCGATGAAGGTGTTGAGCGCGCGGCCCATCTCCTGGTGGTTCACCGAGACGTCCGGGAACGCGGTCAGATAGACCAACTCGACCGTCTCGCCGCTCGTGTCGAGCGACTCGACGCTGATCCCGTTGGAGCGGAGCTCCCCTTCCAGGCCGGAGATGACGTCGTTCATACACGGGGGTTCCACGCCGGGGGAGTAAACAGTTACCGCGGTGCGGCGCTCCGCCGGCCGGGCGGTCCGGTCCCCGGCACGACGACGCCGGCGCGCCGACCGCCCTCATAGTGGTTACTCTCGTCTTTTCCCGCCGAACGCCGTCACCGGGGGTGGCGTTCGGCGGTAAACAGTGAGAGTAATCACTATCAGACCTCGATCCGGAGGCCGTCGCTCGCGAACCGGACGTCGCCGTCGTAGCGGGCGGTTACGGAATCGAGCATCTCCTCGTGCCGACCCCTGGTGTGCGGGTACAGGTGCGTCAGGTAGACCCGGCCGATGTCGTGCCCCGCGAGGGCCTCGCCCAGCAGCGACGGCGTCGGGTGGTTCGAGACGTCGACGTCGTCGGGGAACGAGCAGTCGTGCGCCAGGACGGCGGCGCCGTCGGCGAAGCGCGCGGTGCTCGCGGCGGCCTCGCCGTCGCCCGAGAAGACGACGTCGCCGTTCCCGTCGCCGGCGAAGCGGTACGCGAGGCAGTCCATCGAGTGCCGCATCTCGGTCGCGGCGACGTCGAAGCCGGCGACGGAGAACTCCGTCGGGCCGATCTCGCGGACGCTCAGGTCGACGCGGTCGTCGAGGTAGTCGTGGACGTCGAGCAGGCCGTCGAGCAACGACTTCGTGCCCGCGGGCCCGACGACTTCGAGGTGTTCCTCGCCGGCCAGCCAGCGCGCCTTCAGGAGCGGGAGGAGGTCCGCGACGTGGTCCAGGTGGTGGTGAGTCAGAAGCACCGTCGAGACGCCCTCGTAGCCGATGTCGGTGCCGGAGAGCCGCTGGAGGACGCCGCTCCCGCAGTCGACGAGGAGCGCGCGGTCGTCGGACTCCAAGAGCAGTCCCGTCTGCGCGCGGTCGGGAACGGCCATCGCGCTCCCGGTCCCGAGGAAGGTCAGTCGCATCGGCGGCGGTACGACTGGCCCACGGATAGGGATTCTGGAGGCCGAGCCGACGGCTCCGGAGCGATATTTCCGGTCGTTGCGAGCAGCCGACACGGCGGTTTCGCTCGGCCCGCGTCGACGTGTCGGGCAACCGCTGCTCGACGCGGGGCAGACCTCAGCGCACGGGGTGGCTGGTCCCGGTCTCGAACATAAACCTTCGGCGCCGGAGAGCGAACGTCGTCGAACGGACAGAACCCACTTACCCGTGCGGGCCAAGCCGTATACGATGGCGACCACCGGGCGCGACCTGCTCCGACGCCTCGCCGAGGAGGGACGCGGGCCCGAGAGCGAACGCGGCGACGCGGCCGAGTCCTCGGACGGAGTCGAACTGGACTTCGATCCCGACGCGGTCGAGATCGGCGACGGGGACGTCCTCGGCCGGCTGGAGCCCGCGGTGCGGGAGTGGTGGGTCGATCAGTTCGGCCCCTACGTCGCGCAGAACGGCGGCTTCTTCACGCCGCCGCAGCGCGAGGCGATCCCGCTCGTCGACGAGGGGACGAACGCCCTGGTCTGTGCGCCCACGGGGTCGGGCAAGACGCTCGCGTCGTTCACCGCGATCTTGAACGACCTCTTCCGGCGGGGCCGCGAGCGCGAGGACGGCCTCGACAACTCCGTGTACTGCCTGTACATCTCGCCGCTGAAGTCGCTCGCGAACGACATTCACCGCAATCTCACCGTGCCGCTGGAGGGGGTCCGCGAGCGGATGGAAGCGAAGGGCGGCGACGTCGAGGTCAGACACGCGATCCGCCACGGCGACACCGACTCCGCGGCGCGCCAGCGGATGCTGGAGGAGACGCCGCACATCCTCAACACGACGCCGGAGACGCTCGCGATCCTGCTCAACGCGCCCAAGTTCAGGGAGAAACTCAGGACTGTCGAGTACGTGATCGTCGACGAGATCCACAGCCTCGCGGAGAACAAGCGCGGGACGCACCTGTCGGTCTCCCTGGAACGGCTGGAGGACCTCGCGGACGCGTCGCCGACGCGGATCGGCTGTTCGGCGACGGTCGAGCCGCTCTCGACGATGGCGGAGTACCTCGTCGGGCGCGACGACCGGGGCGTCGTGCGGGACCACGAGATCGTCGACACGCGCTTCGTCCGCGACTTCGACCTCCGCCTGGAGTGTCCGACCGACGACCTGATCCACACGCCGCGCGCGGAGATCCAGTCGGGGTTCTACGACCGGCTGCACGAGCTCATTTGTGATCACGAGAACACCCTCGTGTTCACGAACACGCGCTCGGGCGCCGAGCGGGTGCTGGAGAACCTCCGCGAGCGCTTCGACGCCTACGACGACGCGAACTCCGGCTGCCACCACGGGAGCCTCTCGAAGGAGAAGCGCCAGGCGGTCGAGGAGGGGCTGAAGTCCGGCTCGCTCGACGTCGTGACGACCTCGACGAGCCTGGAGTTGGGAATCGATATGCCGCACCTCGATCTCGTGGTCCAGGTCGGCTCGCCCAAGTCGGTCGCGGCGCTCCTCCAGCGCGTCGGCCGCGCGGGCCACAGCCTCGGCCAGACCGTCGAGGGGCGCGTGCTGGCGCTCGACCGCGACGAGCTCGTCGAGTGCGCGGTGATGCTGCGGAAGGCGGAATCTGGCTTCGTCGACCGCGTGTTCGTCCCCGAGAAGCCCCACGACGTCGCCGCCCAGCACGTCTACGGGATGGCGATCAACGCCGTCCGGCGCGAGGCCGACGTCCTCGCGACGCTTCGGCGGGCGTATCCGTACCGGAACTACACGGACGACGACTGGGAGCGGCTCTGTCGGTACCTCACCGCCGACTATCAGGGACTTGAGGACAAGAACGTCTACGCGAAGATCTGGCGCGACACCAACGACCCGCCCGCGGGCGAGCACCACTACGAGGAGTTCGACGTCGGCGAGCCGCTCGTCGGCAAGCGCGGCCGGATGGCCCGCGTCATCTACATGACGAACATCGGGACGATCCCGGATTCGTTCACCTGCGAGGTGCGGCTCAGGGAGAGCGACGAGTGGGTCGGCACCCTCGACGAGGACTACCTCGACACCCTAGAGAAGGGCGACGTCTTCGTCCTCGGCGGCGACCGCTTCGCCTACCGCTACCGACGCGGGTCGAAGGTCTACGTCGACCGGACGACCGCACAGCCGACGGTGCCGTCGTGGTTCTCCGAGCGCCTGCCCCTCTCGTACGACCTCGGACGCGAGATCGCCGCGTTCCAGGGCGCCCTCCTGGAACGGCTCCGCGCCGGTGGCTCCCCCGCGGTCCGCGAGTGGCTCCGCGAGTTCCCGATCGACGAGAACGCCGTCCGCGCGATCGCCCGCCTGTTCGACGAACAGCGCCGCTACGCCGGCGAGGAGAGCGTCGCCACCGACGGGCGGCTCGTCGTCGAGGAGGAACTCGACCGGCAGGACTACCGCCGGCACTTCTACGTCCACTCGACGTACGGCCGGCGGTTCAACGACGGCCTCTCCCGTCTCGTGGCCGCGAGGTGCGCCAACAGGGCGAACGCGAACGTCCAGATCGCCGTCGCCGACAACGGCTTTTCGCTGTCGATGCCGCTCAACAGGAAGGTTGACGTCGAGGCCGTCATCCGCGACCTCGATCCCGACGCCGTCCGGGCGGAGCTGCGTGACGCCATCGACGGTACCGACCTCCTGAAGCGGTACTTCCGCATCGACGCGACGCGCTCGCTGATGATTCTCAAGCGCTACAAGGGCTACGAGAAGTCCGCGGCCGAACAGCAGGTCTCCGCGGAGATGCTGCTGTCGTTCGCCGACGACTTGGAGGATTTCGCGGTGATGGAAGAGACCTACCGCGAGATCATCGAGGACAAGCTCAACGTCGCCGCGATCGAGGAGGTCCTCCGCGACGTCCGGGCAGGGAACATCGAGGTGTCGTCGATCAGCGTCGACTCGCCCACGCCGCGGGCGTTCGGGCTGGCGACGCTGCTCGCGAGCGACGTCGTCCTCGCCGAAGACGAGAGCGCGGTCCTCCAGGAGTTCCACGCGCGTGTGCAGGCCGAAATCGGCGAGGAATCGGAGGGAGACGAAGCCGCCACACCCGCGGACGCCCCGGCCTCATCGTCGCGCCCAGTCGAGTAGGCGCGCATAGAACGGCTCCGACCCGAGGGCGTCGGCGTCGCCGACGAGCGCGAGCGCCTTCTTCGCGCGGGTGAGCGCGACGTTCACCCGCCGGTAGTCCTCGAAGAGCGGGCCCTCAAGCGAACCGGTCGCGACGAACGAGACCACGATCACCTCCTTGGCCGACCCCTGGAAGCGATCGACGGTGTCGACGGTGACGTCCGTCCGCTTCGATATCTCGGCGACCTGGGCGCGGAAGGGCGCGATGACGCCGACGTCCCCGGAGTCGACGCCCGCATCGACGTAGGCGTCGACGATCTCGGCCACGCGATCCGCCTCGGTGGGGTTGGTGTTGCCGACGCCGTCGCCGTCGGGATCGACGAACGCGACCGGGTCGCGGAGTGCGGGCGGGAGGTCCGCCTCGTCGACGCCGAGGTCAGAGAGCCGCTGTGCCGCGACCGCGCCGTTCGCCGGGCGGAGCGCGCCGTCGTAGAACTCGGTGGAAGAAAAGGCCTGGATGCGCTGGGCCATCCGGTACTGGCGGTCCAGCAGGACCGACGCCTCCGGGTGAGCCTCGATGAGGCGCTCGAACAGCGAGGTTTGGAGGTCGCTACCGTTGCCGACTCCCCCGCCGTCGCCCTCGTCGGACCCGCTGGATCCGCCGGACCCGCTCGCGCCGCCGGATCCCCCCGACTGCACGACCGGCGGGAGCTGCTGGTGGTCGCCGACGAGCACGAACCGGTCGGCGCGGTTCACGGCCGCGAGCGTCCCCGGCTCGGTGAGCTGGGACGCCTCGTCGACGAGCGCGACGTCGAAGTCCTGCTCGCGCAGCACTCGCGACCCGCAGGCGGCCGTCGTCGCGGCCACGACCGGCGCCTCCCGGAGCGCCGCCGCGCGCTCGTTCGGCTCGCCGCCGCGTTCGAGCCGCACGTCCAGCATATCCTCGCGGACGCCGTTTTCGGTGCCCACGCGGACGACGTCGCCGACGCCGGCGTCGCGGACGGCTTCGAGGGCGTTGTCGACCGCGCGGTTCGTGAACGCCGACAGGAGGACGCGCTCGCCCGACTCGACGAGCGTGCGGACGATCCGCGCGATGGTGTGGGTCTTTCCCGTCCCCGGCGGCCCGTGGACGAGCGCGAAGTCCTCGGCGTCGACCGCGCGGCGGACGGCCCCGTCCTGGGCCTCGTTGTTATCGACGTAGGTGCCGGGCGCCCCCGATCGGTCCGCGAACGCGGGCTCGCGCCGCCCGAAGAGCACGTCTTTCATCTCCGGATCGCCCTTCAGCACGAAGTCGTGGAGCGCGGTGAGCATCCGGTCGACGCCGATCTCGGAGGGGTAGACGTCGAGCCGGCGGACCGAAAGCGGCTCGTCGGCGCGGACGACGACCTCCTCGCCCATCTCCCGGATCCGACAGAGTTCGGCGTATCCCGAGACGGGATCGCCGTCGCTGGCGAGGGCGACGTCGCCCTCGCGGAGCTTCGAGACGGCGCCGCCCGGCTTCCGCGCCCGGAGCTCCCACCGGCCGTCGTCGAGTTCGGTTCTCCCGAGCGGTTCGAGGCCGATCAGCGCCCGGTCGTCGTCGGCACGCTCTTCGGCGGACTGCTCCCAGAGCTTTCGATATTCGGCGTGGACCGCGCGGCGCTCGGCCTCGATCGCCTCGTAGAATCGCTCGAAGTACTCGCGCTCCTCGGCGGGCACGGCACTGCCGATCTGACCCGCCTTCGACTCCTGGTCCAGGCGGCCGGAGACGACCATACACGCGTCCTGCTCGAAGCAGTACTCGCATTTCGCGTCGGCCTCGTAGCCCGTCGGGACCGAGGCGTCGTACTCCATCGCGGCGATCTCGTTTCGCGTTCGGACGACGAAGTCGAGTAGGCCGTCGCCGATCGAGAACTCCTTGGCCGGCGAGAGGTCGCCGCTCTCCTCGTGGCGCTCCAGGGCCGTGTTCTTCGTGTACAGGAGCGTTCCCGTGTCGGCGGGGACGCCGCGTTCGGCCAAAATGAGCGCGTAGGCGGCCGCCTGGATCTTGTCGTGGAAGCGCGGCTCCCGCTTCGTGTTCTTCCCCGTCTTGAGTTCGACCGGCATCCCCCGGCGCAGGGCGTCCGCGCGGCCCTTGATCCCGAACGTGGGCGAGATGAGCGTGTACTCCGAGCGCCAGGCGTCCTCCTCGGTGAGCGTGCCCTGGGCGAGCCAGCCTTCGATCGCCGCGGCGTTCCGCCGGACCTCGTCGCGGACCTCGTCGGCGTCGCGGCCGAGCAGGCCGAGTTCGAGGCCCGCCTCGCCGACGCGCTCGTCGATCGCAGAGTCCAGGTCGCGGTCGCGCAGGAGGTCGCCGAACACCTCGTGGACGATCGTCCCCTTGACGACCGGATAGTTGAGCGGAATCCCCGAGAGCTTGTTCAGGTAGTACATCCGCGGGCACTGGACCCACGAGCGGATGTCCGTCACGTCGACGAGGAACCCGGGTTCGAGGACGACGCGCGAGTCGCCGGTCGTCCCGTAGGTCGTCTCCCCGCGGAACTCCGAGGGCTCGACGTCCGTCGCCAGCAGTTCCATCCCGGGCGCGGCGTGCTCGGCCGTCTCGGTCCACTTGCCCCAGAGCGTGAGCCGGACGACGTCGCGGTCGATGCCCTCGGCCGACTCCTCGCCCGCGGCGTTCGCGGTCCCGGAGCCGTCCGCCGTCCGCAGCGTCACCTCCGCGAGCGACCGCGTTCCGTAGGAGGTCTCGACCTCGCGCTCGTCACCCACGTCGACGAGTCGACCGCGCAGTTGCACGTGGCGTACCTGCGGGTCGCGGGGTAAGACGCTATCGGTCGGCAGGAAACGATGACGAAGTCGGACGACTGCGGCGGGGCGTCAGCCCTGATCCGTCGGCTACCGGCGTCCGCGTCCGGGACCGGGGTTCGGCAGGAACTCCGCCCACCACCGCAGGAGGAACCAAAGCAGCGCGCTCCCGAGCGCGAGTCCGCCGACGACTCCCGCCGCGACGATCGGCAGCGACCCGCCGGCCTGGAGCGCGATCAGTCCGCCGGAGGCCGCCACGAGCCCCACGAAGCCGAGCTTGAGCCGTCGGCTGGCGAGGTCGCGCTCGGCGTCGGACATACTGGGGCCGACCATCTCAGATCGCCTCCACGGGCCGTTCGAGGGTCGCCGTCGGCGCCATCACTGGAACCCGCGGCCGACGCCGTCCTCCTCCACGAGGTCGTCGAGGTCCTTCGAGAGCAGTTCCTCGGCGTCTTCGAACTCCTCTTGCAGTCGGTCGAGGCGGTCCGGTCGCCCGTCGAACTCGTAGTCCATCGGGCCGAACGCCGGGCTGTCGAGCGCGTCCATCACGTCCTCGAAGAAGTCCTCGGGGCCGGTCGGCGCCTCGGCGTGGACCTTCACGGTCTCCTCGAGGCGCTTTGCCATCGTCTCGGCGTGGTCTTCGTCCTCGGGCGGCGACTGGACGGCGAACCGCCCCGCCTCGTCGCGGTCCTGGGTGGGAAGCAGGGGTTCGAGGTCCTCGTCGATCCGCCGGGCGACGCGTCCGCCGACGCCGCGGAGCTCGGTCGGGTTCTTCGTGTACGTCTTCAGCGCGTACACGCCGGCGTCGGGGTGCCCGAGGTAGAGGTCCTCGCCGAGGCCGCCGCGGCGGTCGCCGGCGACCGCCCGCCAGCCGTCGGGGTCGACGTCGGCGTCGGTCACGTCCGCGAGGATGTCCTGCCAGTCTCTGACGCGCATACTGTGTCTTCGGCCCCCCGCAGAAAGAGTATGACGATTACGGCTGGTGCGGTCGGTGTCGGGGGCCAATTCGCGACAGTTTATTGCCCAAAGCGACGGAACGTACCAGCGATGGCGTCTACCAGCCACGACCCGAGCGAGGAACTGGCCACCGCGATCGGCCGGTACGTCCTGGGAGATCTCTCACTCGGACGGGCGGCCGAGGAAGCGGGGCTCTCTCGCTGGGAGTTCGAGGAGGTGCTCCGTGACGCCGGCTTCGCCGCGCTGTACGGTCCTCGAACGGAAGAGCAGTTACAGGCCGAACTCGACGCCGCGCACGATCTCGGAGAGTAGATGGGAGATCGGTATCCGCTGCCCGTCTTTCTCGATGCGACCGTCGTCAGCAACTTTGCGAGCACGGACGCGATCGGTTTCCTCGTCGCGGTGCTCGGTTCGCCGCTCGTCGTACCGGCAGTCCGCGAGGAGATCGAGCGCGGTCAGAACCTCGGCCACGAGTATCTCGCGTCTGCTGTCGAGGCGTTCGACGACGAGGGAATCGGAGTCGCGGACCCACCGGACGGATCCGTCGAAAGAGGCCTACGAAACCGACTCGACGCCGGAGAGGCAGAAACCTTGCGTGCCGCGGCCGAGCGCGGCGGGACAATCGCGACAGACGATCTCGCTGCTCGCCGCCTGGCCGGGGAGCTTTCGATTCCGGTAGTCGGGTCGATCGGTCTCCTCGTCGTCGGCGTCGAGCGGGGTGAGATCACTCGGGAGACGGCGGACGCCTGGCTCGAAACGTGGCGCGAGGAACGGGGATACTACGCGCCGGTAGAACGCATCGGCGACGTCCTCGACGGCGACGGATAGTACGCGGTTCTCCTGCCGCCTCGCGATCTCACGAATCGACGCGCGCGAGCCACCGCGCCGGCGTGTCGAGTTCCTCGTCGGTCGGCAGATTCTCGGGGCGGTCCCAGACGGCCGCGGCGGCCGCGACACCCCGCCGGTCGGCGACGGTCTCGAAGAAAGACGCCCCGCGCTCGTACTGCCGGCGCTTCAGGCCGAGGCCGAGCAGGCGTCGCATCAGGCGCGTGAGCGGACTGCCGCCGCGCCGTCGGGCGTCCAGCTTCGCCCGGAGGTCGGCGTACTCCGCGTCGAAGGCGCGGTCCATCAACAGCTCGGCGTAGCCCTCGACGGCGGTCATCGCGACGTCCAGGTCGTGGAACGCCTCCCGGTCGAAGCCGCCGCTCGCGAGGGTCTCCAGGCCGTCTTCCAGCCGCGATTCGAGGTGTTCGGAGAGCCACGGCGCGGCGCCGAACTCCGCGGCGTGGGTGACCTCGTGGAAGGCGATCCACCGGCGGAACCGCGGGTAGTCGACGTCGAGATCCGCCGCGGCGGCGACGATGTTGGGGTGGACGAAGTAGAGGCCGTGGGCCTCGTCGTCGCCCTCCGCGAGCAGGAGCGGGTCGTACTGGCCGAGGACGTGCGAGCCGAGAAACGAGAGGACGAGCGCCATCGACCCGGTGTTTACCACCCGGGTCGCGTTCGGGAAGGCGACGCTCACTTCCGTCTCGATCGGCCGCATCACCCGGCGGAAGGTCGCGACGTTGGCATCGATCCAGTGGTGGCGGTTCTGGACCTCGATCGTCTCCGGGACGTCGAAGTCGAGACCGCCGACCGAGCGGAGTCGCTCGCGGGCGTCGCGGACGTCCGCGGCGTAGCCCTCCCGCTCCGCGTCGGAGAGATCGAGCCCGCCGGGGTCGGTCGCGCCCTTCGCGGCCGTCCCGACGGCGTCCCAGTCGATCCGGCCGCTGCCGTCGCCGTCGCCCGCGTTCGCGACCGCCCGCACGCTCCGAAAGAGATCCATACCGACTCGAAGGGTCGGGCGCGCAAAACCCTTGTTCCGGTCGCCGAGCGCATTCGTAATCATCTTCTAGTATGTATTTAATACCGAGTGTCGCGTGTCGGTCCTATGGCACGAACGTTCCGTGCGGCGGCGACGGTGACGGTGGAACGGGACATCGAGGACGTCTTCGCCTACCTCGCGGCGGTCACGACGATGGACGACTGGGTGAAGGGAGTCTCGGAGACCCGACACACGGGCGGGACGCCGGGCGAAGTCGGGGCGACCTACGCGTACCGGTACCGGTCGGCCGGGACGACCCGATCGATGGAGATGACAGTCGAAGCGGTCGAGCGGCCCACCAGGCTCGTGATCGGCGTCCCCGACGGCTCGCTGGCGTTCACGAGCGAGATCACGCTCGAGGCGGTCGACGGGGGCACTCGCGTCACCAACGCCATCGACGCGACGGTCACGGGCCGCGGGCTCGCGCTGCTTACCGCCGTCGCGCCGCCGCTGGTCCGCTGGCTCGCGACGCGCGAGATGACGGGCGAACTCGAACAGCTGAAGTCGAACCTGGAGGACGAGGAGATCGCCGTCGCCGACGACCGCCGGCGGCGGGAGTCGACGGCCGCGGCCTGATAGTGATTACTCTCACTTGTTGCCGCCGAACGCCACCCTCGGTGACAGCGTTCGGCGGGAAGAGACGAGAGTAATCACGATGAGTATTCAAACGGCGCAGTTGTTCGGTCCCAGTTCCAGTTCCTCGCCCTCGTCGGGCTCCAGCTCGAAGACGCCGCGGTTGGCGTCGATGATCGTCCGGTAGTTCGCCGGTTGGTCGCTCCCAGCGTCGGCGACCCGCTCGACGAACGCCTCGCGGTCGAGCGAGAACAGCTCCAGGTCCGCGCGGAGATCTCCGAGCCGGCCGGCGACGACGTCGCCCGGACGTCCGACGGCGAACGTCCCGTCGGCACCGACCGAGACGTGGCCGGGGAGCACCACCACGTCGTCGGCGAGGTCGCCGTAGCGCTCGTGAATCGTCTCGTAGAGCATCTCCGCGCCGGTCTCGGCGCCCTCCTCGCCGAACTCCAGTTCGGTCCGACCGACCGACTCGACGAAGAGCGTATCCCCCGAGAGGAGGTACTCGCCGTCGACGAGGAGGCTCACGTGCTCGGTCGTGTGGCCGGGCGCCGCGCGGACCGCGACGTCGACGCTTCCGACCGAGAGCGTCTCGCCGTCGGAGATCGGATGGAAGTCGTACTTCAGATCGCGGGCGGTCGCGTCGGCGCTCAGGTAGTACGGGACCGAGAGCCGCTCGGCCAGGTCGCGGCCGCCCGAGAGGTGGTCCGCGTGGACGTGGGTGTCGAGGACGCCCGTAACCACGAGGCCGGCGTCGGCCGCGACGAGTTCGTGCTCGTGGTGCTGGCGCGTTGGGTCGACGACGAGCGCCTCCCGGGCCGCGGCGTCGCCGACGACGTAGCCAAGACAGCCCTTCGCCCGGCGCTGGATCTGCGCGAGGAACAGGTCCCCGTCGGTCTCAACCTCGACGACGTCGTAGAGCTTGCTCCAGTCCACCATTCCGCCCTTGACGACGCTGACGTTCTCGTAGCCCCGCCTCGACAGCTCGAAGCCGAAGGCGGTCGACGCGAGGCCCCGGGCGCAGACGACCGCCACCGGCTGGCCGTCGACGACGGCCGCGACGTCGTCCCAGGTGAAGCCCGCGCCGAGGCCGTCAACGGGATGGTACGGGACGTTCACCGCGCCGGAGACGTGCCACGCCTCGAAGCTGTCGGGCGGCCGCGTGTCGACGACGGTGAGGGGCTCGTCGGCGTCGATCGCCCTCGCGAGGTCGTCGACGGTGCGCTGAGCGAGGAGGTCCGGCATACCAACCGATAGGCGCCGGCGGCGAATAAAGCTCGTTGCCGTGGCCGCGTGGCGACTCCGCCGGCGAGTCGTCGCTCGGAGAGCGTCGAGCCGCGCGAGTCACTCCGCGTCGAGCCGGTTCTCCAGACGCCTGATGCGGATCGCGAGCGCGAGGACCGCGCCGAGGATCGTCAGCCCGACGGCCGCGGCCGCGGCGAAGTCGTGGGCGGGAACGTTGTGATTGCCCGCGTTGACGAGCCGCGGCCCGAAGTAGGTGTGGTGGTAGTCGCCCACGATGGGGACGAAGTAGTCCACCAGGTCGTTGAAACTGAACCAGAGTGTGGCGACGCTGACCGCCGGGACCGTGAACTCGGCGTACCGGTAGACCACGAGCGCTTGGATCCCCATCCCGAAGTGGCTGACGAGCAGGAACCAGTGGTACGGGTCGCCGGTGGTGAGCACGTCGTTGATCGCGAGCTGGACGAACACCACCCAGAAGCCGTACTTCAGGTTCCCGAGGAACGCCAGCGCGTGGATCCAGTCGCGGTTCCGCCCGACCTTCCACGAGACGAGGCTCGCGGCCATACACAGCGTCGCCAGCGGGCTGTCGGCCACGGCGGGCCAGATCACGAGCCGGCTGTTCATCAGCTGGAAGCGGTAGTGCCAGAATCCGAAGACGGCCCCGGCGAGATTGACGGCGACGATCACCCAGACGAGCCGGAGCGCCAGCTCTTCGAGCCGCTCGGGCAGCGGCGCCAGGTACGCCGGGAGGTCGTGGGCAGCCGATCGTGAAGTCATCGTGTGTCGCGGAGGCTCGCCCGCCACTACTGAGTCGGTCCGGTAAAGTGCGTCGACACCGTCGCGGATTGCATTGTCCGTCCCGGAAGTCTGTCCCGACGGCCGCACGGCTCCGGATGCGGTCCTCTGTGGTTCCAGCGCGACGGGTCCGAAGCGTCGAAGCGCCGGATCGACTGACGCGAGTACGCGAGTGAAAGCAGCGAAATCCGGTTAGATCTCGTCCTCGAAGTCTTCGAGGGCGTAGACCGTGTCGCTACCGCGGCGGTCGAGCGTCTCGTTGGCGAGCAGCCAGTAGACGACCGACAGCGCGCGTCGACCCTTGTTGTTCGTGGGAACGACGAGGTCGACGTTGCTCGTCTGGTTGTTGGAGTCGCACATCGCGATGACCGGGATGCCGACCGTGATGGCCTCCTTGACCGCCTGCGCGTCGCCGATCGGGTCGGTGACGACGACCACGTCGGGCTCGATGTAGCCGTCGTAGTCGGGGTTGGTGAGGGTGCCCGGGATGAAGCGGCCGGTGCGGGCGCGCGCGCCGACCGCGTCGGCGAACTTCGTCGCCGGGAAGCGGCCGTACTGGCGCGAGCTCGTGACCAGGATCTGCTCGGGGTCGTAGTTCGCGAGGAAGTCCGCGGCCGTCCGGATCCGCGAGTCGGTCTGGCTGACGTCCAGCACGTACAGCCCGTCGTCGCGGACGCGGTGGATGAACCGCTCCATGTCCTCGGTCTTCTGCTGGGTCCCGATGTGGACCCCCGCCGAGAGGTAGTCCTCGACGGGGATGAGGAGGTCCGCCTCCTCGTCGGGCATCACGTCCTCGTCGAACGTGGGCTCTGTCTCTGCCTCGTCCGCCTCGTCGGCGGCCGCGCTCTCGTCGGCGTCGGCCTCCGCGTCGGCGGTCTCGGCGACCGGTTCGGTCGGCTCGGCGTCGGCCTCGGTCGTCTCGACGTCCGCGTCGGCCGCGTCGGCCTCGGGCTCGTCGACGACTTCGACCGCGTCGTTGTCGTTGTCTGTCATACTGCGTCGTCCGCGATGCGGATGAGTTCGTTGAGTTTGGCGGTTCGCTCGCCGCCCACCGTGCCGGTCTTGATGAAGCCGGCGTCGGTGGCGACGGCGAGGTGTGCGATCGTGGTGTCTTCGGTCTCGCCCGACCGGTGGGAGACGACCGTCTCGTAGCCGTTCTCGCGCGCCAGTTCGATCGCGTCGAAGGCGTCCGAGAGCGTCCCGATCTGGTTGGGCTTGATGAGGATCGAGTTGGCCGCGCCGGCGTCGATGCCGTCCCGCAGACGGCCGACGTTCGTCACGAAGAGGTCGTCGCCGCAGATCAGCGTCCGGTCGCCGACCCTGTCGGTCAGCTCGGCGAAGCCCTCGTAGTCGTCCTCGTCGAGGGGGTCCTCGACGTAGACGAGGTCGTACTCCGCGACCATCTCGGCGACGTAGTCGACCTGTTCGGCGGTCGACTTCACCTCGTCGCCGTAGACGTAGCCGCCCGCGTCCTCGTCGTAGAGCTCGGCGGCGGCCATATCCAGACCGAAGCGGATCTCGAAGCCGAGTTCCGACTCCGTGTCGGAGACGGCCTCGTCGACGACCTCGAAGGCCTCGGCGTCGGAGATCGGCGGCGCCCACGCGCCCTCGTCGCCCTTCGCGGCGGGGACACCCCGCTCGTCGAGGAGCTCGGAGATCCGCGCGTGGACGGCGGCGTTCGCGAACACCGCTTCGGAGACGCTCGGCGCGCCGACCGGCGCGGCGAGGAACTCCTGAATGTGGGTCGCCTCCTTGGCGTGCTCGCCGCCGCCGACGACGTTGCCGAGCGGCGTCGGGAATGACTCGCCGCGGAAGGTCCCGCCGAGGTGTTGGTACAGCGGCGCGCCGAGGACGTCGGCGCCGGCCTTCGCGGCAGCCATCGAGATGGCGACCGCGCTGTTGGCGCCGATCCCCGAGAAGTCGTCGGTGCCGTCTGCGGCGTGCAGTGCGGCGTCGACTTCCCGCTGATTGCCGGCGTGGGCGTCGCCGACCAGCCGGGGGATGGCGTGTTCGCGCGCTGCGGCGATGGCCTTCGCCGGATCGAGTTCGATGGCCTCGTACTCGCCGGTGGAGGCCCCGCTGGGGGCGGCGGCGCGGCCGAAGCCGCCGGACTCGGTCAGGACGTCGGCCTCGACGGTGGGGTTGCCCCGGGAGTCGAGGACGCGACGGAGCGCGACGTTCGCGATCAGCGTCATCTCACTCGCCCTCCCGGTTCACCGTGAAGGGGAGGACGCCGGCGTCGTACTCCTCGGCGGCGACCAGGATCGGTTCGGACTGGTCGGTGTCGACGAGCACGGGCGCCCCGTAGGACACCTGCAGGGCTCGCGCGCCGAGGATGCGGGCTTTCTCGTATCGGTTGTACTGGGTGCGTCCGCTCATCTTACTGGTAGGGGGCGACGACGTCGACGAGGTCCTTGTGCGAGACCATCATCCGCCGGCAGCAGTGGCGGTCGATCCCGAGATCGTCGAGCACCTCGGCCGGGTCTTCGTCTCCCTCGCGGGCGCGTTCCTTGAACTCGTCCCAGTGTTCGCCGATGACGTTACCGCACGTGAAACACCGGACGGGTATCATCATAGGTAGATCACCTCAGCGGTAGGACTTCTGGTAGCGCGCTCGGGCGCCCGGTCCGCCCCACTTCTTGGGCTCGGACTGGCGCACGTCGTTGACGAGCAGCGAGCGGTCGAAGTCCATATACGCGTCGCGGAGTTCGGCGTCGTTGAGATGCTGCACCAGCCCGCGGGCGATCGCCGTCCGCGCGGCGTCGGCCTGTCCGGCGAAGCCGCCGCCGGAGACGCTGACGTCGATGTCGACCTGCGAGCGGAGGTCCTCGCCGGCGATGCGGAACGGCTCCAGCATCTTCAGGCGGGCCATCTCCGGCTCGACCAGTTCGACCGGCTGGGAATCGATGCGGACGCGGCCCTCGCCGTCGCGCACGGTGGCGCGGGCGATGGCCGTCTTCTTCTTACCGGATGTGTTCGTTACCATGTGACTTTCGCCCCCAGGTTCTCGGAGATCTCTCCGAGCGAGAGGAACTTGATGTTCGAGAGTCGATCGAGCGTGGTGCCCTCGATGGCGTCGCCGTCCTCGTCGAACGGATTGCCGACGTAGACGCGGACGTTCGAGAGCGCCTCGCGGCCGCGGTCCTTGTCCGTCGGGAGCATCCCGCGGACCGAGCGCTTGAACATCCCGTCCGGGCGCGTCGGGTAGTGCGGCCCCCGGTCGGAGCCGACGTTCGCGCGCTTGCGGTAGGTGGACATCACGTCCTCCTCGGAGCCGGTGATCACGGCGTCCTCGGCGTTGACGATCGCGACCGTCTCGCCGTCGAGGGCGCGCTGGGCGACCTCGCTGGCGACGCGGCCGACGATGCAGTTCCGCGCGTCGACGACGACGTCTGCGTCGAACTCTGCGAGGCTCATCGAATCACCCGGACGTTGCTTCCTTCGGGGTTCTCCTCGATGGCGCGTTCGAGCGCCACCGTGTCCCCGACCTGTTCGATCTTCTTTCGCGCGGACGACGAGAAGTCGACCGCGGCGACTGTGACATTCTTCTGCAGCGCCCCGCTCCCCAGCACCTTGCCGGGGACGACGACGGTCTCGTCCTCGCGCGCGTACCGCTCGATGCGCCCGAGGTTGACCTCCGCGTGGGTGCGCCGTGGCTTCTCCAGGCGGTCTGCGACGTCCTGCCAGACATTGGCGCCGGACTCGCGGGAGACCGCCTTCAGCTCGGCGATGAGACTGTTGAGTCTCGGATTCGTCTTACTCATTGTCTACCTCCTGTGAAAAGATGGAGTGCGCCGCTCGACGGGTGCGTCGAGTCGAAAAGTGCAGGGAGCAGGATTTGAACCGCCGGGAGACGCACCGCGCCTCCCGAGGTTCAAATCTCCGTGCTGCACGCACAGCTCTCCCGTTCGGTCGAGCTGAGAAGTGCAGGGAGCAGGATTTGAACCTGCGGACCCCTATGGGACAGCGCCCTGAACGCTGCGCCGTTGGCCAGACTTGGCTATCCCTGCTCGCACTCCGATGTACTGCGTGTCCCTTCAAACCCCTTTCGGTCTGGCGACGCTCGTCGCCGACGGGCTCGGCGACCGTTGCCGTCGCTTGCGGCGCGGCGGGCGTGCGTCGGGTGGTGGGTGAAGGGACAGACATCGTGCTGTTAAATCGCGACTTTCTCTTCGAGCTCGGCCGCGCGGTCGCCGATCGACTCGGCGGCGCGCAGGACCAGTTCCTCGACGTCGAACGAGCCGTCGGTCTCCACGTGGAAGACGAAGGCCTCGGGGACGTCCGTGACCTCGACCTCCTTCCCCGGATACCGGTTCGTGAGGTCGTTGTCGAAGGCGTCGGTGGGAACGAGGTCGCCGTCGGTGGCGCCCTCGTCGGCCGCGTGTTCTGCGGCCCCTTCCTCGATGACGCCCCGGAGGATCTGCGGCTCCTGGGACTCGAACTCGCCGGCATCGCCGACGACCTCCACGCGCTGGAGGTGTCGGTAGCCGACGGAGACGCCGCCCTGGTGTTTGGCGTGCTCCTTGCCGGTGTCGAGCACCGCGTCGGCTTCGAGTTCGAGCCGCTGATTCTCCTTCAGCTCGACGATCGGGACGTTCTCGTCGGCGGGCTGGACGAGGCTGTCCGCGGACTGGAGGTCCCCGGAGTACGCCGTCGCCGGCCCCTCGACGTCGAGCGAGAGGGTGACGACGTCACCCTCCTCGAAGTCGTCGATCGGCGTCGTCAGCGGCACGAGCCCCAGTCGGAGGCCGATCATCTCGTCAAACATCACAGAGGAGTTCTCGACGAACCGGACGGTGTCGATACTAAACGTGGGCACGTCGGCGATCATCGCCCGGCGAATGCCGTTGGCGACCGCCGGCGACGCGCCGCGCACCAGGAAGCGAGCCTCCCGGTCGCCGCGTTCGATGAACTCGACCTCGAAATCCTTCGTCATCTGTTATAGTCGGCTGTTTTTGGGCGCGCGGGTCCCGTCGTGCGGGATCGGCGTGACGTCCTCGATGCGACCGATCTCCAGGCCGGCGCGAGCCAGCGCGCGGATCGTCGCCTGGGCGCCGGGCCCGGGGCTCTTGTTGCCGTTGCCGCCGGGGCCGCGGACGCGGACGTGCAGGCCCTCGATGCCCGCCGCCTTGATCTCCTCTGCGACGGACTCGGCCATCTGCATCGCCGCGTACGGCGACGCCTCGTCGCGATTCTGCTTCACCACGGCGCCGCCCGAGGACTTCACGATCGTCTCGGCGCCGGTCAGGTCCGTCACCGTGATGAGCGTGTTGTTGAACGACGCGTGGACGTGGGCGATTCCCCACTTGTCTCTCTCGGTCTCTGATTCGCTCATAAGTTACTCCTGTCCCTCCGCGCGTTCGGGGTGCAGTTCGTCCGCGAGCGGACTCGTCTCATCGAAGTCGATCGCGCCCTCCTCTGCGACCTCGACGGTCTTCGAGGGGCGGGTGACGCGGGCGCCGTCGACGACGACGTGCCCGTGGACGATGAACTGTCGCGCCTGCTCGGGCGTGCTCGCGAGGCCCTGGCGGTACACGACGGTCTGGAGCCGACGTTCGAGGATGTCGGTGACGTCGAGTCCCAGGACGCGGCTGATGTCGTCCTCCGCGGAGAGGATACCGTAGCGGCGGAGCCGGTCGAGGAACTCCGCGCCGGCCGCCTCGGCGGCCTCCAGGTCGCCCTGGGCCTCGCCGATGAGGCGCCGCGCCTCGCGTCGGTAGTTCCGGAGCTCGGACTGCGCGCGCCAGAGCTCCTCTTTGTTCTTCAGGCCGTAGCGTCCGAGCAGGTCGCCCTCCTGGGCGATGCGCTCGCCCTGGAACGGGTGGTTCGGGGTCTCGTAACGCTTGGTGTTGTTTCCGGTTGCCATCGGTTACTCCTCGTCGCCGCCCTCTGCGGCGGCTTCCTCTTCGGCCTCTTCTCTGATCTCCTCGACGTTGACGCCGATCGTCCCCTCGGTACGCCCGGTGGACTTCGTGCGCTGGCCGCGGACCTTCTGTCCGCGCTTGTGTCGGACGCCCTTGTAGGAGTCGATCATCTTCATCCGGTTGATGTCGTGACGGCGCTTCTCTTCGAGGTCCGAGCCGGTGACGTGGGTGGTCTCGCCGGTGAAGAAGTCGCTTCGCCGGTTGGCCATCCACTCGGGGACGTAGTCGTCGATGTTCTCGACGACGTCGACGACGCTGTCGATGTCGTCCTCGTCGAGCAGACCGAACGTCGCGTGTCGGTCCACGTCCGCGGCCTCGGCAACGATGCGCGCCGTGCGCTTGCCGATACCTTTCATGTCGGTGAGACTCCGCTCTACCGTCTTCGTCCCGTCCAGATCGGTCTGGCCGATCCTGACGAAGTATCGGAGGTCTTCGTCCTCCTCGGGAGCGTCGTCCTGTGGTTCTTCTGCACTCATATCTTGCTGGATGTCCGGTGAGCGTTGCGGCGGGGATTCGAACCCCGGAGGCTTGACGCCACAGAGTTAGCAACCCTGCGCCTTGGGCCAGGCTTGGCTACCGCAACACACTCGGTCTGGTACTGTCGCCCTCTCGGACTCGGGAGCCGATCCCCCTACAGCGTATCGCAGTCGGAACAAGTCGGGGTCGCTACTTAAACATCACGATAGGGTGGTCGGGTGCGAGCGGTCCGCATACGGCCACCAGCCGGCGGCTCCGCGTCGAATCCCGTCACGCTATGACGTGCCGGGTGTGCGCCCGCGCGGACACCGCGCGGTCGATATATAGGTGTGGGCGTCCTATGCACGACCGTGACGACCGCCACCCGTACCGACGCGACGCCGGACCGTCCCGTCGCCCTCGACAGCGAGGCCGACCTCGACGAACTGCTCGCCGCCCACGACCGCGTGCTCGTGGACTTCTACACCCAGGGGTGTACGCTGTGTGCGAGCATCGAGCCCGTCGTCGGCAACGTCGCCCGCGCGCACGACGACCTCGCGGTGGCGACGATCAATCCGCGCGACGACCCGCCGCTGATCGAGCGCTTCCGGATCACGAGCGCTCCGACGCTCGTGCTCTTCGAAGACGGCGAGGAGGTCGGCCGGCTCGCCGACGGCTTCCAGGGCGGCGACGCGATCGACGCGTTCCTCGACGACCCCCAGTAGCTCAGTCCGTCCCGGCGGGCGGGAGGCGCCGCTCGCGCACGTCCTCGACGACGGTCAGAAAGTTCTCGAAGACCCCCTTCGCGACCTCGGTCTCGGCGTGTCGCTCCGGCGTCGCCGCCGCCAGCACGGCGTCGACCGCCTCGCTCGGGACGCCCTCCTCGCGCTTTCGCTCCGTGACGGCCCGGACCGTCTCCAGGTCGTACTCGGGGTGGAACTGCACGCCGAACGTCGGCCCCAGCGAGAACGCCTGGCACGCGCGGTCGTTGCCGGCGAGCGCGACCGCCCCCGGCGGGAGCTCGAACACCTCGTCGGAGTGGGTCTCGAAGGCGACGAACTCGCCCGGCATACCGGCGAACAGCGGCGAGTCGTCGTAGCACTCGATCCGCTCGTATCCGAGTTCGTAGGCGCCCATCGCGGCGACCCGCCCGCCGAGCGCGGACGCGAGGAACTGGTGGCCCCAGCAGACCCCGAGCATCGGCACGCCGAGTTCGTGGAGGTCCGCGACCAGCTCTTCGAGGGTGCTCATCCACGGCTCGTCGTCGTAGACCGACGTCTGCGAGCCCGAGACGACGACGCCGTCGTGCGGCCACGAGCCGTCGGCGCCGGGCCACTCGGGGAAGTCGCGCTCGCTCACCTTGTACGTCGTGACGTGGGCGTCGAGTTCGCGTCGGAAGTTGCGCTCGGCGGGCGTCTCGCCCACCGAAGCGTCGAACAGGGCGATGTCGGGTGCGCTCATACGCTCCGCTACGACGCGCGTCCGGTTTAATATTGTGTAGAATAGTCATATAGTCGCACAACCGAATCGGAGCGAGGATATGAGCGGAAGCGGGGTCGAGAATGGGGGCGAAAGCGAGAGCGAGGCCGAGAACGGACGTAAAAGACTCAGAGAACGAGAATATCGGGCGGAGGCGCGTCGCGTCAGTGGGTGACCGCGGCGTCGATGTAGTCGTCGTTGACGACCCACTCGCCGTCCTCTCTGACCATATACTCGCCGTAGTACGGCACGCGGTTTGCGACGGTCTCGCGGAAGGTCTCCCGGATCTCGTCTCTGCTCATCTCGCCCATCGAGCGCAGGTCGTCGTTGCGGTTGAGACAGCCCTTGAGGTAGCCCTCGTGGGTGACGCGGACCCGGTGGCAGTTCGCACAGAAGTGCGGGTTCTCGACGGGGTCGACGATCTCGACCATCCCGCCCTCGCCGTCGCCGTCCTCGCCGACGTAGTACCGCCGGCGGTTGTGCATCTCCCGAGTCTCGACGCGGTCGGCCTTCTCTTCGAGCCAGTCGTGGACCCGCTGGATGTCGATGTTCCACTCGGGGTGGCCCGTCAGCTCCGGCATATACTCGATGAGCTGGAGCTGGAGGCCGTCGTTCTCGGCGACGTGGTCGACCATCCCCTCGACGTATCCCGCAGTGTGCTCGAACACGACCATATTCAGTTTCACGGGGTCGAGCCCGGCATCGAGGGCGGCCTCGACGCCCTCGATCACCTTCTCGTAGGCGCCGGACTTGGTGATCTCCGCGAACGCCTCGGGGTCGATCGCGTCCTGGGAGACGTTGACGCGTTCGAGGCCGGCGTCCCGGAGGGCCTCGGCGCGGCCGGGGAGGAACGAGCCGTTCGTCGTCATCGAGACCTCCATCGAGTCGGGCGTGCGCCGGATGATCTCTTCGAGGTCGCCGCGGAGCATCGGCTCGCCCCCGGTGAACTTCACCTTCTCGACGCCGAACTCCGAGACGACCTCGAGGAAGCGCACCACCTCGTCGGCGGTCATCTCGTCGTCCTGCGGGTCCATCGGGCCGCGAGTGTCGCCGAGCCCCTCGTTGTGACAGTAGACGCAGTCGAAGTTGCATCGATCCGTCAGGGAGACGCGAACGCCCGACACCTCGCGCCCGAAGTCGTCTTCGAGCATCGTCGGACACTTCGTGGGGACGCTCATAAATTCGCCGTCGTCCGCGGGGTGTGCGTAACGTGTTGTGGTTACATATTCCCCGTCCGTAGCCGTTCGAGCCGACGTCCGACGGACACAACGCTTATCGGCCGCTCCGCCCGACGACGGGGTATGAACGTCGATGCCGTCCGGGACCGACTCGCCTCGGTCTCGGATCCCGACCTCGGCGACGATATCGTTTCACTCGGCCTCGTGAACGCCGTCGACGTCGACGACGACGCCGGCGTCGTGCGGATCTCGCTGGCGCTCGGCGCCCCGTACTCGCCGACGGAGACGCAGATCGCCCGCGACGTCCGCGAGGCGCTCTCGGACACCGACTACGAGGTCGACCTCTCTGCGAGCATCGCCTCGGACGTCGCGGCCGACGAGGACGTCCTCCCCGGCGTGGAGAACATCATCGCCGTCGCCTCGGGGAAGGGCGGCGTCGGCAAGTCCACGGTCGCGGTGAACCTCGCGGCCGGGCTCTCGAAGCTCGGCGCGGACGTCGGGCTGTTCGACGCCGACGTCTACGGCCCGAACGTCCCGCGGATGGTCGCCGCCGACGAGGCGCCCCGCGCGACCGGCGACGACACCATCGTCCCCCCGGAGCGCTACGGGATGAAACTGATGTCGATGGCCTTCCTCGTCGGCGACGACGACCCGGTGATCTGGCGCGGCCCGATGGTCCACCAGCTCCTCACCCAGCTCGTCGAGGACGTCCAGTGGGGCGAGCTCGACTACCTCGTCTTGGACCTCCCGCCGGGCACCGGCGACACGCAGCTGACCGTCCTCCAGACCCTCCCCCTGACGGGTGCCGTGATCGTCACGACGCCCCAGGACGTCGCCGTCGACGACGCCCGCAAGGGCCTGGAGATGTTCGGCAAGCACGACACCAACGTCCTCGGGATCGTCGAGAACATGTCGACGTTCCGGTGTCCCGACTGCGGGTCGACCCACGACATCTTCGGGACGGGCGGCGGCGAGGCCTTCGCCGCGGAGCACGAACTGCCGTTCCTGGGCGCGCTCCCGCTGGACCCCGCGGTCCGCACCGGCGGCGACGGCGGCGAGCCGGTCGTCCTGGAGGACGGCGAGACCGCCGACGCGTTCCGGGTGATGACCGAGAACGTGGCCGATATGACCGGCGTGGTGCGGCGGCGCGAGGCGTCCCGGCGGAGTCGCTGACGGTCCGCTACGGCGGCCGCGACGGCGACCGCGGATGCGACGGTTTTTGCCCGCCGAACCGGTACGGGAAGTGTGGACGCCGAACAGGACTCCCTCGCGAACCCGTTCAGCATGGACGCCGACTGCCGGAACTGTGACGGCCTCTGTGAGGCCCGGTCGAACGTCGTCCACGGCTACGGCGACGTCGGCGCGGAGTTCCTCTTCGTGGCCGAGCGCCCCCACGCCGGCGCGGACCGGACCGGCGTCCCCTTCACGGGCGATGCGGCCGGTCGGCGCCTCCAGTCGATCCTCGGCGAACTCGGGTTCGCGCGCTCCGAACCCGAAAGCGAGGAGCCGGACCTCCAGAACGTCTTTCTCACGTATCTCACGCGCTGTCGCCACCCCGAGCGCGCGCCGACCGACGAGGAAGTCCGCACCTGCGAGCCCTACCTCAACGCCGAGGTGCGGATGATCAACCCCGAGATCATCGTCCCGATCGGCCAGCGCGTCCTCGACGCGCTCGCGACGGACTACACGACGAACCGCCCCGGCGATATCGACGTCAGAGAGGCGCACGCGACGACGATCCGCGGCCGGGGCTTCGAGCTGGTGCCGATGGTCGACCTAGAGTCCCAGACCGACGCCCAGACCGAGGCGTTCGTCGAGCACCTGCTGGAGAACGTCTTCGCTCGCGACTACCGGCAGACGAAGGGGCGTCGCGGCCGATAGCACGTCGGGGAGCGGCGCCGACCGCGGAGCGTCGGGTTCAAGACCGCCGGCGGCCGAGACGCGGGTATGACCGTCGTCGCCGTCCTGGCCGACCCGCCGCGACCCGGACTCGCACTGCCGCGGCTCGCGGAGACGAGCCCGCTCTCGGAATCCGAGACCGCCGCGCTCGCCGAAGCGATGCTCAAGGACACGCTCCAGGCCGTCGAGCGCTCCGGGGGCGACCTGCTCGTGAACTACCGACCTGACGACCTGCTTCCCGAGTCCCACGTCGACCCCGAGGGGCCGGCCGAGGCGGCGGTCCGCGCCGTCGCCGAGGACGCGCTCGACGACCCCGAAGAGGCGCGTTTCGAGGTACAAGTCGGCTCGTCGCTGTCGGCGCGCGCCGGCAACACGCTCACCCACCTCCTCCGGGAGGAGGGGGTCCAGTCGGCGGCGGTCGTCCGCGGCGATGCCCCGTTCCTGCTCCGCTCGACGATCGACTCGGCGGCGATGAAGCTTCGCTCCAACGCGGTCGTGCTCGGGCCGTCGACCGACGGGCGCGTGTACTTCGCGGGCTTCCGCGAGCCGATCGACTTCGAGGGGGCCTTCGCGGCGCCCGAGGCCGAGACGCTCGTCGACCGCGCGAACGACGCCGACCGCGACGTCGGCTTCATCGAGATGCAGCCGACCGTCAGGACCGGTGCCGACCTCGCGACGGTCGTTCCGATAATCCGCTCGCGCTGGCAGGCCGAACGGGTCGTCCCCGCCCACACCGCGGAGTTCGTCGTCGAGAAAGGACTGGCCGCGGTCGAAGGCGACGGCGGCGACCTGGAACTCATCCGGGAGTGACCGCGTAGTCGTCCGTGACCGACAACTCTTAGACGCGCCGTCGGAAAGGGTCGACTGCGGTGGGATGGCAGAGCGGACTATTGCGCCTGCCTTGAGAGCAGGTGGCCGTCAGGCCTCCTGGGTTCAAATCCCAGTCCCACCGCATATTGCGCGAGCGACAGCGAGCGCTATTGCTGATACGAGTGGGATTTGAATCAGGGAGCGCACCATCCACGTCGCCGACGATGGATGCGTAACGGCTTTGACGTGGCCTCCCAACACGCGGGTATGGACTGGCCACACGACCCCGACGGCGAGGAGGGCTCCGAGGGACGGCGCAAGTACGGCCACGCCGTGATCGCGAAGAAGGTCGACGAGGAATCGGACTTCCCGCTCGACCGCGACGAGTTCGTCGAGGAGTACGGCGACGACCCGGTCCGACTGGACTACGACCGCGTCGTCTCGCTGCGGGAGATCTTCGAGGGCGTCGAACAGTCCGAGTTCGAGGACTTCGTCGACTTCCACAAGGCGGTGGGAAGGGCGATGCGCGAGAACGGCTACTGGTTCTACGAGGGCGCGGATCAGTTCGTCGACGGCGAGGCGTAAGGCGAAAGAAGCGACCCCTAATTTTCGGTTCGGATCGGATCGGTTTTCGGCTACCGGCGACCGAAGAGCCGCTGCCAGAGCGACCGCTTGCGCTTGCGCTCGGCCAGAAGGACGGAGCACTCGACGTCGTCGAGGACGTCGAGGACGAGCGTCCCCCGCACGATCCGCGACAGGAGCCCGCGTTCGGTCGCGCCGACGACGAGCATCGTCGCGTCGGCGGCGTGGCGCTCGATCGCGGCCTCGACGTCGCCGGTCTCGACGATGAGTTCGGCGTCGCCGAGGCCGTTGTCCTCGGCCCACTCCTCGAGGAAGGCCCGCCCCTCGCGTTCGTCGTCCGCGACGTGAAGGAGCGACACCGCGGCGTCGTACTCGGCCCCGAGCGCGTCGGCGATCCGCGCGGACAGCTCCGAGTCGGGGCCGCCGGCGGTGGGCAACAGGATCCGCGAGGGGTCGAACCCGCGGTCTTTCATCACGAGGAAGTCACACGGCAGCGACGACGCGAGCTCGTCGATCGCGCCTTCGGCGCGACCCGGGGCGCCGTGGGAGCCCGGCCCCCAGCCCATCACCGTCAGGTCGGCGTCGTAGGTCTTCGCCGCGTCGAAGACGCCCTGGAAGCTCTGGTGAGAGAGGACCGTGTGGGTCTCGACCGGGACCTCGAACTCCTCGGCGTCCTCGCGAGCCTGTTCGAGGAGGTCGTGGGACTCGGAGAGGTCCATCTCCTCGCGGGCGAACTCCAGGGCCGTCTGGTCGGGCACCTGCTCGATGTGGACGGCCACGAGCGTGCCGTCGCGCTGCTTGGCGACCGCGCTGGCGAGCGCGATGAGGTCCGTCTCGTGGGCGGGGTTCGCGAGCGGCACCAGCACGCGGTAGTCGCCGCCGTCGGGCTGAACCGACGACGCGGCCGAGACCGCGGCGTCGGGCATCTCGTCGGAGCGGCGCAGGATGTACTGTCCGAGGATGCCCTGTTTGGTCGCCCGCGAGCGGGCGTAGGCGAGGTACCAGATCACCGCCGCGGCCGTGACGCCGAACGAGAGCAGCCGCGCGTTGGGCTCGACGTACGCCAGCAGGGCGAAGGAGAGCACGGTCCCGATGATCGGGAGCAGCGGGAACAGCGGCACCGTGAACTCCGGCTGGTACTCCTCGGGGTTCACATAGCGCATCGTGATGAGCGCGATGTTCAGCAGGCCGTAGATGATGAGGTGGAGCCCCGAGGCCGCACCCGAGAGCAGGCCGATGTCGCCGAGCAGGATGAACACGAGGATGAGCCCGCCGGTGATGCCGATCGAGCGGTACGGCGTCCCGAAGCGGGGGTGGATCTCGTTCAGCGCGGGCGTGACGATCCGGTCGCGACCCATCGCGAAGTTGATGCGCGAGGAGGCGAGGATCGACGCGTTCGCGCTGGAGGCGGTCGCGAGCAGGCCGCCGAACAGGAGCGCACCGGCCATCACCGTGCCCTGCACTCGCCGGCCGACCTCGACGACCGCGATCGGTTGGGTCTCGCCCGGCGCGACGTTCGTGACGAGATCCGCGATGAACCCCTGGGGGACGGCTGCGCTCATCACGAGGAGCACCAGCGCGTAGATCGCCGTCACGAGGACGACGCTGCCGATGACCGCCCGCGGGAGGTTCTTGCCGGGGTCCTGGATCTCCTCGGCGACGCTCGTGATCTGGACGAAACCCAGGTAGGAGACGAAGATGAACCCGGTCGTCCCGAGCGTCTCCCCCACCGTGCTGGGGTCCGGGAGGTTCGCCAGGTCTGCCTGGAGCGTCCCGAGCAGCGTGAACACGGCGAGGATGACGACGAGCAGGATGACGATCGCGTTCTGGAGGCGGCCGGTCTCCTTCGCGCCGACGTAGTTGACGAACACGAAGAACGCGCCGCCGACGACGGCCGCGAGCGTCACCGCGTCGAGGCCGACGGGACCGATCCCGATCTGGCCGCTGACGCCGAAGATCCGGGAGATGTAGCGGCCGAAGCCGACCATATAGAACGCGCTGGCGAACGCCAGCCCGAGCCAGTTAGCCCAGCCCGCGACCGAGCCCAAGAGCGGCCCGAGCGCGTGGTTGACGTAGTAGTACGCCCCGCCGGATCGGGGCATCGCCGTGCCGAGTTCGCTGGCCGACAGCGCCGTGAACATCGCGATGACGCCGCCGAGCACGAACGCGACCGCGGCGAAGGAGCCGGCCCGGAGGACCGCGTCTCCGGGGAGGACGAAGATGCCCGCGCCGATCATCGTCCCGACGCCGATGGTGAGCGCGGCGAGCGGGCCGAGGTCCTTCGCGAGCTCTTCCTCCTGGCCGCTCACGCGCCGTCACCTCCGGGCGGGTCGCCGTTCCCGTCGGGCGACTCGTCCGTCGGTTCGTCGGGAGAGTCGGCCTCCGATTCGGAAGCCGATTCCGGCTCCGATTCCGATTCCGCCTCCGCCTCGGGGAACACGACCACGGGGACGTCACTCTCGGTGGTGAGCGCCTCGCGGACGTCGCCGCTGAAGAGGTCCCACCACGACCGGCCGCCGCGGGGCGAGAACACGATCGCGGTCGCGTCGATCTCGTGTGCGGCCGCGACGATCGCCTCGGCGACGTCGGTGCCGTAGCGCAGTTCGGTCTCGACCGCGACGTCGGCCGCGTCGGCCGCCTCGCGCGCGAGATCGAAGATCTCCTCGGCGGCCTCCTCGCGGGCTTCGAGCGGCGCCTTGTCCGGCGCGCCGCCGGCCTTCTCGATCACGTGGAGGACTGTCGCCCGGCCGCCGGCCGCCCGCACGTACGGGAGGGTCGAAGCGAGCGTTCGGTCGGCGTCGTCCTCGTTGGCGACGGGAAACAGCGGGCGGGCGAACAGGGGGTCGACCTCACTCATTCGCGTGCGGTGTCGGAGGTCGGTTTCGCGAGGACTGACCGCGGCGACGACGTCCGTCGACGGTCCGTGGCGCGTGTGCGGTTCGTCGATCGGGACGCGCGACCGACAGAGACGCTGTCGGTCCGGTGTTCACTCATACACGTCGCATACGGACGCATCCCGTATAGGGGTTCCCACTGCGAACGACGGCGTGCGACCCTCTCCCGGGGTTCAGATCGCCGTCACCCACGCCCGGTAGTCGTCGTCACGACCGTAGACCTCCAGGAACACGCGGTCGGCGAACGTCGCCAAGCGGTTGGCGTCGGAGCGGGCCGTGATCCGGACGTTCGTCCCCTCGGCCTCCTCGGGCGACTCCAGCTGGTCGATCCGAAAGGCGGGGAAGTCGTCGACGAGGTCGTTCAGGGCCGCCAGTTCCTCGTCGTCGACGTCGAGGTTGAAGGTGCTCTCGGCGAACTGGACCCACGGCGCGGGCGAGTCCTCGCCGTCGATTTCGGGGTCGTGGTCGGCCTCCAGCGTCAGGAACGCGCTCGCCCGCGTCCGGTGGGCGGCGATGGCGTCGGCGAACAGTTTCCTCCGCTCGCGGGGGTCGTCGGCGTCGAAGCGACTCATAGGCGAGCACACGCGTCCGGCCCCCAAATCGGCACCGACTGGGACGCGACGGGAGCGTCCGTGCGGCGTGGTATGACGGCGCATACGCTCGGACGCGTTTCTTCAACGTTATACGGGCGGGTCCAATCTTGGCAGGTATGGGTAAGCACATCCTGCTTCTGGGCCCGCCGGGGGCCGGCAAGGGCACGCAGTCGAAGCGCCTCGCCGAGGAGTTCGACCTCGAACACGTGACGACCGGCGACGCGCTCCGGTCCAACAAGGGGATGGACATCAGCGACATGGACACCGAGTACGACACGCCGGGCGAGTATATGGACGCCGGCGAACTCGTCCCCGACGAGGTCGTCAACGCCATCGTCGAGGAGGCGCTCACGAGCGCCGACGGCTACGTCCTCGACGGCTACCCGCGGAACCTCGAACAGGCGGAGTTCCTCACCGACATCACGGACTTAGACGCCGTGATCTACCTCTCGGTCGACGACGAGGAGCTCGTCGACCGCCTGACCGGCCGCCGGGTCTGTCCGGACTGCGGCGCGAGCTACCACGTCGAGTTCGCTCCGCCCGAAGAGGAGGGCGTCTGCGACGAGTGCGGCGCCGACCTCGAACAGCGCGACGACGACACCGAAGAGACCGTCCGCGAGCGCCTCCGCGTCTACGAGGAGAACACCGCGCCGGTCGTCGAGCACTACCGCGAGGAGGGCGTCCTCGTCGAGGTCGACGGCGAGGGCTCGCCGGACGAGGTCTTCGAGACGCTCGTCGACGTCGTCGACGCGTAATCTCCCGTCGAAGGCCGAGGACCGAGGACCGTTCTCGAAGCGTCGCGCCGCGAGCGGCGCGCCCCGGCGCGCGCAGAGTAAAAGGTTCATAACCGATGGGGCGGTACGCGTAGGTAGATGCCACGAATCGAATCGAAGGTCCGCACGCTCGTCTCCGACGACGACGAGATGCGTGCGGCCGTCGAGACGGTCTTAGAGCGGGCCGACGACGGCGAGGTCAAATGGCTCGACGTGAAGGGCGACATCTCCTCGGGCCAGTGGGGCCGCCTCATCGAGAAGGGAGTCCTCGTCGAGGGCGAGGAGGGGTTCGAGCTGGCCGACGCCGACGCGACGCGAGAGGGCCTCGAACCCGCCTCCGCCTCGGCGTCGGCGACCTCGTCCGGGAGCAGTAGCGACGACGACTCGTCGTGGTCGACCTACGACAAGGGCGCGGCGGTCGTCACGCTCGGGCTCTTCGTCGGCTACTCCTGGAAGCCGCTCCGGGACGTCATCGGCACCGTGATGGACGTCCCGCTGAGCCCGCTCCAGGAGTTCCTGCCGTTCTACGCCGTCGTGATGGTGCTCGCGCTCGCGACCGGCCTGTACTCGACGCTGTTGCAGGCGAACCTGATGGATATGGACAAGATGTCCGAGTACCAAGAGCGGATGCAGGAGATCCAAGAGCGCCGGAAAGAGGCGAAGGAGGCCGGCGACGACGAGGCGCTTGACGCCATCCAGGAAGAGCAGATGGACGCGATGGGCGACCAGCTCGGGATGTTCAAAGAGCAGTTCCGGCCGATGGTGTGGATTATGTTCCTCACCATCCCGGTGTTCCTGTGGATGTACTGGACCATCGGCGTCGGCGGCAACGCCACCGCTCACCACGACTTAGAGCCGCTCGTGCTCCCGCTGCGCGGGCAGGTCGCCTGGACCGAGTCCGTCATCGGGCCGATCCAGGCGTGGATCGTCTGGTACTTCCTCTGCTCGATGGGCTTCACCCAGATCATCCGCAAGAGCCTCAACATCGACATCTCGCCGACGAGCGCCTGAGACGACCGAAGCGGCCGGTCCCTCCCGCCAGTCGGGCGCAAAGACAACCTCTTTTACGCGCCTTCTCCCAGCATAGGTATGTTGCTGACCGTCTCCGGCCCTCCGGGCGCCGGCAAAAGCACGACCGTCACGGCGCTCGCGGAGGCCTTCGATCTGGAGCACGTGAGCGGCGGCGACATCTTCCGCGAGCTCGCCGCCGAGCGCGGGATGACCGCCGTCGAGTTCAATCAGCTCGCAGAGGACGACGACCAGATCGACCGCGACCTCGACCGCCGCCTCCGGACGATCGCCCTCGAACGCGACGACGTCCTGCTCGAATCGCGCCTCGCGGGGTGGCTCGCAGGCGACGCCGCCGACCTCCGCCTGTGGCTCGACGCCCCGATCGAGGTCCGCGCCGCGCGGATCGCCGAGCGCGAGGGCAAATCCGCCGAGCAGGCGCTCGAAGAGACTCGCACCCGCGAGGAGAGCGAGGCCCTCCGCTACCGGGAGTACTACGGCATCGACATCTCGGACCTCTCGATCTACGACATCGCGCTGAACACCGCCCGCTGGAGCCAGGAGGACGTCCCGGAGATCCTGACGACGGCGGTCGCGGCGTACGACCACGGCGACGACGAGGGGAAGTACGCCGTCGAGGGCGTCAGCTACGACTTCTGAGCGGAACCGAATGACAGACCAATGACTGAACTTCGCGCGCCTCCGGCGGACCGCACCGTCGAGGAACTGCTGTCGTTCGGCGTCGTGAACCTCGACAAGCCCGCCGGCCCGTCGGCCCACCAGGTGTCGGCGTGGGCGCGGGACGCCGCCGGCGTCGACCGCGCCGCCCACGCCGGGACGCTCGACCCGAAGGTGACCGGCTGTCTGCCGATCCTCCTGGGCGATGCGACCCGCCTCGCGCCGGTGTTCCTGGAGGGCGCGAAGGAGTACGTCGCCGTCCTGGAACTCCACGGACCCGCGCCCGGCGACCTGGAGGCCGTCGCCGCGGAGTTCGAAGGCGAGATCTACCAGAAGCCGCCGCGCAAGAGCGCCGTCGCGCGCCGCCTCCGGACGCGAGAGATCTACGACCTCGACGTCCTGGAGGTCGAAGAGCGGCAGGCGCTCCTCCGGATCCGCTGTGAGAGCGGTACCTACATCCGGAAGCTCTGCCACGACCTGGGCCTCGCGGCGGGGACCGGCGCGCATATGGGCGACCTCAGGCGGACCGCGACCGACCCGTTCGACGACCGGGACCTCGTCTCGACCGCCGATCTGACCGACGCGCTCGCGTTCGCCGAGGAGGGCGACGAAGAGCCACTCAGAGCCGCCGTCGCGCCCGCGGAGCGGGCGCTGTCGCACCTCCCGCGGCTGACCGTCGCCGTCTCGGCGGCCGAACAGATCGCGGAGGGCGCACCGGTGTACGCGCCCGGCGTCGTCGACGCCGACTCGGATCTCGACGCGGTGGCGCAAAGCGACGAGGCGCCCCTCGTGGCCTGCTTCACCCCCGACGACGCCGCGGTTTGTCTGGGGCGGCTCGTCGGCGACCCGGACGCCGAGCGCGGCGAGGTCGTCGCGCTCGAACGCGTCCTGGTGTGATAGTGATTACTCTCGTCTCTTCCCGCCGAACGCCGTCACCGGTGACGGCGTTCGGCGGTAAACAGTGAGAGTAATCACTATGAGTCTCGGAACCGGGCGCTCGACCGTGCGACCGACTGACGGCCGCGCGGTGAAACGAAGGACTTAACGGTACCAGCGGCATCCCATCGAATGCACTCTGGGACCGTGGGGTAGTGGTATCCTCTGCCGATGGGGTCGGTAGGACCTGAGTTCGACTCTCAGCGGTCCCATAACAAATTCTACGGTGGCTATCGGAGAGCGGCGCGTATCTCCGACACCAGTTGAGATGAGTGGCCTGACCCCCGGGTTCGCGAGGTCGTCTGATACGTATTACCGGGTGATCGCGTTCGGGGAGGTAACACTCACTGACGGCGTCGAGGAGCGGATCCGCGGCGAACAAGAGCTTGCGTCGCTGTACGACAGTTCGGCCGAGAGCTGATTGGCAGCCAGTTCACGGCACAGCGTCACATAGGACGACAGCGCGACGATACGAGAACTCTGGAGTTCCTATCCATCACGCCGAATCCGCCGCGAACGTCGGGAGCAGCGACGACTGCGAAGGCAGAACCAATCGAACGATCGCGCCCTGCGGATCGTTGTCTGCGAATTCGACGCTTCCACCGGACATCTGCACCGTCCAATAGATGATCCACAGGCCCAGCCCCTCGGTGTGAGCAAGTGGGGTCTCCGCCGGCAGTTCGATCGGCTTCCAGTCATCCTCCGAGATCCCCACTCCGGTGTCCGCTATCTCGACGACCACGCTGTCGTCGGCCGCTTCGTATAGCGTGACCGTCACCGCGACCCCGGCGGAGTTGTGTTCGATGGCGTTCAGTACCGCCTCTTCGATCGCGAGCGAGAGCTTCGGATGCGCTCGGACGCAGCACGTCTCGGGGAGGTCCGTCGTGAGCGTTACCTCCGGGTAGTCCGCTCGAATGTGTGTGATCTGGGCGCGGACGACCTCCGTGAGGTCGAACTCGCGTAGCGTCTTCGTCTCCCAGATCGAAACGATCTGTCGGGTCCGGTCGGTCGTCTCAAGAAGCTCGTGGAGGTGGCGGCGAATGATACGCGTTCGCTCCGGTAGTTCCTCGACGTCATCGGCGGCCTCGACGATCTCGAGATACCCGAGTGCGATAGAGAGTTCGTTTCGGATGTTGTGCCGGAGCACGCGTTGATTGATTCTGAGCAGTTTGGAGAGCTCCCGTTCCTTGATGAGGCGTTCGGTGCTCTCGACGTAATACACACTGCTCCGCGTGCCGACGACCGCCCCGAGAGCGCCAGCAAACGAAACGAGGAACGAGAACTCGCGGGGAGGGCCTCTGATGGCCCAAATGGTCCAGACAGCGACGGCGAGGATCATAAACGCGACAGTCACACCGACGGTCAAGAACAGGGCTCGCCACCGGCCGCCCTGAGAGATGTCTCGGTCGGGGAGCGTGTAGGCCGTTGAAATCACGAAGAGCGAGAGGCTCCAGATGATGAACGATTCGAGGACGGTCTCGAGCCCCTGGCCCTCGAAGAGCGCATGTTGGGTGCCCAAAAGAAAACAGAGGGATCCCAGGGTGTAGAACCCATAGCGTGGCGATATGTCGAGCGACATAGAAAGGTACGGAACAATAGGCATAGAGACGCGCATAAAGTCATCGGCCAACGCGCCGGCAACTGCCTCATCGTGGCGTGAAGTGCGGAATCTTCGATGGGCACAGGGACGCCTTTCGATCACTCCAGAGCCAGTCCGACCACGACGAATACGATTCCCGTCAGAGCGACCGCCGTCGCGTAGACGACCATCCGAAGTCGCTGTGTGGTTTCGGCGCCCGCGGGGTCATACCGCCACTCGCGTACGGGCACCCACGAGCGGGCTCGCCCAAGCGGGTCGCCGAGTAGATAGCCGGCGAACGCGAGGAGGAAGACCCCGAGCCCGAGCGCGGTGAGGTTCATATCCGCGGGTATCGTTCGATTTTAAAAGTGCCTTGTGGGTGGGCCCGCTCGTGGAGGCGTTTGTTTCCGTCGCCGGCGGCGAGTGACTCGCGTAGACCAACGTGGCTAGAATTATCATCGATCGCCGGCTACGAAATACCGTGTCCGCCCTCCAGCGACGGTTCGCGATATCGGGTCCGTGGAAGCGCCCTCTCGCTATCAGCACCGCCGTCACCGTTCTCTACGCGAGTTGCGTGTTCGGGTATAGTCTCCTGCCCGGCTCGAACGTCTCAATCTCGGGGACGCTATGGGGCGCACTTGCGTTGTCTACGGCCCTTGGATTGGTGACGATAGGGGTTCCCGTCTTTCTCTGGCTTCGGTACGAGATTCGCAGTCCGGGGGTGCTGTTGGCGGCCATCCTCACGTTCTGGCACGTCCTGGTATACGTTCCACCGATCGGAAGCGGACAGGGCGATTCGCCCGGGTTCCTCTTCGTGTTCGTCTGGGCACCGATGTATCTCGGCGCCTACGTCCTGCTGGCCGTGGTAGAGTACTGGCTCCGGAATCACGACCTCCCCGTTTCCGTTCCGAGTTCGTAGTTAGACCGGACCATCCCCGGACCGAACGGTGAGCGCCTTCTGCGGACTGTTCAGTGGGGATCCACGAGCAGGTGTACCCGATCGATCAGCACGGATGAATACCGCCAAACTGCATTCGACGGATAAGCAGTCGGAAAACCGACGGAATACGGAGGATAAATTCACTACGGACACAGTTTCCAACTGCTGAGAATCGGATGTCCGTTTTTCCGCCCGTTCGTCGAATCACCAACGATGGCCTCCCACCAGCGGACATACTCGGAGATGCATATCGCATCTTCGATCGACGAGTTCATCGGCGAGACGCCGCTGCTCCGTCTGGACGCCTTCGCGGACAACCTCCTCGGAAAGGTCGAGGCGCAGAACCCGTATTCGGTCAAGGACCGCATCGCCCGCGAGATCATCGATGCGGCCGAGGCCGACGGGGCTCTCGAACCGGGCGGCACGGTCGTCGAGTCCACGAGCGGGAACACCGGTATCGGCTTGGCGGCCGTCTGCGCCGCCCGGAACTACGACTGCGTGCTCACGATGCCGTCCTCGATGTCCGAGGAGCGACGGGCGATACTCAGTGCTCTCGGGGCGGATCTGGAGCTCACCCCCGCAGAGGACGGGATGGGCGGCGCCAACGAGCGTGCCTCGGAGATCGCCGCTGAAGACGAGAACGCGGTCCTCGCGCGTCAGTTCGAAAACGAGGCGAATCCCGCCGCACACCGCCGAACGACGGGGCCGGAGCTGTGGCGCGCGACGAACGGCGAGATCGACGCGGTCGTCGCGGGTGTCGGGACGGGGGGCACGATCACCGGCGTCGCCGAGTACATCAAAGAAGAACGGGGGAAGCCGACGCTCACCGCCGTCGCGATAGAGCCCGCCGAGTCGCCGACGATCTCGGAGCGGTGCTCGGACGGTCACGACATCCAGGGAATCGGTCCGGGGTTTCTCCCGGAGGTGCTCCGGACCGAACTGATCGACGAAGTGCGGGGGGTCGACGCGTCCGACGCAAAGACGGCGGCTCGAAAATTGGGACGCACCGAGGGCTTGCTGGTCGGGATCTCGTCGGGAGCGGCGCTCGCCGCCGCGGCCGAGTACGCGACCGAGCATCCGGACGAACTGGTCGGCGTCGTGTTGCCGGACCCGGGCGAACGGTATCTTTCGACGGACCTGTACGAAACGGGCTGACGGGCTAGCTCTCTCAGGTGGCGGTCGCAGGTGCGCAACCGCAGTCTCTTCGGGTGCCGATTCGTCGAACGGCCGTCGTGGTCTCCACTCTTCGATCGCTCGATGCAGATCGCACCGTGGACTTCCCAGTCGGTGAAGCCGTCTAGTCGATAGTCCGTGTCGGCTCCGCCGCTGAGCGCGCGAAGCCCAAGAGATATTACCAAGTAATATAACCTAGTGATCAATGGCGCGAACCCAGCTTCAGCGTGCCCGCGACGGCGAAGTGACCGCGGCGATGGAACGGGTGGCCGAGCGGGAGAACCGCGACCCCGAGTTCGTCCGGCAGCAGGTCGCCGATGGACAGGCGGTGATCCCCACGAACCACGCCCACGACGCGCTCGATCCGATGATCATCGGGCGGGAGTTCGCCACGAAAGTCAACGCCAACATCGGCAACAGCGAAGAGACGAGCGACCTGCAGGGAGAACTGGAGAAGCTCCACGCCGCCGTCCACTACGGCGCGGACACCGTGATGGACCTCTCGACGGGGGCGAACCTCGACGAGATCCGCGAGGCCAACGTCGAACACTCGCCGGTGCCCGTCGGAACAGTCCCCATCTACGAGGCGATCAAACACGTCGACGAGCCCGCCGACCTCACCCGCGACCTGCTACTCGACGTCATCGAAAAGCAGGCTGAACAGGGAGTCGACTATATGACGATCCACGCCGGCGTGTTGCTGGAACACCTGCCGCTGACCGACGGCCGGAAGACGGGTATCGTCTCCCGTGGCGGGTCGATCCTGGCCCGGTGGATCGAGGAGAACGGGAGACAGAATCCTCTCTACACCGGGTTCGAGGAGATCTGCGAGATATTCGCCGAACACGACGTCACGTTCTCGCTCGGGGACGGTCTCCGCCCGGGCAGTCTGGCCGACGCGGGCGACGAGGCGCAGTTCGCCGAACTCGACACCCTGGGCGAACTCACCCGGACTGCCCGGGACCACGGCGTGCAGGTGATGGTCGAGGGACCGGGCCACGTCCCGATGGATCGGGTGGCGGACAACGTCGAGCGCCAACAGGAGGTCTGTGACGGGGCCCCGTTCTACGTGCTCGGACCGCTCGTCACCGACGTCGCGCCGGGCTACGACCACATCACGAGCGCCATCGGCGCGGCCGAAGCGGGCCGTGCCGGCGCCGCGATGCTCTGTTATGTCACGCCGAAGGAGCACCTGGGTCTCCCCGACCGGGAGGACGTGCGCGACGGACTGGCGGCCTACCGGATCGCCGCCCACGCGGCCGACGTCGCGACCGGCCTGCCGGGCGCCCGCGACTGGGACGACGCGCTCTCGGAAGCCCGCTACGCGTTCGACTGGCGCCGGCAGTTCGACCTCGCGCTGGATCCACAGCGGGCCCAGGAGTACCACGACCAGACCCTCCCGGGCGACAACTACAAGCAGGCGCGGTTCTGCTCGATGTGCGGCGTGGAGTTCTGCTCGATGCGGATCGACCAGGACGCCCGCGATGCCGACGGCGAGATGTCGGCGCTCGACGACGAGACCGACCTCGACGACTCCCCCGCCGCCGAGGCGAATCTCCCGCCGGTCGGCACCCACGACACCAGCGGCGTCCCCGAGGAGATCGAGATCAACGGCGTCACGTTCACGCCGGATCAGGGCCACGCCGACGACTGAAGTCTCGGTCAAGCATCAGCGTCCGTGCCTCTGAGCGACGGGCTCGAATGCTGGACTCGACGCAATCGGTGGTGCATCGGTGGTGCGACAGACGCCCGCACGGTCGGCGCCAGAAGGGCTGTGGGCCCTCCACGAAGCTTATGAGCGGGTGTCGATCACTCGGAATATGGTCCGGTTCGGAGCCCTCCTCCTGGGCGTCGTCCTGACGTTCTTCGGATTTGGCGCCGCCTGGAACGCCCGCGAAGTCGCCCGGAAGGACGAACAGTACGACGCGATCGGAAGCCGACGCGGGTGGCTCGACGCGGAGCCGGCGGGATGGAAGGTGTCGGTCGTGCGGCTGTCGTGGGGGATCGTGGGAATCATCGGCCTCGCGCTCGTCGGCGCGGGGCTGTTGTTGTAATCGTTCGTCGGCGCATGCACCCCGCGCTGGCGTTGCCGCTGGAATCTCGAACCGACGAGAAATATCGACACCGATCAGAAAATGTCCGCTCGGATGTGGATACAGCGCCGACCCGGCCGATCAGAACTGGCCGGCGTCGGCGTCCCGGGAAGAGCCCCCGTCGGTCGCCGCCGGGCTGTGTCCCGTGCTGCTCGCGTCGACGCCGGGATTGGCCTGATCGCCCGCGTTCCCGCTCCCGCTCCCGGCGACACCGATGTCGAAGGTCGCGAGGTGGGCCTCCAGGTCGGACGCCTGCTCGGCGAGGACATCGGCGCTCGACGTCACTTCGGTGAGCGAGGCGGCCTGCTCTTCGGCCGCCGCGGAGACGTTCTCGGTCTCGGCGTCGACCTCTTGGCTGTCGTCGACGACCTCGTCGATCATCGCCACGACCTCTTGGGCGGAGGCCGCCTGTTCGTCTGTGGCGCGGCTGACCTCCTGGATGCTGTCGTTGATCGATTCGACGTACCCGGTGATGGCTTCGAGCGCGTCGACGCTCTCTTCGATCGTGTCCGCGCCGTCTGTCACCTCCGAGCGCATCTCCTGGATCTCCTCGACGGTGCCGGTGGTCGACTGCTCGACCGCCCCGATCCGCTCTTCGATCTTCCGGGTGGCCTCGCCGACCTCCATCGCGAGGTCCTTGATCTCGTCGGCGACGACCGCGAAGCCCTCGCCCGCCTCGCCGGCGCGGGCGGCCTCGATCGAGGCGTTCAGCGCCAGCAGATTGGTCTGTTCGGCGATGTCGTCGATGAGGTCGACGATCTCGCCGATCTCGGCCATCTGCGATTCGAGCGACTCGATCTCCTCGACGGTCCGCTCGCTCTTCGCTTCGATCTCTTCTAGGGCCTCGATCGCCTCTCCGGCGTTCTCCCGCCCGTCGTCGCCGCGATCGGCGGCTTCCTCCGCCGTCGACGCGACCTCGTCGGCCGAGGAGGCGACCTCCTCGACGGTGGCCGAGAGGTCGTTCATCTCGTCGGAGACGGTCTCCAGGCTCTCGGTCTGTCGGGTGCTGGTCGAGGCGATGCCCTGGACGGACTCGCTGACCTGCTGGCTCGCCGACTCCACCTCGCGGGCGCTGTTTGCGACCGTCTCCGTCTCGCTGGCGACCGCGCCGGAGAACTCCCGGATGTCCACCATCGTCGCCTGCAGATCACTCATCATCGAATTGAACGACTCCGCGATCTCCACCATCGCGTCGCTCCGGCTCTCGGGGTCCATCCGCCGGGTCAGGTCGCCGTCGGCCGCCGCGTCCATCGTGGCGCTGAAGGCCGCCGCTTTCGAGACGAGAGCGTCGTTCAGCTCTTCGGCATCGTCTTTCGCTTCCTGGGCCCGCCGTCGCTCCTGTTCGACGCTCTCCCGTTCGGCCTTCAGTTCGACGACCGACGAAAGCGACCCGGTCGAGGTGATGGCGAAGACGCCGATGGTGATCGACAGGAGGATCAGGCTCAGCAGGTCCCAGAAGGACCCGCTGATGCCGAGCCACTCCAGCGCGACCACGCCGGTCCACATCGCTCCGAGGAGGCTCCCGAACGCCACGTTCGACCAGAAGCCGGCCTCCAAGTCGAAGTCGTGATAATTGCGCACCGAAAGAACCGCCGCGGCCCCGAACCCCGCGACCGCCAGCAGGTCCAAGACCGCGGTGAAGGAAACCATCGGTCAGCCCTCCACGGCGTCCGAGCCGCCGAGCGTCTCCGATCCCCCGAGGCCCGCCTCTTCGGCCGCCGAGAGCCGCTCCCGGCGATCGTAGGCCGCGTAGGCGAACGCCACGCCCGATCCGAGGAGCCCGAACGCGTGTTCGACGAAGTTGAACACGTCCCCCAGAACGAGCGCCTCGACGTTGGTCGCGACAGCACCGACGACCAGGCAACAGTACCCGAGTGTGAACCACTTCGCCTCGTCTGTGTACCTGAGTATCACCGGAACTAATCCGACGATAGCGACCGTCAAAAGCACCAATTCCCCCGGTTCGAGCGCGCCAAGCGACACCATACGCGCCAGTTGCCAAACCGTCGCATAAACGTTCCGCGCCAAAACTCACGTTTGATAATTATTATATACTGGATGTTGTCAACCGATAAATATTTCTTGGTCGAGGACCCGATCCGATGCCTTTCGATCGGGGGAACGCCGTCCGAAACGCGGGGGTGCCGTCAGTCGAAGCCGCTGACGAGCGTCACGAGCCACTGGGCCGGGTCGTCGCGGCGGCGGACCTCGACGCGCTCGACCCACTTGACCCACTGGAAGCCGCGCCGGCCGGGCGCGACGAGCCGCATCGGGCCGCCGTGGCCGTGGCTCAGCCGCTCGTCGGCGACGTGCGTGGCCAAGAGCGCGTCGCGGGCCTCCTCGACCGGGAGCGACCACCGGTAGCCGGTGACGGAGACGAAGCGGACGTACCGCGCGCTTTCGTCGACGCCCGCGGCGTCCAGCAGATCGCCGACGCGGATCCCGCGCCACCGCTGGACCGTGTACCAGCCGCTCGTGCAGTCCAGGAGGGCTTCGCGCTCGCTGAGAGCCTCGCCGTCGACGACGACCTCGTCGTACGCGAGCGACAAGGGCGTCTCGACCGCGCCGCGAACCGCCAGCGACCACTCGCCGGGGTCGATCGGGTCGGGGTCGTCGGCGACCCACGAGGTCACCGGAAACGCGCCGTTGCCGTCGCCCTGACGGGGCTGTGACCCGGTGAAGCGGCGGTCCGCGCCCGGCGTCTCCAGGACGTCGTTCGCGACTTCTTGCGCTCGGTAGACGACGCCCCCGCCGAGGAGGAGCGCCGCGTACTTCAGCGTCGTCCGCCGACGGTGGAAATCCCGACGCTGCGGGAGGCGAAAGCGCGTCGCGAGGTGGGCGGCGATGAGCGGGACGAGCACGAGGCCGAAGCCGACGTGGACGCTCAGGAGCGTCCACAGCCACAGCCGGGCGTCGAGGCCGAGGACCCACGCGATCCCCGTCGCGAGCGCGCCGACGGCCGCGACAAGCGTCGCCACCGAGAGCGCGGTCGTGGGTCGCCACCGGGAGCGGTCGGTGAGCCGGTGGCGGACCCGCGCGAGCTTGAATCCGAGGAGCGCGACGATCGTCAGCCCGACGATCCGGTGGAGCCAGAACAGCGGCCAGCCCGAGGGCGACCCCACCGTGAAGGAAAGCAGTCCCGAAGCGGCCTCGACGCCGACGAGCGCGAGGAGCGACCAGTCGACGAGCCGCGGCGGCGGCCGCACCGCGTCGGCGACGTCGCGGAGCCGGGAGGCTGGCCACATACTCCTTGCTAGGCCCGCCGCCGCAAGAAGCGTTCGGGCCGCAGACGACGGAGAGGGCATCGAGGAGGCTCCGTCGCCGCCGACGACACCGACCGGATCGCCGAGTGACCGACAGCGACAGTATAATACTCGGCCGGCATCGCCTACGGGTATGGAGCGATTCGACGTAGCAGTCGTCGGCGGCGGCCCCGCGGGCTCGTCGGCCGGCCACGCGGCCGCGTCCCGCGGCGCGTCGGCGGTCGTCCTGGAGAAAGGGGTGCCGCGGACGGACCGCCCCGATCGATTGGGACCGGACTCGACGGACGCCGCGGGCATCCTCGACTACTGGGTCGACATTATGGGGATCCACCCCGACGAGATGCCCGAGGGCGTCGTCCTCGGCACTCTCGACCGCGCGGAGTTCATCGGCCCCTCTGAGTCGCTCACGCTGCGGTCGACGGGGATCGAGTCCTCGTACGACAACTTCGGGTTCTGTATGCAGCGGGCCCGCTTCGACGACTTCCTCCGCGACCGCGCCGAAGAGGCCGGCGCCGAGTACCGCGCCGGGGTCTCGGTCCGAAGCGTCGAGACCGACCGCGACGGCGACGGTCCGCGACACCGACTCGAACTCGCGAGCGGCGACGAGCTCGGCGCGGAGTACCTGATCCTCGCGGACGGCCCCCAGCGCCAGGTGACGAACCGCGTCCTCGACGAGTACCTCCCGTTCGACGTCACGGAACGGCTCTCGACCCGCGAGACGAACCACATCGCCTACCAGGAGCACCGCCGGCTCCCCGAGGAGGTCTTCGAGGAGGTCGCGGGCGCGATCAAATTCTGGTGGGGACACATGCCCGGCCACACCGCCTATCCGTGGATCTTCCCGAACGACGACAACGTCGCCCGGATCGGGCTGACGATGCCGATCGGGATGGACATCGAGGCCGTCGAGAACCGCGGGGACTACCCGCTCCTGCGGCCCGACGACGAGCGGATCCCCCAGGGGAAGGAGTACATCCGCCGGCTGCTCGAACAGGAGTACGGCGACGAGTACGACATCGAGGACGACTTCCCGCTCGTCGAGAATCGCGGGAAGTCGAAGGGGACAGAGACCTACGCCATCTCCTCGACGCGGCCGATCGACTCTCCCACGGGCGCGGGCGTCGCCGTCGTCGGCGGCGCGATGGGCGCGACCTCGGCGTTCCACGAGGGCGGCGACCACACGGCCGTCCGCACGGGCGCGATCGCTGGCGAACTCGCCGCCGAGGGCGATCTCGCACCATACAACGCCCGCTGGAAGGACGCCATCGGCGACGAGATCCTCCGCAACGTCGCGATGGCCGACATCGTCCACGACTACGAGCCCGACGACTGGGACTGGGCGTTCGCTACGGCCCGCAAGCTCCTCGAAAACAGCGAGGGCTACGGGCTCTTCGACACGAGCAACCTCAGGGCCGGGTTCGGCGCCGCGAAGCTCGTCACGACCTACAAGCGGACGAAGTTCTCCTTCCGGAACGGGAAGTACGTCCAGATCGGCGAATCCGACTACACGGTGTAGCGGGTCGGGCCGGTGAGTCGGAACGGCCTTTGCCCTCGACCGCCTTCCCCCGAGTGCGCACCCTCAGTCCCCGCCCGAGTACTCCCGTCACGGGAGCGATGACACGGCGGCGAACCCGGGTGTGCGACACAGGGACCGTCCGCGCCCCACAGACGGACCGCCCGACACGAGGGTTTCCCGGCCGACGCGGCGTGCCGCCACGGGATGAGGCCGGTCGTTAGTGTTTCGGGCGACATACCGACCTTTCGTACTGGGCGAGTCTGCGGCTCGTTCGGTGAAAACTCGATCAAAGATGCTCCTCGTTGGTCGCCGGGGGTCGAACGCTATAGCCCACCTACAGCCAGTTCCGGCTCACGTATTCAAGTGTCACTTCGGATTGGTCGATGTACTCGGAGAGTTCGTGTACGATATCTCCTACCTCTCGGGCCGAAAGCGTCTGATCCGTCTGGAAGAGAACACCGGCGGTATCTTCGACAGTGATCTGAGTGAAGAAGTCGTCGTCCTGAGTGAGAACGAGACGGTCTGTCTCGCGTGCATACGCAGCGATCGATTCATCTTCAGCACCCAGGCCGAGTTCTGCGATATCCCCGATCCGTTCAACGCTATGTCCGAGCTTCCGCAGGTAGTTGATCGTCGCCTGCTCGACGTTTTCGTCAGCGAGGATACGATACCCCATCAGTCACGAACGTCGTCTGGATCGGTCGCCAAGTGAGCGTGTGCTTCGATCGCGGATCGTCGCCGACGTTCGATCGTCCGCATCTCTTCGGGGTGGTCGTGGTAATAGGTGAGCGCCCGATAGACATCAGCCACGTCAAGATCGTGGCGATCGGCGACCGTACGCGGATCGAGTCCCCGTTCCTCGATTTGCTCTTTGAGGAACCGAACCGTAATCCGTCGGCCCTCGAGATGCGGCTCGTCGTGGAGTTCCTGCACGATACGTTTCGTCACTTGGCTCATACTGGGCGCTACGCCGCCATCACACTTGAACGTCTGGACCGGATTTCTTCCGGAGTCACTCTCACCGGTCCTACTGATAGCACCTCACCCGATAGAGGCCCCAGAGATACCGATTCCGCCACGGATTCAAACCGACCGCGGGCTCGGATTCGCTCACCGATACTACGCGCTCTGTAACTCTACTGTGACCCGCGTGCCGTCCCACTCGCTGGTCTCGACATCGAGCTGCCCGCCGGAGCTCCGCACGATCCACTGGGTCAGCCACAGCCCGACGCCGGTGCTGTGAGTGAGGTCCGTCTCCGTCCCGTTCCGCAGGACCTCGCGTTCGTTCGTCGGCAGTCCGGGACCGTTGTCGGCGATGACCAGTCGGACGCCCGCAGAGGAGTCGTCGGGCTTTCGGGCTTCGATCCGCACCCGCGGGTCGTCGGCGTCGTTGTGTTCGACGGCGTTCTCCAGGAGGTTGTCGAGCCCGTACGGGAGGAGTTCGTGCGCGGCGACCGGAAGCGACTCGGGGACGTCGACGTCGACGCGGGCGTCGGGCCAGTCGCGTCGGAGCCGCGCGGCGTGCTCCCGCAGTTCGGGCCCGAGATCGAACGTCGCGGGGGCCGAATCGTCGGGCTCGCCGAGCCGCTCGATGTTCCGCGCCGCCTCGCTCAGATTGCTGATGTTCGCGACGCGCTCGTCGATGACCTCGAGGTGATCGGACTCGGGAATCTCCTCGGAGAGCAGATCGAGGTGGCCGCGGATGACGGTGACGTCGTGGCGGATGTTGTGCCGCAGCGCCCGGTTCAACACCGTCAGGCGCTGCTCGCGCTGTTTCCGCTCGGTGATGTCGCTGATCACGAAGGTCGCGCCGGTGAACTGCCCCTCGTGGTTGTAGAGGGGCGCGCCCCACAGGCGGACGTCGAGGAGCGAGCCGTCCTTGTGACGGTGCCGAGTCTCGACGCCGGTCAGCCGCTCGCCGTCCTCCAGCTCCGAGACCGGCGGGATCGACTCCGACGGCTCGGCCACGACGCGGGCGTACGGCTTCGATAGCACCTCGCGCTCGCTCCAGCCGAACGTCCGCTCGGCGCCGTCGTTCCACAGCTGGATGCCGCCGTCTTCGTCCAGCACGACGATGGCCACGGGCGCGACGTCGACGACGGACACGAAGCGGTTGACGAGGTACTCCACGGTCGTGGTGAGCACCGCGGCGCCCTCCCGGGGCGTCAGGTGTTCCTGGAGGATCGTCACCAGGTCGGCGGCGAGTCGATCGACCAGTTCGTCGCGGTCCGACGGCGCGTGCGACTGGTACGTCTCGACGAGCAGCCGCTGGGCCTCGTGGTGCCCCTGCGACCCGAGGATTCTGAACAGGGACCCGACGAGCTGGTCCGCGTGGCGATCCATTTTAGGCCAGCCTAAATAGTGGGGCGTCAAAGCAGTTCCGGATCCCGTCCCCGAAATGACAACTGAATTTCGGGTGCGCGCGAGACGTCGCCGCGAATCCCGAGACGGGCGGTAATAATTAACCGAAGGCGAGCGGAAGACGGTGGTATGCCAGCGAGACAGTCGAACGCAGCCGATTGGACGGAACGATGAAGGTCGCGGTGTACGGGGCCGGCGGGGTCGGCGGCTACGTCGGCGGTCGCCTCGCGCAGGCCGGTGCCGAGGTCCACCTCATCGCGCGGGGCACCCACCTCGACGCGCTCAGAGAAGCGGGGCTCCGCGTTGAGAGCGTCGAGGGCGACTTCGCGGTCGACCTCCCGGCGACCGACGATCCCGCGGAGATCGGCCCGTGCGACTACGTGCTCTTCACGGTGAAGTCCTTCGACACCGAGGCCGCGGCCCGGAATCTGGCGCCGCTCGTGGGCGAGGACACCGCCGTCGTCTCGCTCCAGAACGGCGTCGACAACGAGTCGGTCCTCGCCGACGAGGTCGGGGCCGAGCACGTGATGGGCGGCGTCGCGTACGTCTTCTCGACGATCGGCGAGCCGGGGGTGATCGAACACACGGGCGGTCCGACGAGCTTCACCATCGGCGAACTGGACGGCTCGCGGAGCGAGCGCGCCGAACGGCTGGCGAAGTGGTTCGAGCGCGCCGACGGAATGGACGTGGAACTCTCCGAATCGGTGCGGACCGAGATCTGGGAGAAGGCCGCGTTCATCTGTGCCCAGGCCGGGATGACCGCCGCTGTCCGCCTCCCGCTGGGCGAGATCCGCCGCCACGAGGAGTCCTGGTCGATGTACCGACGGCTCTTCGAGGAGGTCTGCGAAGTCGGCCGCGCGGCGGGGACGGACCTGACCGAAGAGACCGTCGAGGAGTGGATGGCGTTCGCCGAGGGGCTGGAGGGCGACGCCTACTCGTCGCTGCACTACGATCTGACCCACGGCAAACGGATGGAACTGGAGGGGCTCCACGGCGCGATCATCCGGCGGGCGCGCGAGCACGACATCGCCGTCCCGATGAACGAGGCCGTCTACGCGATCCTCACGCCGTGGGCCGCGCGGAACGCCCAGAGCGACGAGGACTGAAAGGCGTCTTTATCCGCGATCCGCTTTCGATTCGCTCGGTCTGCTCGGGAGATACTTTGGAATCCAACACGAATACGTCGAGGAAACGGCGCGTCGATCGCGTTCTCGGAACGCGTCGACGACGTGGGTGCGGACCGGCGTCTCGTACTTGATTCCGGCGTTTCTCTCGTTCGTCACTTCGGATTCTGAACTTTCGTCCGCCGATCGATTCGGAATATGAGTCGCAATCGCATTGGGAGGGGAACGTGTAGGCTAGACCGACACGATGAGACTGAAACGGTCCGAATCGTCCGTCGGAGGTGAACCGCGATGGTAGTCGAGACCGCCGTCGAGGGGCTCCGGCTCGCGGGCGAGATGGCCTGGGAGACGTGGTGGGCGCTCGTCCTGGGGTTCACCATCGCCGGCGCGGTCGAGACGTTCGTCAGCGAAGAGCGGATGTCGGCGGTCCTCGGCGGGGACGGCTGGCGCGAGCTCGGCCTCGGCACGGTCTTCGGGGCGGCCTCCTCGTCGTGTTCGTTCGGCGCGGTCGCGACGACGAAGTCGCTGTTCAAGAAGGGCGCGTCGCCGGTCGCCAGCCTCGCGGCCTTCCAGTTCGCCTCCACCAATCTCGTGATCGAACTGGGGCTCGTGATGTGGATCCTGCTCGGCTGGCAGTTCGTCCTCGCGGACTACGTCGCCGGCCTCCTCCTCATCGGCCTGCTCGCGGTGGCGTTCAAGTACGTCGTCCCCGAGTCGTGGTTCGCGGCCGCGCGCGAGCACCTCCAGTCGACCGAGGGCGTCCGCGACCCCTCCTGCGGGATGGAGGTCGACCCAACGAGCGACGACGTCCTGAGCGTCGAGACCGACGGCGGCACGGAGTACTTCTGCTCGGAGTCCTGCAAGGAGGCGTACCTCGAATCCGAGCGGCAGCGGGACGCGACCTGGCGCGACAGACTCCTCACCGGTGACGGCTGGCGCCTCGCCTCGAAGAACGCGCTGGGCGAGTGGGAGATGCTGTGGACCGACATCGTCGCGGGCTTCCTGATCGCCGGGCTCATCGGCGCGTTCGTGCCCCGGGCGTGGTGGACGACGCTGTTCGGCGTCGGCGCCGAGGGGACGTTCGCGTGGGTGCTCGCGAGCGCGGTCATCGGCGTCGCCATCGGCGTCGTGACGTTCGTCTGCTCTGTCGGGAACGTCCCCTTCGCGGTGATCCTCTGGAACAACGGCATCGCCTTCGGCGGCGTGATGTCGTTCATCTTCGCGGACCTGATCGTGCCGACGATCGACGACGCCTACCGGCGCTACTACGGCCTCCGGCTGGCGGCGGTCCTCTTCGTCAGCATCTTCGTCGCCGCCGTGATCGCCGGCGTCGCCATCCACTACCTCTGGAGCGGCATCGGGCTGGTCCCGCCGCAGGGGCAGGCCGGCGGGACCGCGCCGTCCGGATACACCATATACCTCAACGCCGCGTTCACCGTCGTCTTCCTGGCGCAGGTCTACGTGGGCTACTGGCAGACCGGAAGCGACGCCGAGAGCGAGGGCGCGCACGCCGGCTGATCGGACCGGTCACGCCGCGTCGCCGTCGACGACCGTCCCCGCCGACTCGCCAGCCAGGAAGGCCGCGAGATCGTCCGGTCCGAAGATGTGGGCCGGCGAGTCCAGTTCCAAGAGCGCCCGCACCTTCTCGGCCATCCCGCCGGTCACGTCAGTCGCGTCCGACGCGCCGAGGACGTCCTCGACCTCGGCGAACGACGAGATTCGCGGGATCACCGCGCCGGCGTCGTCGTAGACCCCCGGTACGGTCGAGCAGAGCCCGACGCGGTCGGCGTCGAGTCCGCGGGCGAGCCGCGTCACGACCTCGTCGCCGCTGATGATCGTCGCGCCCGCGCCCGCCTGCGCGACGACGTCGCCGTGGAGGACGGGAACGAAGCCCTCGCCGAGCAGCGTCGCCGTCGAGTCGAGCGGCATCGAGAGCGCAGCGTCGGCGTCGCGAGCGGCGAGAGAGAGCGGGTGGACCGGGAGCGCCGGGACGCCGGCGTCGTGGAGCCTCGCGACGACCTCGTCGTTCAGCCGGCGCATCGCGTCGTGGATGGCCCAGACGCCGGGGGCGTCGCGGCTGCCCGCCGAGAGACTGACGCCGTGTTTGTCCGCCTGGTGGTGGCCGAAGCTCCCGCCCCCGTGGACGAGGACGAGGCGGTCGAGGTCGGCCTCGGCGACCGCTTCGACCGCCGCGTCGAGTGCGTCGTCGTCGACGGTCTCGGGGGTCTCCTTGTCGGTGACGACGCTGCCGCCGAGCTTGAGGACGACCGTCATCTCAGGCGTCCCCGCGGTCGGCGGCCGCGGTGCCGTCGCCGGACGACTCGACGCGGACGCCCTCGCGATCGAGTTCGGCGCGGAAGGCGTCGCGGCACTCGGCGGTGTACCGAAGCGCGGTCCGGGTCTCGGGCGTCTCGTCGAGCGCGACGATGCACCCCCCGCCGCCGGCGCCGGTCAGTTTCGCGCCGTGGGCGCCGGCCTCGCGGGCGGCCCAGACCATGTTGTCGAGCGTGCGCGAGGAGACGCCCAGGGCCTCCAGGAGGCCGTGGTCGAAGTCCATCAGCCGGCCGAGTTCCGCCAGGAGGTCGGCTGTCGGCTCCGAGTCGGGGTCGGCGTCGTAGAGGCGTTCTTCGCCCGCGCGGACGATGTCGCCGATGCTCTCGACGGTGTCGGCTGCGAAGCCGTACTCCGCGCGGAGGTCGCGGACGCCCGCGACGAGTTCGCCCGTGTCGCCCGCGCCGCCGTCGAAGCCGACGACGAAGGGGAGGTTCGGCGTCTCGATGCGGCGGCAGTCGTCGCCCTCGACCCTGACGGCGCCGCCCATCGCCGAGCAGAAGGTGTCCGCGCGGGAGGCCTGCCCGTCCTGGACGTCGTACTCCGCGCGGTAGGCGCGGTCGGCGATCTCATCCTTGCTCAGTTCGACACCCAGCTCTCGGGTCGCGGCGTCGATGCCGGCGACGACGACCGCGGCCGACGAGCCCAGTCCGGCGCCCAGCGGGATCTCGCTCTCGACGGTAATATCGAACCCCGCGTCGGGGGCGTCGGCCGCGTCGCGGGCCTGTTCGACCGCGGCGTCGATGTAGCCCATCGCGGCGTCGACGAGTCCCTCGGGGACGTCGACGTCCGGCCGCTCGGCGGTGTCGCCGGCGTACTCGACGGTGAAGCCGTCGAGGCTCAGGTCGCGGGCCTGGACTCTGATGTGGTCGTCCGCGCGGGCGTCGACGGTGACCGTGGCCCGGCGCTCGATGGCGCAGGGGACCGCCGGCTCGCCGTAGACGACCGCGTGTTCCCCGAAGAGGTACACCTTCCCGGGGGCGCTCGAAACGGTCATACGGGAGGAATACGAGGGGCGCCGCTTAAGCCATCCGACCGCCAGCGAGGGGGTGCGCCCGTCCGGGCCGCCTCACGCGGCGCCGTCCGCGTCGTTCGCGTCGTCCCCGCTCCCGGTAGTGAAGTCCGTGAGTTTGGTGCGTTCGCCGTCTCCGCGAGAGCGGGCCGCGAGGAGTTCGATGACGAGCGCGACGAGGGCGATGAACACGACGAGCAGGAGGCGCTTCGAGACGCAGCCGCCGCGCCCCGCCCCCGAATCGTCGCTCTCGTCGTCGCTTTCGTCGCCCTCGGACGACGAGCCGAAGAGCCCGCCGATCGCGGGCGCGGTGTTCGTCGCCTCCGCGTTCGCGGAGAAAGTAAGGCCGTCGTGCAGGTGGATCTCGAAGAGGGTGAATGACGTGTCGCTCATCTCTCGTCTCGGTACGCCGACAGGAGGAATAACCGTTGTGGAGCCCGGGCCGCGGGCCGAGTGACGGGGCGGTTTCGAACCGACCAAAGGGCCGGTATCCCGTAGTTTCAGGTGAACGGGGTGCGGAGCGGAGATATGGACGAGGACAGACGCGGGTTCCTTACGGATCTACTGACCACGGCCAGCCCCTCGGGGTTCGAATCGGCTGGCCAGCGAGTGTGGCTCGACTACGTGCGGGCGTTCGCCGACGACGTCTGGACCGACGACTACGGCAACGCGGTCGCGGTCCACGAGGGCGGCGCGGACGCGTCGATCGCCTTCACCGGGCACGCCGACGAGATCGGCTACATCGTCCGGAACATCACCGACGACGGCTTCCTCCGGATCGGCTCGATCGGCGGCGCCGACCGCACGGTCTCGCAGGGCCAGCACGTCACCGTCCACGGCGACGAGTCGGTGCCGGGCGTGATCGGCCAGACCGCGATCCACCTCCGGGACCGCGAGGACGAGTCCTACGAGGACATCGCAGAGCAGTTCGTCGACGTCGGCGCCGACGACGAGGAGGAAGCCCGCGAGCTCGTCGAGATCGGCGACCCCGTCACGGTCGAGACGCGCGTCCGCGACCTCCACGGTACCAAAGTCGCCGCCCGCGGGATGGACAACCGCGTCGGGACCTGGTCCGCGGCGGAGGGGCTCCGCGCGGCCGTCGAACGCGACGTCGACGCGACGGTCTACGCCGTCAGCACCGTCCAGGAGGAGGTCGGCGTCCAGGGCGCGAAGATGGTCGGCTTCGGGCTGGAACCGGACGCGGCGATCGCGGTCGACGTGACCCACGCGACGGACAACCCCGACATCCCCGGCAAGCGCACCGGCCCCGTCGAACTCGGCGCCGGCCCGGTCGTCTCCCGCGGGAGCGCGAACCACCCCTCGATCGTCGATCTCGCACGCGAGGCCGCCGGAGACGCCGACGTCGACGTCCAACTGCAGGCGACGGGCACGCGGACCGGCACCGACGCCGACGCCTTCTACACCTCGCGGAGCGGCATTCCCTCCCTGAATCTCGGGATTCCGAACCGTTACATGCACACGCCGGTCGAGGTCATCGACACCGACGACCTCGACGCCGCCGCGGAGTTGTTGGGCGCGGTCGCCGAGCGGGCGGCCGACGCCGCGCCGTTCGGCGTCGACCTGTCGTGATCGGGCGGCCGACCGGGGCGAATGCGGCGGGGGCCGACCCGCGCTCGATCCCCGTGCCGAACCCTGACACGGCCGTTCGGCCGAAAGAAAACCGTTAAAAGTCGGCGTAGGGTGTTGTGAGATATGGCTGGAACCATCGAAGTACTCGTTCCCGGCGGGGAGGCCAACCCCGGCCCGCCGCTCGGTCCGGAACTCGGCCCCACCCCCGTGAACGTTCAGGACGTCGTCCAGCAGATCAACGACGAGACGGCGGCGTTCGACGGGATGGAAGTCCCCGTCACCGTCGAGTACGAGGACGACGGCTCCTTTACGATCTCGGTCGGCGTCCCGCCGACGGCCGAACTCGTCAAGGACGAGGCCGGCTTCGAGACGGGCTCGGGCGAGCCCCAGGAGAACTTCGTCGCCGACCTGGACGTCGAGCAAGTGAAGAAGATCGCAGAGCAGAAGTCCTCGGACCTGCTCTCCTATGACTCGTTCAACGCCGCGAAGGAGGTCGTCGGGACCTGCACCTCGCTGGGCGTGACGATCGAGGGCAACGATCCGCGCGAGTTCAAACAGCGGATGGAAGACGGCGAGTACGACGACGTCTTCGTCGACGAGTAATCCGTCCAGACGCGCAGTCGACAGCGGGCCGCGACCGCGACCGGCCGCCCTTCTCTCTGCGAGTTTCGTCCGACCCTCCACCATTGGGTCCGTCAGCCGCGTCCGAGCGCCCGCACAGCGGCGCGTCCGCGGGGTTCGGTCCGTGCAGACGATTCCCACAGATCGGGCGTTTCGAGCCCGAAATCCGGCGGTACGGGGCTTCCGCTTCGACGGACTTAAGTCCGCCATCCTCCTTCGCTCCGACGAGGCAGGCAGACGCCTGTTTCACTGACCCGTAGGAGCAATCCTGCGTACTACGGAGGTGAATAATGGCAGATACGATAGTTGACGCAGTCTCTCGCGCACTCGACGAGTCCCCCTCGCGGAACTTCCGTGAGACGGTGGACCTCGCCGTGAATCTGCGCGACCTCGACCTAAACGACCCGTCGAAACGTGTCGACGAGTCTGTCGTTCTCCCGTCCGGCACCGGACAGGAGACGCAGATCGTCGTCTTCGCGAGCGGTGAGACCGCGCTCCGAGCCGAGGACGTCGCCGACCAAGTACTGGACGGCAACGACCTCGAAGACCTCGGAGACGACACCGACGCGGCAAAAGACCTCGCGGACGAGACCGACTTCTTCGTGGCAGAAGCCGATATGATGCAAGACATCGGCCGCTACCTCGGGACGGTCCTCGGTCCGCGCGGGAAGATGCCGACGCCGCTCCAGCCGGACGACGACGTCGTCGAGACAGTGAATCGGATGAAGAACACGGTGCAACTCCGCTCCCGCGACCGCCGGACGTTCCACACCCGCGTGGGTGCCGAAGACATGGACGCCGACGACATCGCGGACAACATCGACGTCATCGTCCGTCGACTCGAAGCGAGCCTGGAGAAGGGCCCGCTCAACATCGACTCGATGTACGTGAAGACGACGATGGGCCCGTCCGTGGAGGTACCCGCATGAGCGGCAGTGCCTCCGCGCGGCGCACCGAGACGATCCCCGAGTGGAAGAAAGAGGAGGTCGCCGAACTGGTCGACTTCCTGGAGAGCTACCAGTCGGTGGGCGTCGTCGACGTCGCCGGCATCCCGAGCCGGCAGCTCCAGAGCATGCGCCGTGAACTCCACGGCAGCGCGGAACTGCGGATGAGCCGCAACACGCTCACCGTCCGCGCGCTGGAGGAGGTCGACGACGGCCTCGAAGACCTGACCGAGTACGTCTCGGGCCAGGTCGCCCTCGTCGGCACCAACGACAACCCCTTCGGGCTCTACAAGCAGCTCGAGGCCTCGAAGACCCCCGCGCCGATCAGCGCGGGCGAGGTCGCCCCCAACGACATCGTCATCCCCGAGGGTGACACGGGCGTCGATCCCGGTCCGTTCGTGGGCGAGCTCCAGCAGGTCGGAGCCGCCGCCCGGATCCAGGACGGCTCGATCCAGGTCACCGAGGACTCGAAGGTGCTCAAAGCCGGCGAGGAGGTCTCCGAGGACCTCGAAGGCGTCCTCTCCGAGCTCGGCATCGAACCCAAGGAAGTCGGGCTCGACCTCCGCGGCGTCTTCTCCGAGGGCGTCCTGTTCGAGCCGGACGAACTCGCCATCGACGTCGACGAGTACCGCGCGGACATCGAGTCCGCCGCCGCGGCCGCTCGGAACCTCGCGGTCAACGCGGAGTACCCGACGGCGCAGTCCACCCCGACCCTCCTGGCCAAGGCGGCCGGCGAGGCGAAGGCGCTCGGGCTGTTCGCCGCCATCGAGGACCCCGACGTGCTGCCTGATCTCGTCGCGAAAGCCGACGCGCAGGTCCGCACGCTCGCGGCCCAGATCGACGACGACGAGGCGCTCCCGGAGGAACTCCGGGGGGTCGAGGCGCCCGAACCGGCCGCCGACGAGTCGGCCGAGACGGGCGACGAGGAAGCAGAATCGGCAGACGAAGAAGACGAAGACGAAGAAACTGACGCCGACGACGGCGGGGCCGACGACGATGACGACGACGGTGCCGAAGGACTCGGCGCGATGTTCGGATAACACACGAGGTACACAACAATGGAATACGTTTACGCTGCGCTCATCCTGAACGAATCGGGCGAAGAGATCAACGAAGACAACGTCACCGCGGTCCTGGAGGCCGCCGGCGTCGACGTCGAGGAATCCCGCGTCAAGGCGCTCGTCGCCGCGCTGGAGGACGTCGACATCGAGGAGGCCGTCGAGACGGCCGCCGCCGCGCCCGCGCCCGCTTCGGGCGGCGCCGCCGGCGGTGCCGACGAGGCCGACGCCGACGAGGACGAGGGCGACGCCGACGAGGCCGAAGAGGAGGCCGACGAAGGCGACGCCGACGAGGAAGAGGACGAAGAGGCCAGCGGCGAGGGCCTCGGCAACCTCTTCGGCTGAAGCCGACGGACGCCGACCGTCCGATCCGGACGTCGCGCCGACTCGTCTCCCGAACCGATTTCTTTCGACGCCACCCGGCGAGCCGCGCGTCCGCGACCCGCGCGCGGTCGCGAGCCGCGTCGTCGTCGGGGCGCGCGCCGCCCGCCGAACAGCCCCGAGCCGACAGTATATATACGATCACGCCGAAACGCCGGGAGTGATCGTCGTCGCGACCGACGACTTCGAGCTGTACCACGACGTCGTCGACGAACTCCGGGACCGGGGCGTGACCTTCACCACCCAGGAGCCGGGCGAGGGGCTCCCCGACCGCACGCGGGTCGTGATCCGCGCGCCGGAGGACCGCGTGGAGACGCCCGCGGACGTCGAGACCGTGGTCGCGGACGCGGACGGCGCACGCCGCGCCGTCGAGGAGGTCGTCTCGATCCTCCGGGGCGGCGGCGGGCGGACGGTCGTCGGCGTCGACCCGGGGACGCGCCCCGGCATCGCCGTGCTCAAAGGCGACACCGTCGTCGCGGCGTTCCAGGTGCCGCTCGCGGACGCCGTCGAGACCGTCAGACGGGAGGTCGAAGACGAGCCCGATCCGGTGGTCCGGATCGGCGACGGCGCGCGGCTCCAGGGCTCGCAGTTGGTCAACGACCTCGACGATGTCGCCGTCGAGTTGGTCGACGAGACGGGGACGACGCCCTACCTCGGGACCGGCGCGCGGGGGATGGGCGACGTCCTCGCGGCGGTCAACATCGCGCGGCTCCCCGGCGAGGAGGTGAGCAGCCGCGAGATCGAGCCGACCGCGGGGGAACTCCAGCGCATCAAGAACCGCTCGCGGGAGGCATCGGCCGACGGTCGGACGATCGACGAGGGGCTCGCCCGCCGGGTCGCGGCCGGCGAACTCACCGTCAGGGAGGCGCTGGAGGCCCACCGCGAGCGGGGCGCCGGGGCCGACGAAGCGGACGAAGGCGACGAGCAGTAGCAGAGCGACGAGCGGAACTACTCGCTGCGCACCGCCGCCTCGGCCCGGCGCATCACTTCGCGGACCGGGAGCCCGGTCGCCGTGGCGACCGAAAGCGCGTCGTCGTACTCCGCGCTGTAATCGTAGGGGTCGCCGTCGGCGTCGGACGCGATCTTCACGGCGACCTCGTGGGTGTCGCCGTCGACGTCGATTTCGGCCGTCTCGAAGTCGCGACCGGCGACCCAGCGGTGGCCGGCGCCGTGCTCCCGGACGCCGAGGGTCCCCGTCTCGACCGCGAGCCGGTGGGCGACGCGCTCTGCGTCCTCGGGCCGAACGATGACCTTCACCAGGTGGCCGGGGCGGGACTTCTTCATCGTCGTCGGGAGGATCGTCACGTCGCGCGCGCCGGCGGCTTTGAGCGTCTCCTGGAGCCCGCCAAGCAGTTCGGGCGAGGCGTCGTCGAGGTTCGTCTCCAGGACGGTGATCTGGTCACGGTCGAGCCGGCGGCCGCCGTCGCCGACGAGCGCACGGAGGACGTTCGGCCGCTCGGGGAAGTCGTAGCCGCCCGCGCCGTAGCCCGACGCGTCGACGTCGAGGGTCGGGAGCGCGTCGACGCCCTCCGCGACGTGCGCGAGGATCGCCGCCCCCGTGGGGGTGAGGAGTTCGGCGTCAACCGGGCCGCCGCGGAGCGACCACGACGCGTCGGCGGCGATCTCGACGACGGCGGGGGCGGGGATCGGATACTCGCCGTGCGCCATCTCCTGGGAGCCGTCGCCGGTCGAGAGCGGCGTCGTGACCACGCGCTCGACGTCGAGGTCGTCGAGGAGGAGCGCGACGCCGACGACGTCGGCGATGGCGTCGTCGGCGCCGACCTCGTGGAAGTGGGTGTCGTCGAGGTCGGTGTCGTGGACGGCCGCCTCGGCCTCACCGAGGAGCCGGAAGATCGCCTTGGCGTCTGCTTCGACCGCGTCCGGGAGATCCATCGACTCGACGATCTCGATCACCTCAGGATAGGTACGGTGTGGGCCGTGACCCTCCGCGGGCGTTCCATTAGCGGCGTCGTGATCGTGGCCGTCCCGGTCGTGGGTGTGGTGACTGTGGTCGTGGTCACCGTGTCCGTCGTGAGCCTGCCCGTGAGTCCGCTCTCGGTCGTCGGCGAACACCACGCGGACCCGCGTCGCGGCGATGCCGTTCTCGTCGACGGTCCCGACGTCGTACCGGAGATCCAGGGCGTCTTCGACCGGCGCGAGCGCGTCGGGGTCGGCGCCGGCGTCGAGGAGGGCCGCGAGCAGCATATCGCCGCTGGCGCCCATCCGACCGTCGAAAGCGAGCGTGCGCATACCGACAAATCGCGGCGGGACGGCAAAGGTCCAGCGAGACGGGCGCGGGCCGCGTCTCTGCCGCGGTCGGTAAGGATTTGTATCCCCGAATCGAACGATGCTACAGAGTGTCACACCGGGGCAGGACCGCCCCGCGAGCGGACGCAGGGAAGGACTTAACCCCGGTCGTGACCGACTGGCGGGACGCATCCCCGCGACCCAATCATGAACGAAGTTCAACTCGAAGTGGCGAAGGCGTACCCGAACGACTCGGGGCGCGGTATCGCCCGTCTGGACCCGGACACGTTGCTGCATCTGAAGCTCTCGCCGGGAGATATCATCGAAATCGAGGGCGCCGAGACGACGGCGGCGAAGGTGTGGCGCGCGGACCGGCAGGACTGGAACACCGACACGGTCCGCATCGACGGCTTCACGCGACAGAACGCCGACGTCAGCATCGGCGAGCGGGTGACGATCCGGAAGGCCGAAGAGACCAAAGCCGAGAAGCTCGTGCTCGCGCCGCCCGAGGAGGCGAGCGTCCAGTTCGGCTCCGACGCGGCCGGGATGGTGAAACGCCAGATCCTCAAGCGGCCGGTCGTCGAGCGCGACATCGTGCCCGTGATGTCCTCGACGAACCATCCGTTTATGCGCTCGCCCGGCCAGGCGATCCCGCTCATCGCCGTCGAGACCGAGCCCGACGGCGTCTGTCTGGTGACAGAAGACACCGAGGTCGAACTCCGCGAGGAGCCCATCTCGGGCTTCGAGAAGACCGGCGGCGGGATCACCTACGAGGACATCGGCGGCCTCCAGAGCGAGATCCAGCGCGTGCGGGAGATGGTCGAGCTCCCGATGAAGCACCCGCAGATCTTCAAGAAGCTCGGGATCGAGCCGCCGCAGGGCGTGCTGCTGCACGGCCCGCCGGGGACGGGCAAGACCCTCCTGGCGAAGGCCGTCGCCAACGAGACCTCCGCGAGCTTCTTCTCCATCGCGGGCCCCGAGATCATCTCGAAGTACTACGGCGAGTCCGAACAGCAGTTGCGCGAGATCTTCGAGGACGCCACCGAGGAGTCGCCCTCTATCATCTTCATCGACGAGCTCGACTCGATCGCGCCCAAGCGCGAGGACGTCACCGGCGAGGTCGAGCGCCGCGTCGTCGCCCAGCTGCTGACGATGATGGACGGCCTCGAAACGCGGGGCCAGGTCATCGTCATCGCGGCGACGAACCGCGTCGACAGCGTCGACCCCGCGCTCCGTCGCCCCGGCCGCTTCGACCGCGAGATCGAGATCGGCGTGCCAGACGAGACCGGACGGAAGGAGATCCTCCAGATCCACACCCGCGGGATGCCGCTGTCTGACGACGTCTCCCTCGACCACCTCGCGGACGAGACCCACGGCTTCGTCGGCGCCGACATCGAGTCGCTGACGAAGGAGGCCGCGATGAAGGCCCTCCGCAGATACCTCCCCGAGATCGACCTCGACGAGGAGGACATCCCGCCGAGCCTCATTGACCGGATGATCGTCAAGCGCGAGGACTTCCAGGGCGCCCTCGCGGACGTGGAGCCGTCGGCGATGCGGGAGGTGCTCGTCGAACTGCCGAAGGTGTCCTGGGACGACGTCGGCGGGCTCGAAGATCCCAAGCAGACGGTGAAAGAGAGCGTCGAGTGGCCCCTCACCTCCGAGGACAGATTCGAGCGGATGGGGATCGATCCCCCGAAGGGCGTGCTGCTGTACGGGCCGCCGGGGACGGGCAAGACCCTGATCGCGAAGGCCGTCGCCAACGAGACGAACGCGAACTTCATCTCGGTCAGAGGCCCGCAGCTCCTCTCGAAGTGGGTCGGCGAGTCCGAAAAGGCCATCCGGCAGACGTTCCGGAAGGCCCGCCAGGTCAGCCCGACGATCATCTTCTTCGACGAGCTCGACAGCCTCGCGCCCAGCCGCGGCGGCGACACCGGCAACAACGTCTCCGAGCGGGTCGTCAATCAGCTCCTGACCGAGCTCGACGGCTTGGAGGAGAACGGCAACGTGATGGTCATCGGCGCGACCAACCGCCCGGATATGATCGACCCGGCGCTGATCCGGTCCGGGCGGTTCGACCGCCTCGTGCTGATCGGCCAGCCCGACGAGGAGGGCCGCGAGCAGATCCTCAAGATCCACACCCGCGACTCGCCGCTCGCGCCCGACGTGAGCCTGCGCGAGATCGCCGAGATCACCGACGGCTACGTCGGCTCCGACCTGGAGACGATCGGCCGCGAGGCCGCCATCGAGGCGCTCAGGGAGGACGGCGACGCCGAGGAGATCGAGATGCGGCACTTCCGCAAGGCGATGGAGTCCGTCCGGCCGACGATCACCGACGACCTGATGGAGTACTACGAGGAGATGCAAGAGCAGTTCAAGGGCGGCAGCAGCGAGCGGCTCGGCGAGCGGCGCGACGGCCGCATCGGCTTCCAGTGAGGCCGAGACCGTAGCGGTGCAGGGCGGCCGGGTCGCGGGATCTTCGTTCTTCGTTTCTCGTTTCTTATCTGACGATCGTCACCGGTACGGGCGACCGCCGCGCGACGTGTTCGGCGACGCTGCCGAGCAGGAGCCGCGAGACGCCGCGCCGGCCGTGACTGCCGACAGCGACGTGGTCTGCGTCCCGGTCGCGGGCCTGTTCGACGATCGTCGCCGCCGGGCGTCCGACCTCGGTGACGGTCTCGACGGCGGCGGCGCCGTCGGACTCGCGCTCGCCGGCCAACAGGTCCCGTCCCTCCGCGAGGATCTCCTCGGCATCGGCCTTCGCCTCCTGGTACCAGTCCTCCGAGCCGGTCGGCAGGACGCCGGCGCGGTAGCCCGCCTGTACGGGGTCGATCACGTGGAGGAGCGTCACGCGGGCGTCCGGCCACTCGTCGGCGACGAACCGGACGGCATAGAGCGCCTGGGGCGAGCCGTCGAGCGGGACGAGTACGTGCCTCGGCATACGCCCGCCTACACCGTCGACGTATAAAAAACAGCAACCGAGCGCACCGCGACCCGGAGCCGTCGGGCGACTCAGTCGCCGTGGCGCGTGAGACAGACCGGCAGGCCCTTCAGTTCGACCGGCTCGGAGTTGTCCGGCGAGTAGACGACCGCCTGGCCCTTCTCCATGTACGGCACCTTGTCCTCCAGGGCGGGCGGGATGTTCACGCTCTTTATCGCGTCCTCGTCGCCGAGGTTGAGGACGAGCCGGGTGTTGATCTGCTTGAACACCGACTCGGCGACGTCCTGGGGGTCCTGGGTGACGAGGAAGAGCCCGAGGCGCTCCTTGCGGCCCTGCTTCGCGGCCTCGGTGAACTTCGAGATGACCTTCCGCGCCTGGACCGTGTCGGCGTCGGCCAGGAAGTTGTGGGCCTCGTCCATCCCCAGGAGGAGCGGCGTCTCCTTTATCCGCGTCGAGTCGGGGGCGTTCGAGAGCTTGTCGTCGATGAGCATACTCGACACCGCGAGCACGAACAGCTCCTTCGCGCGGCTGGTCGAGAGGTGGTAGGTCGGGATCACCGTCAGCCCGCCGGGGCGGACGAGCTGGTGGTCCAGCTCCGTGATCGGCCGCGCGGACTGGTCGAAGACGCCGTTCGGCACGCCGTGGACCCGGCGCTTGACCGCGTCGAACGTCGACTCGTGGACGCGCCCCGACTCGTCGAGCTGCTCTTTGAGCGCGGGGTCGTCGAGGAACGTCTTGAACTCCGCGTACGTCCCGCCGTCGCCGTACTCACCGAAGAAGCGCGACAGCAGCTGACGGAGCGCGGCGTACTGATTCTCGTTCAAGCTGCTGCCGGCGACGAGCCAGGGCCGGTCGCGCGCCATCGAAAAGGGGATCGTGAACTCCAGTTGCTCGGCCCGGTGGTTGTCGCCGCCGTAGGGCACGCTGTCTTCCTTCGGCACCAAGGCGACCGTGTCGTCGTAGCCGCCGTGGACGATCCCCTCGCGCTCGTAGCGCCGTTTCGTCTCTGCGTCCATCTCGGGGTTGTCGTCGTGCATCTGGGCGTACTCGTCCTGCGGGTCGAACTGCACGACCGCGAGGCGGGCCGAGCGGCCGTCGTCCATCTCGTAGGTCCGCTCCTCGTCGAGGAGCTGCCGGAGGACGTTCTTCGTCGCGTGGGTCTTGCCCGACCCGGTGCCGCCGGCGACGAGGGTGTGCCGGAAGACGAGCGGGTCGCCGTCGCTGTAGTCGTCGCGGAGCCGGTAGTCGATCGTCGGCGGCTCGGCCGCGGTCCGGACCTTCTCGCCGCCGACAGAGAGGTGCCCGAGGAAGATGCCCGCCGAGGGGATCTTCAGGCCGGTCTTGATCTGGTCGGGGTCGGTGGCCTCGGTGACGACGGCGCCGGGCTTGGGCACGCGGTCGACCATCCGGCGCTTCAGCGTCCGCTCGTCGTCGCGTCCCCCGTCCTCGAAGAGGACCGCCAGGGGGTCGAGCGACGCGACGAACTTGTAGTCGCGTTCCTCAAACTGGTCGCGGCGCATCGCGCGCCGGGCGTGGATCTCGGTGGCGTCGTCGGTCTGGAACTCCTGGGCGTACTCCAGGGCGGTGATCTTCGCGAACAGCAGTTCGTCGTCCGGGTAGGGGACGAGCAGGTACTTCCCGAGCCGGACGGCGTCGCGGTTGTCGGTGGTGACGTACGCGCGCAGGGAGGTCTCGTCGCCGTCCTCGGCGACGCGGAGGCCCTGAGAGACCGAGATCGCGCCGAGCCCGCGGTCCCGACCCGCCGGCGACGCGTCGTACGGCTCGAAGGCGACCTCGTCGGGCGAGTCGTCGTCGCGTGGAGTCCCTCCGTCGCCGGCCTCGACTCGATCGCCGTCGGCGGCCGCGTCGCTCCCGCGGTTCGCCTCGTCGTCGCGGCTCGGTTCGCCGCCGGCGTCGCCCTCGTCGTCGGTCGGTCGGTCGTCCGCGCCCGGCTCGAAGTCCCCGAGATCCATCTCGTCTTCCCTCTGCGTCGGCAGCGACTAATAAGGACTGCTCTCCGGGCCGCCAGCGACCGGACGCGCGCGGCGAGTCGCCACGCCGGGCCGCTTTTCCCCGCCGGGGTCCTACCGGAGGTATGCTTCTCGTGCGCGGCCACGGCGGCGGGACGACCCTCACGGGGACGATCTTCGAGCGCGGCGAGCGCGCGCCCTCCTACAAGGGCGCGCCCGACGAGGACGCCCCCTACGTCTGGGTCTGCGACGCCTTCTACGAGGTCGAAAGCGGCGGCTCCGAGACGGTGATCGACGGGGAGACGAAACACGTCGCCTTCGAGTCGCCGATGCCGCGCGGATTCGAGACCCGCGAGCGCGCGCTCGATGCGGCCAAGGAACACGTCCGGACCCAGTTCGCCCGCGTGGGCGTCCCCGAGTCCGAGGTCGACGTCGAGGTCCTGAAAGAAGAGCCGGGCGCCGAACACTCCTGATCTCCCGACCCGCTCGCGCGATCACTCGAAGTCGCCCCACCGCAGTTCGTCGTACCGCTTGACCTCGTCGCTGTCGAGCGCGTCCTCGAACTTCCGCCGGAGCGACGACTTCTCGCCGGCGCCAATCCGCGCGAGCTCATCCGCCTTCGCGACCGCCTCGGGCGGCCCCCGCCGGGCCGCGACCTCGCCGACGAACTGCCGGGTCAGCGCCTCCCTGACCTCCGGGTCGCTCGCGAACGCGCGCGGCGTCTCGACGCGGTAGAGCACGTCGGTCTGCGGCTCGTAGATCGCGAAGAAGCACGTCTCGTACAGCTCGGGATCGAGTCGCCGCTCGACCCCGTAGGCGTCGCCGTCGGCCGCGACCGCGGCGTCGACGCCGCCCCGGGAGACGAACCAGTTCGTGAACGTCACCTCGTCGGTGCGGCGGCCCTCGCGACCGTGATCGGCCGCGTCCGCCGGGGCCGACGCGTCCGGCACCTCCCGCCGGCGCTCCAACAGCCGGGTGAAGAACGCGGCGTCGTCGGTCCACGGGACGTCGATCCCGTCGTCGCGGTCGCGGAGCGTGCCGACGATCCGCTTCGAGGCGGGGTTCTTCACGAAGCCGCAGAGCGGCACCTCGCGCTCGACGAACGACTCCACGAGCCGGACGTAGTTCTCGACGACCGAGCGGGGCTTGAGCTCCTCGGCGAGCTCGCGGAGTTCGGCGTCGCGGTCGCGCCAGTTCAGCAGTTCGACCGGATACAGCGGGCCGTCGAGGATCAGCAGATCCGAGACCGACCCGGCGTGTTCGAGCGCGTGGGCGCTCTCGGCGAGGTAGAGCGCGAGCGCGTGGACGATGCCCTCGGCGTAGCGGTTCACGCGCGGGACGTTCATCACGCGCCACCGGCAGTAGCCCTCGTCGAGCTTCCGCCAGGGTTCGTCGAGTGGCACGGTCCCGTCGTTGACGTGCGTCGCGGCCACGATGCTCCGGTGGCGGTGGAGGTCCAGGTCCGAGGGGACGGCCGCCATCGCCGCCTGGGCGACGTCGACGACTAGGCCGTTCTTGAACGTCGTGGGGTTGATCGTCCCGGAGTCGAGCCCGTGGGTCGTCTCGAACGGCGCGGGCGCGAGCGCGGCGTCCTCGGCGTCGGCCGCGCGGAGGCGTCGCTCGTCGACCGGCTCGATCACGACGCGCCCGTCGGGGCCGTACAGCGGGTCCAAGAACTCCGACCAGATCCGCGCCGCGACGTCGACGTGGTCCGAGTCGTCCACCTGGCGCGCGAGGTAGGCGGCGAGGTCCGCGATGCTGTCGACGTGGACGGGATCGAGCGTCACGTCCCACCACTGGACGCGCGGCGAGAAAAAGCCCGCGTCGTCGGCGCGGAGCGACCCGAGCGCGGCGGGTCCCGAGTGGGAACAGTCATACGTCGCGACGACGTACGCCCGCCCGTGACAGTCACCGCGGTCGGGTTCGACCTCGACGAGACGCTCGCGGTCCCCACCCGGGACCGCGCGACGATCCTCGGGGACGCCGCCGAGATGGCCGACGCGCCGCCGCTCTCCCGCGAGGCCTACCTGGACGCGCACCGCCGGAACCTCACCCGCGAGACACGCACGCCCATCTTCGCCGATCTGCTCGCCGACCACGACACCGACGTCGACCCCGAGCGCGTCGCGACGGCGTACCGCGAGGAGATCGCCGACGCCCTCGTCCCCGTCCCGGAGATCGAACCGTTCCTGACGCGGCTCCGATCGGAGTACCGCGTCGGCCTGCTCACGAACGGCCCCCGCCTCGCCCAGCGCGACAAGCTGGCGACGCTCGGCTGGGGCGATATGTTCGATACCGCGCTCGTCACCGGCGAACTCGACGCCGGCAAGCCCGATCCCGCCGCCTTCGAGGCGCTGCTCGACGCGCTCGGAACCGATCCCGGAGAGACCGCCTACGTCGGCGACGACGTCGACGCCGACATCGCCGGCGCCGCCGAGGCCGGACTCGTGCCGATCCAGGTCCTCTACGAGGGCGGCCCCGAGCCCTCGCCGCGCGCCGCGGTCCACCTCCCGCGCGAGGAACTGGTGACGCGACTGCCCGAGGTCCTCGACGGCCTCTGAATCCGCCCTTCTGCGCTATTCGTCGCTCTCGCGCACTTCCGCCATCTCCGAGACGACGGCCCGCCACACCGGGAGCGTCCACTTCACTTGTGCGCCGTCCCCGACGAAGACGAGCGTCTTCGGCGGGCGGACGGCCTTCGGACGCACGCGGAGCCCCGCCTCGTCCGCGGCGTCGGCGGCGGCCTCGACCGCGCGCGCGAACTCGATGCGGACCCGATCCGGTTGGACGAACACCGACGCGACGCGGTCGCCGTCGCCGCGAGCGGGCTCGATCGCGTAGGCGAAGGCTCCGTCCGGGGTCGGCTCCACGTCGGGGTCGGCGTCGGTGACCGCGAGCGTATCGAAGTCGTCGTGGCCCGTCACCTCGCTCGCGAGGAACTGCGCGATGCGGCGCCCGTCGGTCAGTCGGTCCTCGACCATGGGTGGCCTTGCCCGCGGGGCGAAAAGAGGGCTCCGTTCGCCGTCGCGGCCCCACAGCGTTGTTGTCACTCCCGGAGTTCGTCGCGCGCCGCCCGCGCCGCGTCGCCGACGTCGACGCCGCGGCGGCGGGCGTACAGCGCCGCGGCCGCCTCGACGGCGATGCCGAGCCGCCGCTGGGTCTCGTTGATCGCGGCGACCGCCTCCTGTTTGTCGTGGCCGTCGGCGACGAGCGCATCGAGGATCCGCTCGAAGGTCGACTGCTCGCGGAGGATCGACTCGTCGGGCTCGAACTCCTCGGGCACCGAGACCGACGCGGGGTCGAACTGCGCGACCACGTCGCCGTCCTCGCGGGCGAGCAGGCCGCGGCCCGCGCCGACGTCGATGAGTCGCTTCGCCTGATCCGGCGAGAACCAACTCCGGTCCAGCGCGAGCGCGACGACGAACTCGCCCTCCCCGAGCCGCGTCGTCCCCTGCTGCTTGAACGGGACCGCGACCGCGACTTCGAGGCTCATACGCGCACGAGGAACGCCCGGAACAAGAGTTTCCGGATTCGGTCCGAAAGTCGGATCGGCCCGGCGGAACCGACCCCGGCGACAGATCAGAACTGGCCGACCGTCCCGACGAGCAGCATCGCCGCCGCGACGACCGACGCGACGCTGCTGGCGACGGCGAGCGGGACCGCCGACGCGAGGCCGACCGCGCCGCCGCAGACCAGACTCAGTCCCATTCCGCCCAACACGTAGTCGTACCGCGTCGGCGCTCCCCGTGGCGCGTCCATTGGTAATTACATCTAATTAGAACGGGTACTAAATATCTTATGACAATTAACGCGAGTGAACCGGGCGCCGACGGCGGTATCCGAGAGCGCGCGGGAGATCGGGGCAGAGCGCGGATTTCGGGGAGAAACCGACCGTTAAGCCGCACAAACGGCGTTAATCCGAACTGAGCGCTTCCGGCCACTAAGTGTCACCCGCCCCGAGGGTCGGATGCGATGTCCGAACGCACCATCTCGCGACGGCGGTTCCTGAAGGCGAGTAGCGCGACGATCGCGGCGGCCGCGGTCCCCGCGACGGCAGCGGCCGCGGAGTCGGGGTGGACCGTCGCCGAGACGCCGGTCGACGGCACCCTCCACGACGTCGAGTACACGGCCGCGGGCGCGTACGCCGTCGGTGGCGGCGGCGTCGTCATCGAGCGGGCCGGCGGCGCCTGGCGGAAGGTCCTCGACGGCGGCCCGACCGGCAACGGGAACAACCTCTACGGCGCCGACGTGACCGACGACGGCTCCCGGCTGTGGTTCGTCGGCGCGAGTGGGGCGATCGGCGAGTACGACGTCGAGTCCGGGACGCTCGCGGACCACTCGGCGCCGCTCGACAACACGAACAACTACAACGACGTCGCCGTGACCGGGCGCGCCGGCGAGGCGAACGTCTACGTCGCCGGCGACTCGGGCAAGATCTACTACAGCTTCGAGAACGGCGAGAGCGGCACCTGGGAGTACGTCACGCCCGGGAGCGGCTCGAACGTCAACGCCGTGGACTTCTACGGCGAGCGGGCCGGACACCTCGTCGACGGTAACAAGTCGGTCTTCCGCACCGCCGACGGCGGCGTCTGGAACAAGGCCGGCATCGCCGACGCCAACGTGAACTTCTACGGCGTCGACGCCGACGCCCCCGACGACGTGTGGGTCTCCGGCGGGGGCGGCCGGATCTTCCACTGGAACGGCTCGGAGTGGATCCCGGTCGACACGGGTGACGCGGGCCTCCGGGACGTCGAAGTCGAGGGGGGCCGCGGCCTCACCGTCGGCGGGGGCGGGAAGGCCTACGAACTATCCGACGGCCGCTGGGAACGGACGCCGACGCCGACCGGCGCGAACCTCAAGGCGGTGGTCCGCGGGGACAGGGACCTCGCGGTCGGTGCCGGCGGAATCGTCATCGAGCGGTAGCCGGTCGTCCGCGAGCACCGGCCGCCGATGCCGAGACAGTGCCCGCGGGGCGGCCGCTACGATCCGTCCGATCGGCCCCGCGTGAGCGCCCACAGCACGAGGAGGACCCCTTCGATCCGCGCGGCGGTGTAGATCCACGAGCGGGGTTCGCCGTCGTCGTCGGTCGCCAGCGCCATCCAGAAGTCGACCACCCGACGCGGGGCAAGCAGTTCTGCGAGTCCGAACGCGAGCGCGGTCACTCTGAGGAACATAGCTACGTGTTGGACGTCCGAGGAGTTAAGCCCGGTCGTGGTTCCCGTTCGACGAGAAGACGAGGTGCTCGCGGAGCTCGCCGGTCGTCACCGCGCTCGCATCCGCGTCCGCGGAGTCGTCTCCCTCGTCGGGAAGGACGACGGTCGCGCCCGCGAGAATCGGGGCCACGAGTCCCGAGGCGACGACGAGCGGGTCCGCGAACGGGCCGTCGACGACGACGTCGGTGCCGGGACGGAGGTCGGCCTCGGCGACGACGGTCTCGGCCGCCGCGAGCAGGTCCCGATGCGAGTACGTCCGCCCGTCGGCGACGAGCACGGGGTCCTGCGAGTCGACGCTCGCGGGGTGGACCGCGGGGTTCTCGCTCCAGACCTCCGACTCCCAGTGGGTCGTCGCGGGCGCATCGGGCGGGCCGCCGTGAACGGCGAGGCGGTGGCCCGGCGGGAGGTCGAAGTCGGCCTCGCGGTCGACCGGCGCGAGGATGGCCCGCGGCGGATCGTCGGTGCCGTCGGTCGCGTCCGCAAAGCGTGTCACAGCGCCCAACTGCGCCGCCCCGTAGAACGCGAGCACGGGCTCCGGGAGGGCGTCGGGAACGACGAGGACCTCGTCGTCCGCGCGGACCCCCAAGTAGCGGAGGACGTTACCGGACTTGTACGAGGTGGTGACGAAGTCGCGGTAGCTGTACGTCCGTCCGGGCCCCTCGGCGCGGAGCGCGGTCCCCGAGGTCCGCCGGTCGCGAGCGACCAGGTCGCCGATCGTCGCCGGGTCCGAGGGCGGCGCCGGGAAGTCGTCGGTCCCGTTCCCGTCCGGATGGGCGGTCATACCGGACGGTCGGCGCGGCGACGCAAAAACGCCGTCGGCTGTCGCGGCCCCGGGCCGTCCGCGGGCGCCTGCGGGCTCAGGGCGCGCCCGCGACGACGAGGGTGCTGTCCTCGTCGGCCGTCAGCGTCCGGACCGCCTCGGGCGCGACGCGGACGGCGTCGCCCGGATCCAGGTCGACCGTGTCGCCGTCGATCTCCAGGCTCGCGGTGCCGTCGACCAGGTAGTACACCTCCTCGTGATCGCGGTCCTCGTGGTCGTGCTTCATTCCCTCCCAGCCGGCGTCGACCTCGACGACGGTGAAACCGAGGTTCTCGCAGTCCAGTTCCTCCCGGAGGAAGAACATCCCGGGGGCCTTCTCGTCGCCGTCGGTGTAGTGGGATTTCGTGTGCGACATCGCCCGTGACTACGGTCGAGCGGCACCTGAAAGTGGGGGTCCCGGCGAGCGGTCGGCGCGTACCCAGATATTTGGTCCCGAGCGGTCTGGGAGCCACTATGAGCGAGGGCTTCAGCACCGTCGATCCCGAGGGCGTTCCGGAAGAGCAGTTCGACACCTGCGAGACGTCGGTCCGGAAGCTCACAGAGCGGCTCGGCGCCGCGGAGCTCCGGGTGAATCAGGTGATCGTAGAGCCCGGAGAGGTGACCACCCCGCACACCCACGAGGGCCAAGAGGAGGTGTTCGTCGCGATGACCGACGGGCAGATCGGTATCGAGGGCGAGGTTCACGACGTCGCCGAAGGGGAGGTCGTGCGCGTCCACCCCGACACGGTCCGGAATCTACTGAACCACACCGACGAGACGCACGTCTGGCTGGCGTTCGGCGCGCCGCCGGTCGGCTCGGTCGAGGACTTCGGCTCGTACGTCGTCGAGGACGGCGACTGAGCCCCGCGGGTCAGTCACTCGTTCGGGGCCAGATTGCCGCGCGCGACCGGGACCACCGCGCCGCCCTCCTCGATCTGAATCCGGTCGGCCGTCGCGCGGGCCTGCAAGTGCAGCATCGAGGGCCGGCCCATCTCGTAGCCCTGCTCGACGCGGACGTCGATCTCGCCGGTGCCGAGCACCTCGTGCCGGACCAGATACGCCGCGAGACAGCCGTTCGAGGAGCCGGTGGCGGGATCCTCGGGCACCCCGTAGAACGGCGCGAACACCCGGACCGCGAGATCGTTGTCGTCGTCGCGGGGGTCCCGACAGAACGCCAGGACGTTCTTGGCGTCGCGGTCGCCGGTCACGGCGTCGTAGGCGTCGCGGTCGACGTCGATGTCTGTCAGCGCCGCCCGGGATCCCAGCGGCACGACGATCGTCGGCAGGCCCGTCGAGACGACCTGCACCGGCCAGTCGGTGTCGAGATCCGCGAGGTCCAAGGAGAGCACGTCCGCCAGGGCCTCGTGAGACAGTTCGGCGCCGAACTCCGGCGGCCGCTGGGACATCCACAGCGTCTCGCGCCCGTCGCGCTCGCGAGCCTCGACGGGAATTTCGCCGACGTCGAGATCGAGCGTCACGGAATCGGGTCGCCCCGCGGCGATCTGTTCGCGGACGACGTGGGCCGTCCCGAGCGTGGGGTGGCCGGCGAAGGGGATCTCCGCCTCGGGCGTGAAGATCCTGACCCTCCAGGCGCCGTCGGACCGCTCGCCGACGAACGTCGTCTCCGAGAAGCCGATCTCCGCCGCGAACGCCTGCATCTCCGCGTCGGAGAGCGAGCCCGCGTCTTCGACGACCGCCAATTGGTTTCCAGCGTACCGTTCCCGCGCGAACACGTCGACGAGGTGGAGGGCGTTTCGCATAACCCTCGGTTGCGAGAGCGGTCGGTAAATCGTTTGTCCCGGGGCGATCGCGGTTCGTTGCGGCGGTGCGGAAAGCCGTCCGTGTCGCACCGCGAGACTCGCGTCGCGAGTCTCGCGGCTCTTTTTTGGTCCAGATTTTTTGCGGGGGTTCGAGGCCGCCCTCCGCGCGGCCGAGGACCCCCGTAAAAAAGGTGGATTAGAAGGAGTTCTTGATCTTCTCGAAGAAGCCCTCGCTCACGTCGATGTCCTCGCCGCCGGCCTCGGCGAACGCCTCGAGGGCCTCTTTCTGCTCCTGATTGAGGTCCTCGGGCGTGACGACCTGGACCTGGACGTAGAGGTCGCCGTGGCCGCGGCCGCGGAGGTGAGGCATCCCCTCGCCGCGCACGCGGAACTCCTCGCCGCTCTGGGTTCCGGCGGGGATCTCCAGTTCGGCGGCGCCGTCGACGGTCGGGACCTCGACGGTGGCGCCGAAGACCGCCTTCGGGAAGGAGATGGGAAGGCGGTGATAGAGGTCGTCGCCGTCGCGCTCGAAGGTGTCGTGGTCCCGGACCGAGACGTCGATTAGGAGGTCGCCGTTGGGGCCGCCGTTCTCGCCGGGCGCGCCCTCGCCTTCCATCCGGAGCGTCTGGCCGTCGCGGATGCCCGGCGGGATGTCGACCGAGAGCGTCGCCTCCTCGCGGGTGATGCCGTCGCCGCCGCAGGTCGAACAGGTCTCGCTGTAGCTCTCGCCCGAGCCGTCACACCGCGGGCACGTCTGGGTCTGCTGGACGCGACCGAGCGGGGTGTCGCGGACGGTGGTGGTCTGGCCGCGGCCGTTGCACTCCGGACAGGTGTTGACGTCGGCGTCCGCGGGGTGCCCGCGGCCGTTGCACTCCGAACAGCGCTCGGGGCGGGTGACGGTGAACTGCTTTTCGACGCCCTCGTAGACCTCTTCGAGGTCGAGGGCGACCTGCGTGCGGAGGTTCTGACCCTGTCGCGGACGGTTGCCGCGCTGGCCGCCGCCCTGCCCGCCGCCGAAGAACTGATTGAAGATGTCCTCGAAGGGGCTGCCCTGTCCGCCGCCGCCGCCCATTCCGCCGAAGGGATTACCGCGGCCCTGCCCGCCGCCGCGGCCGCCGGCGCCGCCCTCGAAGCCGCCGCGCTTTTCGGCCTGCTCGAAGCGCTCGTGGCCGAGCTGGTCGTACATCCGGCGCTTCTCGTCGTCGGTGAGGACCTCCTTGGCCTTCTTGATCTTCTTGAACTTCTCCTCGGCGTCGGGGTCGTCGGAGACGTCCGGGTGATACTCCGCGGCCTTCTTGCGGTAGGCCTGCTTGATCTCGTCCTCGGACGCGTCCCTGGAGACGCCGAGCACGTCGTAGAAGTCCTCGCTCATTCGTTGTCGCAGTCGTTATCGGTTGAGGTACTTCAACGGAACGGGTTTCGGAACCTCGGTCAGGCCCCTCGGGAACCACTTTTATACGCGCCGGGCGAGGGGCCGGTATGAAGGCCGTCACCATCACCGAACACGGCGACCGCGACGTCATCGAGTACGCCGAAGTACCCGATCCCGAGGTCGGCCGCGACGACGTCCTGGTCGACGTGAAGGCCGCCGCGCTGAATCACCTCGACGTCTGGACCCGGAAGGGACTGGGCTTCGATCTGGACTTTCCACACATCCCCGGCAGCGATATGGCCGGCGTCGTCGAGGAAGTCGGAGAAGACGTGACGCGCTTCGAGCCCGGCGACCGCGTCGCGCTCACCGCGGGCGTCACGGGCGGCGACGGCCCGACGGCCGGCTCGATCGCCTCACGACGCGACGACCCGACGCTCGCGCCGGACTTCAGCATCATCGGCGAGCACTCCCCCGGCGTCCACGCCGAGTACGCGGCCGTCCCCGCGGCGAACCTGATTCCCGTCCCCGAGGGCGTCGCCTGGGAGGTCGCGGGGTCGGCCTCGCTCGTCTTCGGGACCGCCTGGCGAATGCTGGTCCACCGCGCCGAGGTGAGGGCGGGCGAGCACGTCCTCGTCCACGGCGCCTCCGGCGGCGTCGGCCACGCGGCCGTTCAGATCGCCGACCACGCCGGCTGTGAGGTGTACGCGACCGCCTCCTCCGAGGAGAAACTGGCGTACGCCGCCGAGTGCGGCGCGGACCACCTGATCGATTACGAGGAGGAAGACTTCGCCGAGGAAGTCCACGAGATCACCGGGGGGCGCGGCGTCGACGTCGTCGTCGACCACGTCGGCGAAGCCACCTACGAGGGCTCGCTGCAGAGCCTCCGCAAGGGCGGCCGGTTCGTCACCTGCGGGGCGACGACGGGGCCGGACCCGGACGCGGCGCTGAACCGGATCTTCTGGAATCAGTTGGAGATCATCGGATCGACGATGGCGACGCCCGAGCAGGTCGAGGAGGTGCTCGGCCTCGTCTGGGACGGCACGTTCGAGCCGCGGATCCGCGCGACGCTGCCGATGAGCGAGTCCGCGCGGGCGCACGAGCTGATCGAGAACCGTGAGGGCTTTGGCAAGGTGGTCGTAATCCCGGACAGTGAGCTCTGACGACGAGGGATACGTCCATCGCCCGGGAGCCGTCGACGGCGACAGCGACGCGCCGGGCGGGGAGGCGGCCGCGGACAGCGCCGGGAAGGACGACTTCGGCACCCGCGGCTGGGCCCTCGTCGCGACTCTCGTCGTCTGTCTGCTCGTCGTGCCCGGGATCATCTACGTCCGGCCGGGCGTCCTCTCGGCGATCGGCGTCCCGTACATCGCCTCGCTGCTCGTCCTCCCGCTACTCCCGGCGGCCGCCCTCGGGCTGGTCGCCGTCTGGGCGATGACCGCCGGCGGCGACGGCGAGCGATAGCCCGCGAAATCGCCGGACGGTCCGCGCTGTTTGCGCTTCGACTTGTAGGTTTGCGAAAAGACTTATGACCCAGTGTGTGTGACAACATCTCTCACAGATGTTCGGATCGTTCTCCACGAGCTACTACCTCGGACGGCTGTACGTCGAGCCGTCCGACAGGGACGTGCCCGCGATCCAGCGGGCGGACCACGAAGCGATGAACGAGCGTCTCTACGGCGGCCGCGGCCTGTTCCGCGTCGACGCGCCGCTCGTGATGAAGCTTGATACGGGACACATCCCCGTCCTCGGCGACGAGGACATCCCCTCCGGAACCCTCGCCGTCCCCGAATCGGTCACCGACGAGAACCTCCCGGCCGAGCGCGACGTGTTGCTCGCGAAGGGCGAGCGCGCCGCCGAACTGCTCAAGTACTCCGGCTATCGCTTCGGCGACGACGCGGCGGTGGCTTGATAGTGATTACTCTCACTGTTTACCGCCGAACGCCGTTACCGGGGGTGGCGTTCGGCGGTAAGAGACGAGAGTAATCACTATGAGGGGGCCACTCGCGCCGCGTCCGACAGTATAAGTAGCCCGCGGCCGCGCCTCGGAGTATGCTCGACGAGTTGCTCGGCAGGGCGGAGCTCAAAGCCCGGATCGAGGAACTGGAGGAGGAAAAGCGCCACCTCGAACGCCGCGCCGAGGCCGAAGAGGAGCGCCGCTCGGAGGCCGTCCGCAAGCGCCAGGAGGCCGAGACCGAGATCAACCGCCTCGAAGACCGGATCGAGGGCCTCGAAGAGCGCGTCGAACGGCTCTCCGGCGAGGACTCGGACGTGTCGTTCCGCGGGACCGCCGACCTCCGGGGCGCGCGACGGGACGAGATCATCTCGCGGCTGGACTCGTTCGCGACCGACGCCGAGGGCGCGCTCACGGCGATGGTCCGCGAGTCGGTCCCCGACCCCGTCTCGGAGGCGCTCGGCGAGCGCGCGGCGCTCGTCCGCCGGGCCGCGCCCTGTCTGGTCTGCGTCGACGACGCGGGCCTCGTCGCCGCCGCGCTCGATCCGCCGACGGCGCCCGCGGCCTTCGCCGAGTGGGGCGAGGGGTTCCGCCTCGACCGCGCGTGGTTCGTCCCTGAGAATCCGGTGTGGGTCGCGCTCGTCCGCTCGGACCTGTTCGCGCTCGGCGTCTACGACGGCGCGGACGTCACCCTCGTCGACGACGTCGAGTCCGACGTGATGGGGACGCACTCGAAGGGCGGCTTCTCGCAGGCGCGGTTCGAGCGGCGCCGCGACCAGCAGGTCGACGACCACCTCGACCGGGCCCGCGAGGTGCTCGAAGCGCATCTCGGCGGCGCGGACGGGGCGGCGGAGGACGCGAGCGCGCTGCCGTCCGCGGACGCCGACGTGGTCGTCCTCGGCGAGGAGACCGTTCTCGGGCGGTTCACCGACCTCACGGACCGGACCGCCGCCGTCGACGCGACGGGCGAGCCGGGACCGGCGCTCGGAGACGCGGTCCGGGAGTTCTGGACGACGCGGCTGTGGCTCCTCTGATACTGGCCGTCGTAGCTGCGACCGACGCCCGACGCGCGGACCACGACCGTTAAATCAGCCCTCGGCCTGTTCTCGACTATGACAGGAAACGCCGACGACGCCGAGCGGGTGGTCGTCCTCGCCCACGAGAAGTTCCCCGAGCGCGCGAAGACGGCCACGGGCGTCCTGAAGTACGCCGACTACGACGTGGTCGCCGTCCTCGACCGCGACCGCGCCGGGACGACGGCGGCGGACCACCGCGCGGACCTGCCCGAGGTCCCGATCGTCGAGTCGATGGCCGACGCGCCCGACGCCGACACGCTGCTCGTCGGCATCGCGCCGATCGGCGGCGGCTTCGACGACTCCTGGCGCCCGGACGTCCGCACGGCGATCGAGCGGGGCTGCGACGTCGTCGCCGGCCTCCACTACTTCCTCGCCGACGACGAGGAGTTCGCGGCGCTGGCCGACGAGCACGGCGTCGACCTCCGCGACGTCCGGAAGCCGCCCGAGGACCTGACGGTCGCCTCCGGGAAGAGCGCCGACGTCGACGCCGAGGTCGTCCTGACGGTCGGCACCGACTGCTCGGTCGGGAAGATGACGGTCGCGCTGGAACTGATGGAGGCCGCCCGCGAGCGCGGCGTCGACGCCGGCTTCATCCCGACGGGGCAGACGGGAATTATGATCGCGGGCTGGGGGAACCCGATCGACCGCGTGATCTCGGATTTCACCGCGGGCGCCGTCGAGGAGATGCTCCTCGAGGTCGGCGACGACTACGACGTCCTCTTCGTCGAGGGCCAGGGCAGCATCGTCCACCCGGCGTACTCGGCGGTCACCTGCGGCATCCTCCACGGCGCGATGCCCGACTCGATGGTGCTCTGTCACGCCGCGGGCCGGGAGGCGATCCACGGCTACGAGGACTTCGCGCTCCCGCCGATCGGGGAGTACGTCGACCTCTACGAGGGGCTCGCCGCCCCGGTCCACGAGGGCGACGTCGTCGCGGGCGCGCTGAACACCTCGGGGGTCGACGGCGACGAGGCGGCCCGCGCCGCCGTCGACGACTTCACCGACGAACTGGGCGCGCCCGCGACCGACCCCGTCCGCTTCGATGCGGACGCGGTGCTGGACGCCATCCTCGACGAATGACGACGCTCACGACCGAGTTCGAGCGGCTCTCGCTCCCGCTCGCCGACGCCTTCACGATCTCGCGCGGCACGCAGACAGACGCCGAGAACGTCGTCGTGCGGATCCGCGACGGGGAGGGACACGAGGGCGTCGGCGCGGCCGCGCCGTCGGAGCACTACGGCGAGACGCCGGCGACGGTCGAGGCAGTCCTGCCAGACTTTCTCGACGTCGTCGAGGACGTCGGCGACCCGCACGCGATCGACCGAATCGAACGCGAGCAGCGGGCCGTCGTCGCGGACAACCCCGCCGCGCACGCCGCGGTCGATGTCGCGCTCCACGACCTCGCCGCCAAGCGCCTCGGCGTGCCGCTGTACCGTCAGTGGGGGATCGACCCGGAGCGGACGCCGAAGACGTCGTTCACGATCGGCCTCGACTCGACAGAGCGGATGCGCGAGAAGACGCGCGCGGCCGTCGAAGACGGCTACGACGTCCTGAAGGTGAAGCTCGGGACCGACAGAGATCGGGAAATCGTCGCCGCCGTCCGGGAGGAGGCGCCCGAGGCGCGCATCCGAGTCGACGCCAACGAGGCCTGGACGCCGCGGGAGGCGCTACGGACGATCGAGGACCTGGAACCTCACGGCGTCGAGTTCGTCGAACAGCCGGTGTCGGCGGACGACCCCGAGGGCCTGCGGTTCGTCTACGAGCGCTCGCCGCTGCCGATCGCCGCCGACGAGTCCTGCGTGCGGCTCCCGGACGTCCCCGCGGTCGCCGACCGCACCGACATCGTGAACCTCAAGCTGATGAAGTGCGGCAGTCTCGCGGAAGCCCGCCGGATGGTCGACGCCGCGCGGGCGCACGGACTGGAAGTGATGCTCGGCTGTATGATCGAGACGAACGCGGCCATCGCCGCGGCCTGCAACCTCGCGCCGCTCGTCGACTACGCCGACCTCGATGGCGCGCTCCTGCTCGCTGACGACGAGTACGCCGGCGTGCCGACCGAGGGGAGCGAGATCCGGCTGAGCGCTCTCGCCGACCGCGGGCTCGCGGGGACGGGCGCGCGGCCGCAGTAGGGGGCGGTCGACGCCGCGTAGGTTCTTATACCGATTCGAAGCCAGGAGGCGTGTGTACTGACACACGTCCCGCGTCGGGCCGCGGTCGCTCGGCACGTCGACGCGGGGGCGGTTCGGAACGGCGTGCCGACTGTTCGCCACAGCGCAGCAGGTGCGCGAGCGCGGACGCACACGCTTAACCGCGCGCGCCGAGTAGTCACGGCCAGATCCAGATGTCCCAGGTCACGCTCATCGGCGATCGCCTCGCGTCTCCGGGGACGGAGTTCGTCTACGAGGGCGAGTCGGCGGCCTGCGAGGGCTGTCCGTACCGGAAGCAGTGTCTCAACCTCACCGAGGGCGTCCGCTACGAGGTGACGGACATTCGAGAGAGCGGGCAGCTACTGGACTGTGCGGTCCACGACACCGGCGTCCGCGCCGTCGAGGTCGAGCCCGCCTCGATCATCGCCAACGTGGCCTCGAAGGGCGCCTACGCCGGCAGCAAGGTGTCCCTGCCCGGTCCCTGTCCGCACACCGAGTGCCCGAGCCACGAGTACTGCGTTCCGGAGGGCGCGGACTTCGAGTCGGAGTACCGGATCGACGAGGTGCGCGGCGAGCCGCCGCACGAGTTCTGCTACCTGGATCGCGACCTAGAGCTCGTCGAACTGGCGCCGCCGGAGTCGTAGTCGCGGTTTCGCCCGACTCCGACAGCCCGAGACCTACGCGAGCGTCCCGATCCGGTCGGCCGCGTAGCCGAAGACGTCCTCGTAGCCGTGGGCCGAGAGCAACACGGGATAGAACTCGTTTTCGGCGTTGTACGCCTCGCCGTCCGCCGCGGCGACGGGATCGCCGGGCGCGACGCGCTGGAAGTTGTCGACGAAGACGCGGTAGTCCTCGGCGGGATCTTTGGGGATCTGATCGAGGAGTCGGAAGACCGTGACCTCGGTCTCGTCGCGGCGGTGCAGCGACAGCGGCGGCTCGACGTCGCCCTCGATCGGCGCCGGAAGGACCCCCGTCGCAGCGAGGAACGCGCGGACGATCCAGTAGGCGTTCGTCGCGGCCTCGTCGCTCCGCTGGAGGCCGCACTCGACTTCGATGGTGTGGGCGTGGTCGATGAGCCGTCCGACCGCGAACTGGCCCGTCTCGACGACGTACTCCATCGGGAGGTGCGGGCAGATCGCGCGCGTGACGGCGTCGATCCCGTCGACGAGCGCGAAGGGCTCGGCGTAGGACTGGGTGGAGTGCAACGAGAGCACGGTCTTGCCGCGGAGCTCGCGGACCAAGTCGTGTGCCAGTCGCCCCTCGTGCGTGTCGGCGTTCGGGTCGCCGGGGAACGCGCGGTTGAGGTCCTCGTCGAGGTAGCGGACGCCGGCGTCGAGCGCCTCCTCGTTGGCGACGACGAGCTTGACCGGCCGCTCGACGTCGGGGTCGTCGGCGAGGAACCGCTCGATCGCGCGCGGGCCGCAGGGCTCGTCCCCGTGGACCGCGCCGACGACGGCGACCTCGGGCGTCCCCTCCCCGAGTTCGTATATTCGCATTCACGTGTCCGGAGGCGACGGAGAGTCAAATCTCTTTGTTTGTGGAGCGCCAAGCGGGACCGTGAGCGACCACACCCGCGACGACGCCGTCGGCCCGCCGACCTACGGTGCGCCCACCGGCTGGGACCCCGAGCGGATCGAATCGAACGGGTGGGAACACGGGACCCTCCGCCGGGCGACCGTCCACGGCGTCCGGCTGTACAATGCAAAAGCGTTCCACGAGGCGCACGACTGCTTCGAGATCGAGTGGTACAACTACGGCTCCGGGACGACAGAGAGCGCGTTCCTCCACGGGATGGTCCAGGTCGCCGCCGGCGCGTACAAGCACTACGACTTCGAGGACGACGACGGGATGCGGTCGCTGTTCCGCACCGCGCTCCAGTACCTCAGCGGCGTGCCCGGGGACTACTACGGCGTCGACGTCGACGACGTCAGGGCGACGCTCGACGCCGCGCTCTCGGACGCGACCGCCCTCGACGGCTGGCGGATCGAACTCGACGGCGAGCGGCCCGAGGCCGACCGGCTGGACCGCGAGTACGCCGAGCAGTTGGAGTGAGGTCGGTCGGCGCTACCTCTCGCTCGCCCGCGCGAGTTCTTCGTAGGCCTGCCACGACGGGTCGACCTCGGGGTGGGAGATCTCCTCGCCGTCGACGACGACGCCCGGATCTGGCTCGCCCTTCTCGCCGGCCGCCTCGACGGTCCCGGCTACGCCGACAGGCGTGCCTTCGGCTTCGAGCGCGTCGACGACGGCCGAGGTCCGGTCGGGATCGACCGCCAGCACGAGCGTCCCGCCGGTCGTCGCCCGCCAGGGATCGATCCCCAGCGCGTCGCAGGTCTCGCGGACGCCCGGCCGGAACGGGATCCGGTCCGTCGCGACGTCCAGCCGGACGCCCGCGCCGGTCGCCATCTCCACGAACGCGCCGAACAGCCCGCACTCGGTCGCGTCGTGCATCGCGTGGACGCCGCCGGCCGCGGCCGCGGTCATCGCGTCCCGGACGCAGGCGGCCTCGTCGAGTCGGGCCTGCGCGGCCGCGAGCGTCGCCGCATTGAGGTCGAACTGCTCGGGGAAGAGCGTGGTGAGCAGCCCGGTCGTCTCGACGGCCGGGCCCTTCGTCACGAGGACGTCGTCGCCGGCGCGGGCGCCGTCCGGACGGATCACGTCCGCGGGATCGCCGACGGCGAGCGCGGTCGCGCCGCCGACCCAGGGGAACGAACAGCCCGCGTAGCGGGCGGTGTGGCCGGTGACGATCGAGACGCCGAGATCCTCGGCTTCGGCGTGCATCGCGTCCCACATCGCCGCGAACGACTCGTCTTCGAACTCCGGCGGGAGCGTGAAGGAGATCGCGAGGTGAGACGGGGCGAGCCCCGAGACGGCGACGTCCGCGAGGACGAAGTCGAGGGCGAAGCGGCCGGCGCGCTCGAAGCCGAGCTCCGGGAGGATCGAAACGGGATCGGTCGCGATCGCGACCGCGGTGCCGTCGACGTCCAACAGCCCGAAGTCGACGCCGTGCGTCGGGCCGAGCGCGACGTCCGTGCGGTCGGCACCGAGCCGCGGAAAGACGTACTCGTCGAAGAACGTGCGGTCGACCTTGCCGAGATCCGCCATAGCGGACCGTCGCCGGCGCGGGCTTTGAACGTGGCGCTGTCGTCGCTGGCAGGCACCGTCGCGAGGAAAAGAACGGTCGGTCGCGGGACGGGGGGACCCGGACCGACCGGCTCACGAAGCGACGCGAGCGCGTATGGCGCGGAGCTCATCCCGCCGGTGACGACCCGGCTCGCGTCACCCGTTGCTTTCGGAGAGTGACATAAGAAGCTCGCTAAGACCTCTCCTGACGGCTATATAGTACGCGTCACCGCGCGAAAAGCAGTGATATCGGGTTGCTAGCCCGGTACTATGCCGATCGCTCACGCTGTGAGATCGGCGATGTCCCTTGCAGGACGCTCGGGGAATCTCGTTGAATGAATATATGCTTTGTTTTTCCGACTATCGGTATGCATTCGGGATCGAATTCCCGGTATATTATGATGATTTTAGCACGCTACGAGCTCGGTGTTCGATAGTAGCGTAGCCCAACGAGCCAAGTAACGTCCCTACTGTCATCCGCCGAGGATGAAAACCGAAGCGGAACCAAAGAGTCCAGACTAACGTTTGGATAATTTTGCCAGTAACAGGCGTGTCTGGCCTTCAGAAGTGCGAGGGGAGGGATTTGAACCCACGGACTCCTACGAGAGCGGATCTTGAGTCCGCCGCCTTTTCCAGACTCGGCCACCCTCGCGCCGCACTCGGGCGAACGCCCCCAGAGCCGTTTAAGCCTCCGGTTTCTGCTCAGGATCTCGAGACGGCTCGACCCTCGCCGAAGATCCGCACGGTCGGTATCTCGTGAGATTGGTATCGGTATATTGAATTGAGAGAGTAATTTGGTATGTGGTAGTAAGCGCGAAAGACCGTCATCGACGCGGGAACCGAGCGCCACTCCGAGGCCCTCGAAAGCGGGGAGTCGACGTGGGCGGTCGGATCAGCGCGAGGATCGATCTGATGTCTTGGGGACCGACGACACTGTACTGGATCAGTATCGCGCTCGCTTTCGTGTGGCTGTGGCTCGGAGACACGCGGGATCCCGACTCCGTGGTCTTCGTAGTGCTGTTCCTGAAGCTCGGTGGCGGGCTCGCGACGCTCTTGTTCCTGGCCCAACTCGACTCGGCGAGCGGCGCCCAGATCGCGGCCAACGGGCTGTCGCTGCTGGCGTTCCTGTTCGTGCTCGTGATCTTCGGAGGCAATATCGGATTCAAAAATCTGTTCAGAGGGCTCTTCGCGTGGCTGAGATAGCGGTCGCGTCGACGTCGCGTTCGACCGACGTGGGCTACTATTCGAGCGCTTCGCGCAGCCGGTCGGGGAGTTCGAGCGCGATCGCGGCCGCGACGGCCGGAGCGACGACCGCGAGGGCGACGAGCGCGACTCCGCCCCCGACGATCGCTAGCGGGACGGCCGCGAGCAGGAGCGCGACCGCGGCCGCGACGACGATCCCGCGGGCGAACACGTCGGCGACGCCCGCGGCGTAGTCACCGACGGCGCCCGGAATCTCTCCGAACCCCGGCTCTTCGGACATATCTGCTCCGACGAATGGGGGAGTGATAAGCGCTGTGTCGTCGCGTCACCACTCGATCGCGTCCTTGTCGCGCCAGAACCGCCCCGCGGGCGACCCCGGCCGGAAGCGGCAGAGCCACGTCGGGGTCTCCGCGCCTTTCGCGACCGATCGGTCGGCCTCTTCGCCGCCCATCTCGGTCCGGACCCAGCCGGGGCACACGGAGTTCGCGAGCAGGCCCTCGTCGCCGTACTCGCCGTGGAGGTACGCGGTGAGGCCGTTCAGTCCGGTCTTCGAGACGCGGTAGGCCGGGGAGCCGCCCGACTGCGACTCGGAGAGCGCGCCCATCCCGGAGGAGACGTTGACGACGCGACCGCCCTCGTTCTGGAGCAGCAGGGGCACGGTGTGCTTGCAGACGAGCATCGGGCCCCGGAGGTTGGTCGCGAGCGTCCGGTCGATCGTCTCCACCGACTCGGAGACGATGTCGGAGTCGAACTCCCCGACGCCGGCGTTGTTGACGACGACGTCCAGCCGCCCGGCGGCCTGGAAGATCTCGTCGGCCATATCGGAAATCTCGCCCTCCTGGGTGACGTCGACGAGGAGGTGCTCCCACGCCTCGGGGACGTCGTGACGCATCGAGCGGGTCGCGGCGAAGACCGTCGCGCCCAGGTCGTCGAGGTTCGCCGCGATCTGTCGGCCGATGCCGCGGTTCGCCCCCGTGACGAGCGCGACCTGTCCGTCCAGCGAGTCGTACAGCTCGGGGTCGGGCGTCGCCGCGGCGTCCGATCGGTCGTCGGTCATCGGTTCGGACAACGCGGTGTGCGTAAAAGGGGGTTCCGTCTCGTACTGACTCTTGTCACAATGTCTATTGTCAGTCCTCGAAGTCCCGGCGCATCGCGATCTCGAACCACGGACACAGCCGAAGCTGACGGTACCACTCGGGGTGTTCGTGGAGGTGCTCGTAGTCGGCCCACAGGAGGCCCGCGATCTCGTCTTCGTCGGGATCGAGCGTCGTGTCGTCGAGCGTCACCTTCAGGACGGCACAGACCTCCCACTCCAGGCCGGCGTTCTCGTAGTAGCGCTTGTACTCGAATTTGTCCGTCACGCGGAGGTCGGAGTACTGGTCCGGCGTGACGCCCAGTTCCTCTTCGAGGCGCTGTTTCGTCGCGTCGATCTGGGACTGTCCCTCGACCGGGTGGGAGGCGACGGTGCCGTCCCAGTGGGTGTCCCACAGGCGCTTGCCGGGCGCGCGCTGGCCGAGCAGGATCCGCCCCTCGCCGTCGAAGACGAGGCAGGTGAACGCCCGGTGGCGGATGCCGTCGCCCGTGTGGGCGTCGAGTCGGTTGACGAGTCCCGTTCGGTTGTCGTCCTCGTCGACGGCGATGACGTCCTGGAGGGCGTTTTCGTGTTGCTCGCCCGCGGCCGCGTCCCCGCCGGCGTCGGCGTCGGCCTCGCCCGACGCGGCGTCGTCGCGCTCGTCTACACTCATACTCGCCCACTCGGAGAGGGAGACCAAGGAGTCTTCGATGCGTGTCGGTCACCGTTTCGGCACGCCCGTCCGCTCTCACGCGTCGAACCGCGGCGCGTCGACCTCGTCGGGCAGGCGTTCGCGCCAATCGGTCGCGTCGTCGAGGATCGCGAACGCCTCGCGCTCGGGGGCGCCGCCGCAACGATCGACCGTCTCGGCGAAGTACCGGAGCCGCGAGAGGAGTTCGTCGGTGTCGTACGCGGGCACGTCGAGTCGGGACGCGGCGACCGTCGCCTCGATCGCGGCCGCGGCGCCGCGGTTCAGTCGCGGAACGACCCGCTCTCGGACCGCGGACTCGACGGGGTACAGCGCCCACCGTTCCCGACGCGTGCCGTTGGATTCGCCGGACTCGATCCGCTCGACTTCGACCTCGGCCCAGGCGTGGGCCGACGGCAACACGGGGTCGGCTTCCTCCCGGATCGTCACCGCGGCCTCGACGAACGTCCGCGGGTCCGAGACGAACTGGATCACGCCGCGCCCGCGGCGGTCGAAGTTCTTTCGCGTCCGCGTGTTGCCCCAGGTCGTCGCGGTCGCGACGCCCCCGTTGGGGACGTCGTCTCCGTCGTCGCGAGCGTCGCCGTCTCGACCCGTCTCTTCCGGCGCGTGGACGCCGAGCGCGGCGACGTTCCAGCGGTCGTTCGGCCCGCGGCTCGTCACGACCGTCTCCGTGACGCCCCGGAGGGAGAGCGGCCACTCAGCCTTCGCGGTGAGGTCCGACCCCGACTCGGTCACACCTCGACCCCCCGTTCGAGCGCCACGAACGTCGCCGCGGTCACCAGATCGGCGGTCGTCCCGGGGTTGATGCCGGCGTCGACGAGGTCGGCGTCGAGTTCGGCGACTGCGTCGGGGTCGCCGCGCGCCTCCGCCGCGCGCTCCCGGACCGCGGCCGCGACGTCGGGGCCGTGGACCGTCTGCACCAGCGTGTCCTCGGTGCGCGCCAGGCGGTCGACGAAGGCGCGCGAGATCCGGCCCGGAAGCGGTCCGTCGCCGTCCGCGATCGCTCGGGCGGTCTCGAACGTCCGCTCGAAGCCGGTCGCCCACTCGCGGGCGTTGCCGTCGCCCTCGCTCCGGGCCAGGATCTCCGCGAGCGTCAGTTCGCGTTCTCGGACGACCGGGATCGCGTCTGCGCCGCGGCGGACGTCGAGGGCGTCCATCCCCGGCGGCGGGTCGTCGACCGCGACCTCGACGTGCTCGAACGCGCGGTAGAAGTCCGCCGCGTCGGCAACGGTCGTGGCGGCGACGACGTCCGCGGCGCCGTCGGGAGAGAGCGAGTGGTCTTCGGCGCCACCGTCGGCCGCCGCGCGGACGAGCGGCACGAGCAGGAGCAGCGATCCGAACTGCGTGTTGGTGCCGGCTCGGCGGGCCATTCCGGCGACCGCGCGCTCGAATGCCAGCCCGACGGGCGCCCCCGCGGCGGCCCGCCGGAGGCCGGGAGCGGCGCCGACCGCGCCCGCCAGGAAGTGCTCGACCCGGAGGTCGGCGTGGTCGTGGTCGCGGTCGACGTTGCCCGGCTTGGGGGCCGCCGCGACGTCCAGCAGCAGCGCGAGCTGAGCGTTTTCGGCCGGAGAACGCTCTCCGGCGCCGGAGTTCGGCGGATTCATCCGCCGACCGCCTCCGCGAACCACTCGTCGACGGCGCGGCGGACGCGCCGCCGGACCCGCGCGTCGGTGCTCGGGCGGCCGACGCTCACGGCGTCGGCGCCGTAGTCGAGGTACTCGCGGACGCTCCGCCGATCTCTGACCTCGTTGTTGGCGATCAGGAACAGCGCCGGCGCGGCCGCCGCGACGTCGGCGACGACGGCCTCGCTGTCCATCGCGTCGACGTGGATCGCGTCCGCGCCGGCGTCCGCCACCGCCCGAGCGACCGCCGGGAGAGCCACGCCGTCGACTTCCGCGCGGACCTTCACGCTCACTGGCGCGTCCGCGTCGGCCGCGGCGGCGACCTGCTCGCAGAGACGGTCGGCGTCGCGGAGGAGCGACTCGCCGCAGCCGGCTTCGCACATCTCGGCCTGTCGGCAGTGGGCGTTGATCTCGACGATCGCGCCGCGGTCGGCACAGGCCCGAGCGACCTCCCTGATCGGCCCGAGCGTCGCGCTCCGGACGTTCACGCCCGGCCTGATCGGGGCGTCCGCGAGCGCGTCGAGCTGGGCCTCGACGAACGCGATCGGATCCGCGGGCAGGAACTCCTCGCGGTCCCTGTCGACCATCTCCCGGGCGGCCGCTCGCGTGGCCCCGTCGAGGGCGACGCCGCCGAGGAAGGCCGCGCCGGCGTGGTCGCTGCCCGCGCGGGCCCACTCGGCGTCGGCCTCGCCGCTGAGGCTTGCGAGCGCGACGCGGGGCTCGAAGAGCGGCGTCATCGGACCTCCGCGCCGATCTTACGGAACGCCGATTCGACCGCTCTCGCGACGCGCGCCGCGTCGTCGGACCCGTCGATCCGCGTGTCGGTCCGAACGGTCGGACGATCCAGGTCCGTCCCGTCGGCGTCGTCGAGGACGAACGCGTCGGCGAAGGGGTACGCGGCGGCGACGCCCGCGGTCGAGGGGTCGCGGCCGACGCCGGCCATCAGCTCCGCCGCGGGGCCCGAGAACACCTCGCGACCGACGAACGGCGAGACGGCGACCACGGGCGTCGATTCGAGCGCCGCCGCGACGCCGTCCATCGCGAGCATCGGGCCGATGCTCGTCACGGGGTTCGAGGGGCCGATCACGACCGGATCCGACAGCGCCTCGCGGACCGCGGGCGTCGGCGTCGCCGCTGCGGCCCCGCGGAACTCGACGTCCCGGACCTCGGGGTCGGCCCGTCTGTGGACCCAGTACTCCTGGAAGTGCATCTCGCCCTCCGGCGTGTGGACGATCGTCGCGACCGGGTTGTCGCTCATCGGGAGCAGATCGACCGTCAGATCGAAGGCGTCCGCGAGGGTGCGGGTGACCTCGGTCAGCGAGCGGCCCTCGTCGAGCAGCGAGGTCCGCGTGACGTGGACCGCGCGGTCGCGGTCGCCGATCTCCATGAACTCCGCGACGCCGGAGAAGCGCCGCCAGCGGGCGATGTCCCGCCCCGCGGTCTGGGCGTCGTCCGGGAGGTACCGCGGGCCGCCGTCGAGGCCCGCGGCGTCCGCGAGCCGGTGGAGTTCCTCGTGGGTCGCGGTCGTGTCGCCTGCGATCCCCCACCACGTCTCGGTGTCGAGGACGCCGCCGCCGTAGAAGAGGACGGTATCGACGTCCGGGCAGACGAGGAGGCCGCCGAGTTCGACGTCGTCGCCGGTGTTCGCGATCACGGTCGCCTCGGCGAGGTCGAACGCCGCGTCCGCGCCGTCGAGGAGCTTCGGCGTGCCGGTCCCGCCGGCGAGGAACGTGACCATACCCGCGATTGCGTCGGTGACGGTTTGAACGTTCTCACACCGGAAGAGACCGCCGAGCGGTGACCGGGCGCCTCGAACCGGGGCTATTTGCGGCCGGCTCTCCCAGTCGGGGTATGCACGCGATCAAGGACAGCGTCCACGACTACATCTCTCTCGGCCCCGTCGCGCGGGACCTCCTCGACACGTCGCTCCTCCAGCGCCTCCGCCACATCAAGCAGCTCTCGACCGTCCGGCTGGTCTACCCCTCGGCGAACCACACGCGCTTCGAGCACTCGCTGGGCGTCTATCACCTGGCCTCGCGCGCGCTCGACCACCTCGGCATCGGCGGCGACCGCGCCCGCCACGTCCGGGCCGCCGCGCTCTGCCACGACGTCGGCCACGGCCCCTACGGCCACCAGACCGAGGAGGTCATCCGCCGCCGGACGGGCGCCCACCACGACGAGATCGGGCCCATCCTTCGGGGCACCGAGGCGGCCGCCGTCCTCCGCGGCCACGACCTCGACCCCGAGCGCGTGGCGTCGCTCGTCCGCGGCGAGGGCGAACTCGGCCAGCTCGTCTCGGGCGAACTGGACGTCGACCGGATGGACTACCTCGTCCGCGACGCCCACCACACGGGCGTCCCCTACGGCACGATCGACGTCGGACGGCTCGTGCGCGAACTCCGCTACCGCGACGGTCGGCTGGTCCTCGCGGAGGGCAACGTCCAGACCGCCGAGTCGCTCCTGCTGGCGCGCGCGCTGATGAACGGGACGGTCTACCGCCACCACGTCTCCCGCATCGCCGGCGCGATGCTCGAACGCGCCTCCGAGCGGCTGCTCGACGCCGAGGGGTTGGGGCCGCCCGCGGAGGGCGGGCCGGGCGTCGACGTCGCGACGTTCCGCCGGATGGCCGACCACGACCTCCTCGTCGCGCTCCGCGAGACGACCCCGGACCTCGCCCGCCGGATCGAGCACCGCGACCTCTACAAGCGCGCGCGGTGGGACTCGCTCGGGAGCGTCCCCGCCGACGTCGTCGAGCTGGACCGTGCCGAGATCCGCGCGGACGCGGCCGAGATCGCCGAACGCGCCGGCGTCGACCGCGACGAGGTGCTGCTCGACGTCCCCGCGCGACCGCGGTTCAAGGAGTCGCGCACCCGCGTCGTCGTCGACGGCGTGGTCCAGCAGCTCACCGACGCGTCCGAGCTCGTGGGCGCGCTCCGGGCGGCCGAACGCGCGCAGTGGCGGCTCGGCGTCTACGCGCCCGCGGAGTCGGTCGACGCGGTCGGCGCGGCGGCCGCGTCGGTGCTCGGGCTCGCCGAGTGAGCTCCTCGGGGACCGAAACCCATCCGCCGACACAAACGCCTTACCGCTCCGCCGACGACCGGGGGCTGATGCGCCGCAGACGACTGCTCGCCGCCCTGGCCCTCCTCCCCGCCTCGCTCGCCGGCTGCAACGGCCGGACCGCGCCGACGACCCCGCGCCCGACGGACGCGGACCCGGCGATCCCCGGCCCGACGGCGACGCCGCTGACCGAGACGCGCCCGCTCCCCGAGCCGCCGGACGCCCCCTCCGCACAGGAAGCGCTCGCGTTCGTCCGCGAGTACGAGCGGATCGCCGCCCGCAATCGGATCGTCGAACACGGCGGCGAACGGGGCGCGCGGAACCCCGAGGTCGGCGAGCCCGCCGCGGCGCTCGCCGCGACGACCGACGCCGGGTTCTACCTCTTCGGCGCGTGCCGCGCCTCGGGCGAGTACGGCGAGCGCGGCGGCTACGGCATCAACCGCCACGAGGTCCCGCACTTCGTCGGGCGGGAGGGGCGCCACGAGGTCGCCCCCTGGAGCGCCGTCGTCTGCGAGTCCGCCGACAGGGCGTTCGCGGCCGACGATCCGGCCGAAAACGCCGTCGCTCCCGAGGAGTACTACGGCGCGGAGATCCACCTGTTCCGCTTCGACGGGGCGGCCCGCGACGTGCGCGTCCTCGTCGACTACCTCGACGACGGCGCGCCGCAGGCGGTCTACTCGACGACCGTCGAGGCGAGCGACGACGCCCCCGACCCGGCCTACGAGTACGTGCTCGGAAACCTCGCCGTCCGGCGGGGGACCTACCGCGTCAGCGTCGACGTCGCGGACGCGGCTGTCGACGACCCGGACGCGACGGCGACCTGGACCCTCTCCGATCCTGACGCGCCCGCCTGGACCGGCCTCTCGGTGTTCGTCGGCGAGGACGGCCGGCCGGCGATCGGCCTCCCCGACGCCGCGGACGACTCGCTCGTGCCGGGGCCGTCGCTGTGTGCGACGCAGTTAGAGGACGAACGGTAGGGCGAGGGGCCGTCAGTCGGCGTCGACGCGGCCGTCGACGAGCTCGTCGGCGACGACGTCGGGGGTCAAGAGCGCGGGGTCGATCGCCAGGTCCGTCTGACCGCGGGCGAACTCCGGCAGGGAGTCGCGGGCGTAGGTGACGACGCGGATCCCGGCGTTCGCCTCCTTCGCGACGGGGATCGCGGAGGCGTCGTCCATCTCGGTCAGGACGAGCGTGTGGGCCTCCGCGAGGCCGGCGTCCGAGAGCGACTCGCGGGTCGCCATCCCCTCGATGCGGACGACGTCGGCGCCGAGCGCCTCCAGCTCCGAGCCGAGGCCGTCGACGTCGGCGCCGGCGAGCAGGACTTTCATCGCCATCGTCACTCGTACTCGATGGTCGCCGGCGGCTTGTGCGTGACGTCGTAGACGACGCGGGCGACGTTCTCGTTCTCGCCGGTGATTCGCGACTGGATGCGCTGGAGCGTCTCCCACGGCAGCTCCTGGGCCCGGGCGGTCATCCCGTCGCGGGACTCCACCGAGCGGACCGAGACGATCCAGCCGTGGACGCGGTTGTCGCCCTTCACGCCCGTGCCCTTGCCGACGACCGCGGCGAAGGCCTGCCAGGGGTCGTGGTCTTCGACCTCCTCTTCGACGATGTGACACGCCTCGCGGGCGATCTCGACCTTCTCTCTCGTGACCTCGCCGACGACGCGGATCGCCAGCCCCGGGCCGGGGAACGGCATCCGCTCGGAGATGATCTCTTCGAGGTCGAGCTCGCGGGCGACCTCCCGCACCTCGTCTTTGTACAGTTCGCGGACCGGCTCGACGATCCCCTCGAAGTCGACGACCTCGGGGAGCCCGCCGACGTTGTGGTGGGACTTGATGTTCCCCTCGGACTCGATCCGGTCGGGGTAGATCGTCCCCTGGACGAGGTAGTCGGCCTCCGCCGACGTCGCTTCGCGCTCGAACTCCCGGATGAACTGCTCGCCGATCGCGTGGCGCTTCTCCTCGGGGTCTGTGATCCCCGACAGCGCCTCCAGGAAGCGGTCCTGGGCCTCGACGATCCGGAGCGACTCCATGTAGGAAAACGTCTCTCTGATCTGGTCGGTCTCGCCCTTCCGCATCAGGCCGGTGTCGACGTAGACCGGGGTGAGCCGGTCGCCGATCGCGCGGTAGGCGAGCGCCGCCGCGACAGAGGAGTCGACCCCGCCCGACAGCGCGATCACCGCGTTGGCGTCGCCGATCTGTTCTTGGATCTCTTCGACCGCGTCTTCGATGAACTCCGTCGTGTTGACCATCAGGCTTGCACCTCCGTATCGGACAGTTCGCGCGCGTCCAGTTCGCCGGCGACCGCATCGAGCAGCCCCACGAACGGGGGGCTCGCGCGGTCGGGACGGGACCGGAACTCGGGGTGGAACTGCGTGCCGAAGAAGAACGGGTGGTCCGTCCGTTCGAGGATCTCCATCCGGTTTCCGGCCCGCCCGGAGAAGTCGAGCGCGCCCTTTTCGAGCTCCTCGATGTACTCGGGGTTGACCTCGTAGCGGTGGCGGTGCCGCTCGGTACAGACCGTGTCGCCGTAGACCCGCTCGGCGAGCGAGCCGCCCTCGATCTGGGTGTCGTGGGCGCCGAGCCGCATCGTCCCGCCCATGTCTTCGACCTCGTACTGCTCGGGCAGGATGTCGATGACGGGGTGGGAGGTGTCGGCGTCGAGTTCGGCGGAGTGGGCGTCTTCGAGCCCGAGGACGTTCCGCGCGTGCTCGACGACCGCCATCTGGAAGCCCAGACACAGGCCCAGGAACGGCACGTCGTTCTCGCGACAGTACTCGACGGCCTTCAGTTTGCCCTCGATGCCGCGGGAGCCGAAGCCGCCGGGGACGACGACGCCGTCGGCCTCTTTCAGTCTGTTCTCGTGGCGGTCGAGCATCTCGTCGGAGTCGACCCAGCGGACGTTCACCTCGGTCCGCCGCTCGATGCCCGCGTGCTTCAGCGCCTCGTGGACGGACATATACGCGTCTTCGAGGTCGTACTTCCCCACGAGAGCGATGTCGACTTCGCTCGTCCGGTCGCGAGTGACGAGCTCCCGCCAGCGGTTCTCCCGCTCGCCGGGCGCGAGCGCCTCGCCGTCGAGGTTCAGCCGCTCCATCACGTACCGGTCGAGGCCCTCCTCTTCGACCATCAGCGGGACGTGGTAGACGTCCTCGACGTCGGGGTTCGAGAAGACGGCCTCCGTCGGGACGTCGCAAAACAGCGCGATCTTCTCCTTCGTCTCGGGGTCGAGCTTGTCCTCACAGCGCCCGACGAGGATGTCGGGCTGGAGCCCGATCGACCGCAATTCCTTCACGGAGTGCTGGGTCGGCTTCGTCTTCTGCTCGCCGTTCTTCGAGTACGGGACGAGCGTGACGTGCGTAAAGAGAATATCGCCGTCGTCCTCCTCGTGGGCGAACTGGCGGAGCGCCTCCAGGTACGGCATCCCCTCGATGTCGCCGACGGTGCCGCCGACCTCGACGATGCAGACGTCGGTCCCCTCGGCGGCCTCCCGGATGCGGCGCTTGATGTCGTCCGTGATGTGGGGAATGATCTGGACCGTCTTGCCCAGGTAGTCGCCCGCGCGCTCCTTCTCGATGACGTGCTGATAGGTCTTGCCCGTCGTGACGTTGTGGTCGGAGGTCATGTCGACCCCGAGGAAGCGCTCGTAGTTCCCGAGGTCCAAGTCGACCTCGCCGCCGTCCTTCAGGACGTAGACCTCCCCGTGCTGGTAGGGGTTCATCGTCCCCGCGTCGACGTTGAGGTACGGGTCGATCTTCACCGCCGTCACGTCGAAGCCCGCGTTCGACAGGAGTCGGCCGGTGCTGGCGGCCGTGATCCCCTTGCCCAGCCCGGACATCACCCCGCCGGTCACGAAAATGAACTTCCGACCCAGCGTGGGGTCGTACCCGGTGTCGGGTTCCTTCGGCATACCGAGTGTGCGCGAGACGGCGTCAAAACCGTTTCGGAGCGACCGACGCTCTGTGAGGCTCCCGCACGGTTCTCACCTCACCGATCGGCGCATACGCCAAACGGATATCAAGAAGAAATACGTATTTCAAATCACACGTCCACTTTGCTGCCGTCCCGACCTCGACCCGCCGGCTACTCCGGGGTCGCGGTCGCGGACGCGTCCGAGACGCGCTCGACGACGGTCCCGTCCTCGACGTCGATCCGCTCGACGCCCGGGAGTTCGAGCACGAAGTCCGGCCCGAACGCCGACGCCGGGGTCTGATAGCCCGCGGACGCGTCGCCGTCGAGGACCCGCTCCAGCGCCAGGAGCGCCGACTCCGCGGTGAACCGGTAGGTCTCGGGCGTCCGGAGCCGGGAGACGACGCGGTCGTCGTCGGTCCGGGCCTCGCCCCAGACGCGCGCCTCGCCGCCCGCCCGCGTCTCGGCGTCGGGCCCGTCGACGTAGCGGTCGATCAGCCACGAGAGGCCGCGCTGGACCGGCGCCGCATCGAGCGCGTCGTCGAGGTACGGCGAGAGCTTCATCGCCGCCCGCGCGCCCGACGGGAGCGAGAGGTACACGTCGACGTTCGGAATCCCCGTGGTGTGATACGCCGTCGAGACGTCGCCCCACGGGATCGAGACCGCCCGCCGGAGCCCGTCCCCGAAATCGACCACGCGCGTCCGCGACGCGACCGGTTCGTGTCTGAGGTCGCCGTCGCGCCGCACGGCGCCGCCGTCGCCGACGTCCCCGAGGACGGTCTTCAGCGTCCCCGGCGAGACGCCGCCGTCGGCCTCCAGCGCCAGCGAGAGGTGGGTCGCCTCGGGGAGCCGCCGGTGGAGGTGCGCCGCCAAGCAGTCCGTGGGGACGACGTCGAAGCCGACGCCCGGGAGGAGCGTCACGCCCGCGTCCGCCGCGTCGGGATCGCGGCGGCGGAGCCGCTCGAAGACGGCGAGTTCGCCCGTGATGTCGAGGTAGTCGGTCCCGGTCTCGATGCAGGCGCTGACCATCGCGTCGGCCGTCGCCTCGAAGGGTCCGGCGCAGTTGAGGACGGCGTCAACGCCGCCGAGGTGAGAGGCCGCCTCCTCGACCGCGAAGGACCGCGCGGGGAGGTCGTGAGCGGTCGCGAGCCCCCGCGTCTTCGAGGGGTCGCGGCCGGCGACGACCGGATCGAGCCCGCGCTCGATCGCGGCCTCGACGATCAGGCGGCCCGTGTAGCCGTACGCGCCGTAGACGAGCGCGCGGGGAGAGTCAGAATCGGATCCGGAATCGGTGTCGGTCATACCGCGACCTTGGGACGGCGGCGACAAAGGGACACCGACGTTTGTCGGCCGCGACCGCGCCGCCTGGGGTTCTCAGCGACCGCCGGGCGACGACCGCAGGGACCGCGGCGGCGACGGTTTCAGCCGGTGTTCTTCATCCCGGCGGCGATCCCCTTCACCGTCAGGCGGAGCGTCTGTTCCTCGTCGTCGGTGCGGTGGGTCTTCCGCAGCAGCCGCGTCTGCAGGACGTTCAGCGGGTCGACGTAGGGGTTCCGGCGGCGCAGGCTCTCGTCGAGCCACTCGCGCTTGAGCAGGGAGTCGCGGTCCGTCACTTCCAGGACGACGTCGCGGGCGCGCTCGTACTCCTCGCGGAGGTGCGGGAAGAACTCTTCGCGGAGGTCCTCGTCGGCGAGGTCGGCGTAGTACTCCGCGATCTCGAAGTCCGTCCGCGCCAGCGCGAGCGAGGCGTTGTCGAGGGTCGTCCGGAAGAACGGCCACTCCTCGTACATCTCCTGGAGGGTCTCGACGTCGCCGCCCGAATCGAGGTACGCCTGGATGCCGCTGCCGAGCGCGTACCAGCCCGTGATGATGCACCGCGACTGCGTCCAGGAGAACACCCACGGGATCGCCCGGAGGTCCTCGACGGTCCGCTCGCCCGACCGGGAGGCCGGCCGGGAGCCGAGATTGAGGTCTTCGATCACGCCGATCGGCGTCGCCTGGCCGAAGTAGGTGACGAAGCCGTCGGACTCCAGGAGATCGCGGTACTGCTCGCGGGCGGCGGGCGCCATCTCGTCCATCGCCTCGACCCACTCCTCTCTGACGTCCTCTTGGGGCTCGCGGATGGCTTGGTGTCGCGCGCGGACCTGCGCGTTCAGCATCTGTTCGAGGTTGCGCTCGGCGATCTGGGGGTTAGCGTACTTCTCGGCGATGGCCTCGCCCTGCTCTGTGAACTTGATCTGGCCGGTGACGGTCTCGTTCGGCAGCGCCAGCATCGCCTCGTTCATCGGCCCGCCGCCGCGGGAGATCGACCCGCCGCGGCCGTGGAACAGCCGCATCCGCACGTCGAAGTCGTCACAGATCTGCGCGAGGCGGCGCTGATTCTTGTAGAGGTCCCAGTTCGCGGCCAGGAAGCCGTTCTCCTTGTTCGAGTCGGAGTACCCCAGCATAATCTCCTGGGTGTCGTTGCGGGCTTCGAGCGCCTGCGCGTACGCCTCGTTCTCGAAGAGCGTGCCCATAATCCGGCGCGCGCCGTTGAGGGCCGACTCGGTCTCCAGGAGCGGGACGACGTCGAGGCCGCAGTGGTCCGGGAGGGCGACGACGCCCGCCTGGTCCGCGAGGAAGAGGACTTCGAGGACGTGGCTCGGCTCTTCGGTCATCGAGATGCAGTAGGTGTCGATGGCGCTGACGCCGAACTCCCGCTGCCACTCGCCGAGCATCGCGAAGCGCCGGAGGACGCGTTCTGCCGTCTCGGAGACCTCGCCGGGGTCGTCGAGGTCCAGCACCGGCTCGGACTGGAGGATCGCCTCGGTGAGGACCTCGATCCGCTCTTCCTCGTCGCGGTCCCGGTAGTCGATGCCCTCGTTCGCGAGCGCCTCGTGGACCGCCTCGGTGTGGTTCTCCTGGTGGTCGCGGAGGTCGAGGCTCGCCAGCGTGAAGCCGAAGGTGTCGACCTGGCGCATCAGCGGCTCGACGTACTCGTCGGCGACGACGTCGGCGCCGGTGGCCCGGAGGCTCCGGTCGATCGCTTCGAGGTCTTCGAGGAACTCGCTCTTCTCGGCGTAGCCGTCCGGGCGGACGTCCTCGATCCGGCGGAGCCGCTCGCGCATCAGCTTCAGCTTCTGGCGGTAGGGCTCGCCGGGGTAGCGCTCTTCGGCCTCCCTGGCGACGCCGGGGAGCCGCTCGCGGTCGGCCTTCAGCGACCGTTCGAGCTCCGCGCCGACGTCGATGCGCCGGCCGTCCTGGCTCAGGACGCCCGAGAGCCGCTTGAGCGCCTGGCTGTACTTCTCCAGGACGACGCCGCGCTGGCGCTCTAAGGTGTCGGTCGTGACCTCGGGCGTGACGAAGGGGTTGCCGTCGCGGTCCGAGCCGGCCCACGACCGGAACTCGAACAGCTTCGGGACGTCGACCTCGGGGTACTCCTCGGCCAGCAGGTCTTCGAGCTCGGCGTAGACCTCGCCGACGACGTCGAAGAGGATGTTCTCGATGTACCACTGGACGTTCCGGGCCTCGTCCTGCGGTTCGGGTCGGCGCTCGCGGACCTGCGACGTCTGCCAGAGGCTCGTGACCTCGGCGTCGACCTTCCGCCAGAGCTGCTCGTGCTCGCGGTCGGTGACGCGCCGCTCGTCGAGTTCCTCCAGGCGGTGCGCGATGGAGCGGAGCTTCGCCTTCACCGTCTTCCGCCGCGCCTCGGTCGGGTGTGCGGTGAACGTCGGCTCGATGAGGACGTCGTCGAGCACCTGCTGGACCGTCTCTGCGTCCGCGTCGGACTCGACGAGGGTCTCGACGGTCGCGACGAGGCCGTCTTCGAGATCGCCCGACTGAGAGCCCTGGCGGACGACGCGGACGCGCTCGCGCTCCTCGGCGAGGTTGATCAGCTCGAAGTAGGTGGTGAACGCCCGCGCGACGATGCTCTCTCCCTGCGGCGAGAGCGCCTCCAGGATCTGATCGAGTTCCTCGCGGGAGTCCAGTTCGCCTTCGCGGTAGGAGATCGCCGAATTTCGGATGTCTTCGACCGTCTCGAACGCACCCTCGGACGTCTGCTCGGCGAGGACGTCGCCGAGGAGCGCCCCGAGTTCCCGGACGTCTTGCTTGACGTCTCTGCTGTGCAAACTCATACCGCACGGTATACTGTCACCCGAGTAAAAACCTCCGAGTCGTCGGGAATATTGCAGCCACCGAATCCGAATCTCTCGCTCGGTTTACACGGTGAGTGCTATCCGTCCGAGATATGGGAACCCGGAATACGAGGAGCGACCCGAGGCGCGTCGGCGCGATCCGAGCCGGACCGGACTGACCCGCCCCCTCCTCACCGGGGGTTTCGTCATCCTTTTTACCGGCGGGACGAACTCTCGCGTATGAGCGAGCGCGACAAGTACCCGGCAGACTCCGGCCGCCGTCGGTTCGTCAAAGGTGTCGTGGGCGGCGCGGCACTCGCAGGCGTCGGCGCGACCGGTGCGGCCGCGATCAACTCCGCGACGCAGGCGTCCGGTGCGGGCGGCGGGGCCACGCAGGCCTACGCCATCGAGAACACCGACGGTCCGGCGCCGCGGGGGATGCCCCAGATCCCCGTCGAGATCGACGACGAGGGGTACCTCAAGGGCGTCTGGCCCGAGGTCAAGACCGAAGAACAGGGCGGGGTCTCGGTCCAGATCGCCGAGACGGAGGACTTCAAAGGCTCGGGCGTGACCTACTCCACCGCGTGGTTCCAGTACTGCGGCGTCGAGTCCTACGCGGGGATCGAACCCGACTACGACTCGGACAACTACTTCCGCGTCGGCTCGAACCCCGGGTACGACTGGGAGAGCGAGGCCTACTCAGAGGGCGACCGGCTCCACGTCGACGACTTCTCCGACTACCAGGAGTGGGGCAACGGTGTCGGCCAGGCCGGGCTCGGCAAGCCCGCGACCGGGCGCTGGCGCTCCGAGGACGCCGAGGACGTCATCCCGATCCAGGTCATCAAGTCCGAGCAGGTGATGGAGATGGCCGAGGAGGACCCGTGGCTCGAAGCCTCCACCGAGGAGGGCTTCATCGCCTGGCTCAACAAGTGTACGCACTTCTGCTGCGTTCCGAAGTACAAGATGGAGGGCTCGGCGAAGTTCAACGCCGAGAACGACGTCTACTGCCAGTGCCACCAGTCGGTGTACGACCCCTACAGCATCGTCGAGACGCTGTTCGTCGCCCGCCCGCGGCCGAGCGACTGAATCGACGGCGGGACGTTTCGGGAATCGCAGTCTCGCGGCTCTCGGTCCGTTCTCACAGCCGATCGCGTCCACGATCGATCTCAGGTGCCCGACGGCGTCGCCGACAGTTGTAATCGTTGCGACAATCGGACACATTCATGTAGGACCCCACCTGATAGTGCAGTACGATGAGTGCCGGGGAGGCCAAGGCCGGAGCAACGAGCGATGGGCTAGCGGCCTCTGAAATCCACGACGTCCTCCGCAACGACCGCCGTCGGCTCGTCCTCGAACGGCTCCGGACGGGCGAGGGCGAAGAGACGGTCTCGGACCTCTCGGAGCACATCGGCGAGATCGAATCCGGCGAGTCGCCGCCGCCGCGCAACGTCAGACAGAGCGTCTACGTGTCGCTGCACCAGACGCACCTCCCGAAGCTCGACGACCTCGGGATCGTCGACTACGACCCCGACGCCAAGACGGTCGTGCTCGCGGACAACGCCGCCGACGTCGGGGTCTATATGGAGGTCGTCCCGCAGTACGGCATCTCCTGGGCCGAGTACTACCTCGGCCTCGGGCTCCTCGGCCTCCTGGCGCTCGCCGCGTCGGCGGTCGGCGTCCCGCTGTTCCATCAGTTGCCGCCGAGCGTGATCGCGCTGCTGCTCTCGGGGTGCCTCGTCGCCTCCGCGGTCTATCAGCTCCTCAAACAGGAGAGCTCGCTGCTGCACCGCCTCCGGGGCGAGTGAGCGGCGTCGCCGTGACGTGGGCGAACAGCCGGCGCGGCCGCACCGCGTCCCCGAGCCATCGCGCCGGAACTACCGCTTTCCAGCCCGGGGCGAGCGTCAGATCACGGCGTGGATGGTCCCGGCCCCGTACATAAACGCTCGTGTGATCCCGACGGCCGACAGTATCAGGTGTCTCGCCGCCGCCTTTCCGTCGATGACCGAGTCCGAGCCGACGACGGCGATCGTCTGGTTCCGCCGCGACCTCCGGCTCCACGACAACCGGGCGCTCGCCGCCGCAGCGGAGGCTGACCGCCTCGTCCCGGTGTACTGCGTCGATCCGCGGCGGTGCGGCAGCCGCTCCTACGGCGGTTCCGAGCCGTTCGCGTTCCAGCGGCTCGGCGCCCGCCGGGCGCGGTTCCGCAGGGAGTCACTCGCCGCGCTCCGCGAGCGGATGCGCGAGGCCGGCACGGACCTGCTGATCCGCCGCGGCCGTCCCGAGCGCGTCCTCCCGGACCTCGCCGCGGACGTCGGCGCCGGAACCGTGACGTTCCACGACCTGCCCGCGCCGGAGGAGCGGTCGGTGCGGGCGGCGACGACGGCGGCGCTCCGCGACCGCGGCGTGACCCCGCGGCGCTTCTGGGGGCGGACGCTCCACCACCCCGCCGACCTGCCGACCCCGTACACGGCGATCAGCGACACCTACACCGACTTTCGGGAGGCCGTCGAAGCGGAGTCGCGGGTCCGCGCGCCGCGACCGCGCCCCTCGCTGCCGCCGCTGCCGACCGACGACGACCCGACCATCTCGGATCCGCTATCGCCGGGAGAGCTGCCGTCGGTCGCGGAGTTCGTCGAGGGCGAAATTGAAGCCTCGGAGCGGGACGACCGCGCCGCGCTCGATTTCCGCGGCGGAGAGGACGCCGCGCTCGATCGGCTGTCGGCGTACCTCTGGGACGGTGACCGCCTCCGAGAGTATCGGGAGACGCGGAACGGTCTGGTGGGCGCCGATTACTCCTCGAAGCTCTCGCCGTGGCTCAACGAGGGCTGTCTCTCGCCGCGGCGCGTCCACGCCGCGGTGGAGGCATACGAGCGCGAGCGCGTCGCGAACGACTCGACGTACTGGCTGCTGTTCGAGCTCCGTTGGCGGGACTTCTTCCAGTTTCAGGTCCTGAAACACGGCGGGCAGTTCTTCGCGCCCGGCGGGCTCAGGCGCCGGGACGTCGAGTGGCGGTGGGACGAAGACGACTTCGAGCGCTGGGCCGCCGGCGAGACCGGCGTCCCGTTCGTCGACGCGAGTATGCGGGAGCTGAACGCGACGGGGTACCTCTCCAATCGGGGGCGACAGAACGCCGCGTCGTTCCTCGCGAACGACCTGCGGCTCGACTGGCGGCGCGGGGCCGCGTACTTCGAGACCCGCCTCGTCGACTACGACCCCGCGTCGAACTACGGCAACTGGGCGTACGTCGCGGGCGTCGGCAACGACTCCCGAGAGCGCGCGTTCGACGTCGTCTCGCAGGCCAAGCGGTACGATCCCGACGCCGAGTTCGTCACCCGGTGGCTGCCGGAACTGGCGTCGCTGCCGCCGGAGCGCGCCCACGAGCCGTGGACGCTCTCCCCGGCCGAGCAGGCCGACTTCGGCGTGGAACTCGGCGTCGACTACCCGCCGCCGATGATCGATCCCGAATCGTCCGGCGACGATCCGGTGTGAGGCCGATGAACGGACGATGACCGCGAGACCGGTCACCTACCACCCGTCGGCGGGCTCTCGGGCCAGCCACGCGAGCGCCGCGAGCGCCGTCACGAGGACGAACGCGACGAGCGAGAGCCGGGGGATCGTCAGCAGGCCGTCGAGCATCGGGTAGAGGATCGACGAGCAGCCGCCGCCGACCGAGCAGGTCCCGCCGATGCTCGGCCGGACCTGGAGGACGACGTGATACGCCGCGATCGCGGTCCCCGGGAGCGACAGCGGGAGCACCGTGCGTGCGACCGCGGCGCGGTCTTCGATCGCGGCGACGCCGAGCACGACGACGAGCGGGTACATCAGGATCCGCTGGTACCAGCAGAGTTCGCAGGGGACCAGCCCGAGGCCGAGGCTGAAGTAGAGGCTCCCGGCGGTCGCGACGCTCGCGACGAGGGTAGCGAGGCCGAGCAGGAGCCGGGGTCTCGATGGCACGTCCGCGTGCAGACGGCGGGGGCGCTTGAACGGATCGGTCTGGGATCGGGACCGGCATCGTCGCGGCGACTGCGACCCCCGCAGACGGCCCGAAACTGTCAGGATCGACGCCGATGATATCGACGGGAAGAAAGACTTATCATCGCTTCCGAACGCGAAATATCGTGAGGATAGTTATCAATGGGGATCGCCGAGACATACACACGCGGACGACAGTTCGCGGTCACACGGCCCGGTTCAGTTCTCTTGGCGCTCGTCGGGACCGTGCTGCTGTTCGATCTGCTCTACGGTCTCGCGACCGGGAGCCAATCGTTCAGCGGCGTCGGCTCGCTGGTCTGGGACGGACTGATGCGCGGGCTAGTGATCGGTCTCGCGGGCATCGGGCTCTCTATGACGTACAGTATTCTGAACTTCGCGAACTTCGCGCACGGTGATTACATCACCGCGGGCGCGTTCTCCGGCTGGGCCACGACGTATCTCGTCGCCGGCCTCGGCCGCGCCGACGTCGGCGCGCTGCTGCTCGTCGGCGCCGGCGGCTCGGTCTTCGGCGGCACGCTCGGCATCAACGTCGTCGGGACGCCGCTGGCCATCGTCGCGGGCATCGTCGTCGCCGGCGTGACGACCGTCGCGCTCGCGCTCTTCGTCGACCGGACCGTCTTCAAGCCGATCCGCGACGAGACGGGGATCACGCTTCTGATCACGAGCGTCGGCGTGGCGTTCGCGCTCCGCTACCTGATGCAGTTCGTCTTCGGGTCGAGCGTCCGCGGGACGACGGCACAGCCGCCGTCACTGTCGCTGTACTTCGTCGACGGCGCCGTCCGGATCAACGCCCACGACGTCGCCCTCGTCGTCGTCGCGGGCGGCCTGATGCTCGGGATCCACCTGCTCTTGCAGCTGACGAAGCTCGGGAAGGCGATGCGGGCGATGGCGGACAACGAGGACCTCGCCCAGATCACCGGGATCCCGACGGAGCGGGTCGTCCGCGCGGTGTGGGTCATCGGCGGCGGCCTGACCGGGATCGCGGGCTATATGTTCATCCTCTGGAAGGGGACGCTCGGCTTCAACGACGGCTGGCTGCTCCTGCTCTTGATCTTCGCGGCGGTGATCCTCGGCGGCATCGGCTCGATCTACGGCGCGATCGTCGGCGGCCTGGCCATCGGGCTCACGGCCTCGGTGTCGATCATCTGGATCCCCTCGGCGTTCGCGCGCGCGGCGGCGTTCTTCGTGATGATCGTCCTGCTGTTGGTCAAGCCCGAGGGGATCTTCTCCGGGAGGTCGACAGCATGAGCGTCCGCGACGACGTCGCCCAGCGGCTCCCCGGCGGCGACGCGGGCCTCATCCTGGCGGTTCTCGCCGCCACGTACGTCGCGTACGTGCTGATCGGCGTCGGACTGGGGTACTCGCTGCGCGGGCAGCTCAACACGATCGCGGTCCTGACGTTCTACATCGGCGTCTTCGCGATGCTGGCGCTCGCGCTCAACCTCCACTGGGGCTACACCGGGCTCTTCAACATCGGCATCGTCGGGTTCATGGCCGTCGGCATCTACGTGATGGCGGTCGTCTCGAAGCCGCTGTACCAGCCCGGCGGCGCGGCGCAGGTCGGCGGCCTCGGGCTCCCGATCGTCGTCGGGATGGTCGCCGGGATGGTCGCCGCCGCGCTCCTGGGGCTGGTGATCGCCCTCCCGGCGCTGCGGTTGCGGGCGGACTACCTCGCCATCGTCACGATCGCGATGTCGGAGATCGTCCGCTTTTCGTTCCTGTCGGGCGAACTCCAGCAGTTCCAGCTGTTCGGCACGCGGGTCGGCTTCGGCGGCGGGTCGGGGCTCATCCTCGATTACACGGGGCCGCTGGAGGCGTTCTTCGGGTTCTTCGGCCTGTGGGACGGCTATCTGGGCTTCGTGGAGGCCTTCGAGATACTCGTGCCGAACAACCCGAAGCCCGTCGTCGACGGGCTCGTCTACGGGGTCGTCCTCCTTCTCTTCGTCGCCGTCTACTTCTGGCTCCTGAAGCGCACGGGCGAGTCGCCGTTCGGCCGCGTGCTCAAGGCGATCCGCGAGGACGAAGACGTCGCGAACTCCCTGGGCAAGGACACGAACCGCTTCAAGATCAAGGCGTTCATGCTCGGCTGCGCGCTGATGGGCCTGGCGGGCATCCTCTGGTTTATGCGCAGCGGCGCCGTCACGCCGAACACCTTCCGGCCGCGGATCACCTTCTTCATCTGGATCGCGCTGATCATCGGCGGCGCGGGCTCGAACACCGGCAGCGTCCTCGGCGGCGCGGTCTTCGCCGCGCTGCTGTATCAGGGGCCGCGGTACCTGAAGAACCTCGTAGATACGGTGCTGCCGAACGCCAGCGCGCCGCCGGGCTTCGGGCCGGCCATCGCACCGCTGATCTCGAATCTCAATCCGGCGCCGCTGTTCTTCTACACGATCGACAGCATCCGGCAGCTCCAGCTCGTGTTCATGGGCCTGGTGCTGATCTGGCTGATGCACAACCGCCCGGAGGGGATGCTCGGTCACCGCAAGGAAACCGCCGCGGGCATCCCGCTGACGTCGTCGAACGCCCGCGACACCGCCGCGGGCGCCAGAACCGACGGCGGCGCGGCGTCGGCACCCGGAGGTGACGCCGATGAGTGACGCCGCCTCCGACGAACAGAGCCCCGAGGCCGCCGCGGCCGGCGCGCCCGACGACGTCGACGCCGAGCCGGGGAGGCTGAACCTCGGCGGGTCGGGCGGCCCGGCCGTCTCCGAGGAGTACCCGCTCGTCGTCGAGAACCTCCGGAAGTCCTTCGGGGGGATCACCGCCGTCGACGACGCGTCCTTCCGGGTCGAGCGCGGGAGCCTCACCGGGCTGATCGGCCCGAACGGCGCCGGCAAGTCGACGACGTTCAACCTCATCACCGGGATGTTGGAGCCCGACGCGGGGAGCGTGACCTTCGACGGCGAGGAGATCACCGGCCAAAAGCCCCACACCATCGCGAACAAGGGGCTCGTCCGGACGTTCCAGATCGCCCGCGAGCTCCAGGAGATGACGGTGCTCGAGAATATGATGCTCGCGCCGAAGCACCAGCGCGGCGAGGCGCTGTGGCGCTCCGTGACGCCGGGCTTCCGCGGCGACGTGATCGAACAGGAGTCGGCGCTGCTCGAACGCGTCTGGGAGGTGCTGGAGTTTTTCGAGATCGACCACATCGCCGAGGAATACGCGGGCAACCTCTCGGGCGGCCAGCGGAAGCTGCTGGAGCTGGCGCGGGCGCTCCTGACCGACCCGGACATACTGCTCTTGGACGAGCCGTTCGCCGGCGTGAATCCGTCGCTGGAGCGTCGCCTGCTCGACCACATCCACGAACTGCGCGAGCAGGGCTATACGTTCCTGCTCGTCGAACACGATATGGACCTGATAATGGAGAACTGCGAGCGAGTGATCGTCCTCCACCAGGGCAGAGTCCTCACCGAGGGCACGCCCGCGGAGATCCAAGCGAACGAGGAAGTCATCGAGGCCTACCTCGGAGGGAACGTATGAGCGCCGACGCGACGGCCGACGACCGCGACGTCGACGCGGCCGAAGATGCAGACAGCCCGGGCATCGCGGACGATCCGGAGACGGCCGACGTCTCGCGGGACACGGTCCCGGAGTGGGAAGACGAATCGCTGCTGGAAGTCCGCGGCCTCGACGCGGGCTACGGCGACCTCCAGATCCTCACCGACGTCGACCTGGACGTCGCCGACGGGGAGTACGTCACCATCGTCGGCCCCAACGGCGCCGGCAAGTCGACGGTGATGAAGTCCGTCTTCGGGCTGACGAACCTGATGGGCGGCACCGTCACCTTCGAGGGCGAGGACATCACCGGGCTGCGGCCCGAGGAGATCATCCACGAGGGGATCGGCTACGTCCCGCAGAACGACAACATCTTCGCGTCGCTGACCGTCCGGGAGAACCTCGAAATGGGCGCGTACATCCTCGACGAGGTGCCCCAGGACGCCCTCGATGCCGTCTTCGATCGCTTCCCGATCCTGGAGGAACGGCAGTCCCAGAAGGCCGGGACGATGTCCGGCGGCCAACAGCAGATGCTCGCGATGGGGCGGGCGCTGATGCTCGACCCCTCGCTGCTCCTCCTGGACGAGCCCTCGGCCGGCCTCGCGCCCGACCTGGTCGACGACATGTTCGACCGGATCGACGCGATCAACGACGACGGGACCGCGGTCCTGATGGTCGAACAGAACGCCAAGGAGGCGCTGCGGCGGTGCGACCGCGGCTATGTCCTCGCGAACGGGAAGAACCGCTATATGGACGACGGCGACGCGCTCCTGAACGACGAGCAGGTCCGCCAGGACTTCCTCGGCGGCTGAGTCGCGGGCGCTGGCGCCGGTCGCGACCGTTTTTTAGATCCCGTAGTCCCTGCCGTCACCGGCGGCGCCGCTGTCCGGTCGGACGCCGAAAAAAGTCGGAGCGAGCCGCAGCGGTCGATCAGTTGTCCGGCGGCGACAGGGCCGACTCGATGACCGACGAGTAGGAGGACTCGCCGATGTTGAAGGCGACCTGCCGGTAGACCTCGCCGTCGAAGGTCTCCTCGAACACGTTGCTGAAGCGGTTCGAGAGCTGCTGGCCGTAGTCGTTGTTGACGTAGAGCGTCGAGACGCTGTCGACGTCGAGCCGCTCGGACATCACCTGCGCCATCACGCGGCCCTGGAGCCGGTCGGAGGGCGCGGTCCGGAAGATGTAGTCGTTGTCGTCGAGGTTCGTGACCGACAGCGCGGTCGAGGACGGCGAGCAGCCGACGACCTCGTTCGGGATGAACACCTGCTGAGAGACCGGGACGTTCACGCCCGAAGACGCCGAGCCGCAGACGCTCGGCACGCCGGCGCTGACGAGCGACTCGGCGGCCGCCGTCCCCGCGCTCGGCGAGGTCTGGGTGTCTTCGACCTGGGCGTTGACCGAGAGCCCGGCGGGGTTGGCCTCGTTGACCTGCATCGCCGGGAGCTGGGCGGCCTGGATCATCGGCGCGCCGACGGAGGCGAGGTCGCCGGTCTCCGGGAGGAGGATCCCGACCGACATCTCGCGGTCGCTCCCGCCGGGGCCGCTGTCTGCCGAGGGGCCGGCGCCCTCGGGGTTCGCCCCCTCGAAGCTCTGGACTTCGAGGGTCTCGGCGGCGCCCTCTCCCGCGTTGAACTCCCAGATGGCGTACGCCGCGGAGGCGGGGTCGCCGTTCTGGTCGAAGTTCGTCGCCGACGAGGCGCCCTGGTAGTTCACGTCCTCGCCGTTAGCGGCGGCCTCGACGCCCTCGACGAGGTTGTTCGGCGTGACGGTCATCCCGTCCGGATTGGCGATGCGACGCATCTGGTCGCGGATCGCCGTCCCGTCGTTCTCGCCGGCCGCGGCGTTCGCCAGCAGCTGGAGGGCGACCGAGTCGTACGACTGAGAGGTGAACACGCCGGGCGAGGAGCCGTACTCGTCCTGGAACAGCGTGTTGAACGCCTCCTGGTTCGGGCCGCCCGCGGCGGGAGCCGTCCCCGTCACGTTCTCCATGTCGTTGCCGACCTGGCCCGGGAGGGCCCCGTCGCGGAGGCCGTCCGGCACGAGGATCTCCTCGCTCCCGTCGGAGGCGCTGTAGTAGTCGCGGAACAGCTGGATCCCGCTCTCGGGGTAGCCGATGACGACGAGGCCGCCGGGGCCGTCGCCGCCGCCACCACCGCTCGTGGTTGTGCCGCCGCCGGAGTCGCCGCCGCCGTCGCCACCGTCTCCGCCGTCGCCCCCGCCGTCACCGCTGTCGGGGCTCCCGATACAGCCGGCAATTCCCGTCGCTCCGATCGCACCCGCTGCGCCGACGCGCTTGATAAAGTCACGCCGTACGATATCACGTGCCATATTCCTCGGAATGTGTCTCCTCCCTATAAATGTGTCCGTTATGGTACTGTACGTTCGTGTATATATCGGAGACGATCACGATGGATACGCAGGACGAACCGGCCGGTCGGTACTGTCAGGCCAGCGGTTCGTCCGCTCGTAGTTCCGAACCCGAAGGTCGGCTTCATCCCGAATATATCAAAATTAGTACTTTTTGTGGCCGCGGGATTCCGCTCGGAAACGGCCGTCGCTCGGTCGCTGGCCGCGTGGGGTCGCCGGGGCGGGCACCGCGCTTCCGACACGCTCAAGCGCCCGGGCGCTCGCCACTCAAGGGATGACTATCCCGTCGTTCGTGATCGGGATCGCCGGCGGCACCGGCGCCGGAAAGACGACGGTGGCCCGCCTGATCGCCGAGGGCGTCGGCGACTCCGTCACCCGGATCCCGCTCGACAACTACTACGAGGACCTGAGTCACCTCGAGTTCGAAGAGCGCGAGCAGGTCAACTACGATCACCCCTCGGCGTTCGAGTGGGAGCTCCTGCGCGAGCAGGTCTCGACGCTGCTCGAAGGCCAGCCGATCGAGATGCCCGTCTACGACTTCGAGCGGCACAACCGGACCGACGAGCCCGAGCGCGTCGAGCCCACGGACGTCATCGTCCTGGAGGGCATCTTCGCGCTCTACGACGAGGACCTCAACGACATGCTCGACCTCCGCCTGTACGTCGACACCGACGCCGACGTCCGGATACTCCGGCGGATCAAGCGCGACGTCATCGAGCGGGGCCGCGACCTCGAAGGCGTCATCGAGCAGTACCTCGCGACGGTCAAACCGATGCACGAGCAGTTCGTCGAACCGACGAAGAAGCACGCCGACCTCATCATCCCCGAGGGCGCAAACAGCGTCGCGGTGAGCCTCCTCGAAGAGAAGATCAGGGCCGAGATCGACGGCGACGCTCGCCGCGACTGGGAGCGGGAACCGCTCGAAAGCCCGCTCGTCGAGGAGCTCGCGGCCGACCCCGACGAGTGAACGGAGACGAGAGTAATCACTATCAGCCGCGCCGGTCCGTCCGGTCGTCGCGGTCGCCGTCCGCGGCGGCCCGCTCGTCGATCATCCGCGCGGCCAGATCCGTCCAGTCGCGGCCGCCCATCCGCGCGCCGACGATGGCGGCGCGGGCGACGTACGAGAGGACGATCCCGACGTAGACGCCGACGATTCCGTAGCCGAGCGTGACCGCGAGCAGGTACGACGCCCCCAACAGGAAGACGTACGAGCCGACGACGCCCGCCCAGAACGGCGTCCGGGTGTCGCCGGCGCCCTTCAGCGATCCCGAGAACGGGAAGTAGACGCCGATGAAGACCATCGCGACGGCGAACGCGCGGTTGAAGTCCGCGGCGTAGCCGATCGTCGCCAGGTCGTCGGTGAAGACCGTCGCGAGCGGTCCGGCGAACGCGAAGAGCAGCCCGCCGGCGACGCCGAGGGTCGCGAGGCTGAGCCCGCAGATCGCGTAGGCGGCGTAGCGGGCGTCGTCGGGACGCCCCGCGCCCAGTTCCTGGCCGACGAGGATGCTCGACACCGTTCGGAACGCGCGGAACAGCGGTGCGGTGAACTGCTGATACACACGGTTGGCGATGTGGTAGGCCGCGTTGGCCTCCGTCCCGAACAGGAGCACGAGCGAATTGAATGGGAAGCGCGCGAGTTCGGTGCTCAGCCCCCCGACGATGTCGGGGACGCTGACCGCCAGCAGTTGCCGCGTTAGGAGGAGCCCCCGCGGTCGGGCGAGCGACAGCGACACCCGCGGGCTCAGGATCACGCCGACGAGCGCGACCGCTTCGACCGTCCGTCCGACGGCGGTGGCGATCCCGACGCCGACGATCCCAAGCCGCGGCGCGCCGGCGACGCCGAGGCCGAGCGCGACCGACAGCACGATGTTGAGGAGCGTCGCCGTCCCGTTGACGGCCATCGGCGTGCGCGTGTCGCCCGTGCCCTGGAGCGCGCGGGCGCCGACGAAGCCGACGATCCGCAGCGGCGCGACCGCGAGGACGATCGCCAGGTACGTCCCGCCTGTACGAGCGACCGTCGCTGTCGCGCCGAGGACCGAGATGAGCGGCTCGCTGAACAGGAGGCCGACGGCGGCGAGCGGGAGCCCCGCCAGAAGCCCCAAGAGGAGCGCCTGCGTGACGGCGCGGTCCCGGGTGACGCCGGCGCCGCGGCCCGTCTCCTGGCTCGACAGCGCGATCGCACCGCTGCCCAGGCCCATCCCGACGCGGAGCGGCAGCCGCGAGTAGAGGTCCGCGAGCCCGATCGCGGCCACGGCGGCCGGCGAGAAGAAGCCGGTCACGAGGATGTCGACCGTCCGCATCAGCGTGTTGAGCGTCTGCTGGACGGCGACCGGCCACCCCAGGGAGACGGCCTGCGTCCAGATCGAACGGAGCCGGTCGCTGGGGGAGAACACGCGTGCCGGTACTCGGTCGACCGCCGAGAAATAGGTTGGTGCCGCGCGGGGTCGTCGGGGCGAGTCTACCCGTCCGGCGCGTCGGCCAGCGCGAGCCGGAGGACGAAGACCGTCCCCTCGGGGTCGTTGTCCTCGATACGTATCTCCCCGCCGTACCGCGTGACGAGCCTGTCGACGAGGTACAGCCCCATTCCCCTCCCCGAGGCGTCGAGCGTCGGGCGTTCCGCGCCGAGCAGCTCCGGCCGCCGCGCCTCGGGGATGCCGGGGCCGTTGTCCGCGATCCGGACGACGGCGTGGCCTCCGTCCCGCTCGCAGGAGATGTCGACGATCGGGGATTCCTTGTCGTTGTGCTGGACGGCGTTGTTCAGCAGATTCCTGAAGACCGACGAGAGCAGTTCGTTCGCCATCACCTCGAAGTCCCGGCAGGACTCGTCGACGCGGAACTCGGCGTGAGGAAACGACTCCTCCCGGAGCGCGACCTCGACGCCCAGCGTCGACTGCAACGAGATCGGACTGCGGCGCATCTCCTCGCCGCTGACCAGCATCTCGACGACGTCGCGCGCGGTGCTCGTGAGCGCGAGGATGTGTTCGCCGCTCTTGAGAATCCGCCGGAGGTGCGATCTGCCCTCGTCGTCGAGATGGGAATCGAGCAGTTCGGCCCACCCGAGGAGGATGCTCATATCGTTCCGGATGTCGTGCCGCAGGATTCGGTTGAGGATTTCGAGCTCCTCCGTCGTGTGCCGCTCGTCCGTCACGTTCTGCGTGACGAGCACGCCGTGGGGCTCGCCATCGACCGCCATCGGCCGGGTCTCGATGTGGTGGACGAGCCCCTCGAACGCGACGTCGAACGAGCGGGGCTCGCCCGCGAGCGTCGCGCGGAGTTCGGGTTCGAGCTGATCGGCCGCCTCCTCGCCGAACAGCTCGTAAATCGTCTTCCCGACCATCTCTTCGGCCTTTCGCCCGGAGAACGGCAACACGTCCGGCCCGACGAGCCGGTAGGTGAGCGTCTCGTCGAAGACGACGAGCACCCCGTTCGGGAAGTGCCGAACCGCACGCTCCGAAAGTGCCCCGGGAGAATCCATACGCTCCCTCCGATGGGTGAGAATATAGCGTTTTGCCGTCCGAAAGCGGGCGCTCGATGCCGACCGCGGGCCTACTCCAGGAGCGACTCGCCGGTCATCGCCGCGGGCTTCGGGACTCCCATCAGATCGAGCATCGTCGGCGCGACGTCGCAGAGCGACCCGCCGGACCGCACGCGCCGGCCGCCGCCGTCGCCGTCGGGCGTGAGGTAGACGAAGGGAACGGGGTTCGTCGTGTGCGCGGTGTGGGGCTCCTCGGGCGTGCCCATATCGTCGGCGTTGCCGTGATCGGCCGTGATCAGGACGTGCGCGCCCGCGGCTTCGAGCGCGTCGACGAGTCGGCCCAACTGCTCGTCGACCGCCTCGACGGCGGCGACGGCGGCGTCGAAGTCGCCGGTGTGACCGACCATATCGGGGTTGGCGTAGTTGAGGACCATCGCGTCGGGGTCCGCGGACTCGATCAGGTCGATCGCGGTGTCGGTCACCGCCTCGGCGCTCATCTCGGGCCGCTCGTCGTAGGTGGGGACGTCGGGGCTCTCGATGATCCGCCGGATCTCGCCCTCGAACTCCACCTCGCGGCCGCCGTTGAGGAAGTAGGTGACGTGGGCGTACTTCTCGGACTCGGCGAGTCGGAGCTGCGTCTTCCCGGCCTCGGCGAGGGCCGCGCCGAGCGTCGTCTCGGGCTCCTCGGGCGGGAACGCGACCGGGAGGTCGAACGTCTCGTCGTACTCGGTCATCGTGACCAGCCGGACTTCGGGCGGGTCGGTCTCGAAGGGCCACGCCGGCTCGATGTCCGCGAGCATCCGGACGAGCTGGCGCGCGCGGTCCGGGCGGAAATTGAAGAAGACGACCGCGTCGCCGTCCTCCAGCGCGGGGCCGCCCGTCACGAGCGTCGGCTCGACGAACTCGTCCGTGTCGCCGCGGTCGTAGGACTCCCGCACGGCGTCGACGGCCGTCTCGGCCTCGTGGTCGGCCTCGCGGCCGACGATGGCGTCGTAGGCGCGCTTGGTCCGCTCCCAGTTCTGATCGCGGTCCATCGCGTAGTATCTCCCGGAGACGGTCGCGACGTCGCCCGTGCCGTGGTCCGCGGCGACCGCTTCGAGTTCCGCGAGGTAATCCTCGCCGCCGTGGGGGTCGGTGTCGCGGCCGTCGGTGAAGGCGTGGGTGACGGCCTCGACGCCGCGATCGGCGGCGATCTCGATCAGCGCGTGGAGGTGGCCCTGCTCGGAGTGGACGCCGCCGTCGCTGACGAGCCCCATACAGTGGACGCGGCCGCCGGTCTCCTCGGCGTAGTCGAAGGCCGAGGCGATGGCGTCGTTGGTCGCGAACGTCCCGTCGTCGATCGAGTCCTCGATCCGGGTGTAGGCCTGCTTGACGACGCGGCCGGCGCCGATGTTGAGGTGGCCGACCTCGCTGTTGCCCATCTGCCCGTCGGGGAGGCCGACGTTCCGGCCGGACACGTCGAGGGTCCCGTACGCGCCGGCGTCGGCGAGCCGATCGAAGTTCGGCGTCGACGCCGCCTTCACCGCGTCGCGTCGGTCGTGGTCGCCGAGCCCCCAGCCGTCGAGGACGACCAGCGCTGTCTGCATACCGGACGCGAGGCGAGGCAGGGTGGAATAGGCTTCGCTTCGCCGGTGATCGCGGCCCGCGGCCGGCGCGCACAGCCCCGCGTCGAGGCGGCCCCGAACGCGACACCTTCTTTCCCCTCGTCGCCGTCGGTCGACCCGATGAGCGACGGCGACCCCGCGGCCCGGCTCCGACGCCCCTACCCCGAGCGCTGGGTGGAGTACTACCTCGGGAGTCCGGCGAGCCTCGGCTGGCTGCTCGTCGTCGACGGCGCCGCCTTCCTCCTGGGCGTCAGTTTCTACGTCCACTCGGAGCCGTCGCTGTCGGACCTCAGCTCCCTCGCGTATCCCCTCTTCGGCGACTCGCCGACGGCGCTCGCGCTCGCGACGCTCTCGGTCGCGACGCTCCTGCCGCGCTTGGGGGATCCGGTGACCGAGGCCTCCTCGAACCGCCTCCTCGAACTCCTGCACACGCTCGCGTTCGTCTGGCTCGTGAAGTACGGGCTCTGGACGGCCGTCGCGCTCAATCTCCGGCCGGACCTCTACGTCGGCTTCGCGCCCGCGCTACTGTGGGAGTACTGGGGCATCCTCGTCACGCACCTGTTCTTCCTGCTCCAGGCGGCGGCGATCCCCTACTACGGGAAGACCTCCCGCGAGGCGCTCGCCGTCGCGCTCGCGCTGCTTCTCGTCAACGACATCTTCGACTACGGCCTCGGGCTCTATCCGCCGCTGCGCTACGAGGCCGGACCCCTGCTGGCGGGGATCACGGTCGCGCTCTCGTTCTTCGCGGTCGGCTACGCGGCCTGGGCGTTCGATCGGGCGGAGCGATGACGGGGGACGGTCCCGCTCCGGAAATGCGTCAACCTATTACGTGCTCGCGATTTACCTCTCGTTATGGATTCCGCGGTACTCCTGGATCTCCTCGGGAACGAGAACCGCCGGCGCATCCTCCGGCTTCTCTCCCACAAACCGTGTTACGTCACCGAGATCAGCGAGTACCTGGGGGTCAGTCCGAAGGCCGTGATCGACCACCTGCGGCGGCTGGAGGAGGCCGGCCTCGTCGAGAGCCGAACCGACGACAAGCGCCGGAAGTACTTCCACATCGCCCGGAACCTCCGGCTGGAGGTGAGCGTCTCGCCGTACCGCTTCGGCGCCAAGAGCGCCTACCCGGCCAGCCGCAGCCTCGACATGCGCGGGCGGTGCCAGCACCTCAAGATCGAACTGCCGGAGCTGGACGACGACCGACGCGAGGAGCCGGACGGCGACGACGGGGCCGATCCGGCGCGTCGCGACCAAGACACCGAGCGCCACCCGACCCCGATCGAATCCGAGCGCGAGCGTCGCGAGCCAGAGGACCTCCGGACGGAGGCCGATCCCCTGGAGGATCCGGACTCCGAGGTCGCCGAGCTCGCCCGCGAGTACGCCTACCTCGACGACATCGAGAGCGAGCTCTCCCTGGCTCAGCGGTGGGTTCACGGGCGCGTGACCGACGTCCTCGACGCCCTCAGCGACCGGCTCGGCTCGGAGGCCGACAGCCGCTTCTACGCGGAGATGCTCGCGGCCATCTCGCGAGAGGCGCGGTCGGTAGGAGAGATCGCCCGGGAGGTCAACGCCGACCCCGACCGCGTGGCGCGCGCGCTCGAACGCCTCGAAGAACAGGGCCTGGTCGCTCGCGACGGCGCGGAGTGGCGGATCGCGTGACCCCGACGGCTTCCCCGCGCCCGCTCAGGACACGTCGAGGTCCGGGAACCGCTCGGGGAAGGACTCGATCAGGGAACTGATCCCGCGTCGGATCCGACCGCTGGCGGCCGACGTCGAGATGTCGAGCGCGTCGGCGACCGCCGCAAGATCGGTCTCCTGTGGGTGCTCGAAGTAGCCCATCTCGTACGCCGTCGCCAGCGCCGCCTGCTGCTTGTCGGTGAGCCTCGTCGACGCCGACCGCTCGTCGAAGGAGACGCGGTACAGCTCCAGGATGTCGAACTCGAAGGAGCGGTCGTCCGCGACCTCCCACACGGACTGCAGCGACCCCCGGTCGGGGAGCTGCCATCGTTCGACCCAGCCCCCCTCGTGCTGGAACGCTTCGAGCGCGAACCCGCCGTGCTCGACGACGGCCGGACCCAAGAGCAGCGTGTCGGCGGTGAACTCGACGCTGTAGACCGGCTGATTCTCGTAGTCCGCGACCTGTCGGTGGGCCGTGACGGTGTGGTCGGCCGCCAGGTAGGCCTCGAAGGCCGCCGGGTCGTCGGCGTCCGTAGTGAAGAAGTGCTGTCCGTGGACCGGGTCGGTGCTCACGTCCTGCAACACCCGGATGTCCGCGTCCGGGAGCGCCCGGATCACGTCGGCCAGCGCCATATCCGGGTGCGAGAAGTGGACCTTCGCGATGACGGTCATACCGGCCAAACGCGGTCGAGCGGGAAAATCCCCACTCTCGTCGGCGGTCCCGCCGGTCGCGGGCCCCCCTCTATCTCGGTCGGCGACCGGCGCGATCAGATCTCCCGGGTCAGACCGTCCCGCAGGTCCCGGCCGAAGTAGTGGCCCAGGAGCGACGCGAGCAGGCCGCTGGCGACGCCGACGCCCGCGATGGCGAGCCCGTAGTCCGCCAGAACGCTCACCGCGACCGGCGCGAAGACGCTCGTGAGCGTCCCGAGGACGAACGCAGCCCCCGACGCGAGCGCGCCCGCGATCCCGACTTCGAGGTAGCGGCTCCGCGAGCCGCCGAGGCCGACCGCGAACGCCGCGGCGAAGAGACCGAGGAACCGCCCGAGCGCGCCCACAATCGGGATCGCGCCGCCGACGAAGGTCCCGGCGAGCAGGAGCGCGAGAACGACCAGGAACGAGCGGGCCGAGACCGTGGGACCGCCCGGAAGCAGGCGTCGGAGCCGCCCGCCGGACGCCGACGCGGCGTCTGATTCGGAGCGGGCGGATCCGGTCGCTCCGCTCTCGGTGTCCTCGTCGTCGAGGAGCGAGGCGGGATCGACCCGCTCCCGTTCCACTCCGTCCTTCGAGCGTTGCATACCGTACGGTAACGGGCGCCGAACCCTGACTCTTGCGCCGAGGGTCGACGTCAGAGACGGCGGATCCAATCTTCGGAAGCGGTGGCTCCCGAGGCGACGGATGGCGAACAGCCGGCGCGACGCGAACGCGCCCCCGTCGATGCGCCGGACATCCGCGTTCCGACGGGGGGTAGCCGTCAAACCACGCCGGCGCTGGTCCCGGCTTCGTATATAAGATCTCCCCCGGAACCGGAGGCGACGAAGTCGCTGCGGCCGCGAACGAATGGATTCAAGTCCGCGCCCCGGATACGGGAGCGTATGAACCCCGGAGACCGCGTCCGCGTCGAGCGCGCGGGCGTCACGAACGAGGGCGTCCTGATGCCCTCTTCGACCCCCGATCACCTCGTCGTGAAGCTCGACGGCGGGTACAACGTCGGGATCGAGCGCGCGGACGCCGACGTGGAGGTGCTGGAATCGGACGCCTACGACATCGAGTCCGCACAGGAGGAGTCGGACGCCTCCGAGATCTCCTTCGACGACGACCTCCCGACGGTCTCGCTCATCTCGACCGGCGGGACGATCGCCTCGACCGTCGACTACCGCACTGGGGCGGTGACGGCCCAGTTCGACGCCGAGGACGTCCTCCGGGCGGTCCCGGACCTCGCGGGGCGCGCCAACTACCGCGGGCGGGTCGTCACGAACATCCTCTCGGAGAACATGACGCCCGGCGTCTGGCAGGACCTCGCAGAGGTCGTCGCCGACGAGATCCGCGCGGGCGCCGACGGCGTCGTCGTGATGCACGGCACCGACACGATGCAGTTCTCCGCGTCGGCGCTGTCGTACATGCTCGACACGCCGGTCCCGATCGTCTTCACGGGGAGCCAGCGGTCGGCCGACCGCCCCTCCTCGGACAACGTGATGAACGCCGTCTGCGCCGTCGAGGCCGCGAAGTCCGACGCCGCGGAGGTGCTCGTCTGTATGCACGCTTCGACCTCCGACGACGACTGCGCGCTCCACCGCGGCACGCGCGTCCGGAAGAACCACACCTCTCGTCGAGACGCCTTCGAGACGGTCGGCGCCGAGCCGATCGGGTACGTCGACTACGACGCCGAGGAAGTCGAGTTCCGCCGCGACGTCGCCGAGCGCGGCGAGACCGAACTCGGAGTCCGGACGGACCTCAACGAGAACGTCGACCTGCTGAAGTTCACGCCGGGGATGGACCTCGACCGCTACGCGGCGATGCTCGAAGACGCGGATCTGGACGGCCTCGTCGTCGAGGGGACGGGGCTCGGCCACGTCCACACGGACCTGATCCCGACGCTCTCGTCGCTCGTCGACGACGGCGTCGTCGTCGCGATGACGAGCCAGTGTCTGGAGGGCCGCGTCTGCGACCGCGTCTACGACACCGGTCGCGACCTCCTCGACGCGGGCGTCGTCGAGGCCGGCGACACCCTCCCCGGGACGGCGAAGGTGAAACTGATGTGGGCGCTCGCGAACCGCGACGATCCCGAGACGGCGATGAGGCGGTCGCTCGCCGGCGAACTCCAGGAGCGCTCGGTCCCCTGGACGTAGATCGGACTCGTGAGCGCCCGTGACTCCGGCGGACGGACGGCCGGCGACGACGGTCGGAGCGACGGCGCGGACGCGGAGGCGAGCGCCGACCCGGCGTTCGACTGCGGCGACTGCGGCCGCGCGTTCCACACCGAGGACCTCCTCGTGCTCCACCGCGGCGTCAGGCACCCGAACGCCCTCGACGCGGCCGATCAGGAGGCCTACCGCGAGGCCTACGCGGCCGAGGAGCGCGAGATCCGCTCGTTCCGCCTCCGGGCGCTGGCCGTGCTCGTGTTGCTGTACTTCGGCTTTCTCTTCCTCTACGTGATCTATGCGTCCTGAAGATCAGTCGGAGCGTCGGCCCGCCGGCGGCACCGCCGAGGTCCGTCGCGGGCTCGGGGCGCTGCTCCTCGCGGTCGCTATCGGCGCGGTCGGACTGACGCTCTTCGTCCGCGGCGTCGCCGCCAGCAACGCCGCCGTCGGGCTCTCGGAGGCCTCCCGCGACGCGCTCGCGGTCCCGCGCTGGCTGTACGTCGCGACCGGCGGCGCCGCGATCGGCGCCTCGGCCCTGCTCGCGGGGTTCGTGACCGACCGCCGTTTCGTCCGACGCATCCACGACTGGCGGCGGGACGTCGGCGCCGAGCGCGCGCGACGCGTCGGTCGGGGCGCGCTCGGTCTCCTCGGCATCGTGCTTCTCGTCCTCGTCGTCCACCGCGGACTCGCGGGCCCGCAGCTCGCGACGATCAACCTCGCGGTCGTCGTCGTCTTCGCCGGGGGGCGCGCGGGCCTGACGATGGCGACCTACGCGCTCGGGAACGCCTGGCCGGCGCTGAATCCGTTTCGGACGCTCACGGCGCCGCTCCCGACAGGCATCGTCGACTACCCCGAGCGCCTCGGCCGCTGGCCGGCCGTCGCGGGGTTCCTGGTCCTGATCTGGATCGAGACCACGGCGGGCGTCACGAACGACCCGCGGCGCCTCGCCTTCGCCGTCGCCGGCTACGGCCTCGTCGCCGTCGCGGGCGCAGTCGTCTTCGGCCGCGACGCGTGGTTCGAGAACGCCGATCCGGTCTCGGCGTTCCTCCGGTTCTACGGCCGCGTCGCGCCGCTCGCGTGGGAGGCGGGTCGACTCAGGCTCGCCCTGCCCGCGATGCGGCTCGTGGGACGATCGTCCGAGGAAGCGAGAGGACACGAGGCCGGCTCCGACGACCGGCTCGTGACCGGGCTCTCCGACGTCGCGTTCGCGGTGGCGCTCGTCTGGGAGCTCACCTTCAGCGGCTTCGTCACGACCGAGCAGGGCGCGAGCGCGATTCGTGCAGTCGTCGGGCTCGGCCTCCCCGCGATCACAGTTTATGTGATCCTGTTCCTCGGTGGCTTCGGCGTCTTTTACGGCGCGTTCCGACTCGCTGGGCGGGTCGCCGCGGAGCGGCTCCTGACCACCCGAACGCCCCGAGAGCTCGCGGTCGCGTTCGCGCCCTCGCTCGTCGTCATCGCGGCCGGCTACCACCTGGCGCACTACTTCGCGTTCTTCCTCTCGCTTTCGCCCTCGCTGGGTCAGGTCCTCGCGTCGCCGCTGTCGGCGCCGACGAACCCCGTCGTCCTCACGCTCCCCGCGTGGGTGTCGGCGCTGAACATCGCCTTCGTGCTCGGCGGTCACCTGGTCGCCATCTGGGTCGCCCACTCGACGGCCTACCGGCTCTTTCCCAGCCGGCTCCAGGCGATCCGGAGCCAGTACCCCTTCGTCTTCGTGATGATCGGGTACACGGCCCTGAGCCTGTGGCTGATCTCGCTTCCGACGACGACGCCCGCGTTCCTCGGGTGAAGGGCGTCGGGCGGTGGGGAGAACGGAGAACGGAGAACGGAAAAAAGAGCGCAAAGCATTTGTCGTCGTCGGACCCACTCCGAGCGGTGGGATGCTGCTGGCAGGGACCGTCGTCGCCGATCCGGAGACCGTCTACGAGGAGGGCGCGGTCGTCGTCGCCGACGATCGCATCGCGGCCGTCGGTCTCCGAGCCGAGGTCGAAGACGCCTACCCCGACCACGCGGTCCGGGAGTTCGATCTCCTCGCGCCGGGGCTCGTCGGCGGCCACGTCCACTCGGTCCAGAGCCTCGGGCGGGGCATCGCCGACGACACCGCCCTCCTGGAGTGGCTCTTCGAACACGTCCTGCCGATGGAGGCCGGACTCGGCGAGCGGGAGATGCGCGTCGCCGCGGAACTCGGCTACCTGGAACTGCTGGAGAGCGGCACGACGACCGCGATCGACCACCTCTCGGTCCGCCACGCCGACGCCGCCTTCGAGGCCGCGATCGATCTCGGGATCCGCGGCCGGATGGGGAAGGTCCTGATGGACAAGCGCGCGCCCGAGGGCCTCCAAGAGGACACCGACGCCGCCCTCGACGAGACCGAGCGCCTCGTGCAGGCGTACCACGGCGCCGCCGACGGTCGGATCGGGTACGCCGTCACGCCGCGATTCGCCGTGAGCTGCACGGAGGCGTGCCTGCGCGGCGCCCGCGAGATCGCCGATCGGTACGACGGCGTCCGGATCCACACCCACGCCAGCGAGAACGAAGAGGAGGTCGAGACCGTCCGCGAGGACACGGGAATGCGGAACATCGCGTGGCTCGACGAGGTCGGGCTGACGGGCGACGACGTCGTGCTCGCCCACTGCGTCCACACGACAGAGCGCGAGCGCGACATCCTCGAACGGACGGGGACCCACGTCACGTACTGCCCGTCGTCGAACATGAAGCTCGCCTCCGGGATCGCGCCGGTCGTCGACTACCTCGACCGCGGGATCGACGTGGCGCTCGGCAACGACGGCCCGCCCTGCAACAACACGCTCGATCCCTTCACCGAGATGCGACAGGCCAGCCTGCTCCAGAAGGTCGACCGCCTGGATCCGGAGGCGACGCCCGCGCAGGTCGTCTTCGAGATGGCGACGCTCGGCGGCGCCCGCGCCGCGGGGTTCGAGAAGGTGGGTGCGCTCCGCGAGGGTTGGACGGCGGACGTCATCGCGCTCGACACCGACCTCACGCGCGCGACGCCGCTGCACGACCCCCTCTCGCACCTGGTCTTTGCGGCCCACGGCGACGACGTGACGTTCACGATGGTCGACGGCGAGGTCGTCTACGACGCGGCGTTCGGCGGCCTCCAGACCGGCGATGCCGACGCGATCCGCCGGCGGGCGCGGGAAGTCGCCGCCGACCTGCGCGAGTGAGCGAGTCGCGAGTCGCTCTCAGCAGGATTCGACCGGGTCGTACGCGACGCGGTACCCGTCGTCGGTCCGGGTCACGTCCTCGACGGTCCTGAACAGGATCTCCCGCTCCTGCCGTGTCCGGACCGGGAAGTCGTAGTGTGCGGCCTCGTAGCCGAACGTCTCGCCGTCGGCGCGGCGCTCCTCGACGAAGTCGCGGTGGGCCTCCAGCCGATCGGTCGCGACCCGCTCGGATCGCTCCGGGAGGTCGGCGACGCGCTCGTCTAACGCCGCGAGGATGTCGGCGTCGAGTTCGTAGCCGACGGAGTCGCGGCCGGCGACCATCGCCGCCAGCGCGGTCGTCCCGGTGCCCAGGAACGGATCGAGGACGGTGTCCCCGTAGACCGAGTACATACAGACCAGCCGGTAGGGGATCTCGAAGGGGAACGCCGCCGTGCGGTCGCGCGCCGCGTCGGTGTCGTTCGGGGCCGCCGAGGCGGTCGGGGCGGTATCGCCGCCCTGCGCCCGCGCCTGTCGCGCGCCCCGCACGTCGGTCCAGACGTCCGAGAACCACCGGTTCCGCTCCTCCCAGAAGTACGCCGACTCGTAGCGGCGCGTCTCGCCCGGATCGAACGCGCGCCTCGCGGGGCCGTTCCGGAAGAGGAGGACGTGTTCGTGTTCGAGCGTCACGTAGGCGTTCGGCGGGACCATCCCGCTGCCCATGAACTTCGCCGCGCCGTTCGTCGGCTTCCGCCACAGCACGTCCGGGAGCGGGTCGAACCCGAGCGACTCGAACGCGTCGAGCACCCGCGCGTGGTTCGGATACACCCGAAAGCGGTCCCCGAGGCTCCGGGTCGCGTCGCCGACGACGACGGCCGCGATGCCGCCCGGCCGGAGCGCGCGGGCGATCTCCCGCCAGACGGCGTCGAGTACGTCGTGCATCGCCTCGAACGCCCGCTCGCCGTCGGCGGCGTCCAGGGCCGACGCGACCGCGTCGGACTGCGCCGCGAACTGCTCGTCCCACAGCTCGATCATCGGATACGGCGGCGAGGTCACGACCAGGTCGACGGCGTCGTCGGCGACCGCCGACATCGCGCCCGCGTCGCCGACGACCGTGCGGTGGCGAGTCTCCACGACCCGTAGGTGTGACGGCGGGCTTGTATAGGTACTGTCGGCACCGAGGCGGTCACTCGGCGAACTCGACGCCGGTGATCTCGAAGCGGGCGCCGCCCGCCTCGCTGTCTGTCAACGCGACCTCCCAGCCGTGGGCCGTTGCGATCCGCCGGACGATCGCGAGCCCGAAGCCGGTGCCCCTCGTCGCGGTGGAGTAGCCGCTCTCGAAGACGCGCTCGCGCTCGTCGGGCGGGATGCCGGGGCCGTCGTCGGCGACGTAGAATCCCGGGTCGTCTTCGATGTCCCCGACCGTCACCGTCACGCCGGTATCGACGCGCTCCGAGGCGTCGTCGGCCGACGGCTGACCGCCCGTGGAACCGTGTTCCGCGGCGTTTCGAAAGAGGTTCTCGAGGAGGTGTCGGAGCCGAGTCCGATCGGCTCTGATCGTGCGCTCGGTCTCGACTCGGAGCGTCGCCTCGGCGGTGTCGACGTTCCGCCAGCACGCTTCGACGACCGCCGGGATCGAGACGGGCTCGTACTCCCCGACGGAGTCGCCCTCCCGCGCGAGCGCGAGCACGTCCTCGATCAGTTCCCGCATCCGCTCGTGGGCCTGCGCGGCGGTGTCGAGGTGTTCCAGGTCGTCCGTCTCGACCGCCAGCTCCAGCGAGCCCGCGGCGACGTTCAGCGGATTCCGGAGGTCGTGTGAGATCAGGCTGATGACTTCCTCCAACCGCTCGTTCTGGCATTCGAGCGCGGCCTGTTGGTCCAGCTGGTCCAGCACCGCCTCCGCGTGGTGAAGGAGCGTTTCGACCAGGGCCTGATCGGACTCGTCGAAGGCCCCCGCCTCGGCCTCGCCGACGGTGAGCGTCCCGTGGGAGCCGATCGGGAGGTACATCGCCGATCGGTGGCCCCCCCGATCGATCCCGTCGTCGCGGTCGGAGATGTCGTCGAAGCGGCGGGCCTCTCTCGTCTCGAACACCTCCCCCGGGAGCCCCTCACCGACCCGATAGGCGGGGCGTTCGCCCATTTCCTCGCGGACGGCCTCGGTGATCACGACGGGCCGCAACAGCCCGTCGTCGTAGTAGCGGACGACCGTGTGCGGGTACTCGAAGACCTCATCGAGCGTCTCGGCCAGAATCCGTGCGATCTCCTCCCGGTCGTCGGCGCGGACGAGCTTTCGCGCGGCCACCTGGAGCGACTCGAACCGCTCGACGAGCGCGTTCAGTCGCTCCTCGCGCTCCTCACGCTCGGTGACGTCGACCGCGATGCCGAGCACCGTTCGCGTGTCGGTCTCGCTGAAGGTGTAGGGGAACAGCCGCGTCTCGAAGAGGTGGACGTCGTCGTCGTCCGACGCCGAAAGCGGCATCGCCGGGAGCTGCTTCGGCTCGCCGGTTTCGAGTACCGTCTGGAGGTGCTCGCGGAACCACGCGGCGCCGTCCGAGCCGAGCACCGCCTCCAGCCGCGCGCCCTCGATCTCCTCGACGGTGGTGTCGTGGAACCGCGCCAGCGACTCGTTCGCCATCGAGTAGGTGCCGTCTTCCGTGACGACATACAGGAGGTGCGGGAGCGCGTCGATGATCTCCCGGAGCCGCCGCTCGCTCCGCTCGACGCGCCGGCGAGACCGGTCGTGTTCGACCGCGTTCGCGACGCGGTTCGCCAGCACGGCGTACTGGTCGGTCCCGGTCTCCTTCTGGAGGTAGTCGGTGACGCCCGCCGAGATCGCCTCGCTCGCGATCTCCTCGGAGCCCTTGCCCGTGAAGAGGATGAACGGGAGGTTCGGGTCACGCTCGCGGACGTCTTCGAGGAAGTCGATCCCGTTCCGGCCGGGCATATCGTAGTCGGAGACGACGCAGTCGAAGCGGCGCTCGTCGAGGCGCGCACAGCCCTCCTCGGCGTCCGTCGCGGTCTCGACGGTGATGCGGTCGTCCGCGCGCTCCAGGAACTCCGCGGCGAGATCTGCGAGCCCCGGATCGTCGTCGACGTGGAGGACGCGGATCGCTCCGGCGACCCCGTTCGAGACCTTCCCCCCTACCATCACGAGTTACACATCGCGGGGCGCGCTAAGGTTTTGCGGTGAAATATCATTTAGGATACGGAACGAGGTCGACAGCGGCGGTGATCCGTCCGAGCCGCCGCCCGCGTTCGATTCAGGTTGCGCTCAATCGGCGCTGGCGCCGGTGCCAGACGCTCGCTCCGTGTCGAACCGCGCCACCTGTTCGTGGAGTTCCCGTCCGGAGTGGCTCACCTGTTGGGCCATCTCCGAGACCTCCTCTATCGCCGACGACTGCTGTTCGACGCCGGCCGAAATCTGGTTTATCGAACTGGCGATCTCCTCCGACATCGCGGAGGTGTCCTCGACGACGACGCTCACTTCCTCGGCTTCGGTGGCCTGTGACTGGACCGCCTCGCTGATCTCGTTCACGCCGTCGCTGGCCCGATCCACCGCCTCGTCGATGTCGTCGAGCGTCTCGACGACCGCCTCGACCGCCTCGGCGCCGTCTGTGATCTCCGAGGTCGTCTCGTCGATCCGGTCGGCGACGGTCGTCGTCCGCTCCTGTGTCTCTTCGATGATCGCCGTGATCTCTTCGGTCCGCTCTTGGGACTCTTCGGCCAGCGACTTGATCTCGTCGGCGACGACGGCGAACCCGTCGCCGTCGCCGTTCCCGTTCGAACTGACGCGTGCGGCCTCGATGTTGGCGTTCAGCGCCAGGAGGTTCGTCTCGTCGGTGATGTCGGAGATGAGCTCGGAGATCTCGCCGATCTCGTCCATCTGTGCCTCCAGCGCGTCGATGTCGTCTTCGATCCGGTCGGCGGCCTCCACCGCGTTCTGTATCTGCGCTATCGCGGTCGTCGCCTCCTCGACGCCCTCCGAGGTCAGCGACGCCGCCCGCTGGGACTGGTCGTTGACCTCGTCGGCCGAGGCGCTGACCTCCTCGACCGACGCCGAGAGGTTGGAGATGTTCGCGCTGGCCCGCTCTGCCTTCTCCGCGAGGTCCTCGGTCCCGTTCACGATCTCGCTGCTGGACGCTTCGATCTCCTGGATGGAGGCGGTGACCTCCTCGCTCGTGCCGCTCAGTTCCTCGCTGGTCGAGGCCAGCTCGTCGGCGACGGAGGCGATCTCCTCGATCATCCCCTCCAGCTCGGACGCCATCTCGTTGAGGCTGTCGGTGACTTCGAGCAGGTCGTCGCTGACGAACTCCGCTTCGCCCACGGAGGCCCGAGCGTCGAGGTTGCCGTTCTCGATCGCGCCCATCGTCGACTGGAGCTCGCCGACGAGCTCCCGGAGTTCCTCCTGCTCCAGGGCGTCTTCGGTCCGGTCGTGGATCATCTCGACGACGGCCTCCAGGTCACCGTCGTCGTCGTAGACGGGGGCCGCGCTGAACTCGATGTGACGGTCCTTCCCGTCGGCGTCCTTCATCACGCTCTCGTCGGCGTAGAGCGTGTAGCCCACGTCGTCGATCCGGGGCACGCCGTACGCCTCGTCCGTCGTCTCGGGCGCGTCGACGACCTTGTCCGCGAGCGTCTTCGACCGCCGGCCGTCGTGGTAGAACGCCGGACCGGAACAGCCGTGTTCGCGGGCGAGCCGCCGCGCGTCGTCCTGGCTCTCGCCGGTCAGCTGTTCGAGGGCGCGGTTCCAGTGGACGACGTCGCCGTCGGCGTCCAGGACGAAGATGGGCGTGTCGATGTGATTGAGAATCGCGTGAAACCCGACGTCGAAGCTATCGGCTCTGCCGACGTCGCCGCTTTTTCCGGCCCCGGCCGGCGATTCGGACTGTTTCCCTGCGTTGCCGACGCCCTCGGACTTCACTCCCAGAAGGCTCGAACCCCCGATCAGCGAAAACACGTTCATACGGCCGATAGATTCATAATTCCCCTATTAAAATACCGCGCTCGTGTTTTCATATCTGATATTCGCATCGGGTATTAGTTCTGTATATTGCCTAATATAGTCATTGTCGGCGTAAAGAGTGCGTTTTGTCACGCAGCATTTAATTATCTAATTTTATATCACCAACGTCGCTCGATGTTCGTTCCTGCGAGACTCTTCTACTGTGGTTGGAGTGTTCGCTGGGGGTGGCTCTCCCATCAGGTATAGTCCAGATAGATCTAGGTTGACCTGACTCGTGGTGGATTCACTACGTTCGGTGCCACAGCCGGAACGGGACAGTAGAAAAATCTGAGATGCTCGGTCAGGGATTTGAACCCTGGTCCTCGGCTCGAAAGGCCAAGATGATTGGCCGGACTACACCACGAGTTTCGCACACTCAGTAGCCCGAACCGTCCGAAATCGACTTCTTATCAGCCGTGGTCATTAGGTTAAACAAGTCGAAGGTATATAAAACCCACTATCTTGGCGGTTAGCCAACGTACGCTCAAGCATACAAGATATGAGTAGTACCTCAATTATGATAATATAAGGAATATACGGTACTGAATGCCCGAGGGTTGATTATACTGAATCAGATTGCGATGAGGCCGGGGAAAGACAGAAATCTCGTTAGGACTCACTTTCACGGAACGACCGACCCGTATCGAAGCTCGTGAGATCGTCAATCCGCCGTTCCAAATTCTCGACCTCCTCCTGTAACTCCTCGGTATCCTCGTTGGTCGAAGCCAGTTGGTCTTTCAGCCCTTGGAGGCGCGTCTCTTTGCTTTCCTCGTCTACCTCAGCCTTCCGAACGTATTCGCTCTCCTCGATCCCGTACACGTCGCTCTCGCTGAATTCTGAGGGCTTAGTTCACTTGTTATGGAGAAGTTTCACTAATTGAATCAAAAACATCATCCACATCTATACTGTGAGCCGTTCTTGTTTCGAAGACGAATACCTCGTATTCTCGACCTAATGGGTCTTCCTCATTTCCAAATCGATCTTTATATCGTACGTAAAAGCCTAATCTGAATGAACTTACCCCTTCCTCAATTAGGTGTGCAATCATAGTATCAAGAGATTCGTATCCGGGTGGAGTATCTCCTTCTGATAGACCGACCCACGGGCTACATCTAAATTCAACCCGTCCTTCGTTGGGATGAAGGATGCTAATATCCCCTGAATTGTCCCCGGAACGTTTCATCGGGTTTTCATAAGTATGAATCTGAAAATCGTGATCGTCACCGCGTGCTTCTGCTTCTACATATAGCGTTAAATTTTGAGCAACGCCTTCTCCACTATTCGCAAGTTTCAGTCTCGCCTCGGAATCCGACAAATTATATCGAAAATCAAAAGGGCCGACAAGGTATGGAGTATAGCGAGATTTTGCCAAGCGGGTCTGTTCTTTCTGAACCTCCATTTGTCCCTCGATAATCTTGTTCTGCCGATAATATATGATTATTAGGAGAATTGTGAGAATAGCATTTACACCAACACCAACAGATGATACAAACTCGCTGTCGGACGCCACGGTAATCAATAGATACGTGAATACTATTCCCGCTAACAGAACTCCCCCGAGTAGGAGTGAATTGATTAATTTTGAACGACTTGGAAGTCTTCTCCCCATCTATCAGTTGTTTCTGAGTAGCAGATTATAAAGAAGTCCGGGTGGAGGAGTTATAATGTGATGAGGCGGCGTAGTCAGACCGTATTGACGTAGTCCACCAACTCGTACTTGTCCCACGGCTCGGCGACTCAGTACACTCGGAACGTCTCTAAGAAGTCCTCAATCACATCCTGTTCCTCAGCCGTAATCCCGAACATATCATAGACGACTTCATTTACCATTTCCTCCAGTACCTCGGTATTAGTAGCCGCCACCTCATCGCAATCATCATCGAGACGGCTCAGCAGTTCTTCTACGCCGTCGTCGCTTCGGGGGATGGGAATGGTCATTTCTTCGCCGCTCTTGACTTTGCGGCCATCTACGGCGGCGTGAACGTACTCGGCGCGGCGCTTCCGGGCTTCGCGGTCGTCGGAGTACATCGCCGGGTCGTTGATTACGTCCGACCGGCCTGCCTGCACCGTGAAGTCGCCCTCTACGTCGCCCTGTACTTCGGCATTGACTGGATACCGGCGTGTCTGCCATTCGTAGGTGATGTAATCGAGTTCACCGCTGTAGTTCCCGAGATACGCTTCAGGAAATCGCTCAGTTTTGGCATCTGTATCTAACGCTGTAGTGATTGCAGATACGGACTCTCGAATCTCATCTCGGTCTTCGTCGTCGCCCCACGTAATCGGAAGAGGAGTGAGATAGTTCGTGGTGTACTTGTAGTATCCATCGACCTTCAGCGCCGTGTAATGCTTGAGGTAGAAGTCCAACGCATTGGAGTTCAAGAGCGCGGCGAACGTATCTGTCCGGCTCTTGAACTCATCTTCGAGTTGCACACCGTATGCGGCCTTGAAGAACCAAGTCCCGACCTCGTCCAGCATAAACGTCGCTTCTGCCGCGATTTCAGGGCAGATGAGTTTCGGGTCTTCAAATCGCGTCATACTCTTGGGATACCCGAATCCGTACCAGTCTCCCCGATTTTCAAACCGCCCTCCCTCGCGGCTTTCTAATGTATCCCGATGCTCCGTCAGATACGACCACGTCAAGGGTAACTCATTCTCCAACCTCTTCTGACTGATTAGATTCGAGGTGAGATTCCCGTCGTCGTCTCGGTCGAGCGTGTACGGAACGATTGCGTGTTCTCCAGACCAATCCCCACGCCATCGGTTAATGTCACGACCCTGTAACCACGGTCGTAGCGTATCTGTTTCAACCTCGTACTCTCGGCTCTCTCCTTTCGGAACAACTGTGACCGTGCTACCTGTATCGTCGGCAGAAATTCGGTCGGCATCAATCGGCGTGACGAGGAACACGTCGTTCGCGCTGGTCTGTGTTCCAGCAAAAACCGAGTCCGTCACATCCCCCACACTCGCGTCACTTGCCTCGTCCATCTTGTGAATGATATTCAGTTCCTCCGGCGGCATCAGCGCCCAATATCCGTCATCCAAGTCACCCTGTGGATGATCGAAAACGTTGATGAACTCGTCTTCATATCCGGGGTCGTCACGGTGCTGACGGACTGATTCGAGAATTGCTGTATCGAGGCTCCGGTTCGTGGGTTCTTTCGTATCACCCTTCACACGCACACACCGGATTTCATTCTCTTTTCGCTCGTTCGCGTCCGGTTCGTCTTCAAGGATGACGATAGCCGGGTAATTCTTCGCATCCTCGAAGACACCCGAGTCGCGGAAGTCGTACACCTCGTTGATTCGGCTTTCACGCAACAACACACGTCGAAGCCCCTCGCCGTAGTCCGTAGTCATAAACTGATTCGGAGTGATATACCCGAGTTTTCCCGTATCCTCAGATAACCACTCAAGACCACGCTCATAGAACGGGCCGTAAATATCGTAGTTCCCGGTTGTGGACTCGTACAATTGGTTCATCATCCGCTTCTGACTATCCGGGAGATTTTGGATACGGACGTAGGGAGGGTTGCCCACGACGTAGTCGTACTCCATATAATTCTTCACCACGAGGGCCAGCACCGTGTCCTCGAACATCTTGAACAGTCGCCCGTCGTTGTGTTCCTCCTTGAGGTAGCGAACGTTTTCGAGCATATCGTCCACGTAGGGTGCGAAGAACTCCTCCACACCGGAGTATTCCCGCTCCGTGTGGTAGTTGATCCGTTCCGCGAGGCCGCTCTGGTACGTCCAGTCGAAGTCGTCGCCGAACTCCTCCGCGAGGGCCATATGGTCCTTTACCGTGTCCAGCACGCCTTGGAGAGCCGCGAAATACTCCCCGAAGTTCCCCACACCCGTCTCTAACTGTATCGTGTCGAACAGCGGCATCCGAACACGACGGACGAGGAACCCGTCTTCCGTTTCGGCGGCTTCGTCCTCGTCAACCTCTACGGGAAGGGGAACAGGAATCCGAACGTCCTGCTCGTCTTCGGTCATCGCGTCGAACGTCATCTGTCGTGAGCCATCCTCACCGAGATCTGCCCCGGTCAGTTCGCGCTCGTTTCGGAGGGTATCTGTCCGATAGATCGGGAGCCGGCGGATGGTGTAATTGGGATGGCTCTTTTTCGCTTTGCGGTACGCCGGGAGAATCGCGACGACGAAGCGAATCTGTGCCATCAGGACGGCAAACGGGTGAACATCGAGGCCGACTATCCGAGGTCGCGTACAGAGGTCTTGGAGGTGTTCCTTCCAGTCCGGGTCGTCCTCGTAACGTTCTACGTCCGTCAGATACCGCTCGACAGCTTCGACAAGGAATGTTCCGGACCCACAGGCCGGGTCGATGAGGCGCTGGTTCGAGACGCCGCGTTCGTACCCGACGCCGTCCATAATGTAGTCGATAACCGGCTGAGGGGTGTAGAACTCCCCGAGTGCCTTCCGCGTCTCCGGATCGAAGTACCGCTGATAGAGATCCCCGAGAAGGTCGCCTTCTACGTCGGCGAAGTCGAACCGGAGAACGTTGAAGAACAGCTCGGCGACGGCGCGGCTGAATCGGTTGCGTGTCGCTTCGCTGATTCGGGTGATTCCACCTTCATCGCCGCGGCCTCGGGCTACGGCCCTGAACTGACTCGCTCCCGTCTCGTGGTGCCGAGAGATCTCCTCCTTGTATCCGTCGGTCCACCACACGAAAATGTCGTCTTGGAACAGCCCTTCGACCAACTGCTCCTGCATATCGTCGATGAGGTTATCCGCCGCGACGGGGAACGCATCGAGATTGATGCTTTGTCCGAACCCCTGCAATCCTCGGAAGTACTCGTCCATCCCTTCGTAGCCGGTGTCGGCGAAGAAGTCGTGGTCCTCCGTGGCTTTGGCGAGGAGTAGACGCGCGAGGAGGGCGTGGCCGCTTTCGAGACAGAACATAAAGTCCCGAAGGGACTGATTCCCGTCGATGAACGGCTCCCACGAGTTCGGAACCTCGTCGGGTTCGCTCGCGTAGGTCGCCTCCCAGAAGTCGTAGGCTCCCTTCACGAACTTCGCCTCTCGATCATCGCGGAGTTCTTCGAGGAGGTCCATCATCCCCGTCACGAGGTCAGCGAACGGACTACCCTCTTCGAGGCGGAAGGTGTCGAAGAAGTGTTCCTGTCCGAGTGCCGCTTGTGCGTCGAGTGGGATGGGATCGAGATCTTCGAGGAACTGATTCACGTCCTCTGGGTTCGTGAGATCGAACTCCCGCTTTTGGAGTGCGCTTACGAGATCGCGGGCTTCACTCTCGGTGACAGCTCCCATCGACAGTACGATGAGCGGACGGTCCTCACCACGCTGATAGAGACGCAGTTCCTCTCCGTTCGTCAAGACCCCGTATTCTGCCCGGAGGTAATCCATATAGTGGAATAACTGCGATTCGTGGGGCGGCAAATCGCGTCCGGTCGTCTTGAACTCGTAGACCGCTGTCACGGCTTCGTTGGAGTCGAGCGTGATGTAGTCGGGACGGCGGTCATCGGGGAGAGTGAACTCACTCCGGAGATCTGTTCCCGTTCCCTCGTAGTCGAGCGCGTCATAGAACCCGTATTCGAGGAATAGGTTCTCCACATCGCGCTCGCTCATATCTCCGTCCGTTTGTTGGGCAATCGAATGAAGGGAGTCGTGGAGAGCGGAGGAGTCTGCCATTACGACCTTCGATGAAAGCACGCATCAAAAAGATAGGTGAGTAACCTTTCCGAAACCATCGCTTCTTAGCATAGAGTTGGAGACACAACTCCGGGGTTCGACTGTGGAAGACCACTCTCTATTTTTGGAATTACCCCGAACTAATGTCCACGCTGTCTCCGGATTATCGGTATCTATATGATACTGTACCGCGTCTGATAGAGTGAGGAGATTTTGCTGAGCGGTTTCGTTTGTAGTTCCAACTTCGGGTAGTGATTATTCTCCCGATAGGACTCAAGTGAAGCTTCTCCGCATCTGACAATAATGGCACTACAAACAGAACCAGCGGTAAGCAACGAATCTGGTCATCCTTACGCGGGATTGGAGAATGCAGACACGAATTACGCTACTTGGTTTGATCCGAGAGACGTAGAGCAAACCGAGGAGTTCGAGAGTGATTCCGACTGGCGTAGAACTCGTAAACGTCTCTACTGGAAGCACCAAGACGCCCAACATCGAGGCTATCAGAATGGCAAGAAGCGGGGGAACAAACGGTTCCAGACGTACCAATCAAATCAGCACCTGAGCCGCGCCTTCAGTAACGTCCTTGAGTTGACGGAGTCAGAGAAGATCGAAGCAGAGAGATGGTTCCGATGGCTAAACTTTGACAAGATCGGTCAAGATCTACGAGTGGTTGGTTTCGCTGTGTGTATGTATATCGTTGAGTGCGACGAGCGTGATGAGCGTAGGGGAGACCCAAATTCGAAACACGAGTGGCCTCCCGAATTTCTGCGGTACTACGAGACACTCCCCGCCGAGTTGAAACGACGGTTCCCCAAAGTGTATGGAAAGGTGAGTTACCGGATTCGCTCGTGGTCAATCGGAGAAGACGAACCGGCGAGCGAGAATATGGACAAGTACGAGATGTACGATGCTCAGTTCTGGAGGAAATGAAGGAGGGGGAGGAGGGGGTATATATACCCGTTACCATTCCATAGAGTGAGGCGGGTTGCGAACGGCGAGTGAGCATCCCTCCCGATTCTCGAAGGAATGGATCTCCGAGGTTAAATGCGATGAGGGGTGGTTAGTGGGTAAGTGACTTAGAAGCGAGAACTAATCCACGTTGAGTAAAATCGAGAGCTAAACCGCGAGGTCAATTCTCTGAGGTTAAATGCGATGACGCCACGTTTGGAACAGAGATCAAAAGAGAGGACTAAAACTCGGTGGGTTACTTCTTGAACTACATCGTACTGAAACAGTATATAAATCCACAAGAACTAATCCGCCGTATTCTCCGGTAAGAGATCTCGGAGATATAATTCTCCGATTAAAATTGATTACCTCCATTCATACTGCCTGTCCCGTCTAATTCTTTCTCTCCTGAGTTCTGCCGCTTAAGCTACCCTCAATTCCCACCTCTCAGAGAAAATTTCTCGCGGCGACTTACTGAATACCCGCGCGCGTTCGCCCGACCGTGTGCTAACCGGGGCGGGCGCGCGACGAAGTGCTGTACTACTGTGAACTAATCCGCCGAGGTTCAGCGCGATGAGCCGGTGCTTGAACTACAGCCGGTAGATCTCTGAGAATCGAAATCGGCGTTATCCTGTTACACCCCCGCCTCATCGCACTCCAAATTAGGTTGTAGCTCTGTGTCTTGGAATCGGTACGAGTATCTCACTCCCGATGAGCCGACCTCTCACGATGACCGCTCACTCGGGAACCACACCAGAGAGTTCCCAACCATCTTTGCGTCCACGTCGCCCTCATCGCGTAGCCGACGGAGACGGTAATCTGCGTTGCGCCGTGTACATCCGACTGCTTCCGCGACCTCCTGCGTTGACGCCGGCTGTTGCTCGCGGACAGCTTCGAGGAAAGCCTCATCGGGATACTTCTCTCGTCCATCGCTCGCCTCATCGCCCATATACGCGAGAAGGAGACGACGTGTATTAGATCTTTCCCACATAGGAAATTATAAGTCATCTTCCTGCGTAGGAAAAGTCGAGAAGGTCGCCGTCCCTTGGGGCGTAGTTCCGTGAAAACGCCCGGCGTTGCACCGCCGGACGATGGCCTTCTATGGAGTTAGAACGCCAATGGAAGATAGCACGACGACGGCTGATAAGCGCATCGCTGAGCAACTAAACTACGGCGCGAAAACAGCGAAGCGGGTTACGTGGGAGGCGTGGGAGTTCTCGATTGAAGCGCCTCACCTCGTCAGAGTGACGAACGCGAGTTACGGGTGTGAGAAAGACGAACACAGTTACCTCGTTGGTGCCGAGGATCGCGACGGGCTACTCGTTCCGGCAGAGTGTGAGTGCCCGGCGGATATGTACAACGAGGAGTATGACTGCAAGCACAAAGTCGCTCTCGCGACTATTGGTGGACCTCTCGTTCTACGAGCCGCTGTTGACCTCCCGACTCCGGGGGTTGAGGGCCGCAAGACTACCTCGCACACGTTGAAGGACAAGCTCCGAGCCGATGGTGGGGCGATCTCCGAGGAATCACGCGAGGACGGCGCGAGCGTCATCGGAGACGAACGCGAAGAGTGTGACTGTGCAGAACTCTCGGGTGATTTTCCGTGCTTTCGGTGCTTTATAAGTGGGGAGAAGATGCTCCCCGAGTAGACCGCTCGTTTTACGCGAGGCTATATTCGGAGATTCCGTGATCGGAAAGGTGGTATCTCCGAGCGTTTGGCCTCAATTCAATTTTGTCGTAAGAATCCGGCTTGTCAAATTCACTTTCCTCTACCGCATCCACTACCTCGTTGAGTTTCGATCTACGCTCTCTCGCTCGTCCTCGGCGGATGTACTCTTCCAGTTCTTTTGGCTCTTCGTCAACTGCTTCTGCGATTACTTCTCGGAGAGTCTCCCCGTCTTCATTTGTCGGTGGAGGGCCATCGGCAACTGCAGTACCATCTCCGCTGGACGTACCATCCATCGCATCTATATGGCTAATAGCCCGTTCACACTCATCTTGAACCGCAGGAGCGAAGTCATCACCCATTACAAACTCATCGTCACGTTGTCGGATGATGTACCAATCAGGGCCATCATCAGGCACAAAGCTCTCGATAACTGGATCTTCATCGGTATTCCCAACACTGGTTTCGAGATTACAGGATAGGTCTATCCCCATCTCATCAATTGCCTTACCAATGTCTCTTTGGGTGAGGTAAGGTCCTTCAGAGCGAGTCTTAACCCAGTGATGGGCGGCGAGGACTGCCACCTGATCGTTAATACTATCCTCTGTCTGGTGTCGTGATTTGTAATCGTTGACGAGATCGCGGAAGCTCACGGATGGAAGGGGCCGACTTCTGAGTACTGCACCTTCCGGCAGTAAGATTTACATCGAACCCTACGAATTGTCGGCTGTCGTCACGAAGGTTCAGACTCCTGTCGGAAGGGATTGTGCGAACCTGCTGGCACAGGTTCGAATCAATTCCACTTTCCTGAGAGTAGGACATACTTACCTTGGCCTACCCTATGGTATATTCTCTAAACTTAAAAATGGTGGGTTACTAATAATTACATAATGGTTGTTGGGTCTGTGTTTAAGTGGGCCTAAATTCACTCAAGAGCCATAATCCAAAATCTGATTATTCAGGTAATTAAATGTAATTGCCACTTCCTGCCGGCCTAATATTGTCATCCGAACCTCATAGCTACCAAAATCTTCCAATCCGCTTTCATCCAGCAATAGAGAAGATAGACGATAATCAGGATCGCTACCGGGGATTATCCATTCAGATTACGCTCGGTAAATTCGTTCTCGACAAGCGTCTGAATCCCACTCTCCTCGACGGACTGGAGATACCGCAACTGGTCGTCGGTTAGTTCCGAGACTGCAAAGCTCGCCGCCTCATCGCACTCCATCTCGATCTCCTCAAACGCGCCCAACTCCTCGAAGATGCGGAGACGGATGTACCGACCGACTGTCTTGCTTCGTCGGGAGAACGTGTCGTGGAGATCAAGGAGTTCCTCTACGGGCGCATCAGGAACGGGTTTCTCCTCGGGGATAGCCACGGAGACAAGCCCGAGTCCTTCCGTGAGGATCTCCACCTCGATGAGGTCGCGGATCTCCTCGTCGTCAGTCTCCCGGTGCAAGTCGATGAGCGCGGCGATGAGGGGCGTGCCGGATGGGAAGTGGTTTTCGTCCATTCGTTATCCCATCCGTTCGAGTGCTTCCTGTCGGTGTTCCACCGGGACGTTGTCGTACTGCATCGTTGTTTGCTCGCTCTTGTGTCGGAGTTGGGCCTTCGTCGCGGCGAGATCTCGCTCGTGCGTCATCGCGGTGCCCACGGAATGACGGCACGCGTACCAGCTCATCTTACGATTCTCGGTCGGTATCCCTGCCTCATCGCAGAGCTTCACGAGGAGACGGCGAAGGCTGTGTGACTGATACGGGTTCCCCTCTCGGGTGAGCCACAGTTCCTCGCGTCCATCGTATCGGTCGTACTGCTCGCGTTCATCGAGCCACCGTTGCAGTCCGTCAGCGGTTCGGTCGGTAAGCCCGACTACCCAATTCCCCTCGTTCTTCGCTGAGTCTTCTTTCGGGATTCGGAGTACGCCGTTCTCCACGTCAACCCACGATACCTTCGCGCGTTCGACCTCGATGGGTCGAAGCCCGGCATCGAGACTCGTCCAGACTAACGAGGTGAACTTCCAGCCGTTAGCGCGCTCCCAATCATCGGGCGTGACCTCGGCCTTCGGCTTCCCGAACCGCTGTGCGAGGTGAGCCTTCCACCGGGTACGCTCCTCGGGAGAGAGGCTACTGTAGTGTGGGATCGAACCGTACTGTAGCGCGGCCTCGCGGATCTTCTTTCGCTCCTCGATGGTGAGGTATTCGCGGGGGCCGCCGCTACTGGAGTTGCTGAAGGACCGCTCGGACTCCCACTCGTCGGCGTTCTTCTCGTGCGCGAGCCATTTGTAGTACCGCTTGATCGCCTTCTGCGTGTTCGCCTTGTGGGTCGCAGAGTCGTCGGTGTAGAGCAGTTCCTTCATATACTCATCCGCGTGTTCGTGTGTGAGCGTCAGCGTGTAGCCGCCTTCTTGCTCCCACGCCCACCGGCAGAACTGATCGGTCCGGTACGCGGTGTTGGTGATCGTGTCCCGACTGTACCCTTCGGCCATCTCCGGATCTTTCCCGAGGTAGATGAGCCAGCGGATGAACTCCGCGCGGTGGTTCCGATAGTCGATGAGTTCCTTCTCGCTGAGGACACCTCGACTGTGTCGGGTGGTTACGGGGAAATCTTGGGGTTCAAATCCCATCAGAAAACCCCCTCAAACAGTTTTAAGCCTGACAGATCCCCGAATCGCACGACTGCGCGGGGGTAACGGTTCAATCGAATCGACTTGGCTTTTGGTGGATTCATCGGTTTTCTCCACCACGGCTGAATTCAGACGGTAGAAGGCCTCTTATGCTCGGTCAGGGATTTGAACCCTGGTCCTCGGCTCGAAAGGCCAAGATGATTGGCCGGACTACACCAACCGAGCCCGCATCACTACGTCGCGGTCAGACCTGTTTAAATATTCCGTTACGGAAGCGGTACGGCACGGTTTCGCGCACGTCTCGGGGGTGGGCGCGTTCACCTCCGCGCTCTCATTTCCCCTCGAATTCGGGCTCGTGATCGCCCATAAACGCGGTCATCCCCGTCATCAGATCGTCGGTGTCGAAGAGCAGCCCGAACGACTGCGCCTCGACGTCGAGCCCGGCGTCGACGTCGTCCCAGCCGCGGTGCATCGCGCGCTTTGTGTACCGCTGGGCGATCGGCGGCCCGGCGGCGAGGTCCCGCGCCAGCTCGAAGGCGCGCTCTTCGAACTCGGCGTTCGGAACGGCCTCGGTGACGAAGCCGTACTCGACCATCGTCTCGGCGTCGTAGCGGTCGGCGGTGAAGATGATCTCCTTGGCGCGGCCCATCCCGACGATCCGCGGCAGCCGAACGGTGCCGCCCCAGCCGGGGAGCAAGCCGAGGTCGTATTCGGGCTGGCCGAACTCCGAGCGCTCGGAGGCGATTCTGAGGTCCGCACCCATCGCGAGTTCCATCCCGCCGCCGAGGCAGTAGCCGTCGATGCCGGCGACGACCGGAAGCTCCGCGGATTCGAGCCGCCCCATCGTCTCTTGGCCCTTCCGGGAGAGGTCCGCGGCGGTGTTGACGTCGCCGACGCCGCCGGCCATCGATTGGATGTCCGCGCCCGCCGAAAAGGCGCGGTCGCCGGCGCCGGTGACGAGAATCGCTCGGACCGCGTCGTCGGCCTCGAAGCGCTCGACGACGTCCGCGAGGTCGTCGAGGAGTTCTCCGGTGATCGTGTTCATCCGGTGGGGCCGGTCCAGCCGGACGTGGCCGACGCGCTCGCGGACCTCCACCGTCAGCGTCTCGTAGTCGTATCCGTCGTCGGCGTCGCCGTCGCCGCCCGCGTGGAACCGCTCGCCCGCGTCAGCGAGCTCGCGCAGGTACGAGACGGGCTCGTAGCGCTCGGCGCCGGTCGCCTCGTAGCGGGCGTCGAGCACGTCGAGCAGGTCGCCGAGCCCCGCCTCGTCGACCATCTTCGCGGGGCCGTCGGACCACCGGCCGCCGAGCTTGACCGCGGTGTCGATGGCCTCGGGGTCGGCGACGCCCTCGCTCACGAGCCCCGCGACCTCGTTCGCGAGCACGGCGAGCAGGCGGTCGGCGACGTCGTCGCGGGTCTGGTCGGACGGCACCTGCGCGCCATCGCCGTCGGCGTAGTCGTAGAAGCCCGCGCCCGTCTTCTTGCCGAGGTCGCCGGCCTCGACCTTCGATTCGAGCACGGGCGCCGGGCGGTAGCGCTCGCCGAGTTCCTCGTGCATATAGTCGAGGACGTGGTAGCCGACGTCGATCCCGACCTGGTCTGCGAGCTCGAAGGCGCCCATCGGCAGGCCGAGCCCGTACTTCGCCGTCGAGTCGACCTCGGCGACGGTGGCCTCGTCGGTCTCGACGAGCCACGCGGCCTCGTTCATCAGCGGCACCAGGATGCGATTGACGATGAAGCCCGGGCTGTCCTTGCGGACCCGGACGGGGGTCTTGCCCATCTCGACCGCGAGGTCCTCGATCAGTTCCAGGGTCGACTCGTCGGTCGCGTCGCCGGCGATGACCTCGACGAGCTCCATCCGGACGGGCGGATTGAAAAAGTGCATCCCGCAGAAGCGCTCGGGGCGCTCTGTCACCGCGGCGAGTTCGGTGACAGAGAGGCTGGAGGTGTTCGTCGCGAAGACCGTCCGGTCGGGCGCGGCGGCTTCGAGGTCGTCGTAGACGTCCTTCTTGATCGCCATCTTCTCCGGGACGGCCTCGATGACGACGTCCGCGTCGTCGACGGCGGCCGCGAGGTCGACGTGGCCCGAGACCCGATCGAGCGCCGCGTCGGCGTCCGCCCGCTCGATCTGGCCCTGCTCTGTGAGTTTGTCGAGGGACCACTCGATGCTCTCGATCCCGTCGTCGACGAGCTCGGATTCGATGTCGCGGAGGCGGACCTCGAACCCCGCGAGGGCGGCGACCTCCGCGATTCCGTGGCCCATACTGCCCGCGCCGAGAACCGTGATGACGTTGACGTCTTCGATCTCCATACGTCGTCGTGGGCGGCGTCGCGTTTCAACGTTTCTTTGACTCGGAAAAGAAACGTGAGAGGCGTTTATTTCTCTCCGTTCTGCTTGCCGAACGTCGTCGACGGAAGTGGGACTCGGCGGTGACAGTGACCGCACTCAGTATCAATCGACCGCGCGCCAGAGGTATCGACTCGCGTAGCTCCGGTACGGCCGCCACCGCTCGGCGTGGTCGACCATCGCCGTGCGGTCGCCGTCCGCGAAGCCGTAGAGTTCGGCCATCCCCGCGCGGATACCGAGGTCCTCGACGGGGAAGACGTCGGGACGGCCGAGCACGAAGATGAGGTACATCTTCGCGGTCCAGGTCCCGACCCCGCGGATCTCGGTCAGTGTCGCGATCACCGCCTCGTCGTCGGCGTCGGCGAGCCCTTCGCGCGTCAGGTCGCGCTCGCGGAACGCCTCGGCGACGTTGCGGACGTACTCGATCTTCTGTCGGGAGAGGCCGACGTCTCGGAGGGTCGCCTCGTCGGCGCCGAGCACGCCGCTGGGAGTCACTTCGACGCGGTCGAACAGGCGCTCGCGGATCGCCGCCGCGGAGTCGGTCGAGAGTTGTTGGTTCACGATCGCGACCACGAGGCGCTCGAACTCGTCGTCGGCCGTGCCGATCGGCAGGTCGCCGTGGCGGTCGACGAGCGATCCCAGTTTCGGATCGGAGCGTACCGGATCCATCGGCCGAACGTGAGGCGGCCGCGGTGAAAGCGTCGTCGCTCGCCGGCGGGGGAGAGAGCGGAAGGGGACGGATCCGACGATATATCCGTCTCCCGGGCGAACGCGGCGTCTATGGGCGAACCGGACGGATCGGAGGGGTCCGGCAGGGACGACCGCGAGCCGACGGTCGCGATCGAGCGCCCCGACGTCTCCGAAGTCGATGCGCTGGTCGATCTGTGGATCGCGCTCGCGACCGGCCAGCGCGCCCACGACTCGCATCTCCTGCCCGAGGCGAACCGGGCGACCGTCCGCGACACGCTGGCGCGGCATGCCGTCACCGGCGGTGTGCAGGTGGCGCGCCGCGACGGCGAGATCGTCGGCTTCGTCACGTTCGGCCCCGAGGAGGGTGCCTACGAACAGGACGTGACGCGCGGCGTCGTCCGCAACGTCTACGTCCGCCCCGCGTACCGGGGCGAGGGGATCGGCGCCGAACTGATGGACGTCGCCGAGTCCGCCCTGGAGTCGGCCGGCGCGACGGTGGTCTCCCTGGAGGCGATGGCGGCGAACGAGCGCGCTCGCGCGTTCTACCGGGAGCGGGGGTACGCGCCGCACCGGATCCAATTCGAGAAGGCGGTCGGAGCCGAGGGAGCCGACCCGGACGGCGAAACCGACACCGACAGTCGGGCGTCCGACTCGGAATCGGATTCGGACGCGGGCTCGGCCCCGCCCCCGTCTCCGAATCCGGCCGCCGAGGAAAACGACACACACTCAAAGGAGGACTGAGTAGGTCCGCCCGCGCCAGGGGAGCATGGGCGGTTCATGCACTCGACTTGTAATCGAGACTTCGTGGGTTCAAATCCCACCCCTGGCTCGTAACAAATTGTTTACACATCTATCGGCGTGACACTGTCGCGCCGGCGCCGTCACTGAGCACTTCTCCGAGTTCTCGGGAGGTGACGGCCTGATGAACCCCGACCGCCCACTCCGGGGCGATGGGGACGTTGGTGTCGAGGTGACGAAAGGTTGCGGCTGTCTCAGCTGCACCGACGACGCTGTCGCGGTGATCAGGCATCCCGAATACGGCCGGCGGACGGTCTGTGGCGCGCACATCAACGGGTACGACGTCGTGGAGTGGCTGGTCGCGCGCGACGAGATCGACGGCGACCAGGAGGTGACTACCGGTGACTGACGGCGCCGACGTCACCGCGGAGGACGCCCTCCAGGTCGCTCAGCGCGCGCTCGCGAAGGTCAACGATCTCGAAGGCGAACTTGAGGAGCTGCGCGCCGAGCACGAGGGGACCGTCGAGGAGTTGACCGCGCTCCGGTTGCGGACCTCCGAGTACAGCACCGACCGTCCCTACGACCAACTCACGCGCGACGAGAAGATCGGGATGGTCCGCGAGCACGCCTTCGAGAAGGCTGACGACGCGACGAACGGTCGCGCGCGGCTCGTCTGGGATGATATCAAGTGGTCCGTATTCGACGGCGAGCCCTCGCGTGGGCACTGCTACGACCTCCTGCGTCTCGCCGCCGGTACCGACGAGAACAGCCAGCGCGACATCCACGACGGCGCCGTCGGTTTTCGCTACCGCGACCCCGACGACGGGACGATCCACCTCGCCGTCGACGCGGATCTGGCGAAACGCCACCGGCAGTCTTTCGCCGCGAATAAGACGCGCTCCGAATCGGGGGTGCGCTAACCGTGTCTCATCTCGGTGGAAAACCACCTCCGATTGAATTAGGGTAAAATTCGGTTGTGTTGAGGGCTGTAAGCAACGGTTCGGTAGCCGTGGGTACGTCGTCTCCGGCGTCGTCTCGGCGTCGGTATCGGCGGGCTGACGGCCACCAGATCGTCTTATTCGCGGCGAAAAACGAGACGATGCACGACACCCACGCCGGGGCAGATTCCCTGGCCACGGACAACCCGATCGCACAGTTTGCCCGGTTTTACCGGCGCTACTACCACGACGAGGTGGGGCGGCTCGCCCAGCGGTACCCATCGGAACAGCGGGCGATCCACGTCGACTATGGCGACCTGTTTGCATTCGACCGGGGGCTCGCAGAAGACTGGCTCACGAAGCCAGACGAGACCCACCCGCTCGCTGACGAGGCCCTGCTTGAGGTCGATCTCCCGGCGGACGTCGCTCTCAATCGTGACGACGCGCCAGCTGTGGAGGCGCGCCTCATCGAGCTCCCGGATGATCGCGTGTACTACCCCGGCGGCTACAGCCCGAGTGATATGCCGGGCGAGTACGTCGGGATCCGCGGCGAGGTCGCGATGGCGACCGATGTCTACCCCAAGATCACCGACGCCGCCTTCGAGTGCCAGCGCTGCGGGACGATGACCTACATCCTGCAGGATGACGGCTACCAGGAACCTCACGAGTGCCAAGGCTGTGAGCGGAAGGGCCCGTTCCTAATCGACTTCGATCAGTCGGCCTTCGTCGACGCCCAGACGCTGCGGATCCAGGAGCCACCGTCGGTCGCTGGCGGCGAGGGCGCGACGATCGACGTCTTCGTCGAGGAAGATCTCGCCGGCCGCGCGGACACGGGCGACGAGGTCATCTTCTACGGGACACTCCATCTCCGCCAGACGGACGAGGATTCGGCGAAGTTCACGACCTATCTCGACGCTCGTGCCGTGGAGTTCGAGGAATCCTCGTCGGAGGATCTCGACATCACAGCCGAAGAGCGCGATCGGATCCACGCGCTTGCCGAGGGTGAAGAGGGTGACCCGCTTGCCCTGGCTGCCGAGGCCTTGGTCCCGAAGATCCGAGGGTACGATCACGTCAAGAAGGCGGCCATCCTCCAGCTCGTCGGCGGCGTCCACGTCCAGTACGACGACGGCTCTACTGACCGCGGCGACATCCATATGCTGCTCGTCGGCGACCCCTCAACGGGCAAGTCCGAACTCGTCGACGCCGTCGAACGCGTCGCCCCACGGGCGGCCGCGGTCTCGGCCTCGAACACGGGCAAGGCCGGGATGACTGCCAGCGCCGTCCGCGAGGATTTCGGTGAGGCCGAGTGGACGCTCAAGCCCGGCGCGTTCGCCAAAGCAAACGGTGGGATGGTCTGTGTCGAGGAGCTCGATGACCTCGACGCAGAGAAGCGCGCGGCGATGCTGGAGCCGATGAGCAAACAGTCGATCGCCGTCTCGAAGGCGGGAATCAACACGAAACTGCAGACGCGCGTGGGTGTGATCGCAGCGGCCAACCCGAAGCACGGCCGCTTCGATCGCTACGAACCCGTCTCCGAACAGTTCGTGTTCGGCTCGGCCCTGATGAGTCGGTTTGATCTGCTGTTCACATTCGTCGATGAGCCCGACCCGGACGAAGACGAGGAGATCGCAGCCCACATCGCCAGCCATCGGCGCCAGGGGAAGCTCGCGATGCGCGATGGAGCATCGTCGGCCGTGGATACGGACGCCATTAACGAATCGCCTGCCCGACTGACGACCGATGAGTTGGAGGCTGATGACGGTGGCCTCCTGCGGAAGTGGGTCGCTCTCGCCTCACGAGCGCCGGCGCCGATCGAAGACGAAGACGCTCTCGAAGAAGCCCGCGAGCGCTTCGTCACGCTGCGGGGCGCAAACGGATACGACGCCGACGACCCAGTGCCGGTGACGTGGCGATCCTGGGAAGCCGTCCTGCGGATCGCTGAGGCTGCCGCGAAGTTCGAGTTCTCCGAGACGATCGAGTCACGTCACTTTGAGATCGCGACCGAGCTCGCCGGCCAGTCGATGCAGGATATCGGGAAGAACGAAGAGGGAGAACTGGATGCGGACGTCGTCGAGACGGGCACCTCCAAAACACAGCAGGACCGCAAGAAGACGCTGGAGAAGCTCATCCGCGGGCTCGGTGACGAGGGCGAGGCCGTTGCCTTCGACGAGCTCTACGAGGAGGCTGCCGAGCACGACATCGATCAGGACACCGTCGACGAGGAGATCCAGCAGATGAAGGATCGCGGCTGGGTGATCGAACCGAAGATGGGCGAGTCGGTCAAGTGGCTCGGGAGGCGGTAGAATGTCCGATAGCGCACTCCCGCCCGAGGGCTCGAAACGCCACTACCGGCGTGTCCTCGGCGTGATCCACAAGAATACGGGCCACGGGCGTCGGCCGATGTACGCCTCGCACGCACTGTGGACGAAACTCGGTGAATTCGCACTGAGCCGCTCGGAGGCCCGCTCGGCACTGAAGGCGGCGCGCGAGAACGACGCCGTGATCCGATGGAAGGATGGCGAGGGTCAACTCCGCTACGGGCTCACCCCCGACGGCGTCGATGAACTCCCCGACGCAACGATGCCGATCTACACGCCCGAGGACGTCGACGCGCTCCAGGCCGTGATCGAGAGGGAAGCCTCGCGCCCCGAGCACGATCAGAATCAGGACGTGATCGGCTGGGCGAACCAACACCTGCAGGCGATTCGGGAGGGCAGCGATGACTGAAACCCAGACCACCGTCAGCACCGACCACGTCGGGCCGATCATCTTCGGCCACGAGACCGCCCGCGATCAACTGCTCTCGGAGGGCCTCGTCGCGACGTTCCGTACCGGCGAGCGGACGACCGGCGAGACACACGCCCGCTGGGAGCGCACCGGCGAGAAGAAAGCCGACGTCATCGTTCGCCGGGTGTGCGAAACGGACCTCCACGATACGGAGGATTTGCCGTACTTCACCTTCGAAACGCTGGCGAAGTGGAGTGGCTTCGGCACGCCGGACGCGTGGCTGGAGGCGATCCGCGAAGTCCACGGCGACGTCACGGAGGGCGTGATCTACGAGGTTGAACTCGTCGAGAACGAACTCCTCGCCTGCGTATCGTGTGAACAGCCGGCGCCGTACTGCGTCTGCGAGGGCGGGACGTGTCCCAACTGTCACGGGAAGGGCTTCATCATCAACTGCGTCGACGACCTCTGCCACGCGAAGGGCAGCTGTATGCACGGCGACAACAAGCCGTGTCCGCGGTGTTCGGACGGTCGTGTGTACCCGAAGCGCGTGCCGATCGACGATCTGGATCAGTCGGATGGGGGTGAGCCGTAGATGGCGCTTTCAGCGTTCCCTTACCCGGGCGGGAAAACAACGTACCACCAGGAGATCCTCAAGTACTTCCCGGACCACCGCCGGTACGTCGAGCCGTTCGGCGGCTCGGCGGCTGTACTGCTGAACAAGCCGACGAGCTACATCGAGGTCTACAATGACCTCGACGATGACGTGGTCCACTTTTTCGAGGTCCTTCGCGATCGTCGCGACGAGCTCGAAGCGTGGCTGTCGAACGTCCCGTACTCCCGGTCGGTGTACGAGAAGTGGGTCAGCGAGTTCTACGACGGCTACCGTCCCAGCGATGACGTCGAAAGAGCGGGAAAGTGGTTCTACCTTCGGTTCTCGCAATTCAACGGCTCGCTGGACCGCCGCAACGGATTCAAGACGGGCGGGAAGCGCAACGAAGCCCGCTCGTTCCGCGGGAGCATCGACGATCTCGACACGATCGCCGCGCGACTCCAGGAAGTCACGATCGAGTGCCAGCCGTACCAGGACGTGCTCGACCGCTACGACCACCCGGACACGCTGTTCTACCTGGATCCACCGTACTACCAGACGAACAGCGATCGCGACCACTACCGCGTCGGCGGCGACTTCGATCACGAACGCTTCGTCGACGAACTCCGCGATCGCGACGGGTGCTGGATCGTGTCCTATGGTGAACTCCCGCCCGGGCTGGAGGACCTCGCGACGACCGTTGAGACATACAGAGCGATGTACTCGATGTCCTACGACGACGAGCGGAGCGAAGCCACGGAAACGCTCGCGATGAACTTCGATCCTGACGAGGAGCCGGAGTTCGTCCCAGCGAGACAGTCGCGTCTTACCACGGGAGGCAACCGATGAGCGACCTCACCGACTTCGGCGGCGGTGTCGAACAGCCCGACGACCACGACGACCACACCGACGATGCAAGTGAAACCGCGGGGCGGAGCTACCCGAACGGCCGCTGTCCAGCCATCGCCGTCGGCTCCCGAAAGCGGTGCCGCGCCCCCGTCTCACGGATGAAAGCCGCCGGCGAGTTCTGCGGGACCCACGGCCGCCAACGGGACCCGTGGACGATCCACGATGACCCCGAGAAGCTGATCCTCATCACAGGCGAGCTGGACGCGCTGTCGCTGGCCGACCTCAATCCCGACGGGGTCGACTTCGATCTCGACCGGATCCGCCAGGCCGTCGCGGCGGTCACAGACGACATCCCGGCCTCGGACCTTCTCCCGGACGAGCTCCACGTCACCGAGTCGGGGCTGTGGATCCCGCCCGCACTCCGGTCGTTCACGTCCCAGGTGGTGTTCCGGACGCCGCGCTCGACAATCCAGCACTTCGAGTCGGGCAGTGGTGGCCTCGATGCCTACTACGGGCTAATCGACGAATCGGACTTCGGTCCCGCCGACGAGTTCCGCGACCCGAAGAACCCGGAACTCGCTCCGGACCGCGTGTCAATCAAGCCGCAGGGCGAGGAGTCACTGACGTTCTCCGTCGATCTGGAGGGCGACGATGAGTAACGACCACATCGGCGCCGGTGCCCAGGCCACGCCGGAGCCGCTGATCATCCCGCTCGAAGAGTGTCACACTGATGCGGCGAAACGTCTCTGGAGTGAACGCTTCGAGTGCGATGACGAGAAGGCCGACAAGTGGCTGTACAACGCCCGCATCGACACCGACTACGTCACGCAGGGCTTCGTCGCGGTCGACCGCACCCAGGTCGTCGGATTCGGAATTGCGGCTGTCGGCTCCGCCGAGTATGCGAACAACTACGTCGGCGACGCCCTCGATCTCGACGTTCCGGATCCGACCGGAATCCTCCACATCTTAGTCGTCGACGCGGACTACGAGGGCCAGGGCATCGGGACGGAGCTCGTGAAGTGCCGGCTGCAGTGGCTCGCGACCACGGACGCCGAAACGGTGATCGGGACGGCCTGGCACCGCGAGACCCACCACGACAGCCGCGCACTCTTCGCGAAGTTCGGCTTCGAGCGGGTCGCGACGATCGAAGAGTACTACCTGAAAACACACGGCCACACCGACTGTCCGGATTGCGAGGCCGAGTGCCGCTGTGATGCGAGTGTCTGGAGGCGAGACCAATGAGCGACGACACGATCTACGGCGTTGATTTGTTCTGCGGCGCCGGCGGCTTCAGCGAGGGCCTCCAGCAGGCCAGTACGGACCTCGGCGTCGACGTCGAACTGGCGGCGATCAACCACTGGGAGCCCGCTGTCCAGACCCACGAGGCGAACCACCCCGACGCCCACCAGTACCACTCGAAGATCGAGCAACTCCACCCGCCGAACGTCGCCGAGGAACTCGCCGGTGAGGCTGACCCGGACATCGACCTACTCGTCGGCGGGCCCGAATGCACGCACTTCTCGCGAGCCCGCGGCGGCAAACCCGTCTCCGAACAAAAGCGGATGAGCCCGTGGCAGATCCTCGACTGGCTCGAAAAGCTCCGCGTCGACGCGTTCATCATCGAGAACGTGCCTGAGATCCAGGACTGGGGCCCGGTCGACGACGAGGGCCAGCCCGTGCGCGACGGCTCGATCTTCGATGCGTGGGTGAACGCGCTCAACCAGCTCGGGTATGCCGTCGACTGGACCGAACTCGTCGCCGCCGACTACGGCGACCCGACCTCGCGTCAGCGGTTCTTCATCATCGGGCGCAAGCACGGCCGTGTCACGTTCCCCGAGCCAACTCACAGCGACGAGCGCGAAGAGCTCCCGGACTACCGGACGGCCGCGGAGATTATCGACTGGTCGGATCTCGGCGGCTCGATCTGGACGCGCGACCTCGACGACGGCCGCAAGACGCCCCCGAAGCACTCCACGATGCAACGGATTGCGGAGGGCCTCCGCCGGCACTGCGGCGACGCCCTGGATCCGTTCGCTGACGTCCTCGAAACGCTGGGGCGTGAGGAGATTCGACAGCTCAGATCGGAGCGCGTCGTCCCGGCACACCACGCCGCGACCGTCGCCGATGCCGTCGACGAGCCGTTCCTGGTGCCGGTCGGAGGTGCCACGACGGCGACGCCGTGGATCCAGAAGCACAAGAAAAACAGCCCGTCGCAGGACGTCGCGACGCCGTTGCACACGATCCACGCGAACGGGAACCACTTCGCCCTCGGAACGGCGACGACACACCTGCTCCGCCAGCAGGACGGCGCTCACCCAGTCGACATCCGCGAATCACCGGTCCCGACGATCGCGACGCGAGGCGGCCACGCGATCGTGACGACCGAGACGGTGCCACTCATCGAGCCGAAGAACGGCCGGCATCGAGGGCTCCACAGCAACCCGCTATATCCGGCGGCCGCCCGGCCGATCCACACGATCACGGCGGACCCGCGGGCGAAAATCGTCTGCCCGTCGCTGATCCGCTACTCCCACGGCGGCGCGACGCTGGACCTCGACGAGCCGATGCCGACGATCGCGACCGAGCGCGGCGGCGTCTTCGCGCTCGCAGCGCCGTATCTCTGCCCGCTGTACAACGGCCGCGAGGGCCAACGCCCACGGACCCGCGCGGTCGACCGGCCGCTGATGACGGTCACAGCCTCGAAGAGTCCGGCCGCGGTCACGACGCCGCTCGTCCAGCCGTTCCTCGACGACTACGAGGGCCCGCCGAAGGCCCTCGACGAGCCGCTCGGCACGATCACGAGTCGCGACCGGTTTGCCTTGGTGATTCCCGAGCTGTGGCCGTGGGGTATCGATATCCGCTATCGGATGCTCCAGCCCGCCGAACTCAAGCAGGCGCAGGGCTTCCCAGCGGACTACGAGCTCGTCGGCACCAAGACCGACCGGACCAAGCAAATCGGTAACGCGGTTCCGGTCGGGCTCGCGAAAGCGCTGTGCAAGCACGTGCTGACTGCCGAGGATCCGAGCCTCGCGACTTACGGCGGCGGGCTGGCTGACGATCCGGACGCCGACATCCCGTCCTACGAGGAGGTGAGCGCGACCGATGACTGACGAGACACCATCACTCGGGGCGATCGTCGAGGACCGCGAACACGGCTCGGAGGCGATCGTGATCAACACACCGAGTACTACCGCCGACGAGTGGCACGTCCAGGGCCGCGGCACCGTCGCCGCGGACAACCCCACGTACCCGGCCGGCGACCCGGTCGTCGTGGTCCTCCACCGGCCGGCCTACGAAGAGCACTTCCCGCTGTATTCCGGTGGCCGGCCGCTGCTCTTGGACGACCTGTTCGTCCGCGACATCAACCACTACGCGTTCCCGGCATCTCGACTCGAAACCACGGGGCGCGTTGACACACCCACCGTGCCGATCGAGGCGATCCGGCCGTCGCCGTACCACGCCCGGTCGTTCGACGCCGAGGCAAACCGCGCGTTCATCGACGACATCGCCGAGGCGGGTGAGCCACCAGGGCCACCACTGGTTCGTGTGCGCTCCCACGACCCGCTCGATCTCGAACTCCTCAATGGTCACAAGCGCACGTGGGCCGCGGCAGTCGCCGGCCTTGATGAGATCCCAGTCTGGGCGATCTACCAGCTCGGCGATGTTGAGGCCGCCCGCGCCTGGGCGAACCGGCATCTCGACGAGTACACGGGCCGCCAGCGGCGCCTCGCCGAACAGCGCCTCCGCGACCGACTCGGGGCCCACGTCGCGACCGACATCATCGCCGACCACACGGGAGGGACAGCCCACGCCGATGACTGATGCCGACAGCGACACGCCGCTTGTCCCTGAGCGACTCCACGGAGCCCCGCCTGCATCGCTCCTCGTCTACATCGCCCTCGACAACACCGACCGTCCGTTGACAACATCACAAGTCGCAGCGCACACAGGACTTGCCGAGCGGACGGTACGCGAAGCGATCGAGCGCTTGCGGGAGCGCGGTATCGTAAGAACGTACACGCCGGGGCCACGCAACCCAAACGCACCCCGGCACCGTCTCCAGGTCTGACCCCCTACCCTGCGTCGGCGATAACCGCCAGGCTCGTGGCACTTTTCTCCCTATAAGAAGATTACCCCACTGTACACTCCTCTCAGACGGTCGTGACCAACCCGAGAGTGGGGCCACAACCCCCTCTCCGTCCCGATCGACACCCGATCACACACCTCGTTTCCGCACCCGTGCATCCAACCTATCAAGAGCGCGTGCTGAACGCGCCGGACGTCTGTCAGAACTGCCTGCGACTCGTCCGCGAAGAGCGCCAGCCACGCGATCCGGACCGTACACGCTCGGACGTCACGGTCCGGGAGTCGCGGTGGTCGCGCCGTAAGGACACCACCGAAGTTGCCTTCGGCCCCGCCGAGACGGTCACCGCCCAGAAGGGGATCTTCTGTGACTGCGGCGTCGAGGGGTCGTTCGTCCGGGTCTGGAACGACCACGAGGTCGGTCGCGACCGCTTCCGCGAGCTCCTGAAACGACTCGTCCACTCGCTTGAACACAAGGGCGTCTCCCTCGATCGCGAGGCGACCGTCCGCCACGCCCTGGCCGCCTTCGGGCGCCTGCCTGAGGAGGCAGTCGGCCCGCACCGCCCCGACGTGAGCGTCGACGACGCGCTCGCTGAGGGTATCCGCTACGGCCTCGCCCGCGCCGAAGTCCAGGCCCGGACGGAGACGACCGACGAGTCGTCGCCACCTGCGTAACGATGTCCGTCGATCAGTCCACTTCGATGGCGTCCACGTCGCGTAGCGCCGCGACCACGCCCGGCGAGTTCGTGATCGCCCCGCACGGCGACCGCCTCGTCCTGGCTGAGATCGTCGACGTCGAGCCGCGGCCCACCTTTCCCAACCCCGAACGGGAGGTGCTGACGGTCCGCGTCGACGGAACGGACACGACGATACAGGTGCTGGCGAGCGACGCCGAGCCCGCTACGGATGATGCCCTATGACAACCACACATCGATCTCCGCGGCCACGGCCGTGGTACACACCGGACGCACTGATCGACGACTACAAGAACAGTCTCAGAGATGGCGGTGACTTGCGGATGTACCGTTCGCTCAAGGTGGTCCGCTCGATCATCGTCAACCTCGGGATCATCGGTCTGGCAGTCTACTCGCTGATGCTTGGGGCGGCACCGACGGTCGTCGGGACGCTCGCGTTGCTGACGCTCGCAGGCTACAACGGCTTGGAGATGAGCGACTACGCCGCTCTCGTGCAAGCCTACAACGAGATCCAAAGCGAAGACAGCGGGAGTGATGGCGGCGGTGATGCCGGATGACGCCGCTCGAATGGGTGCTCGTGGGTGTCGTCTTGACGGCCGTCCCGTCGACGGACCTCGCCGCGATCGCAGTCGCGTGGCTCGCAAAGAAGGCGGGGCTGAAACCCTCGGACATCCGGAAGTACAACGCCGCGACGAGTGACGGCGACGACTCCGACACCCACGACAGCGATGGGTGACGCCGCCGCGGACACCGACCGCGTCGAGGCTCTCGCGGAAGGCGCGGACCCACCGCCGATCGAACAGCCGGCGGCCGCGGTCACGCTCGGCGATCTGGACGCCGTCCTCCAGGAGGTCGTCGACGCGATCCCCGACGATGCCGACGCAGCTTATGCCGCGGGGAAGGCCGACGCCGCCCGCCACTACGAACAAGCGCTGAAACACCGCCTCGGACTCGACGACGCTGATCACCGTGACTGACGAGACTCCAGTACCAGCGCCGGATCTCACCGACCGCCAGCGCGAGTGGCTCGCCGCACTACCGGCGCCGACGCTGGAGGCGTGGGGTGAGGCCGCCGACGCGACGAAGACCGGCGCCGAGTCCGCCCGCGACCGCCTGAACGAACTGCCCGGCATCGACGTCGAAAAGCGCGAGGGCCAGTGGCAGAACGTCGGTCCATACAGTCTGGACGCGGCGTCTGAGGATGGTGACGACTCCGAAGCTGATGACGCCCCAGATGCCGATGATGACACTACCCTTCCGGAGTTAGACTCCCACCAGGCAACGGTCATCCGCACGCTCCCGGCATCCATCGAGGAGATCGACGACGCGGTCGAGGATCTCGACGGGCACGCTGCGCTCGATCTTCTCCGGGATGACGGCGTCACGATCCGCTACGATGAGGCGGCCGGGAAGTACTACCTCGCCGACGAGCGGAGTGAACAGCTCCGATCGCAAACACACCTGTCGCTCTCGGCGAAGACAAAGAAAGCGAAGGCGGCGCTCCGCGAGGAACAGGCGCTGCTGGACCGCCTTCCCGACACGACGCCGCTGTCGATCGACGGCTTCGAACCGGATCCGGACAAGGAGACGATGGTCGCCGCGATCAGCGACCTCCACTTCGGCGACATCGTCAAAGATGACCGCGGGCGACTGACCTACGATCGTGACATCGTCCACGAGGCCGTCGAGACGTTCGCCGCCAAGGTCCTCAAGCACAAACAGCAGTGGGGCGCGGAGTTCGACGAGTGTGTCATCCCGATCCTGGGAGACATCGCGACCGGGACCGAGATCTACGACACACAGAAGACCGAAATCGAGTCACTACTCGCCCAGCAGATCAAGGACGGCGCGCAGGCACTGACGACACTCGTCGCGACGCTCCGAGAGCACTTCGAGGCCGTCCGCGTGTACGCCGTTGTCGGGAACCACGGCTTCCAGTCCGCGAGTGCGGCCCGCGGCTCGAACACAGACCTGACGTGCTACTACTGGATGCGGGACGCACTCCGACGCGAGGGCTACGACGACGTCGAGATTACGATCGGCGAGCACAGCCACCACCTCAACTTCGAGATCCGCGACTGGCGCGTCCACATCCGGCACGGCCAAGACTCCCAGCAGCAGGTCGACGAGACGGCACGCTCGGAAGCCGACTGGCGGGGGTGGCGCGACAAGCACAAGTTCGACCTGGCGATCCGCGGGCATCATCACGTCCCGTCGTTGCACTGGGTGCTCAACCGCTACCCGGTCGTCTCGCTCCCGAGTCCGAAGCCCGGCGGGGAGTTCGCCGACCGGATTGGGAGTCCCGACGCCTCAGCGCCGGCGGATCACGTCACCGAACGGAAGCTCGGCTACTGCTTCGGGGTGAGCGAAGAGCGCCGGATCACCGACTCGCGGATGACCGACGCCGGATGACCCAACACAGTTACGTCGAGCGGAAGGTTCGCGGCCGGGAGTTTGAGGAGGACGTCCCGTGGCGCGACCTATTCGATCTTGACGAGCACGACTCCGGACCGTAGCGCAGTGGATGACGCGCTCGGCTGTAAACCGAGAGGACGCAGGTTCGATTCCTGTCGGTCCGATTTGAGGCGTGGGTTGATTGCGGCGAGAACGGGCGGGATGGTCAAGTCCTGTGCCACCGTCCGGACGGGAGCCTGATCACTCTCGACCGCCGTCAGCAGGACCGATCGCCTCGTGGACTCGTAGCGCAACTGGGAGCGCACCGTCCTGAAGAGGCGGCGTGTCTCGGTTCAAGTCCGAGCGAGTCCACTTCTCGATGCAACGCCGACCGCACCGCGCACCGGGCCCGATGATCCAGCAGTGCCCGGACTGCGGCCGACTGGTCCACGATCGCGACGAGTGCGACTGCGATGGGTGAATCCAAACAGCTCCTGACGCATCGCTGTCCGGCCTGCGCGTGGGCTGGCAAGCCCGACATCGACCAGTGTCCACGGTGCGGCCACGATCTCGTCACCTACGACGTCACACTCGCCGATGATGCACCAACCAGTCCCGATCAGCGATAATCCGTGGGCCACGACGTCGCCGTCGACAGCGTCACGCCCGACTGCGTCGCGTACGTGCCGGATTCGCGGTTCGACGAGGACAATTTGCTGATCGAATACGATCCGAGCAACGGCGATGCCTGGCTCGCGAGCGACGAGCCGTGTCACCTGCGGCAGTGGGCCTGAGACGATGAGCGATCGCAAGAACATCCCCGTCGACGAGGCCATCTTCGAGCGCCTGAAAGCACAGAAGGGCGAGGACGACACCTGGAACGACGTCGGAGCCCGCGCCGCCGACGCCCTGGAAGCCGACGCAGACGGCGATACAGGTGCTGAGGATGGATGCACACAGACTGCACGCATCCCGACCGAGCAGGTCGAAGAAATCGCCCGGATGGCGGGCGTGAAAGCGGCCGACGAAGTCGAAGATCGCCTGACGGGGCGATGAACACAGTTTGCATACACCGGCCACATCTCGCACGGTCTGACACACTGAAACGGACGACGCTGTCGACGTCCCGCTCGCTCTTGCAGGCTACTTAAAGTATAAGTAACACTCCGGCAACACCCGACAGGACTTCCACGATGTCTACCCGCGAATACCGAGTCACGCTCGCGCTCAAGTACCACCATCTCGACAATCTCTCACCCAAGGAGATTCGGGACCGGTTCGAGCGGGAAGGCGTCGGCGACTACGCCGTCTCGACGATCCGCGACTACCTCAACGAGGCACCGGCCGACGAAATCCTCGAACAGATCGAACAGCAGCACGCCAACGTCCGCCTGCAGTCAGCCGAGCGCTACGAGCAGCTCTACCAGCGGGCCCGCAAGGCTGAACACGAGGCGACGCGAGACGAGCCGATTCAGGCGGTCGTCCCACGGATGGATACCGTCGGGCAGAACGAAGAGCCACTCCGCGTCGCCGACTGGAAGCGCGTCCCGCCCGATGACGACCGCCGCCCCGAGTGGGCTGACGAGCGCGACACGATCGTCGTCTTCGTCGACGACGTCCGGCACCTCGAAGCCGGTCAAGAGTATCCTGTCGGCGCCCGACGGGCGGGCCAACCCGCTCGCCCCGGCACCCAACCTGAGTACCGGAAGGCAACAGTCGGCGTCGAGCGCGACGTCGACGATCCGAAGGGTCAGGCGATGGCTCGGCAGGAACAGGCGAAGTACCAGGAGCAGAAGGGCGACGTTCTCGGGATCTACTCGACTGACGTCAACCTGAGCGTCGACGGCGAGGTCGAAACGATCCACAAACTCGGCGAGTCCGAGCGCGAGCTCGCGCTCAAAACGCTGCGGGAGATGCAGGAGGCCGAATCCGAATGAGTGCGACCAACGCCGGCGACGACGTCGACGTCAACGAGGACATCGCCGACATCGTCAGCGGGCGGGATCTCGAAGGCAAGCGAGCGCTGCTGAACCCGTGGGATCCCGAGACGCCGACCACGCTCCTTGATGCCGCGAACGAGGTGTGTCGCGGCTATATGCGTGGCGAGCGCGACGGCTACCACTTGCTCGGCGAGCACCACGGCGAGTGGCTGCGCCTCCTGGACGACGAACGAAAGCTCGTCCTGAACTGCCACCGGGACGGACTGAAGACGACGATCGTCCTCTGTTATCTCGCCCTCCGCCTGGAGTACGACGCCGGCTTCCGCGTCATCTGGGCGATGAACAACAAGGGGATGACGAAGAAGAAGACAGACCTGGAGTTCAACCGGGTCGTCGAACGCAACCCCTGGCTCACGAACCTGCAGAAAGACCAGCGCGTCGCCGACACGATCGAGCTCAAGGACTTCCCGAACGGGTCGACGCTGACGGCGACGTGGCTCGATGGCGGGATCGACGGCGACCGGGCGCATCTGCTCGTCCTGGACGACCTCATCAAGGCCCGCGGCGACGGGAGTCCCAAAGACGTCCGCGAGTGGATCGAGGGGACCGCGCTCCCGATGGTCAAGGACGGCGGCCGCACCGTGATGATCGGGACGCGGAAGCGACAGGACGATCTCTACCAGCACTACCGCTCGGTGCCGGCGTTCTCCGTCGCGGAGTACCCGGCGATCCTGGAGTACTGGGAAGACGGCAACGCGACCGCACCCGACCTTGAGGATCGCCGCCCACCGACGGAGTACTATACCGAGGTCCAGGATCCGTGGCACGAGGGCCGCACGATGCAGGTGCTGTGGCCCGAGGCGCGAGGGCCCGAGTGGCTCCGCGAGAAGCGTGACGAGATGGCGGACTTCCGCTTCTGGCGGGAGTACTGTCTCACGTTCATCGGCGCCTCGGGCAACCTCGTCGACGCCGACGCCGTCAACCGCGACGTCAACGACGGCGGGTGCTCGATTCGGGGGCGTAACCCACCGTCGAAGTATCGCGCCGGACGACGCGAATCGATCGTCGTCAGCCACGACCCGGCGAACAGTCCGACCGGCGACGACTGTGCGTTCACGGTCTGGTTGCGCCGGCGTGGTGGCGAGCGCGTCCTGCTCGATGCGCGGTCCGAGCCCGGCCTGTCGCCCTCGCAGGTCAAGAGCCAATTGCTGGCCTACGACCGGCGGTTCGACCCGGCGGCGATCGTGATCGAGTCCAACGGCATCCAGGGCTACATCGTCGAGGATGCGATCGAGTTCGATTCGCAACTGGCCGCGAAGGTGACCGGTCTCGATACCGGCTCGCAGAAACACTCCTGGGAGAACGGGATCCCACGCCTGCGGACTCTCGTCGAGAACGGCCGGCTCCACTTCTACCGTGATCACGCCCCGACCGAGGAGTTCATCACGGCGATGGAGTCGCTCGAACTCGACGACGGCCGGCTGGAGGGCCACACGCCGGACCTGATCGCGGCGTGGTATATGGCCGAGAAGGGCTTCCGCCGGCTCGAAGAGATGGGCGCGGTCGACGCCGACGACGGCGACGACGAAGACACGACTGGTGTTTCCTTACTATGAGATCGACGCGACAGACTTGCCGCGAGTGCAACGCCCAGCTCCAGTCCTCCCGCGAGAAGGCGCGTGGTGTCTGCGACGGGTGTGAGCGGACGGAGGCACAAAAATGAGCGGTGACGATCCCGATTCCGACACGAATGCTGAGTCGGTGTCGAAAATCGGCGTCGACGTCACCAAGATCGGTGGTGGCCTCGAAAAGGCTGACAACACTACGCAGCTCAACGAGCGCCGGATCGCGACCGATATCGGCCGAGGGATCCAGCCGCCGTACAACCCTGGCCGGCTCGCGGCGTTTATGGAGCTCAACGAGACGCACTCGGCGGCTGTCCGCAAGAAGGCGCGGTACGAGGTGGGCCACGGACACGACATCGTCCCACATCGAAGCGTCAGTAGCGAGGACGCCAGCGAAGAGCAATTCGAGACGGTCCGGGAGTTCTGGCACGGTTCGGACTCAAAGTGGATGGTCGGGCCGAACGGGACGGCGGCGACCACCCCCGAAGAAGTCCTCGAACAGGCCCGGATCGACTACCACGCGATCGGCTACTGTGCGATCGAGATCCTCACCCGTGCTGACGGCACACCGAGTGGGCTCGCCCACGTTCCAGCCCGGACCGTTCGCGTCCGGAAGGCCGAAACCGAGGACAACGAGGTCGTCAAAGGTCACGGCTACGTCCAGATCCGCAACGGCCGGACGCGGTACTTCGGTGAGGCCGGCGATCGGTACGCCGACGAACCCACCTTCGTTGACAAGGAAACAGGCGAGGTCGTCACCGGCACCGCCGAGAACCTCGATAACGAGCCGGCGAACGAACTCATCTGGGTCCAGAACCCCTCTCCGCTGGCGCTGTACTACGGTGTCCCGGACTGGGTCGCCGCGACGCGGACGATCGCGGCCGACGAGGCCGCGAAGGACTACAACCATCAGTTCTTCGAGTACGACACGATCCCGCGGTATGCGATCAAGGTCACGGGCGGCGAGCTCAAGGAGGATTCCAAACAGAACCTCCGAAACCTCTTCCAGAACCTGCAGGGGTCGTCACACCGGACGGTCCTTCTGGAAGTCGCGAAGTTCAGCGACGGCCTCGACGACGACATTGACATCGAACTGGAGCCACTGTCGGCCTCGCGGACGCAGGATATGGACTTCGAGAACTTCCGGGAGCGCAACGAACACGAGATCGCGAAGGTTCACGAGGTGCCCCCTGTCCTGCTGAACCGCACGGAAACCTCCAACCGCTCGAACTCGAAAGAACAGGTCCAGGAGTTCGCGCTGTCGGTGATCGCGCCCGAACAGCAGAAGTTCGCAGCCCGACTGTATCAGGTGCTCCATCAGGCGGCGTTCGACGCACCGGACTGGACGATCGAGTTCACCCTCCGCGGCGCCGAGCAGCCGAAGGACGAAGCCGACGTGGCTCGGTCGCGCGTGATGGCCTCCCGCGGTTCGATGACTGTCGACGAGGCCCGTGCCGAAGTGGGGCTGGATCCACTTCCCGAGGAGCATCCGGTCGACGGCGACACGCTCCTCGCCAACCTCGGCAGCGATCCGATCGAGCAGGCGATGGCCGGCGATCGCCCCGACTACCTCCCGCCGGCGGAGAACCGCGTCGGCGAGCGCGCAACGGTCGACTTCACGCTCCTGGACAAGCAGGGCGTCGAGTCGATGGAGTTCGACTCCTCGAACCTTGACCAGGGCCTCTACGACCCTGAGGAAGAGGAGCTCTACATCCGCTTCGAGCGCGAGGACGGCCCTGATTCGCTGTACGTGTATCTGGACGTCCCACCCGAGGTGTGGGAAGGGCTGGTCAACGCGAGCAGCCACGGCTCGTACCACTACGACAACATCCGACTCGACTACGCCTACGAGGAGATCACCGACAACCACAGCCGCCTGCCCGAGGGTCCGGCGCCGGATCCTGACGAGATCCCGGCCGGCATCGGCTGACCTCCGGCTGGATCCACCACACGCCGGACGCGATGACGCACCGCGGGCCGAGCCCCAGACCGCGGCGGGTTTTCTGACCGATGAGTACGAACACGCAATTCACCAAGACGGCTACGATCAAGGCCGTCGACGAAGACGAACGAACAGCCACAGCGGCGGTGCTCGTCCCTGGTGAACTCGATCATCAGGGTGATTTCTTCCGGGCGCCGGCGATCGAGCGCTTCTACAGCGACGACGTCGACACGGGGGTGATGCACGCGGCGTTCCCCGACGACGCCGCCACGTTGGAGCGCTCGGAGATCATCGACGAGCCGGAAACGATCGGCGACGAAGAGTTCCCCGCCGGCACGTGGGTCGCCACGCGCCGGTACGAAGACGACGATCTCTGGGCACTCGTCAAGGATGGTGTTCTGACGGGGTTCTCGATCGGCGGCGATATCGCCGACGGCGAGGAGTTGGACTCGGTCCCCGACGACGTCACCGTGCCCGACGAAGTACCGGCGGATGTCGCCGACGGCCCGGTCACGGACCTGATCGACGGCACCACGAACGAGATCAGCGACGTCGATCTCCCGGCGGTCCCACGGGCGACCTACAAGGACCGCGACCTGGGGAAGTCAGTCCTCGACGAAGTCGACGGCGAAGAGGAGTTCGTCGAGGTGATGACCAACCAGCGGGGCCACTCCGAGGACGACGCCCGCCGCCTGTATGCGTATCTGGTTGACGTCCGCGAGGGCGAAAAGACCGTCACCAAGCAGCAGACGGTCGGCGTCGACGTGTTTCGGGTGACTCCTGCCGATGGCGACGCGACGGGCTACGACGGCGAGTTGCTGGGGATGGGTGTCGATTTCCCGGAACACGATGTCTACGTCGACTGGCGAAACCAGGCGTTCCCTGATGAACTCGACAACGCCCACGTGTCCATCTACGGCAGTGTAGAGGATCTCGAACAGGCGACCGGCAACGTCACCGAGTCGCTTGGCACGGTCGAGAGCGCCACCGAGAATCTCGCGGAACTAGCCAAGGGGATTCGAGAAGCGGCCGATGAGGAGGGGCGGCATCCTGAGGTTGAAAATGCTATGAGCAACGCGAACCCCACCGATGGCGAATCGACTGACAAACAGACGCCTGCCGATGGCTCGGCTGACGAGCCGGATGATGCCACGAAGTGGCGACGGATCAAGTCGTGGCTGATGGGTGCCGATGACGGTCGTCCTACGCCCGAGGACCCAGCCACTGCGGAAACAACGAAAGCGACGTCCGATGACGGGGCGGCCGTCTCGACACTTGAGAAGGAGCTGACGCCCGAACAGGCTACGATCGTCGCCGACGCGGTCGGGGAGTTCGTCGACGCGCACGGCGACGCCACCGTCGGCGAGTTCCGCGACTGGTTCTGGGAGATGGAGTGGGCCGACGAACTCGATCCCGACCAGATCGTCGCGCTCAGCAGCGCCTTCGAGGAGTGGTACGACGAGATGGCTGCCGATGCGCAGATCGTCACCCAGGAATTCGCAGACTGGGTCGACGAGCAGAGCGATGGCGAGATCGATCTACACAAACACGCCACCGCCGGCGATACGGCGGACGAGCAGATGCCCGAAGACACCGACAAAAACGAGGCCCCGCCGTGGGCCGCCGAACTCACCGAGAAAGTCGAATCGATCGAGAAGCGAGTCTCCGAGATAGAGGAGGACGGCGACGCCGAGAAGTCGCTGGAGGATGCCCCCGAATGGGCGTCCAACCTGGCCGAGAAGGTCGACGACCTCGACGAGCGCGTTGAGGCGATCTCCAAGCAGTCCGGCCACAGCCAGCAGCTCGGTAAGACTGAGGAGGAGACGGAGAAGAACGGCGGGTTCACGCTGGACCCGCGGAAGGCGAGGCGGTGATTTTCGATGACTAACGCTTCCATTCAGCGAACGCGCGACAAGAACGAAGAGGCACTGGAGAAGCTCGACACGACCACGATGTCCGGCGGCGTGCTGCCGCGGGACCTCTTTCAGGAGTTCTACCAGAAGGTAGTCGACTCCGCGGCGATGCTGGAGGGCGCTCGCACCGAGGACCTCCCGCGGCCGCAGATGGACCTCCCGCGGATCTCGGTCGGCTCGCGGATGCGCCGCGGCGCCAACGAGGGCGACGGTGACGCTGGCTCGGCGACGGTCAACACCGACGCCGTCAGTATGGACACCAACAAGGGCACCCTCGCGTACGACCTCACTCGCGAGGCCGTCGACGACACGGTCGACAACGTCGACGAGATCGTCCTGGATATGCTGGCGCGACAGTTCGCGGTCGACACCCAGGACCTCGGCATCAACGGCGACGAGTCCAGCGGCGATGCGTTCCTCCAGCAGCACGACGGCTGGCTGAAGATCCTCTCGAACGCGGCGGACACCAACACCTACGATCACACGGACACCAACGGCAACGCCCAGCCGATCAACACGGATCTCTTCAACCAGATGATCCAGGCGATGCCGAACAAGTACCTCCGTTCGGATCGCTTCGAGCCGGTGTTCTACGCCAACGAGAACCAGGTCCAGGCCTACCGGATGCAGCTGACCGAGCGCGAGGACCCGCTCGGGTCGGCGGTCATCTTCGGCGACGATGACATCACGCCGTTCAGCTACCGCGTCGAGGGCATCGCCGCCTGGCCCGAGGACACGGTCGTCTTCACCCACCCCGAGAACTTCATCTACGGGCTCTACGACGAGGTGGAGATCCGCGTCCTCACCGAGACGGACAAGGTCGCCGAGAACGACCTCTTCGCCCGCTACTTCATGCGGGTTCGCGACGACTTCGCGATCGAGGACGAAGAGGGCGCTGTCCTCGGAACCGGGATCCAGACCTGAGGAGGCATCAATGGCAACAACTAACGAGCAGGTACGCCGGCGCTACGAGGACGGCAAGTACCTCAACGACGGCGCTGTCGAGAACACCGACACGGACAGCCCAGCCAATGGCGCCGATACGGTGGTCACCGAGGACACCGACGTCCACATCGTCGACACCGACGGCACGAACACGGTCGATCTCTCGAACATCGAAGCGGCCGGTCGGACGGTCCGGATCGTCCACAACGGCGGTGCGAACACCCCGACAGTGACGTTCGACGCCGCGGACTTCGTCGGGAGTGCGCCCGGTGATCTCACGAGCGCCGGCGCGACCGTGACCGTCCAGAACATCAACGGGAACGCCGACGGCTGGGTCGAAGTCAGCACCGGGAGTGCCTAACGATGCCACGCGTTCGCTACACGGCTGACGGCGGGCACTACCGCACCAACGGGGTCGGCTTCGATCCTGGCGACGTCCGTGATGTCGGCCCCGATCTCGCGGAGTATCTGTGTGACCGCGACGACTTCGAGCGCGTCGATGAGCCCAGCAGCGATGCGGCGGCCGACGGCGCTGGATCCGAGGCAGCCGCCGACGCTTCCGAATCGGAGGGGGAGAAGTCACCCGACGAACCCGAGGGCGAGGCCTCGGAGGCAGCAGCCGAGTCGGATGAGACGGAGGCCAGCGACGACGAGGCCAGCAGTGATGCGTTCGACGCCGACACGTTCCTCGACCGAAACGTCGGACCCGTCACCGACGACATCAGCGCCGGCGAGGCGGACGAACATCTGGACGCCCTCGCCGAGCAGGCCGACCGCGTCACGGTCACCGACGCGATCGGCGAGCGCCGCGCCGAACTCGACACGCAGGCCCAGGAGTAAGCGCCGATGGCCCAAAACCAGGGGTACTGTACGCTGGAGGACGTCCGCCGAGCCTTACGGAAGGCCTCGCTGCCGGGCGATCTCTCCCAGGATAACCAGATCGCCGTCGACGCGATCGTCTCCCAAACCGAGGAACTCGAAAAGACGTACCACCGCCACTGGTACGCCCCGACCGGCGCAGACATCCTGTCCGAAGCGTCGACGGTCGACATCCCGACCGAGCCGAAGTCCCGCGATGACGAGGAGTCGATCCCGACCGGCGGTGCTATGGCTGTCGACGCGGATCCAACGCCGAAGCTCTATCAGGGTACCTATACAGGGATCGATCTGGCGCGCCGTGATGCGAAGGCGGTCGAGCAGCTGCTCGTCCGCGACAGTGACGGCGGGTACACCGACTGGGTCTCCAGCACCGACTACTCTGGAGGCACCTGGCCCAACGCGGTCGGCGAGGATTACTACCTCCGTGTGAACAACGGCGGGCAGTCGATCCTGTATCTCGATACCGAGAACTTTCGCGAGGCAGACGACGATGACGACTACTACCTGGACTCGTTCGTCAACGCCGTCTATGTGACGTTTTCGTACGGTCACGAAGGCATCCCGCGGAACGTCCGGCGGGCGGTCGCGTTGCGCGCTGGTGCGGAGTTCGCAGAAGAGGCGACGATCCAGATCCCGGAAAACGCGACCGTCTACAACGTCGAAACGCAGGCCGAAAAGATGCGCGAACGGGCCGACGAACTCCTCGATATCTATCGCTGATGGCCGAGCTTGAGTCGGAGTTTGAGAACAAACTCTATGAGGCTCTTTTAGATGATGCTGAACGCAGGGCCCGCGAGGAACTCGCTCCCGAACTCAAGCGAAAAGCCAACGAACTACTGACTCGCTACGGCCAACGGCACGACTACGACGTCGGCACGCTCACCGAGGCCGCTCGCGTTGAAGTCGCACGCACTGCGGACGCCATTCGGGTCGAACTCTACTATCCCCATCCCGCGCTACTCTTCGAGCGTGGAACAGTCGACCATCCAGTTGAGGGCGACCCGCTCAGTTTCGTGTGGAGTCGCGAGGACGATCCACCCGAATGGGTTCGCGAACAGTTCGAGCGCGAAGATGACGGCTGGCGTGTCTTCTTGCAGAAAGTCGAGGTCTCGGGGCTGCCGGAGGGTGGCTTCATCCGGGATGCGCTGAACGCGATGCGACAGCAGCTACGGAGTTACTGATATGGGATCGCCACAGGTCGACTGGACGCTTGAGCACCTCGCCAGTGTCGCGGACGCCCAGCCCGATGCCCACCCGTTGGTGCGTGTCGATCGCGACGATGCGGAGGTGTTCGGTGCCGGCGATACAGTTGATATGTCGGCGCCAATACGGGATCGCAAGGCTGCCCTCAAGAAGGCGAACTACGTCGGGGCGACACTGGCATCATCGGAACGGTCGCCCATCGGGACGGAATACGACTACCGTGTCGACGACGTTGTCCGGGTTCGGGTTGAGGGACTCCACCACTCCGAGTGGGGCCACATCGACCCGACCGGCGGCAAGGGCGTTTTGTTCTCAGATCTGGTCAACACGATTCAGAACGCGATCGACAGTCAGGCGGCCTTCCCGCAGGTGGCGGTGCCCGACACGCAGTACACGCACCTGCTAATTACGAACGATGACCCACAGTCGGCCGAGTACGCGGATTTCTACCGCTACTCGTTCGACATCGAGTTTTCAGGATACGCAGACAGATGATTCACACACCAATTCACACCACAACGAGGTATCGTAGATGACTGGCGCTGGTAGTGCGACGGTCGCGTTCGGTCTCGAAGACGGCTTCGGCGGGTCGGTCATCGACACAGGGTCAGACGGGAACCCGGACTACTTCCTCCCGTTCAAGAACCCGAGCGTCGAGGAGTTGTCGCTGGACAACGCCCTCCAGCGCGAACGTGACCCAGGCGACGTCGAACCGGACGGCTCGCTCGCCCAGAACTTCGAAGGCGGGATCAACATCACCGGCGAACTCGCCGAGCCGCCGAAGTGGCACGATCTCGTATTCAACGATGGCGGGACCGGGTTCATCCCGGGACGAATGCCATCGGCGAAGTTCTTCTTTGGCATCGACTACCTTGACGGCACCGCCGAGTGGACCGCCGAGCAGGCGATCACAACCGACGCGACGATCAACTGGCAGCAGGGCCAGCCGCCGACCGTCGACTGGACACTGATCTACGGGAATGCGTCGTCAGGCACGTCGATCACGCCCTCGAACATCCAGAAGCCTGCCCTCGGCGATATGTACGCCTTCCACGGCCTGGACCTGACAATCGACGGGGCGTCGGTCTCGAAGCTTCAGTCGGCGTCGCTGTCGATCCCGACGAACGCGCGGTTCCATCGCGACGATACGCGCCACCCCGCGGATGCTGTGATCGGAGCCGTGAACCCCACACTCTCCGTTCAAGCGATCATCTCCGGCGTCTCGAATCTGGAGGCAGCCCTTGGCGGCTCAACGCCGGTCTCGATGCTGTCTGAAGTGTCGGGCTCGATGGCGTTCACGAGCGGCAACGGCGACACCGTCACCTACAACCTCGGCGGGATGAAGCCGGCCAACTACTCGTGGGATCAACTGATCAACACAGACGGCGACGCCCAGGATCCCACCGAGTTCCACGTCTCATCGCTGGGGGTGGCCTGAGATGCCCCTCCGAAAGAAGACGATCGATTTCGACGAGGAGATCAAACGCCTCGAATCGCGGCGGGAAGAACTCCTCGAACAAGCGGCCACCCTGGAGTCCGGCAATCCCGAACTCCAGCGGCTCCAGTCCGAAGGCCAGACGATCGACGATCGTCTTGCCGGCGTCCGCTGGGCGCGTGATGAGGCCTTCGACGACTCCGCGGTCTCAGTCTGGGACGAAGACGTCGATGAGATCATCCTCGGCGGCCTGACCGGCCGCGAGTACGGGAAGGTCGAGGATGAACTCGGATCGGCCGCCAGCGAGCGCGGCGTGTCGCTGGCGAACGGGACGGCCCGGATCTACCTCGTCGCCCGCGGGACCGTCTCGGCTCCGTACGTCGACGGCTACGACGAGACTGAGGAACTGGCTGCGACGGGGGAGCTTCCCAGGCAGTTCCTCGCCTGGGCCGAGGCCCACATCGACGACCTCAGCACGGTTGGAGGGTCCGAGGGAAACGAGAAGCCTTTCTCCGCTGCGCTCGCGGAGAAGCGTCGGACGATGTCGGCCGACGAACAGAGCTAAACTGGTATCTCACTGTCGCCGCCCTCCACGGGCACGCCCCACGCGATGCGCAAGAGTGGCCGCTCGCTGACCTCCGACGCCTCGCACTGGCGCACGAACTGACGATCGCTAAACAGCACCCGTTCACCGATGTCTGAATTCTCAACAACCGCGGCCCTGGAAACCGTCGTCGACGAGCGATCGCTCAGCGCCGCGGAGCAGACGATCACTGACCGACTGGGCGATGTCACGGTTCGGGTCGACGCACGGCCACAGGCATCTGCTGACGGAGGTCAACAAACGACCCAGCAATTGGGTCGGGCTCCACAGCAGGGGCCGTCTGTGACGGGCGGTACGACGGCGTCCGAACCCGAGGGCGTTTCAAATATCCTCACTGCGCAGCTCGAGGTCCAGGAAGGGATCTACGAACTCGTCGAGGATATCGCAGATCAACAGGACGGTGGCCTGCTCGGCGGTACCGATATCTTCCAGACGCTCACCGAGACTGGCGCCGGTGCCGCAGGCGAGGTCGCAGGCGAATCTGCGGGTGCCGTCGCCGACGTCGTCGGGAGCGCTGCAGGCCCTGCGCTCGGTAGCGTGATCGGTGAGTCGCTGCGGAGTCTCTTTCCCGGTGGCGATGGTGGCTCCGTCGAGCTCACAAAACCCGGTTGGGTGCCGCTCGAAGTCACACGGCCCAGTTGGACGCCGTTGGCTGTTGATCGCCCTGAGTGGATACCGCTGTCGGTCGATGAGCCTGCCTGGAGTGTCACCGTCAGCGAGCCCAGCTGGAAGGTCGAGGTGGCGCGGCCGGACTGGAAAATCCCCGTAGCAAAGACGGGCCAGTCGATCAGCATTCAGCGGCCGGACTGGCTCGGATCGCTCACGGGAGGCCAACCGGACCAGTCATCCGGCGGTCAGACAGTCATCCGCCAAACGCGGTCGACGGGGAGACAGACCGGCACCGCTGACGTCCCAGGAAAGGGGCTCGCTGAAAGCGTCATTGAAGGCGCTGGAAAGGGGGGTGCTGCTGGAGCTGGCCTCGGTGTTGCGTTGGGCTTCGCAGGCGGACCATTCGCTCCATTGTCAGTCCCAACTGGTGGCGTGGTCGGCGGCGCAGCCGGCGGCATCATCGGCGGCACAGCCGGCGCGATCGGCTACTTCGACCGGCGGTTCGAGGCAACGGGTGGCGGGCGATCGTCCGCAAGGCCAGTCACGAACGAGATCTCGATCGAGAACCGCCCGCGGTATGAGATCCGTGTCGACGGTCCCGATCGGAATGAAATCCGACGCGCAGTTGAAGATGCACAACGCGACAACCTCCGCGAGCTGGAAAGTCGTCTCGATGATGTTGAACAACGCCTGGACCGGATGAAACGCGCTTTCGAGAGCGGGACGCTGTGACGCTGTAGTCACGGTGTATGCAGCAGTCGGATGTGGCCAGCGGCCAGCCCCAGGACCGCTCCAGTAAAGTGCGCCAGCAATGCGCTGCCTGGCGCGCTCCACTCGACAGTGAGCCACGTCGCGATGATCGCTACCACGATGATCACGACCCGAGCGGACAGATTCAGCCAGCCAGTCACAACCTGCGAGATCGAGTTCGACGTCAGCACGTAGCCGACCAGCGCGAACGCGGCGCCACTGGATCCTAACACCGCTAGCGGCGTGCCCATCGCGTAAGCGACGACCACCTGGACGGCACCGGCAATTGCACCGGTCGCCACGAAGAACAGGTGGAACCGGATCGCTGTCGTCGACCACACGACGATCCCGCCAGCGAGCGCGATCATCACGGCGTTCGCGAAGAGATGCCCTGGGCCGAGGTGTGCGTAGACACTCGTCACCAGTGCCCACGGCCGACTTTCGATAGGGATCGCGAGGACGAACAGTCGCCCCAGTCCGACGATCGTTGCAGCCCACGTCGCGACCGAGACGAGCGTCATCACGCCGAGCGTCTGGACAACGGGGTTGCGGACGATCGCTCCAACCATCGTCTCGTCAGCGGGCGATTCGGCGGCCATATGCAGACCTCGGAAGCGTCGTAGCGTAAAACCACTGCCACGGACACATCAGATTTCATACGAATGGTAGAACGACTGAGTGGTGCTGTACTCGAGATCACGGCCTCCATCGCCGGCACTGACCGGACTGGTATCTTCGAACTTCGGAAAGACTTCGAGCCAGAACCGGAACTCACCCGCCGATTCGTCGTCGGACCAGTAGGTGAGATCGGCGCCCGCCTGCTCAATATCCCGACCAACGAGGGTGGAAAACGCCGTCCGTACACCATCGATGCTGGCGGCGGAAAGCTGGCCTACACCTTCCGTGTCTCGCTCTCTGAGACGCCCCATAACAGCTCCTACCTGCAGATGGGTGACACGGGTGACGAGACACAACTCACCGTCGGTGACGCGACCGGCCAGTCAGCGAGAGATCAACTCGATGTCTTCCTCGAATACGCAACCGAAGCTACGACCGACTCCGTCTCGCCGGCGACACTCCACATCGGCCACCACCACGACGGGACGTACTCGGAATCCGGCGATCCAGGGCTGTATGAGTCGCCACGTACCGTCTATATCCCTGAGACACGAGTCGTAGGATCCTCCGAAGAACCCTCCTCTGTCGATCTGTCGGTGACGTGCGTCCTCGCCGGTTCGCTCGATGAGGCAACCGACGCCGCTCAGCAACTCGGATGACTATGACCTGGAGACTCTACCGGCTCATCGTTCGCAACGAGAGTGTTCTCCGTCGCGGACGTGGTCTGGAACGGAACACGGCCGCGATCTCAAAGCTCACCGGACAATCAACATCGGAACCCATCTCACTGGCGCCAGGTGAGATCCGCTTCGAGTTCCTCCGGTCTGGCAAGCTCGCCGCAAAGCTCGCCCGCGAAGCCGAGGAACTGTTCGACGCCCAGGGGTACGAACACGTCCCGCTGTTCTCGACAGCCAGTGAAACGAAGACGGACGGTTACTACGTCCTCAAATCGGCCGACGAGCGGCCGCTTGATCCGGCATCGGAACGAGTTCATCGCATCGACGGCGTCCTCCGTCACGCAGGCACTCGGCAATCCCACCTGCGCACCGTCGAGATCACCGTCGACACCGTCGACAATCCACTCGGTACGACCGAAGAGGCCTACGTCGGTGTGCCGGCGACGGCAACCCTGACGCGCTGGTACGACTACTCGGGCCACACACTCACCCAGGCGACACCTGCCCAGACCGTCGCGACCGAGTATGGCGATGTCGAACTCTACGACGTCGCGTCAGCACCTTCGACGACGTCGGCGGCATTGACCTACGATCTCCCCTACGCCGACCAAGGCGCGGCCGACGTCCGTGTGTGGGACGATCGTGAGACCGACCTCGCCTCGAAGACCGACGCGGAGGGCATCGTCCAGTGGGGGCGCGTCTTCACGAGCTCACACGAGTACCAGGGTCGGCCGATCGTCTCGAATGCTCGCCTGCGCGTGCTGTTCGATCCGGATCCCACGGCCCAGCCGGGACTGCAGGCCGAGCGTTGGGATGCGGCGAACAGCCAGTGGAGTGCTGTCGCGCTCGCGCCGAACGGCAACCCCGACGGGTGGGCGCTCATCGACGCGGACGTCGTCACGATCGGCCCCGCGGCCGTGGACGCCCAGCTGCTGTTCCGTGCCGATGACGGCACCGAGGCGCCGCTCAACGCGCGGCTCTCGCGTGGCGACGACGTCCTCTTGTTCGAGTCGCCGCCGAACGCCAGCGACCAGACGCCCGTCACTCTCCAAGACCTCGTCAGCCCGATTGCCTCCGACCGGCTGCAGACGGCCGGGGAGTCTCTGGGGCTTCGCGCGAGAGAGGAGGTGCGGCGATAGATGACGACCGAGACGTTCACCTCCGATACCGATTGGACGATTCCGGACAGCGTCGATACGGTGCAGATTGTCTGCCGTGGTGGTGCGGGCGGCGATGGATCGACGAGTGGCGGCTACTCTACGTCATCGGCTGCCGGTGGCGACGGTGGAACCGTTACCGCCGAACTGGACGTCACGTCCTACTCAACGCTATATATCCGAATCGGAGGGGGTGGCGGCGGGCCAAGTATCAACTTCGGCGACGCAGCCGGCGGCAACGGCGGCAACTACGCGTCGGTTCGCGCCGGGGGCACGGCATTTACCGATACCAAACTCCTCGCGGGGGGCGGGGGCGGCGGCGGGGCTGCCTGGGTGTCTGATGGTGATTGGTCGCCCGAAACCGGATCGGGTGCGGGTGGCGACGGGGGCGCGTCGCCAACCGCCGGAGCGGATGCGACTACCCCGCGGCTGGATCCGACCGCACAAGGCGGCACCGCCGATGCCACTGGGTCAGGAAGTGGCGGTAATGGCGGATCAGTAGATGTCGCAGTTGACGGCGGCCACGACGTCCGCGCCGCGGGTGGTGGGGGCGGCGGCGGGTACTACGGGGGCGCCGGCGGTGAGGCGACGCAAGGCGGCCCAACCGTCGGTGAGAACAGCGGTGGAGCAGGTGGCGGCGGTGGCGCAAACTACGTGACTGGCTCCGCGACCAACGTCTCCCAGACGACTGGCACCAGCACCGACGTAGCACAAGTCGAAATCACGTATACCGATCGAGTTGATGATCTCCAAGCTACCGGTGACCAAGGTGACGCAGTGCTGTCGTGGTCTGCAGTGTCTGAGACTGATGGTTATCGAGTTCTGCGGTCAGAAACCTCATCCCCTGGTGCTGGTAGCTTCACCCAGATCGCGGATCTCGCTCCGGGAACGACCTCGTATACAGACACGGACGCCGAGGTCGGCGAGTTCTACTATTACTACCGAATCGAGACGTACGACTCGTTGGATTCACGGCAGTCGAACGAAGCCAGTCTCGAAGTCGTCTTGGCTGACACGCAGATTGATGAGGCGCGACGCGTCGCTGCGGCCGACATTGAGCTGACGTGGTCAAAGGCCGACGCCAAATCAAGCGGTGGATGGGAAATTTACCGTGCGACCTCATCGGGCACACTCGGTTCTCAGGTCTTTTCCACGACAGATCCTTCGGTCTCGTCGTATACGGATACAGTTCCGGATAGTGAGGGATCCTACTTCTATACGCTTCGACGGTATACTGATACCGCCGAATCCGATAGCGATCAAATCGGTGGTCCAATACCCGACTCGCCGTCTGATGTGGCAGTCACGTCGACGGCACCGGAGCAACTCTCGATATCGTGGACTGACAACGCGACGACCGAAGACAGCTATCGTGTGTTCACCTCTCGCGATGGCGGTGCGACGTGGACACAGCAGAGCAGTCTGCCGGCAGACTCTGAGTCGGAGACAATCAGCGGCCTGCTCAACGGCGAGGAGTATACGATCCGCGTCGATGCGTACACCGGGATCAGCGCCGGTAGCACTGCGGTCGGGACGACAGAGATCCCGGATGTCGGCCAGCCCACGCTCGATAATGGCGTTGAGGATGAGATCACAGCGACGTGGAGTGACGTCCTCAACTACGGCTCCTACGACGTCCAACTTCGGGAAAGCATCAACCCGCTGGTCGTGGGGAGCACGGGAACAGAAACCCTCGCAAGCGATCAGCAGTCCAGCTGGGTGGAGTGGGAAGATGGTGGCGAGCTGGTTATCGACGACGGAGTCTCGCTGTCGCTAACCGAGAGTGAGTCCGTAACCGTTCCTGAGAGTGATACAAACTACACGTTCGGCGGACTCGAGGACGGTGAAAAGTACGTTGTTCGCATCCGGACGCGAACTGAGCACCGGACTGGAGCGTGGACTGATCCGGTCGCGGTCACGACGGCCTTCCCAACGCCCGCGAACGTAAGCGTCGTCTCGACGTCGTCGACAACCGCGACAGTCGGCTGGGACGATCAGGCTGACAACGAGGACGGCTTTCGTGCGTACGTCGCCGAGAAGCGCTTTGGATCCTTCGGGACGGACCAACTGTACGAGACGCTGGAAGCCAACGTTGAGCAGGTGACACTCGATTTACGTCCCGACACGACCTACCGCGTGACGATCGAGGCGTTCACCGAGGACGCGACAGTCGATGCGTCGACGACGCTGACGACCGACCCGCCAGCGGTCTCCACCGGTGCCGCCGGTCGTGTGCCAGCGCAGGGCCCCTACCTTGAGGTCGACCACCCGAGCAACGGCCGGACCCTCACGCCCTCGATCGTCGGCGAGGTTGCTCCTCCGCGAGCCCTGATGGAACTGCCGACGACGCGCGTCCCGGTCGCCGGCGACAAGTGGACCGACGACACCTGGATCGGGGCCGACTGCCGGCTGTGGATCGACGGCCATCGCCAGCCGGTCGAGTCGCTGGTCCGCCCCGTCCAGACGCCCGAGGGCGCCGAGTTAGAACTCCGCGGCGGGGAGGCGCTGCTCAAGCGGGTCGAAAAGAGTGTCATCGAGCAGGAGGCGGACAGCTTCGTTCGTGATCTCCTGCAGACCGAGGCGTCGGGAATCGCCCAGACCGTCGACGACCCGCAGTCGACGATCTCCTCGGACACGTTCGTCCAGGGGGCCGATACCGACACGGAGTGGACCGATCGGATCCCGGCGGCACCGTTCGGCGACTCTGATCCACGGATGATCACCCCCAGTGGAGAGCTCGGGACCGATCGGATCGCCGCCTTCCAGGAGGCCGAAAGCGAGTTCACCATCAGATCAGGCACGAGTCTTCTCGCCGGCGATCCGCTGTCCCACGGCGAGGGACTCAACATTTCGTCGCCCGGTGACTCCGTCAAATTCAATTTCCTTAGCGATCTCGACAACCACCTCGAATACCCGATTCCGGCCAGCCGAAGTGAGTTCGCTGTCCGTGTTGGGTACTTAGGCGATACTCATCCCGGATTCGAGCTCAAGGTCGACGGTACCGTCATCGAGACCGTCGTTGCCGACGCGCCGATCTTCGGGAACCAGGACACCCAGACGCTGGAGTTAGAGTGGACCGATATCGGCGGATCTGATGCTCTCGGTGACCTCGCTGCTGGCGATCACTCCCTAACGATCGAGATCACCGAGGCAGCCTCAGACGGCTCAGCACTGACCGTCGACTGCGGCACGATCTTCGATTCGGACTGGACCTCACGAACCGACGAGACGCTCACGAGTGGCGAGCCCGTCTCCTATCCGCGTCTCCATCCCGATGCGATCGACGTCATCACCGACGATGCGGAGACCATTCGGCAGGTCGTCGGTGGGGAAGCCACCTCGACGTGGAACAACACGCTGCGGAACCAGGCGATCGCGATCAGCAACGACCAGGGTGCTAACTGGATCGAGGCGACAAACTCTGAGAGAGTCGAGGGTTCCTTCCAGTCCGGGACGACAAACATCCGCGCCCGATTCACGCTCTCGAACTACGCGACGTCGTCGTCGACAGAGCCCAAGTACAACGAAGGCCAGACGGTCGACCTCTACGATCTGTACGCCGACCTCGACGACGCGCCGATCCTCGTCGATCAGGTCTTCGACGGCAAACTCAAGACCGTCATCACGGAAGTCGCAGACTTCGCAGATGCGTTCTGGGAGGTTCAGTGGGACGAGGCGGCTGGCTCCCAATCCGTCGAGTGGACGTTCCCCAACCTGCGGACTGCCGAGGGCGACGCGTCACTCATCAACTTCGAGACGTCCGTCGACGAGACCAGCATCACGGAGAAGGCCGTCGTCTATGGTACGAGCCAGACCGTTCGCGACGAGTCCGTGACGCTCCAGCACGACACCGCTGTTGCGCTTGAGGAGCAGTACAATCAGCCCGCGGAAATCACCGTCCGGAGTGCGCCGGACGGAGCCACGACCTACGAGCGCGGGACTGACTACACCTACGACCCACAGCCCGGTGAGGTAACGGCGCTGTCGACCGGCTCAATCAGTGACGGTGAGACGGTGCTCGTGGACTACGTGACGCGTGTCCGAGGCACCTACTCGCTGCCGAGCTGGGATGGCGATGAGACAGTTGCCCGGACGAAGCCGGTTCCAGCCGCAACCACGGACCGATCGGCAGAGACCGCGGCCCGAATTTTGGTCCAGCAGACGTCCGAGCCGATCCACTCCGCGTCGGTGACGATCGAGGAACTACCCGTCCAGTGGGGGCTCGTCGAGATGGTGTCGTTCGTTGAGTTACCGACCGACGAGACCTACGAAATCTACTCGATCGAGCAGGGCGAGGGCACGCTTCAGTTGCAACTCGGCACGCGTGATACCGTCACCGAGGTCGTCGACGACCTGCAGAGTCGGTTGGAGGCGACGGCGGCGAAAGTCTGAGACGCAGGCGAAAAGTCGATGACGTCCGCGGGCACCGAGATCCAGAGTCCGCACGGACTGCTCTTGGAGGCCACTATGGTACAAAAACAATCCACGACCGACCGCACCGACCAACCAATCGACACCGACGGCGAGATCATAGCGAAAGCCTACACACCCGGGAACCCGATCGTCTCACTCAATATTGAGGCGACGGCGGACGCAAGCTATGCGCTCGACGTCGCTCCCGAGGTCGACGACTCGAATCCACCGACGGACGAGTCGGCCTGGTTCGACGCCGAGGAGACGTACGACCAAGCCGACGAGCCGGATCCGCAGGACATCCGCGATACGTTCATCGCCGGCGACGGCTGGCTCCGCATCCGCGTGACTGACCCTGCAGCCGACGGGGAGACGGCCGACGTCACGATCCAGCAGGCACACTAACAGGAGGCACACGATGGGAATACTCAGAAGACTGAGGGAATGGCGCGAACGGAAGGACGGCACGCTCGAAGGCCCAGCGATCGAGACGGACGAGATCGTGCTGGAAGATAGTTCAGGAGGTAACTAAATGACGAAAGTCAAACTCGTCAACGAGAACGGTGTCATCAAAGGAATAGATCCGGATACTGGTAATGAGGTCCCGATCGAGTTCGCAGACGGAGTCTTCGATTCGATCAGTGCAAACGAGGTAACGAACGGAAACCTAAGACAGAAAACCGTCACGACGGGCACCGTCACACAAGCGGGCGATATCCTTAGTATATCTGTCCCTGGCACGGACTTTGACGCCTACCGATTAAAGATCCCAACGCTTGATGTTGACGCTGGATCGGCGGAAGCCCAACTCGCTATGCGGATCAATCAGGACTCAGGCCCTAACTATGAGTATCTCTCAACGACTGGCGATACGCATTGGGAATTTGCGCAAAATCCTGAAAACGTCTCGGGATATTTACAGTTCCCGGCAACTTGGACGGCAGATCAAGTGGACTATGTTGTGACACACGCCATCGGCACGCGAGACGGCGATTACGGGAGTTTAGTCTATGTTGGGGACCCGCAACACCCCCCGCTGTCAACAATTGAGATCAGCGAGTCGGGCACATTTGACAATGGACTGCCCAATACAGTCCGGGAGATCAAATATGCCCTTGTGGGGCTGGAGGTCGTCTAATGACGCTGATTAAGCGCGTTGCGGATGACGAGTATCGGCTTATCGGCTCTGACGGACAGACAATCACGACCTACGAGACGACAAAAATGGTCCATCCAGATGATTGGATAGCAGACGCCCGTAACGCAGGGGAGGCAGTTTACGGCCCCTATGATTGGGAGTATGTAGATGATCGACAGTGACGTGAGCCTGAGCACTGTTTCTCCAGCGAGCGCCTGAAAGAAAGATCGCGAAAAAAGATACGCAGACCGACCAGTCGTGACTACGTCGAGTGGATCGCGTCCAACTGCCGAGCCGTGTTCGTCCCGTTACGGCCGATATACACCTCGCTGGTACTCGGCTGGGCCCACCCCATTAGCTGCATCAGGGGGAGCATCTCCAGCCCCCGAGACGCGTGATACGTCGCGGCCGTCGCGCGCAACGTGTGCGGGGAGACATCGGCGGGGCCGAGCCGCTCGGCCTCCTCGGCGGCCCGCTTCACCCTGCGGTTCAGCGCGTTCGAGCCGACCTCGACGCGGTTGTACTCGTCCGACGCAAAGTAGCGCTCGATGAACAACTCGGCCCTCGCGTCGAACCCGAAGTACACCTCGCGGGCGGCCGCCTCCGTCTTCGGCGTCCACATCCATTCGAGCGCCTCGTCCATCGTCAGCTCGTCGGCGATCTCGACGCGCTGTTTCGCGAGCTGTTGGCAGTAGCCGCAGACCTCTCCATCGATGCCCTTCGAGCAGGGCTGGTGCGAGGGGATGCGGATCATCTTCTGCCGCCAGTCGATCCACTCCTCGGTGAGGTGTGCGAGTTCACCACGCCGGAGCCCGAGTCGGCCGAGCGTGTAGACGATGAACGTCGGATCCGGCTCGTAGTAGTACTCGCTGCGGGAAAGGGTCCGCGCGCCCTCCATCAAGAGCTCAAACTCCATATCCGAGAGGGCGTCTTCCTTCGAGTGCCGGACTGACGAGCCTGCCCGGCCGGCGGCGTGGATCGGGTTCTGAGTGTTCTGGCGACGGTGCGTACTCATCGCGACCGCCTCCGCGACCGCGGGCGATCGGTGGCAATACGACTAAACGTGTCGGGAATCGTAGTACCCATTGGCTTTCTCCTGGAAAGCCAGCGTCCGGGCCTCTACCCCGGGCGTCCTCTAATTTCGTGAGCGACGCGGCTGGCTTTCTACGCCCCCTATGGGGTGGGTTCGAATAAGTATTGGGACGATAGGCAGTTTCGGATCCGAGCCTTAACCAACGTCCAGGCAGTACTGGGGTAGTTCGTTGGTTAAGTCGCCCCGATGACCCGCTGACGCTTCGAGCCGAGGCGAGGGCCTCCCGACGATGGCTTTTGAATCGATCACCATCCCCACGGCAGTCGCATCGCTCGCCGCAGCCGCGCTCGCTGTGCTCGTCGCGTACCTCCGCGGCCGGACGAAGAAGGCCCGTAACGCGATCATTGATCTCGAAACAGCGTTTCGGGAGTTCATCCGCGAGGAGCTCGACCTCGTCGGCGTCAGTCCGGCGCAGGCGGAGCTCTCTCGTGCTGAGTTGGAGTCGGCCCTGACCAGCGCGCTCGATGGCTATCACCCGACCGAAGACAGCCCCGTCGACGTCCGGGTGTGGGATGGTCGTCACTTCGCGCCGGCGCCCGAGGCGTTGGACTCACTCGCAACGATCGGGCGCGTTCTGGAGACGATGCCATATCGGCCAGCACGCTTCGACTGTGAGAACTTCGCCGGCTTCTACTGGTCTTTTGCCCCGCTCATATTTGGCGTGAACACGGTCGCGCTCGTGAATGATACGAGCGCAGGCCACGCCTACAATCTGATCGTCGACGCAGAGGGTGGTATCCACGTCTACGAGCCGCAGGATGCTGTCTTTCTGGAGCTCGGCGAGACCTACAACGACGTCACCTACAGCCTTGCGCACGGTGAAGTGACGTTCTGACGAAGACTCATTTTACCGAATCAGTTGGGAAGCTGTGATATGCTTTTATGCACCGATAGCGTGCAATTTCTGTGCTGTTCCCCTACAACGTGGATACGATCATCGTCGCAGTCCTCGCTGCAGGCGCCTATCTGGTGTATAAACTCTGGTTCGAGTAATCATCACACCATCAGTCCAGTGGTGTGTCACCCAGATACCCCGACTGCTTGGTGAAATGGCCCTCGGGGCAGCGCTTGATGGTGCGCCACTTTGCGCCCGTCTCCTCGATGACCTCACAACCACACAGCGGACAGTGTTCGCCATCGAAAAGCGGACCGTATTCGGGATCGTGAGCAGTCTTCGGCACGACGTGTGATACCAGCCAAGCGGGGATAATCACTGGGGACGGCGTGCTGTTCGCAGATGCGATGGCCCGACCGGCATCTATATATCACCGGTCGCTGACGTCGCAAGTGGATACGTTCGACCGGCGTATCCTCATTCAATTTGGCCGTCGCTCGTCGCAAGACGGGCTACGGTTTTGGGAACGAGTCCAGAGCCGCTGCGCTCGCGCGTCGTAGTGAGCTTCAGGTATCGGGGCAAAGTACATAACCATCGCCCAAAATGTTCCCGTAGGACACGCCGGCCGTGCCCTACAGGCGGTCACTCGTCGATGCTCCGGACGGTGGCCCCAGCCACGATCATCACGAGGACCAGCCCTTCACGAATACCTGCCAAGGCGAGGGCGGTCCCGCAGACCGTGATCACGGCCAGCAGGTGTGTCCTATGGAATTTCTATCACGACGCGTGAGCGTCGCACGTGTGTGGTAGAGACGCACACATAAGCCTTCTTTCGGTTCCACGGTTCTCACACGCGCAGTCAGTCGATCTCGTGTTCGTATCTCACCTCCTGATATTTCTGAAACGCCTCGTCGGGCGTCGGCCTCGCGGCCATATTGATGAGGCCGCGTTGGGTACTTAAACGACCGTTACACTGCCACGCGGAGGGTACCGGTGAAACAGGACTACTCCCATTGCGTCTGAGACTATTTCCGTAATCGGTTGCCGTCCAGCCGCAGATAGCCATTCTACTGCTCCGTTTCATCAATATGTCTCTGAAAAGATACAATATTGTTATACGTGGCAGGATATGACGTTGAGATATGACTGAGTACGCTGCATCGGTTCTCGAAAACGCCAAACATCGTGATGGCGACCCTGAAGAGGCCCTTGAGCGCCTTCACGAACTGGCCGCGGAAGCCGATCTCAACCCAGATGAGCTGCGGTCGCGATACGAATGCTCACCAGAAGCCTATCGACGAACCAAGCCGAAGACTTCGGATGATGACGACGATTCCGCGCTAACCGAAGATCTCGCTTGATCGTGTGTCTCGCGGATGGACGTCTTCGATTCTAATATCTGGTTACACGGATGCTTGTTCCCCGACTCCGAGCCTGCCACACTCGTCACTGAAGCAACGCGCGGCGAGCGAAAGGTAACTGTCTCCCCATACATCTACAACGAGGTTCTGTTCCGATTTCATCACCCGCGTGGGAGATACGACTCTGACTATGCAGACGAGGCTGCGAACCATTTTACCGACATCATCTACAACCAGCCAAATATCACGTGCCCATCACAAGAGCAAGTCGCGGACGTCGACCTGCAAGACGTCCGATCGCACCCAGCGCACCGGCTCCTCGCGCGGATTCTATCGATTGAAGTGAAAGACGCGCCGGTCATCGCGGATGCGTGGGGGCTCGGCCGACAAGTAGACCTCTACACGTGCGACGCGAAGTTTGCTGACTGTGCGCCATCCAAGCACGGAGCTAATTTGGTTTCAATTCACCACGTGATGCCGCCAGAATCAGAAGACACGATGCCGCCAGGCCCTGATTGGTAGATATTCGGGAACGGTTCAAGCAAGAGTTGGCTACAGCCACCGCGCTTGCAGCTCGCGCTCGACCTGCTCGCGTCCGTGCGTGTCGATGTAGTCGCCAGCCTTCGGCCGAGAGCAGTCGCGCAGCTCCATTACCGGCGCGAGGAGTTCTTCGTACGAGCGCGGCTCGATCGCGACGTCGTCATCGTCAACGTCCAGCGGATCGGCCTTCGGTGGGTCGACTGGGTTAGGCATCGCTACCCTCCCACTCTCGCTTCGAGATATCAATCCCTTTCTCGCCGAGATACTGCGTGCTCTCGCGGCCCCAGTCCTCCTCGCCGGAGCCCTTCGTCAGCAGCACGTAGACCTGCGAATCGCCAAAGGGGCGCATCGTCCGGCCGGCGCGCTGCCCGGTCTGTGAGCGGGACGAGCCCATCGTCGACGCCAGGATCGCGACCTCGGCGTCAGGCAGATCGATGCCCTCGTCGCCAACGCGGGAGATGATCAGCGCCTCCAACTCGCCCTCGCGGAACTGCTCGTAGATCTCTTCGCGCTCTGAGTGCCGCGTCTCGCCGTAGATGAACGGGAGGTCAAGCGCCTCAGCGAGATCCTTCCCTTGTCGAATCCAGTCGACGAACACGATCGCCTTCTCGTCGCGATGTTCTTCGAGAAGCTCGCGAATCACGTCCGTCTTCGCGGAGTTGCGTGCGGCCTCGATCAGTTGTTTGCTTCCGGAGGCCCGCTCATAGGTCTCCCGCTCCGATTCTGAGTCCCACGGCACAGTCACGATCTCGACATCGGGTTTCGACACCCAGCCATCAGCGAACAACGAGCCCCAGTCGGTGCCGACCGGCGGCCCGATCAGCGTGTAGATCTCCTTGGCGTCGCCGCTCTCGCGGACTGGAGTCGCCGACAGTCCGAGCCGGGCGACCGATTGAATCTCGCGGAAGCGCTTCCAGGTATCGGCGACCGCGTGGTGACACTCGTCGGCGATGACGAGCCCCCACTCGCGCTCGTTGAACAGTTTGCGGTGTCGGCTCATCGCCGCTGTATCGTACGTGGCGATTGCAACTGGCCGGATTCTCTTCTCACCACCGTGGTACTGGCCGATTTCGGAGTACGTCGACAGCGTAGTCTTGTCGTAGATCTCGTCTTCCCATTGCTGCGCGAGCTCCCGGTTCGGCACGAGGATCAGCGTCTCGCCGCCGATCGCCTCCATCGCACCGATCGCGGCGATGGTCTTCCCCGACCCAGATGGGCCGACGAACACCCCGGACTTCCGGGCGGTGAAGTGATCCACCCAGTCGCGCTGGTAGTCGCGAAGGTTGATATCCTCACGCAGGTGGACGTCAAGGTCGGCGCCGGCGTCGAGACGACGCTTGTCCACGGGCGGGTAGCCCTCGTCGTAGAGGTGCTCCTTGACGTCGCCTTCGCTGCCCTTCTTGAGGCGGAAGCGAAGCCCATCCCGGTCTGTGCGGGTGTAGTGATCGTTGTATTGCAGCCGGCGTTTGGCGTCCTGCCACGCCTCATCATCGGCGGCGTGCAACCACGTCAGGCCCCCCTCGCCAGTCTGCAACTCGAAGGTGTGGGCCCGGTCCCAATCGTCCTTGATCCGGCTCTCGAAGCCACCATCCCAACGCTCCTCCCCGACGACGTCGATCAAGTCCGCCCGGAGTTCGTCGAACGAGTCGTAGGGAGTGGTCCACACCTCACTCTCACCGATCTTGTAGAGATAGCCGTCGCCAGTGGAGTCGATCAGGCGAGCCGTCTTCGAGAGCGTCGCGCGTGTTTCGGGTGTGGGATCGTCGACGACGATCTCCCGCCGCCCGGGGAAAAACAGCACCCGTTCGCTGGTTTGCTCCGTAGCAGATTGTTGTGTGACTTCTGTCTGGTCCGGCGCAGACGGTTGGTCTGTCTCAGATTGCTCCGAGGCAGATTCACCAGACTGCGCCGCTTGCTCCGAGGCAGACCACAAGTCAGCGACGACGTCCTGATCCATCGTCGTCGGGAACCACACACGGGCGCTCGCACCGACCTTTCGCGTGGCGAGGACCCCGTCCTCGACGAGATTGTTGAGCTTCACGCGAGCAGTCTCACGGGTGCAACCGACCTGATCGGCGAGGTCGCCGGTCGTGACGAACGCCTGCGTCTGGAATAGATCCGCGAGTTCGGCGCGGAAGTCATCGAGCGGGAACTGGGTTTCGCCGATCGGCGATCCGTTGTCAGCCGTTCCCATCAGTCCCCTCCCGTGGGTCGTCAACGAGTTCGTAAAGCCCGTCGTGAATCTTCTCGACGTGCCCGTGTTTGACCAAATCGGTCAACTGCTCGCGCACGTACTGGAGGCTGTACCCCGTCTCCTCTGCGACGAACGGCGCCGTAACACGCCCCTCGCGAAGCATCTCCAGCGCCGCCTCCTGTGCTGGCGACAAATCATCTTCGTCTAAGGCCATACCGCCGGTTGCCGCGCTCACACCATAAGCCACGTGTGTATATGACTTATGCCTTATGCCACATACCATAGACCCCAAGGTATAAGGCCACTGCTCTCGTACTATGAAATGAGCACGGGAGTCCGGTCGCAGAATGGCCGGCGCGTGGTAGGAACACGCCCGACCGTGCTGGAGAAACCAGCAATGACGTCTAACAACCCAACGACGGAAAATCGTACCGAACCCGAGGTGGCCAGCCGTGGGCTGTGACCGCTGCGGACGGCCGACGCCGCGGGCGAAACTGTGCAAATCCTGCGCGCGGGATCAGCGCCGCGAGGAGGCTGCTTCGACGCAATCCCAGCCTGACGCCGGCGACGAGCGGCGCTACGAGTGTACCGAATGCGGCACCGAATACGAGATGTCGCCACTTGACCGGATCGAGTGCCCCGAGTGTGGCTGTGAGCGCCACCGAAGTCTCGGCGTGGCCGAGGGAGTGTGTGCGTGATGGCGCTCGAAGACCACGAAGACTCGACCTGGTGCCCGAAATGTCAGCGGTACCGCGTTGACTGCGTCCACCAGCGCGGGGAGGGCAACTGATGAGCTCCAGTACTGCGGCCGCCAGCGGCTCAGACGCGACCACGCCCGACGCACAGATGCTCCAGGACCTCGCCCAGCTCGACGAGCGCGACGTCCGCGCGCTGACCGAGCCGATGGATGTCTACGCGGACGATCCCGACTGCTGGGGTTCCGACGAGGTCGCGGTCTACCACGAGGGGCGCCAGCGGATGGTCAACATCGAGACGCGCTCGTGCGACTGCGAGGACGCCTACTACAATCACGCGATCTGCAAGCACGTCCGGCGGGCCGAGTTCGCGCTCGGCCGGCGGGAGATTCCGGACGGCATCCGGACCGAGGCACTGGACGACGGACTACGCACGCGGCTCCAGGAGGCCGATCGACTATGAGCTACGCCCACAAACTGCAGTACGCCGGCAACGACCCCTACAAACCCGAGAAACACCGCGCGAAGAGCGACGATGACGATCTGACCTACCGCGAATACGAGCAGTTGCGCGACGACGACGTCTACCGGAAGCTCGCGGAACTCCGGTGGCTCGCCAGTGAAGCCGAGTCCGAACTCCACGCGGTCGACCTCGTCGAGGAGTCGAACGCCGGCGATGCACTGTTCGCGGCGATCGCGACGACGGACGCCCCGCTGCAGCAGGCGGTCGACCGGTATGTCGCCCAGTGGCTCGCCGAGCATCGGGTCGACGACGTCGACGCCGACGATCGAGAGGTGAGCGCCGATGTCTGAGCCGATCGACTTCGAGGGTGCGATCGCCGACGCGCTGGGGGCCGCCAACGACGCCGACAGCCACGTCGAACTGGATCCTGAGACGTTCCACCCCAGCCAGATCGCCCGCTGTCAGCGCCGGGCGTACTGCTCGAAGCTCGGCCTCGACGATCAGTCAGGTCTCCCCGGGGTCTTTCAGACCGGGACGCTCATCCACGAGTTCCTCGAAGAGTATCTGGCCGATCGGCTTTCCCACGCCGAGTTCGAACGCGAAGTCACTCACCGCGAGCGCGGCATCATGTTCACTGGCCGTGCCGACTGCTATGATCCCGACGCCGGCGCAGTATATGACTTCAAAACGCGCAACGGCTGGTACAACTTCGACCCGCCGACGCAGCGCCATCTCGACCAGGTGTACGTCTATATGGCGGCCCTCGGTGTCGAACGTGGGCAGATCGTCTACCTCTCGAAGAACGATCTGGAGGTCCGCACCTACCCCGAAGATGGGTTCTTCGAGTTCGATGCCGAGCGATTCGGCACGCTCGTCGAGAAGGCCAACCGAATCCAACACGTGATCGAAACCGAAGGGCTGCCCACCGGGCCAGAGGATATCCCCTTCGAGCCGTGCGATTGCTTCTTCTGCGACAACGAATCGCTCATCGACGCGGAGGAGTTCCCAGGGGTCGACCAGGAGGTGCCAGCCGATGCAGATGACTGAGTCTGCGAACGCCGCCCGATCGATGATCGACGAGCTGGACCTCGCCAGCGAGGACGAGGATTACGACCTCTACCAGGCGCTCGTCGCCGACGAGGCGTTCGCCGCGGCGTGTCTCCGCTACCAGAACGCGGTCATCTACGCGGCCCACGAGCACGCGACTGAAGCTGACCGCGACGCACGCACAGCACTTATGCGCTCGATCCGTGAGCACGCACAACGGGTCCGCGGCGAGGTCAGCAACGGCCAGGAGGGTGCCGATGCCTGAGCACGCGATGCAGCTCACGTTCCGGCCGCGTGACGGCCCTCGTAAGCGCCTCACCTTCAAACGCGATCGCACGGTCGGCGACTGGGAGTACGGCTACTGGCTGATCGAAGAGGTCTACGAGACCGACGACGGCCAGGGCTACTGGCGCGAGACCGGTCGCGAACACGTCACCGAGCCCGAGCTCTGCTTGGAGCGCGAGGGGCGGATCGAGGCCGATCGGGAGGTGCCCGGCGATGCGTGAGCGCCTCCGGAAGGGTGCGTACTCCGTGGGGCTGGGTGGCGCCGTCGTCGCGACGCAAGACGTCCCAATCGGCATCGGTCTGGTTGCCATCGGGGCAGCCGCGATCGCACTTGACGAGCGACTAACGCGGTCGAGTCTCATTCCGTGGGGTGGTCGGTGATGCAGTCGTTCGCCGACTCCGACACGCACTTCCAGCTGGAGATCGCCGAGACCTCCGATGGCTGGGATGGCATTCGTTCTGGCGAGCCCACGGGCTATGTGATCTGTGACGAGTGCGGTGGGCGCGCGAAGACCGTCGAGGAGATTCCCCACGAGGCCGACTGTCCCCAGCGCGGCGTCGTCTCGAAGTGGTGGGTCGCCCAATTTATCGGCGACACAGTCGACGTCTGACCGACGACCGCGACGTTTCTGTTTTCTGATACAGCCGGAAGTGAGGCAGGGGTTTATGCCGCCGGTTCGCGTCACCCAGGCTGAATGATTACTGACCCCACCGTCTTCGCGGATGAGCCCGCTCGTGAGTTGATGCACCGCGAGCCCGAGGTCGAGTCGCTCTTCCGCGCGTGGGGGCCGACACTCCAGGGCCAAGCCGGCGACGAGGTCGTGATCTATGGCTCTTCGGGCGTGGGCAAGACGTCGCTCGCCCGCCGAGCAATCGAGCGGCTCGACGCCGAGGCCGATATCGCCTATACGTACGTCCAGTGTCTCGGAGCCGCACCGCGGACTGTCCTCACGAATGTCCTGCAGGCTCACCCCGACGGCTCGCTCCCCAGTAGTGAGCCCGCACTCGCGACGCTGACCGAAGCGCTGCGGGACGTCGTGGACAAACCGTATTTGGTCGTCCTCGACGAGGCCGAAGGACTCCCCGACTCCCGCGCCCTCGATCGCCTTGCGGACGTCACGGGCCTGTCGACGGCCGTCGTCGTCCACGATCCGCACCGGTGGCGCTCCCGCCTATCGAGTGAGGCCGTCTCCGAGCGCTACATCGATGCCACCGATGTCCCGGTCGAAAAGTTCGGTGTCGACGAACTGGCCGATATCCTCCAGGCACGAGCCCGGGCTGGTCTGCCGTCCGGGGTAGTCTCTCGATCACAGTTGGAGTGGATTGCCGACGAGGTCGCGGGGAACACGCGCCGCGGGATCCAGGCGCTGCGGGCAGCCGCCGAGCACGCCTCGAACCGCGGCGCGTGGGAGATCGAAAGCGGCGACATCGAGGCCTGCTTCGAGATCGCCGACCAGCGGATCCGCCGGTTAAATCTCAAGTCGTTGACTGTCCACCACCACATCCTGTATGCGCTGATCCACGCCGCCGGCGAGATCTCCGGTGTCGAGCTCCATGAACGGTACGATGCGATCGCCGAAGACGTGTATGCGGATTCGACACTGACGCCGATCGTCCGGCGGACGCGCCGGGACCGCCTCCGCAAGCTGGAGGACTACGGCCTGATCACGCGCGAGGGCAACGGCTCAACCGAGTACCGACCCGTGGATTCGTCGATCCAGCCGCCGGTGAACATCGGCGAGTTGGTCAATCCGGGCTGACGAGACTCCAGCGTCGGCTATGCGAACTCGGTTTTGAGCAGAGCCGTCGCGGCGTCGACATCGAATACTTCTGAGCCATAGAAAATCGACAGTGGGAGTTCGCGATCCTCGTCGGCGTACTCGTCACGCCACAGTTCGGCCAGTTGCTTGAAATCTGCCGCTCGCACTAAGCGGATGTCTTTTCCGACCTGCATCTCCAACTGCGTCGCGTTCGTGGCCGCCTGATCGGTGAAGTCCGGCGCGATGATCAGGAACCACTCGACGTCGTGCTGCTGATCCTTCGTGTCGATGTAGTTCTTGATCTTGCTCCGGGCGTCACTTCCCAAGCGGAACTGCTGTCGTCGGCGCTTGTTGTCCCACAGCAGCCACTTGCCGTCCTGCTCGATCTCGCCGTCGGCGACGACACCGCTGGCGCCCTGGCCGAGTTGGTTCGTTCCCTGAAGGTTGAAGATCTCGCGGAAGATCTCGCCCGTCGCATCCTCGAAGAGGATGTCCAACTTCTCCTCGGCGTTGTCGGCGTCGACGAGGTCTTGCAGTTGCGGTGGGACCTGGGTGACCGACCCGTCGGCGATATCTTCGAACGCTTCCAGGTAGAGGTCGACTTCCGGTTCACTGTCGTCAACGGACTTCTGGGACTGCTCGAAGTATTCGATGATCGCCGTGACCATCTCGTCAGTCCGTCGCTTGTGCGCATCGAGGCCGTACCGATCGACGATCTGCTTGAGCTCCTCCTTTTCGACGACTCCCTTTAGGAGTTCACTGGGGAACACGCCGGCGTCGACGATGTTCTCGCGTCGGTTCTGATTCTTGCCGTAGTTCTTCCCCGTGACGCCAAACATCTCGCGGGCCTGGATGAGGACCTCCTGCCGATCGAACACGTCCAGAGTATCGAGCATCTGCAGGTAGTTGTCGTCGGACATTTCATAGTAGAGCCAGTCCTGGATGACTGGGATGTAGTCCTCCGGAATGCCGACGAGTTCACTCTGACTGTCATCGTTGACCTCGTAGACGAGCGCCTGTTCCTGCAGTGACCACATCCCCTTCTCGATCGTGTCACGGGCGTGTTCGGGGCTATCGGATCGGGAGACCTTCGGGAAGCGACCGATCGAGGCGAGGCGCTTGAAGAAATCGAGCCACGTGTAGTACTCGTGTTTGCTGTCGGCCGCGCGGTTGTGTAGCTCGAAATAGCTGTAGATCATATGGAGCTCGGAGTCGTCGAGATCGTTGTTGTAGTCGACACCCGCCTTCGCGAGGTGAATTAAATCGTCCGTCTCCGGGAAGGCATCCTCGTCAAAGGATTCCACGATATCGCGCTGCCACGCCTGGACAGCATCCAAGAGTTGGGGTTTCGGCATACTGTAGTCGGGTTGCTGAATGAGTTGCCGTAAGACCCCAAAGCGGATCACGAGCGCCTGATACGGCGAATCGTTTATTGCGGATAGTCGAGGTGGTGTGAAATCGTTGAGTTCGGCTCGGAGGCGTTCTTCTTCGGCCAGCGCCGGAACGTAAGTCTCCAAATATGCCTCCCGATCGTCGAACCCGTCGTGTTTGAACTCCGCTGGATCAAACGCGTCAGTCTTGGTCTTCGTGTCGTCCTTGATGAAGCGCTTGCGCTCGTAACTGTTCCAGTCTTTGTCGATGAGGTCCCGGAGTTCCATATACTCGTATAGAGTTACATCACTGATACTTTAATTTGGGTGACGGCAACACGGCACAAACAACCCAATATATCAGATACGGTATATACCCGGAAGTTGCGGCCCTTTTTATGATAAATCCACCCGTCAGTCTGACCTGCGATGTCGCAAGCACAAACCCGCTCAATCGATGTGTACACCGGCGACACGGTGGATGTGACGCCCGTCGACAAACTCTCCGGTGGCGGCACGCGGATCGAACTCGACGTCGAGGGCGGGCCGCGCTGGCGGTTGGACGTGAACAGTACCGGCAACGACTACGACGTCGTCACGAGCTGGAACGAGCGTGGTGAACTAGCGGACGTCGAGGTCCCAGCGTGGATCGACGACGTCCTGGCGCAACTCCATCGGGTGTGAGAATGGTGGGGTTACTCGGACGGATCGAGCGTCGAGGCGTCGAGCTCCTCGTCGAGAAAGGCTCGGCCCTCGTTGGTGAGGCGATAAAGACCTCGGGAAACACGTTCAGCGAGACCGTACTCAACGAGTACGGACAGACGATCGCGCGCGTAGTTCGCGGCCGCCACGTCGAACTCAGCGAGGGCCTGCGGCGTCATATTGCCCTCGTCGCGCATCACTTCCAGGATGTGTTCATCCGTGGGCCGCATCCAGTCGGCGCGCTCCCGTGCCACGCCTCCCGTTCGGACTGTGGAACTCATAGATATATCGGTACATACCGCTTTAGCGGCGAATTACTTGAATCTGCGGGCACTTGTACAGATTCCTATGTGGAATTCACAGAAAACTATTTCACTACCCCGGAATAACAGGGAAGTGACCCAGCCCCACGCGGGAAATCCCGCCGTGTAGCAGCACGACGGGGGTGGGTCGACACACCGTTCCCCCTGATAGGGGATTTCGATCGACCCATGAGCGAATCAAACGAGCAGGGGTATAATGCTAACCCCACTGACGACGACGCAAGTACCGCCAGCGAACCACACCGGATCGAGTACTTCGACCTCACGGCGTTCCAGCGCGACATCCTCGCGGCGATCGCCGCCCACGAGGGCGTCCCGTACGGCCTCGCGATCAAACGCCGCATCGAAGCCTGGTACGTCGCGGAGATCAACCACGGCCGGCTGTACCCGAACCTCGATGAGCTGGTCGAACAGGGGCTCATTCGGAAGAGCGAGATAGACAAACGCACCAACGGGTACGAACTGACCGAGCGCGGCGCCGACGTGTTGACTGCGGGCGCCGACCTTCTCGATGAGGTCCGTCCGCAGCCACGCCACGCGACCGAACGCCCCACCAAGGACGAACCGGTCGCGCCGGCGCAGTTCGGAGGTGGCGTGTGATGGCTGACTCCGAATCGGCGATTGAGCCCGCCGACGCCGACACGATCGACGACGTGGACCTGCTGGCGGATCACACCGCCCAAGCGGTCGCCAACGACCCGCTATGGAGTGCGCTGAGTGAGGTCGTCGACGACCATCTGTACGCGGTCGGAAAGCCAAGTGGCGCGTTCGGCGAGGCGATCGACCGCGAGATCGAGACCGCCGTCGAGCATCTGAACGCCGCGATGCGGCTCCGCGCGGCGCAGGTGACCAAAGACTACGTCGACGACGAGGGGCGGCAGTACGTCCACCGTGACGCCGTCGAGGACGCCAACGAGCACCGCCTCGCCGGCGCCGAACCCGCGACCCAACCTGCCCCAGCGCCATTCGAGCTAGATGCTATCGACGGCGTCTCGCCAGCAACCGCCAACCACCTTCGAGACGCGGGCTACGAGACGGTCGACGATATCGCAAACGCGGATAAGTACGCGATCGCCGGCCAGACGACACTCTCTGCAGAGCAGGCCGCCCAGGTCATCGACGCCGCCGCCGAACAGACGACTGCCGAACGGGTGGTGACCGACTGATGTCGGCGGGGCCCGAAGAGATCATCACCGACGCGTCGGACACCGCCGAGCCGCGCGCGCCAACGCCACTCGAAGCCCACGAAACGGTGGGTGGCAAACTCCTGTGTATCGAGCCACCGCGTATGCGACGCGATCGCCCCGACGAGGAGCACGCGTGGATCCAGATCGATCCAACAGCCTTTGTCGACGGCCAGGAGGTGCGCTGATGTCGACGGCGACGCTTCCCCCGCGGACGCTGGATGTGGTTGACGCGCCCGACGGCCGGGACTGCCAACTGTGGTCCGTCGGCGAGGACGACGACGAAGCCACGCCGTCGCCGTGTGACAACGACGCCGACTACTTGTTCGTCTACGAAGCCTCAACGGATCCGAGTGAGGACGGGCGGCGGAACGCGCTGGCGTGTTCGGATTGCTTCACACCGCCGGGTGACCCGGTTGCCGAGGAGGTGCCGGTCTAATGCACGCCGCACTCCTGTACGCCTTCCCCGAGCCCGACACCGTCGACGAACCCGACGAACTGCCTTCGAACTTTGAAGGACTCCCGGCGGCAGACATCGACGCGACGCAGTACCTCGACGGTCGGCGCATCTTCGATGGCGCACTTGCTGACGAGATCGAAGTCGAGGCTGACGTCGCCGTCGTCGGTGAGGACTTCATCACCGAAGAACGCGATCAACAGCCACGCCGGATCAAGACCGACGTCTACCTGGATCCACACGCCGGCTGGGTCGGCTGCGACAGCAGCGATGGGGAGGAACTGCTCATCAACTACGCGCAGGCGACGCTTGGCCAGCGCCCCGAACCGGCTGTGTTGGATCTCGAAGGCTTCGCCGAGCGACACGCCGACGAGCTGGACACGCAAGGGATCGTCTACAGTCAGTCGGTCGACGAGGGCCACCACCGCGATGCTGCCGGCGCCCACTGGCACGAGGATGCCTCGACGGACCGGATCCCGACGGAGGGCACGGCGATGCTGTCTGTCTCGTATATGTGGGATGGAATCCACGTCGACGGCGCCCTCGCCGCCAGCGGGTATCTCGCGATTTACAAGGACTGGACGACGGCGACGTTCGCCCGGTGGGTCGCCGAGGAGATCACGCCGCACCTGGCGATCGAACGCGAGGAGGAGATCCAGAAAGAGCTGACGAGCGGCGATGCGTGTGCGGACTGCGGCCGCGAGAGCGACGACCTCGAACCGCTTGAGGCAGCGCCGATCGAGGGGCCGCTGTGTCCGGTCTGCCGGGACAAGCACGATGAGGCCGCCGACGAGTCGGGAGGTGAGGCGGCGTGAGCCAGCAGTTCCGCGTGGTCGACCACGTCGAGCGCGAGACCGCCGAGTACCTCGAAAAGACCGGGGCGACGCTCGCCCACGACGAGGACATCACCTACGTCCTGGAGGAGATCGACGATGGCGACCGCTGAAACCGCGGCACAGTCCGAACGCCCGGAGTCGGTCGGCGAGTGGTGCGATCACCACGGCCTGATCGGCGCGCTGCTACCGTTCGGATACCGGCGAACCGAGACCTTCGACCAGTTCCGGACGCTGGCGGCGGAGGTCAAGGTACTGCCGAAGTACCAAGCGACGTTCAAACTCTCGGACCTGCTGGACGATGATGACATTACGCGGCCGTTCGCCAGCTCCACGGTCGTCACAACGCAGCTCAAACACCTCGGGGCGTGGCCGTATCGCCAGACCTCAAGCGGGATGCGATGGATCAACCCGAACTACGTCCACGATCACCCGTGGGAGACGGCTCAGTGCTCGACCGACAAGCGAACGGACATTCTTCGAGAGGCAGCGAGCTACGGTGTGCTGACAGTCAGCGATGTCGCACCGCGCTTCGGGCTAACGACCGAGAGTTTACGGCGGTTCCTGACGCGCCAGGAATTCGACTGGTCGCGATACCGGTGTGAGGGCATCCGGCGGTTGGCACGAACGCTGGCGACCGTCCACGCGTGGCGCGACTGGAGTGAGCGCGAGCTCGCGGCGCCGTTCCGGCGGAAGACCCCGACTGTTCGTAGCTGGATCCACACCTACGCCCGGACTGCCGACTGGACGCCGCCCGCGGATCCGTCCTATCGGAGCGACTTCCAACAGGGAGAGTCTCGCCAATGAGCCTCGCAACGCAACTCCGAGACCTCGCCACGCTCGTCGATCGGATCGAGGATCATCTGGACGTCGACGTTCAGTCGGCCCAGCCCGCCGGCGGCGACCCCGATAGTGACCTGCTACGAGCCGACCTCACAGTCGTCGTGCCGACCGACGCGTTGGATACCGCTGCTGGATCGGAAACCGATCCCGCGCAGGTTCACGAGAGCATCGACGATGGTGCGCTCGAAGGCGAGGTGGAGACGCCGGATCCCCAGACAGCCTCCAACAGTAGTGAGCGACCCAGCGGAGGTACTGAGCGTCTCGAAGACCTCGAAGCCGGCGACGTGGTAGAGTTCGAGCTCTCCGGCACGTCGGGCGTCCATCAGGCCAACGTCGGCCCGGTGATCGTTGATCCGCCGTTCCCGCCGGCGAACGTTGCCGAGCAGACCAACGAAGAGCAGCTGCCCGGCCACCTGCAAGTCTCGCTCGAAAACACCGACACCGGCACGAAGTGGTGTTTCAATCGGGAGATCGACCCGGAGGACGGGCTCACCGGCCCGATTGAAGCGAAGGTGAAGGCGTGTATCGACATCCGCCACCCGCCGCGCTATCGCTGGCAGGACCGCGGGACTGTGGAGTCGCTGGAGGTGGTCGGCCGTGCCGAGTAAGCACAAGATCGTCTGCCGCGGCGGGACGTGCGACTACTGTGGTGGCTCCGAAGAAGTCGTCAAGTACCGCCGCCCGGACGGGTCGACGTATCGGGTCTGCGACCCGTGTGAACAGGCTGCTGCGGCAGCGCGAGGTGTTTCATCGTGACGGTCGAACGCATCCCGATCGGCGGCAAGACCGGCGACGGCGACCCCGTCCATCTGTCACCGTGGACTTTCGAGGTGCCGCAGATTCGAGAACTCGTCGAGCGCTGGCTGGCTGGCGAGGTGCTGAACGCCTGCGCCGGCAAGACTAAACTCGACCACGACGGCCCGGTGCTCCGGAACGACATCGATCGCGATCGAGATGTCGACACGCATCACGACGTCCGCGAGCTCGACGAACATTTCGATCACGGCCGGTTCGACACCGTCGTCTACGACCCGCCGTACACGAAAGAGATGGCAGAGCGCCACTACGACGGCAACCATGTCGGTCATCCCTGGGAGCCCCGCGGAGCGATCGCCAACGTCACCGCGCCCGGCGGTCACGTCCTTACGTTTGGGTACAACTCGGACGGGCTCGACGGCTGGGAGGGCTGGGAACGCGTCGCTACGTACTACTTCCGGACGCCGAACTGGTCAGGGAACGACATCGCGCTCTCCGTCGATCGAAAAGGTGGGAGCGCTCCCGTCGCTGGCGAGGTGCCGGAACTCACCGAGCAAGCGACTTTAGTCCAGCCCGACGGTGGACGGAACAGCCAACCTGAGAACACGGGAATTGAGCGATCCGCGGGAGGTGACGGACGGTGACCGACCACCCCACCGACGGTCTCGAACGCCGCCAGGAACTCTACGAAGAAGCCGAAGCGGCCTGGGGGCGCGAGGCGCAGCTGAACAAGGCCGCCGAAGAGTTCGGCGAGGCCGCGGCCGCACTGAACCGCGCGCTCAACGGCCAGGAGAGCCGCGAGAACCTGCTCGAAGAACTGGCGGACGCCCGCCTGATGTTAGAGCAGATGGAGTGGGCGCTGTTCGATGATGACGAAGTCGGTGCCGCTCTCGACGAGGCCGTCGCGAATCTCGAAGCGCGCCTGGAGGTGGACGGTGATGGGTGAGCACGACGTCGAACAGATTGTCGTCGAGTGTGTCGCCGACGACTGCAACTGCCGGCTCATCGTTCCCGAGAACATCCTACAGGTCCAGCAACTGCTCTCGTGTCCGGACTGCGGCTCTCGGATGGATCACGATCCCGACACGGAATGGGTCTTCGTCGCGGAGAATACCGAAGACGTCTACCACACCGACCCGGAGTGTCAGCGGCTCAACTGCGGTGGTCGTGTCGACGAGACGGCGAGCGTCGAGCCGGTGCCGCGGTCCGAGCTGGGCCCGAGCGCCCGGGAGTGTGAGACCTGTCGGGTATCGTGGGTCCCGACACTCGACGACGTACCGGACGAGCGCGACCGCGATCGAGATCGCGCCCAAACCGAAACCGCGCCGTGGCTGGTCGCCCTCGGTTCGGCGCTCGGGTTGGCGATCCTGCTGTGGGGCATCTACGGAGGTGTTCTGTGATGGCCGCCCGGCAGTCCCACGATGCCGCGAGTCCGTTCACGCCCGACGCCTGGACCCGACAGGATGGCGTCATCGTCACCGAGCCATCGGCCGACCGCCGCTCCCACATCGGCCACCGCTGGGACGAGCGCTGTCGCCCTGGCTGGGAGGGCTACAACATCCGCCAGGCGTGGCGCGAGGGCGAGACAGTCTCGTACGGCGATGACGAGGTCGTTGCGCGGTTGCACACCGGCGCGGCCGTTGTGTTGGTCGTCGAACTGGGATTCGTTCAGACCGTCATCACGGCCGCCGACGCCGGCTACGCGGATGTGGTCGCCGCGGCCGAGGCCGAGGCGGAGATCGAGACCGCAGCCACGACAGGCCCAGCCGCAGACGCACAGCCCGACGAGGAGATTCCATCTAGCGAAATGCGGTTTACGGAGGGTTCACGATGAGCAACACACAGCGACGATCGGCGGATGTTGAGAGCACAGGTCCTGATGATGAGGGCTTCGACGAGGACGATCTCGAACCGTTCCGGTACTTTGCAGAGACTCGCGATGAAGGCGATCCGATCGGCGACTTTTGCCGGAGTGTCGTCCGAGATCACTCGTCAGATAATCGGGAGGCCAACTGATGCAGGTCGTCGCGATCAATATGGTTCGGTTCGCTCCGGACCTTTCGACTGGCTTCGATGGCGCGTTGGGCTTCAGTGGGGTCTTCAGCAGCGATCGCCTGGTCCTCGAAGCCACGGGCGACCGTTTCGACGAGCTCCTGCGCCTCGGGATCGAGCGTCTGCCGGCAGTGGATGCAGAAATCCAACTCCTGCGGCGTCGGTTTCTGGCAGCGCGGGCAGATGACGGGTGCGACTTCCAGGCCGCTGTCGTCTGTCTCGACGTCCTCGCCGTGGAGCGCGGCGTAGGAGTGTTCCAGAGACTCGTCGCCGAACTCGGCTTCGTAGCGGGCGGTGTGTTCGGAGCCGGGGACACGACCCTGGCGCTGTTCGATCTTCCCGCGATCCATTCCAAGGCGCGTGAGCCAGCGCGTGTTCGACTTCCGGAAGTTCGTCGGCGTTGCGTCCTTGTTGACGTCGGCAGCTCTGGCCGCCCGCCGGAACGTCTTGTAGACCATCGTCGAGGAGATCGTCTCCGGGCGGTCGAGTTTCGACCACAGCGGCGCTTCCGGATCTCCGAAGCCCGGATGCCGATCGGGGGCGAGCCAACGGTTCAGATACGGCACAGCGACGACGAGATGAACGACGCGCTCGCCCTGTTTGCCGTCGACGTGGACGGCCATCGAGTGCTCGGAGTCGAAGACGTCGCCGATAGTGAGGTCCTGGAGCTCGCCGGAGCGCAGGCCCGCCTCGAACTGGAGGATGATCAGCGCCTCGTCGCGAGCGTTCGAGGTCTCTTCAAGCATCAGTCGCATCTCATCGTAGGTGATGAGATCGCGCTCGCTGGGACGCGGGTTGAAGTCGTTGGGCGTGTCGGTCGGGATCCACGCCAGCGATTCCGGCGGATCGTCGGTGATCTGGTCCGCGTAGCGGCCGATCGCTCGGAGATCGCGTCGGTAGTCCTTGTTGGTGTGGACGTTCTCGTACTCGCGGTTGATCCAGCGGACGATCTCCTCGGCCGCATCACGATCCTCCAGGGCCGCGACGAGCGTGTCGCCGCCGACGTTCTCGGCGATGATGGCGCCGTGCCGCAGGATGTCGCGGTGACGGTAGTCGCCAGCCTTAGACGGCACCAACGCGATGTTGTCGGAGATGTCAAGCAACAGCTCGCGGGCGGCTTCAGTGTCGCCCCGCTCGCCCTTTTGGAGCCGGTCGCGGATTCGGTCGACCGCCTCACGTGGATCACTGCGCGCCATACGCAAGCCGATGCGCTATGGATTGTTAACCGTTGGTTCGAATCCCACCCCTGGCTTCCCAACGCCGATGCCGCAGTTCTCCGCCTCCGTCCAGTCGTCCGACGCTCGCATCCGCGGCCGATCCCACGGGGAGCGACAGCGATGACCGGCCGACTGATCGTCGTCGCCGGCCTCCCGGGCGTCGGGAAGACGACCGTCTCCCGTGAGATCACAGACCGGCTCGACGGCCGCCTGATCCGGACCGACGTCGTCCGGAAGGACCGCTTTCCCGACCCGCAGTACACCGCCGAAGAGCGCGCCGCCGTCTACGACGAACTGTTCGCCCGGGGGCGGCGCGAAGCCGCCGACGGCGGGGTCGCCGTCCTCGACGGGACGTTCCGGAAGCGCGCGGACCGCGACCGTGCCGCGGCGGTCGCCGCCGAGATCGGCGTCCCGCTCGACATCGTCGCCGTCGAGTGCGACGACGCCGTCGTCGAGAGGCGGATCCGCGAGCGGGAGGGCGACGAGAGCGACGCCGACGTGGAGATCTACCGACAGTTCCGCGACCGGTACGAGCCCATCGAGCGGACGCACGCGACGATCGACAACTCCGGAGACTTGGCGTCGACGCGTCGGCAGGTCGCCGAGGCGCTGGCGGCCATCCAGGACCGCTCGTCCGACACAACCGACTGATTCTGCGGCGACAGATCTCGGCGCATTCGGGCCTATCACCGGCCAATTTAGACCGATCGCCGGGACTACGTTTAGAACAACTGAGGCACTGGTCTGGCGCGCAGATCGGAACGAAGCGGAGGAATGCGTCAGCGGGGGTGCCCGGTCGGAAGCCACCGATCCGGAGAGGCTCAGGTGAGGGTGGGTGGGGAGGGGATGGATCGGGGTGCGTCGCGTCGGCGGGGACCGGATCGCGGGCGGCCCAACCGGGGCACTTCCGGCTACGTGGGAGAACCACCTAAAAGCGACTTAGTCTCAAAGAACCGTTTGACCTATTCGCTCGTTCGGACCTGATCGGCGATTTTCTCCACGTATACCCGTCGAGAGTCCGAAATCGCGACAGTACCGGAGAACGGACGATTCCGGCAACCCCGCCGCTGTCGAACCGTCGGGTCTCGCCGACCGATCAGTTCTTTCGGTTCGACGGGAGCAGGATCAACGCCCCGGGGATCGAGAGCGTGACGAGCTGGAGCGGATTCTCCCGGATGTCGAAGTCGGGATCGACCGGCTGGCTCTGCACGTCGGTGATGTGGAGCGACGAGTAGTAGACGATGACGTGTGTGAGGCCGTAAGCGACCGCGAAGGGGACGACGAGCGGGTACGTGGTCCCGAAGAGCGTCGCCAGGAGGTCGAACCCGATGGCGATCACCGACGAGACGGCGAGGAAGTCGCCGACGTGGAGGGTCACGCCGGTAAACGCCGTGATCGCGGTGTCGATCGACGACGACGTGGTCGGCGTGTACATAAACGCGGTCAGGATGCTCGTGGCGACGAGCCCCATCCCGACGAAGAACCCGACGATCGGGTACGCGTACTCCATCGTTCGCGTACTGAGTGCCGACGGATATAACGCTATCCCCTCGATATCAAATCCGAATATCGGACGCGTCCGAAGAGTGCGAGCGGAGGAGATCCGTCAGCTATCGTCCGAGCCGCTGTTTCCGGAGCCACCGCCGCTTCGGCCGGGGGCGTCGTTCGATCCGCCACGGTTACCGTTGTCAGAACCCGAATCTCCGTTTCCGCTATTTCCGTTACCCTTGTTTCCCTGCCTGCGTTCGCCTTCACCACTGTTCCCGTTTCCCGAGTTTCGCTCGTCGTTACCGGGAGCCGCCTGATTCCCGTTTCCCGAATCACCGGGGCCGTTTCCGGACCGGCCGGGAGCGCCGTCTCCGTTTCCGTTTCCGTTCTCGTTTCCGCTCCCGTTACCGTTTCCCCGGGCCGAGTCGTTATCCGCTGCCGGCGGCCCCTGGCCGTTCCCGGGACCCCCGCTCGTCTCGTTGCCGTCCGTGGCGTTGCTCCGACCCGGGGCTTCGCCGCTACGTCCGGGGGCGCCGACGTCCTCGGGCGGTCCGGCGTCTTCGGGCGGGCCGGCGTTCGCCGGCGGGCCGCCCATCCCGCGACCGGGGTTCTCGCCCGCGATCTCACGCGCGATGGCGGCGACTTCGGGGCCCGTGAGGTTCCTGGCCTCCGTTCGGAGCCGCTCGATGCTCGAGGCGTTGACGCCGTGTTCCTCGCGGACGGCCTCGGGAAGCCCCGATGCGGTCTCGTTCGCCTGGTCCAGCCGTCGTTCGATGGCGTTGATCCGAGCCGACACCTGTGCCGTGCGAGCGCGGTACCGGCCCTCGGAGATGTTGCCGCTCTCGTGGGCCGCTTCCAACTCCGCGAGTCGGTCGCGGAGCTCCGTCAGCTGCTCTCGGCTGTCGTTGAGAGAGTCAGCAACGACCTCGGCCTTCGAGTCGTTGCTGTTGGCCGCGGCGACCCGCTGGCCGAAGGCCCGAGCCTCGACCTCGCTACCGATCTCAGTCTGTTGGACGCCGACGACAGCGGCCAGCTGGGCTCCCGGCTCAGCCGACCCCGAGTCGGCGGAGTCGTTTTCGCCCGCCGCGTCGTCGCTCGACGTCGGCTCGGCGGTCGCCGTGTCCGTCTCGTTCGGTTCGGTCGTCGTGTTCGTCGCCGTCGCCTGTGCGGTGATTCCGTCGTCCTGCATCTCGGCCAGTCCCGTCGCGGCGGCTGGCATCCCCGATGCGGCAGCGACGCCGATCGGTGCGGCCGCCACGACCACGAGGGCGACGAAGAGCGCGGATACTGACCTCATCGATTCCCCCTTGGCATCGTATCGTCATATACCTCGATCATACTCGTCCCAATTTTGCGCGGATTAACTCGGTTTATCGTCCGATTGTGGCCGCTCTCGCCGCAAACGCGTGATTCGACGGCCGTCATTCGTCTCCCTCCGGTCCCGGACCGATATCCTCGTCCGGCAACACGAGGACGTTCTCGCGACCCAGGCGGAACGCGTCCAAATCGCCCTCGTCGCGCATCTTCCGGACGACCTGGCTCGTCTTCGCGTCGGTCCAATCGAGCGTCTGTGCGACCTCCTGCTGTTTCATCCGCCCGCCCTCGTGTTCGACGAGCGCGAGGACGCGCTCCTCGTTGCTCAGCAGTTCGTCCTCCCACGGGGGCTCTTGGGCCGCCGCTTCTGCCGCATCGTCGCCGCCGGCGTCGGGCGACTGCGATGCCGACACGTCGCTTTCGGCGCTCGATGCCTCGTCCGGGGCGGCCGTCGTATCCGCGGCCGCACCCGCATCGTCGTCGGCGTCTGGGCCGGTATCGGCCGCCGCAGTCGGCGACGACGTGTCTGCCCCCGCGTTGGTACCGGCTCCGCCCGAATCCCCGGTCGAATCGGTGGCACCCGCCCCGACTCCGTCCGGGAACCCGGACGGGCCGCGCCGTCGGTAGAGGACCCACCCGCCGGCCGCGACGGCGACGACGAGGAGACCGACCGCCCCCCAGACGATCGGTCCGAGCCCTCCGGGATCCCTCGGAGGCGCCGTGGTCGTCGTCCCCCCGTCCGGTGTCTGTGTCCCGCCGGCCGCCGCTTCGGAGACGGCAAGCGTCGGCTCGTCCGGCCCGAAGTCCAGCGGGCCGCTCCAGACGACGATCCGCGACTCCTCGCGGAGGTCGGAGGGCTCCGGGCGGACGGTCTCCAACCCGTAGCCTTCGGGCCAGGCGAACTGCAGCGAGGTCTCGCTATCGAGGAAGAGCCCCCCGAGCGCGTCGCCGGCGCGGAGCTCGCCGCCGTCGACCGCCGCGAAGTTCGTCCAGACGAACGTGTAGGTGACGATCCCATAGTCCTGCGGGAGCTGCTGTCTGGTCGCGGAGACCGAGACGTTGCGGATGGCCATCTCCCGCCCGGTCGCGTTCTCCGCGCTGGCGGCCGTCGAGGCCATTCGGTCGCGGAACTGACTCGCGTATCGCGACTCGTTCGTTCGGATGTCCTCGCGCAAGGAGAGGAACGCGTCCGTCGTCTCGTTGGTATCCAGGCGGACGCGGTAGTCGATCGCCCAGGCCGCGTCGCCGTTCTCGCGGAGGGTGATTCGCATCGAGACGTCGTCGGGGTTGATCCCCGTCTGCGCGATGGTGTCCGTCGGCTGAGCCGACGCGCTCGTCGTCGTCGCGGCGCCCCCGACGACCACGGCGAGGACGAGGGCGACGCCGGCGAGCCGCACTACGCGGTCTCTCATCTCGGTGGGACATCGAACCGGTCACACAAACCACTTCCGAGAGCGAGGGGCCGCTCGGTCACACGTCGAAGACGACGTACGCCGACCAGCCCGCGTCCGTCTCGTCGAGCCGCATCTCCGAGTACGTCACCGCCTTCACCTCTCTGGCGTCGACGCGTTCCAGCGGGACGCCGCGGTACGTCCCGGCCAGCCGCCACTCGTCGCGATCTCCGGACGGTTCCTCGATCCGGACCTCGTGGTCGACCGGGAGCACGGCGCGGACGTCGCGCTCGTAGATGAGCTCATCGAGGTAGTCGAACAGCAGCGCCTCCGGTCGCTGGGCGTCGACCGCGACCTCGACGGTCTCGCCCCCCGCGGCCGGGATCTCGTCGCAGGACGCCGCGGCGAGGCCGTCTGCGATCGCCGCGAAGACGCCCGACAGCGTGGGTGCGACGGCTTCGACGGCGACGTCGGCGGTGTGGTCCCGAAGCTCGAACGGCATACTCGGTTACGGGCGGCCGCCGAGGGTGTGCTTTGCGGTCGCGGCCTCCCGGCGACGGGTCACTCGTCCTCCTCGTCGGGGGGCCGGACAGCGGCCCGCTCGGGGGGCACCTCGGTCTCCTCGTGGCGGTCCGGGTCGCGCTCGCGGCGCGCGAGGTCCGCGGGCGTCTCGGCGTGTTTGGGGTCGACCCGGTCGTCGTAGCGGGCCTGTACCGACTCTCGTGGGTCGGCGTCGGGGGCGGGATCCTCCGGGCCCGCCTCTCGCCGACGGTCCGCATCGGCGTCCGCGTCGGCGGTTCCGTCGTCCCCCTCGGTCGCGATCGAGTCGGCCGTCAGCGACGCGAGCTCCTCACGGGAGAGTCCAGCGTCGTCGCCGCCCGACATCGCGACGCCGCTCGTGACGATCGCCTGGATGCCCTCCTCGACGGTCAGGTCGACGTCCATCACCCGCTCGGCGGGCATGTGGACGAGGTGGCCGCCCATTACGGGGTTGGGCGCCATCGGGAGAAACAGCGTGAGCATCTCCCCGTGGCCCGCGGCCGCGCGAAGCGCCTCGGGCGTCTCGGTCGTCACGAACCCGAGCGTGTACGCGTCCTCGTGGGGGAACTCCACGAGCTTGACCTCGCGGAAGTTCTCGGCATCGGACTCGATCATCACGTCGCTCATCCGCCGGAAGCTCTCGTAGACCGAGCCGACGCCCGGGACCTGCGCCATCACGTAGTCGAAGTACTCGACGGCGCGCTCGCCGTACCGGGAGCTGTTCACCACGAGGCCGACGGCCAGCACCGCCCCGAAGACCACGACCGGCACCGCGGCCTCCAGGACCGTCTCGGGGCTGACGTTCAGGACGGCGGGGATGAGAGAGACGACCGGCAGGGAGAGCACGAGGTCCGAAAACAGGCTGATGTACTGATAGACCGTGTTGAAGAGAAAGAGGAAGACCGCGACGGTGATGACGAGGGGAACCACGACCGCGAGCCCCGAGATGAACGCTTCGCGCAGCACGTCGTACATCGAATTCCGGACGCGACGTATCGAGGGCCTGTCCCGGGGCGCGTCTGACATTCTATCGGCCCCTACGACGGAGCCCGTGAAAGGTGTCCCGGCCGGGGGCCGCCCCAGCGACGGTCCCGAAAGGCGTTAGACACGCCGTCGACTATGGAGCGGCGATGACCGTCATCGGCCTCGACGACACCGACTCCCGCGAGCGAGGGATGTGTACCACGTACCTCGCGGCGCGGCTCGCCGAGGCCATCGAGCGCGCCGGCGCGACCGTCCACCGCCGACTGCTGGTCCGTCTCAATCCGGCGGTCGAGCACAAGACCCGCGGCAACGCCGCGCTCGCGCTCCACACGGACCTCGACGCCGACCGCGCGCTCGACCTCGCCGCGACCGAGCTCGAACCGCTGGCGGAGACCGACGACCCGCGGACGAGTCCGGGCGTCGTCGTCGCCGACGTCGATCCCGACGGGGTGCCCGCCCCGGTCGCGGCGTTCGCGACCCGCGCCGTTCGGGAGCTACTGGAGCTCGACGAGGCCCGATCCCTGATCGAGACCCACGGGTACGCACACCGCGGTTGGGCCGGCGGCCGAGGGCGGATCGGCGCGCTCGCGGCCGTCGGCGCCTGGGCCGGCCTCGACGAGTGGACCTACGAGCACGTCGCCTACCGCGCGTTCGAGCGGTGCGGCACGCCCAGGGACGTCGACGAGGCGTCGGTCTTCGAGGCGGCCGCCGACCACTACCCGACGGCCTGGGACACCGTCGACAGAGCCGAAGGCGAGGCCGTCTGCGTCCCGAACGCGCCGGGGCCGATCCTCTATGGGATCCGCGGCGACGACCCCGAGACCGTCCGCGCGGTCGCCGACCGCATCGAGAGCGAGCCGATCGAGCGCGCCGCGACGTTCCTGACGAATCAGGGGACGGACGGGCACCTCCGCGAGGGCACCGTCGGCGACCTCCGCGACGGCCGCGCGTACCGCGTCGACGGCGTCGTCGCCGACGCCCCGGAGACGCGCCGCGGCGGTCACGTCTTCTTCGGCCTCCGCGGCCTGGACACCGACGCGACCGTCGACTGCGTCGCCTTCGAGCCGACGAAGCGCTTCCGCGACCGGGTCCGCGCGCTCCGGGCGGGCGACGAGCTCACGGTCTGCGGCGAGGTGAGCGAGGGCACCCTGAAGGTCGAGAAGTTCGCGGTCCGGTCGCTGGACCGGACGGCGGAGACGACGCCGACCTGCGGCGAGTGCGGTCGCTCGATGGAGAGCGCCGGACGCGGCCAGGGCTACCGGTGTCGCGACTGCGGGACGTCGGCGCCGGGGCCCGAGACGGTCGAAATCGACCGCGATCTCGAAGTCGGGTGGTACGAGGTGCCGCCGTGTGCGCGCCGGCACATCGCGAAGCCGCTCGTCCGCGGCGGCTTCGACGCGCCGGTCCACCCCGAGCGGTGAGTCGGCGGATCGTCCCGCACAGTCAGGGAATCACCCCTCGACGACGAGGATATCCGTGTTGGCGCGGCGGTCGACGAACTGGCTCCCCGAGGGCGGCTTGACCGCGATTTCGAGCGTGCCGGTCGCCTGGTTCGCGCGGGTGTCGGCATCGACGGTCACGGTCGCTCTCCCGTCGGCGTTCGACTTCGCCGTCACCACGCCGTCGAGGTCCGCGCTCCCGGATCTGACGATCACGGTCGCGCCCTCGACGCCGTCGCCGTCGTCGTCGACGACGGTGAGAGCCAGCTCCCGTTCGCCCGGCTCGATCACGTCCGGCGACGGGCGGACGTCGAGTTCGGAGACGGCGAGGCCGGACACGCCGGAGAGCATATTCAGCATCACGCTCATCGTGGCGACGCCGACCACGAGCGCGATGACGAGTCTGATCGGCAGGCCTTCGATCGCACGGTCGTCGGCGGCGAAGCGCCGGAGGTCGTGGAACATACCCGCCCTGGCCTCGGCTTCGTATATAAACGGTCGTGCGAGGGTTCAAGTGCGATCCCGGGGCCAGTCCCGCCGATGCAGACGGAAGTACTCGGTCGCGGGAGCGGCGAACCGTCGGGACCGACGGGCCGGCTCGGTCACCACCGCGCGCGGGACGGGAGCCGGGGCGCCCCGGTCGACGTCGATCTGGATCGCCCGCACGCCACGCTCGTCGTCGGCAAGCGCGGCTACGGCAAGTCCTACACGCTGGGCGTCCTCGCGGAGGCGGCCGCGCGGGCCGACGGGGTCGCGCCCGTGGTGATCGATCCGATGGGCGTCTTCCGCGGGCTCGCCGCCGACTGCGATGCGGTGCCCGCGCGAGTCGTCGCCGAACCCACGGTCCGCGCCGACGCGGTTCCGCCGCGGCGGTGGCCCGCGCTCGTCGGTTCCGAGCCCGACAGCCCGGTCGGGGCGCTCGTGTGGCACGCCGCGGCCGAAAGCGAGACCGGGACCCTGGCGGGGATGCGGGCCGTCGTCGAGGGCGCGGACGCGACGAGCGCGGTCGAGCGGGCCGCGACGAACCGCCTCCGGCGCGCCGCGGGGTGGGGCGTCTTCGATCCCGACGGGCTGGACGCGAGGGAGCTGGGCGGGAGCGAGGCCACCGTCCTCGACTGCTCGGGACTGGACGACGCGGCCTCGAACGCCGTTGTCGCGGGCGTCGCGGCCGCGCTCTACGCCGGACGGGCGCGGGCGTCCGACCCGACTACCGGCGGGAGCGGTCCCATCGAGCGCCTCCCCTGGCTCTTCGTCGACGAGGCGCACGTCTTCTTCGAGGGCGTCGCGTGCGGTCCGCTGCGGGCGATCCTCACCCGCGGTCGGGCGCCGGGCGTCTCGCTCGTCACCGCGACACAGCGACCCAGCGCGCTCCCCGACGTGGCGGTCTCCCAGTCGGACCTCCGGATCGTCCACCGGCTGACGGCCGGCCCGGACGTGCGCGCGCTCGCGGCCGCGGAGCCGGCGTACGTCGACCGGGCGGTGACAGAGGCGATGCCGACCGCTCCCGGCGAGGCGCTGGTGGTCGACGACACCGCAGAGTCCGTACGAACCGTGGCGGTCCGCGAGCGCGACACGCCACACGGCGGCGACAGCCCGCGGGCGTCCGCCGTCGACGCCTCACCGGCCACGTCGTAACGCCAGCGCGCCGATCGCTCCCGCCACAGCGAGCACCGCGGTGAACAGCGTGAAGCCCGGAGTGCTCGATCCGGACCCGGAGGCCGTTCCCGTGGAGGTGTCCGAGGGCGTCGCGGACGGCGTCAGCGTCTCGCCGTCTTCGGGGATCGCACGGATCGTCACCGGATCGGAGCGCAGGCCGTCCGCGGTGGCGACGAGCGAGTGCGTCCCGGGCTCTTCGACGACGAGGGTCACGCGGCCGTCGGCTCCGGACGTGCCGGCGGAATCGTCGTCGAGCAGCACCGTCGCCCCCTCGACCGGCTCGCCGTATTCGTTGACGATGTCGACGCCCAGCCGCTCGCCCGCGACGATGCGCTGATTGTCCGGTTCGAGGCGCAGCGTGGGCGTCCGGCTCGTCGAGAGGTTCACGCGGCGAGCCGACTCGTTGACGCGTACCCGCGTGGTCGCCTCGGCGTAGGACTCCTTGGCGACCGCGACGGACAGGTCGGTGTTGACCGGCACGCTGACGCTCGTCTCGCCGCCCGCCAGCGTCTGGAACTGCCCGATCGACGCGATGCGAACCGTGGCGTTACTGACGGGACGGGGCGGAGAGAAGTGGGGGTCCCGAACCGCGACGGTGAGTATCACGGTCCCGCGCTCGATCAGGACCCGACTCTGCGTCGACGCTCCGACCTGAACGGTGGTGCTGTTCCGGAGGTATCCCGGCTTCGCCACCGAGACCGTGTACTCGCCCTGCTCGATGTCGCCCGAGGCGACCATCCCGCTACCGTTGGTCGACATCCGGGACGTGACTCGGCCGTCCTTCCGGAGGACGACCCGCGCGTCGGCGACGCGTCCGCCCTCGTCAGCGACCACGACCGAGAGCTGGCCGCGGTGGTGGACCGGCACCGTCACCTCCCGCTCGCTGGCGTCCTGGACGACGATCGGGTGATTGCGGATGTACTCGGGATGGGAAGTCGAGATCGTCACGTCCGCGCCGCTCGGGACGTCGACGAAGGCCTTGCCGTTGCTCGCGGTCGATTCGGTCGTCGAGCCGTTCCCCCAGGTCGCGGTCAGTTCGGCGTTCCGGACCGGATCGCCGTCCTGGTTCTCCACCGAGACGGTCAGGGTGACCACATCCGAGGACTGCGCGCTCCCGACCGTCGCTGCCGGTCCGGCGAGGAGCAGCCCCGACACGACCAGCCCCACCAAAATCCCGGATCTCATACCTCGCAGTTGTCCGGAAGCGATAAAATAGTTCGCAGGGGATCGACGGATCGAAACCGACGAGTGCGCCGCCCGCGGAGTCGGGACCGATGGCCGACCGTTTGGTCCCCGTCCTGGTCGCACTCGGCGGGTTCTGTGGCGCCGTCTCGCGCTACCTCGTCGGCGTCGCGGTTCCCGGTCCCGACCCGCTCGGGACGCTGACGGCGAACGTCCTCGGGAGTTTCGTCCTCGCGGCCGCCGTCGGCGTCGTGCGTTCGCGGCGGTTCCGGTTCTTCCTCGCGACCGGACTGCTCTCGTCGTTCACGACCTACAGCACCTTCGCGGTCGAGACGGCGATGCTCGGGCCCGCGTGGGGCGTGGCGAACGTCGGACTCACTTACGGGCTGGGTTTCGGCGCCGCGCTCGCGGGCTTGCTCATCGGGAGGCGGTTCGCGTGATCGACGCGCTCGCCCGGCTTCCGGTCCCGATCCTCGTCGGTCTCGGCGGTGCCGCGGGGGCGCTCGCCCGGTACGCGGTCGACGTCGCGCTCGACGGCGGCCGACCGAGCACGTTCGCGGTCAACGTCCTCGGGAGCGTCCTCCTCGGCGGCCTCGTCGCCTCGGGGCCGCCCGAAGCGGCCCTGACGATCGCCGGCACGGGCTTTTGCGGGGCGTTCACGACCTTCTCGTCGTTCGCGGTCAACGTCGCGGAGGTGGCCTCTGACGGTCGAGTCCGGCTGGCGGTCGTCGACGCTCTCGGGACGCTCGTGGCGGCGCTGCTCGGGGTCGGTATCGGCACCGCGATGGTCGCCTGGTGACCGCCGCCGACCGGCGACGCCGGCGGGATCGATCTCGGACCCGATCGGCCGCAACCTCCTTTCCCCGCGGGACGCTAGCCACAGGCGAATGCGCGTCGAGTGTCCGTACTGCGACCGCGAGGTGGACGTCACGAGTCTCAAATCGCACGTCCGCCGGATGGAGGGCGGTGGTCACGGCGACCACGGGACGGTCCCGCGGGAGCGCGTCGACAGCCCCTGGAACATCCGCATCGAGACCTCGCCCGCTGAGGCGAGGGCCGATCGGGACTCGGAACTCGACGCCGAGTACGTCGAAGAGCGGATCCGTCGCGGTCGGTGCCCCGGCTGCGACCTGGGCGTGGTCGGGCTGAAGGGCGGCGACGGATGGCTCTCCAGCGGCCGCCGTCGGCTGGCGTGCCCGAACTGCGGGTGGGAGAGCCCCGAGTGGGTCACGATCCGGGACTGACGGTCACAGAATTCGGCAGAGAAATGACTACGCGCGAGATGTCGGAAAAAGCGCCCGAGGCGGGATTTGAACCCGCGTCACGACCGTGACAGGGTCGTATGATGGGCCACTACACCACCCGGGCACACATCGGAGCGAAGACAACGCCCGAGGCGGGATTTGAACCCGCGTCACGACCGTGACAGGGTCGTATGATGGGCCACTACACCACCCGGGCTTGCTCCACTTCCTCGTTGCCCGGTAGTCTAATTAAGACTTATCATCTGCCGACGGCGTGGGACCGACCCCCGCGCGGCGGTGCCGTGGCAGTGGCTGTCGGAGGTCCGGGAGAGAAAAAGACAGAGCCGCGAGCCGGTCCGGTCGGGCCGATCGACCGATCCGCCAAAGACGCGTCGGGGACCGCAGCCCTCAGTCGTCGGCGGGGACCGCTTCCGCCTCGGCCGCCGCTTCGGCCTCTTCCTCTTCTTCTTCCTTCTTGTTCTTGATCTTCTTCAGCCGGAAGATCTCCTCGCGCTCCTGTTCTTCGAGCTTCTGCTCGATGTACTCCTTGTTCTCGTAGAGCTCGGGTAGGAGCTTGAACTCCAGGGCGTTGACGCGGCGCTTCGTCGTCTCGATCTCTTCGAGCATCTTCTTCATCGCGGTCTCGACCTCGGCCGCGAGGATGATCGTCTCCAAGAGCTCCTCGTAGGCGTCGGCCGCCTCGTCGATCCGGGCCGAGGAGCCGAGCAGGCCGTAGCCGCGCTGGTCGAGGCTCTTCTGGACGCGCGAGGACTCGATCTGCGGCACGACGACGCCCATAATGTTCTTCGATTGGGTCGTGATCTCGGGGTGTTCCTTCAGCGCCGCGGCGGCGCCCCGAACGGCGACGTCGCCCTCCATCGCCCGCGCCATATTGATCTTCTCCTGGGCGGTCTGGTAGTTCTCCTCCAGGTCGGATCGGACGTCCTGGGCCTGATCGAGGATGTCCATAAACTCCATAATGAGGCCGTCGCGCTTCTGTTCGAGCGTGTCGTGGCCCCGCTCGGAGAGCTGGATCCGGTCCTCGATCGCCATCAAGTTCTTCCGGGTCGGTTTGACGTCTTCGGCCATTGAGAGGGAATTGTGATCCGAGCCTGTTAACCTTTTACTGTTCGCGGACGAGCCGCGCCAGACCGGCCGTTTCGGCCCAGTCCATCCAGGCCACGACCGCGACGTGCGGGAGCGTGAGCACGGCGATGAACACCAGGTACAGCGCGGCTAACGCCTCTATGTCGGCGTCGAAGCCGGCGACGATCGCGACCCCGACCAGGAGCGCGATCGAGACCGCCGTCAGGGGGACGGCGTCGCGGCCGACCCGGAACAGCGCGGCCGCGGTGCCGCGGTCGTCGAAGGCGTCACGCGCTCCGGGGTCGACGGCGACGAGCCGAGCGATGTGACGCAACGAGTGCCACACGCAGAAGTACACCCCGACGGCGACGAGCGGCGGCACGACGAGGAAGTACGCCCACAGCAGGAGCGTCTCGCCGGCGTCGCGGACCCACGCGTCCCCGCCGCCGCGCAGGCGCCCGAGCAGGAGCGTCGCGGCCGTGACGCCCGCGAACGCCCCGCCGAGGGCCAGCCGCGTCTCGGGCGCGACGAGCCACGCGGCGTCGAGTCCGCCGCCGAACAGCGCCACCCACGCGTCGACGACGTCGCGGTAGCGACCCGGAAAGCGGAGGAGCGGAACGAGCATCGGGAGCCCGCCGCGGACCACCAGCGTCCCGACGCGGACCGCTCGGTCGTCGAGGTGCGCCCCGCCGAGCGCGTCCAGCGCGTAGAGGTCGCCCTGGCCCCAGTGGAACCACGTGAGGCCGATGAAGAACGCGGCCGACGCCGCGGGCGCGACGTACCACAGCGCCGCGTACCCGACGCCGAGGAGCAGATACGCGAGCCCCACCAGAGCGAGCCACCGGAGCGTCGGACGCTCGCCCGCCGCGCGGGCGGGCGCGAGGTGGTCGACCGCGCCGTGCGGGAGACCGAAGGCGACGAGGCTCACCGCCAGCGGCGCGTACCGGAGCCAGGCGGGGAGCGTCGCGGCGACGCCCACGAAGGCGTCCGCAACGGCGAGGAGCGTGGTCGAACCGATCGCGAGCCACGCGGGACCGACGCCGATCGCGAGCATCGGGCCGCGCGCCGCCGACACTGACTTCGACACCGCCGCCGGTCCGGTCCCGACCATCGTCACCGCTCGACGTCGGCGTCGATGTCGATCCCGAGCGTTCGGAGCCGTCGGCGCCAGGCCGCTCCCGGGATCGAGTCGGCCGACAGCAGTTCGGCCACGACCGGCCGGTACAGGACGAGCCCCTGGACCACGAACAGATTGGTCACGAGGAAGAACGTCGCCTCCTCGACGGGAAGGCCGAGGAGGTACAGTCCCGTGGTGTACTGCTCGGAGAGCACCCAGATCCCGAGTTCGATGGCGACTCGGTCGACGGTACACAGATACAGCGTCGGGAGGAGCGTCCCGGCCGCGACGAGTCGGCGCCGCGCCCACAACTGCGGCGCGCCGACGGCCCACTGCAGGGCGACCACCGGCGCCGCCCACGCGAGGATCGCCCCGAGGTAGAACGTCGCATCGAGCGCGAGCAGCCGCCATCCGAGGAGGCCGATCCCCGCGGCGAGCGCGAGCGCGACGACCCGACCGGCGACGGGACGTTCGGTCTCCGGCCACGTGGTCGGGACCGACAGGTGCGAGAGCCACAGCGCGGTCAGCCAGGGCTGGACGAGGATGAAGAGGTACTCCTCGATCGGTGCGTGGCCGACCGTAGCGATCGTGGTGCCGTCGCCGTACCACCAGACGCCGCGCGCGATGAGCAGATTGTCCCACGGCGTCGTGTACACCACGGCGACGACGGTGATGATCGCCACCCCGACCCAGTACCGGCGGAGGCCGCCACTGCTCCACGGTGTCGCCGACTCCCCGATCCGGGCGCGGCTCACCGCCCCGGTCGCGACGAGGAGCATCACTGCGGGCAACAGGAACGCCAGGTGAAACTGGAGGTACGTGAGCGTCGTCGTCATCGGTGTTCCTCGTGTCTCGGGATCGGGCGGCGAGCCGCCGACAGGAACGGGCGCGGGAGACCGGGGCCGCGGCGCCGCGACCCCGGTCGACGTCGGTTCGCGTCGATCAGTCGTGCGGTGCGATCAGCCGGCGAGCCGGCCGATTCGTCGGCGTCCGCGTCGGCCGGCAGTCGGTGGACCGCCCGCGATCAGTCGGCGGGTTCGGCGCCCGCGGCCGAGCCGGCGGCGTCGAGGACCTCGCGGCTCGACAGCAGGATGATCCCGAATCCGACCTTAGCAACCAGGTCCAGCACCATAAATCCGGCCGTCTCGACGTACAGCGGGACGATCCGGAGCCCCTCGGTACCGACGATCCACCAGACCGGGTAGATCAGCCAGACAACGACGATCAGCGTCCGGAGCGTGCTGAACGTCGACGCGGCGTCGCCGGAGAGCTGACTGGCCTTCTCGTCGAGGGAGCCGTATAGCATATACAGCAGGACGAGCAGGAAGCCCGTCGAGACGCCCCACCAGACGATCCGGCGCGCGCCCTCGGAGAGGACGCCGGCACCGCCCGACAGCGTCGCCAGCACGCCGGTGCCGATCATCAGCATGTCGAGGCCGACGAGCGAGGCGAGCTCGTTCCGGTTCGCCCCGGCGAGGAGCCCGAGGTCGATGAGCAACAGCGGGGTCGTGAAGAACCAGTCGGTGTACCGGGCCCAGTAGATCGGCAGCTCCTCGCCGCCGACCGTGACGGTCGTGAGCCCGAAGCCGAGCGCCATCGCGAGGTAGTTTACGAACGCGATGGCGGTGATGAATATCGTGACGATATAGAACTCCTGTCTCCGTCTGTCCGTTTCGCCCCAGCCCCTGGCGATGAAGTACAGCATCCCCAGGAACATTCCGAGCGTGCCGATCCACAGCCATATTCCTTCGCTACCAGGTTGCGGCATAGTACGTGTGATAGTAGGGAGGTAAACGGGGTAAGCACCGTACACAACTAGTTGGACCCGTGGCCGTCGATCTCCCGAGACCGCAGGACGTCGTCGTCGACGACGGCGCCGACGAGCTTTCGCTGGGCGCTCCGGAGATGTTGATGAAAGGTCGAGCGGCCGATCCCCATCGACTCGGCGATCTCGTCGCCGGTCGCCTCGTGGGGCCACTCGAAGTAGCCGGCCGTGTACGCGCGGGTCAGCGCCGCCTGTTGCCGCTCGGTCAGTTCGGACTGGAGTTCGGCGACGAACTCCCGCCGCGTCTCGTTGCGCTGGGTTCGCCGCTGGTATCCGACCAGTTCCGCGTCCGCGAAGCGCTCCATCACGGCGTCGGCCAGCGACTGCGCCATCGCTTCGCGACCCACCTCGACGGTGCTCGTCGCGCTCGCGGCGTCGACTCCGAGCGCCCGGAGCTCGGCTCCGTGCTCTTCGAGCAGGTCGCGGAACCGCGAGTCGGCCACCGAGAGCTCGACCACCGGGCTGTCCGCGGATTCGGCCAGTACGCTGTGGACCTCGATCGAGGGCGTGATCTCCGCGGCGTCGCGGACCGCGGCCGCGTCGACCGGCGAGCCCGTGTCCTCGCGGCCGATCTCGAAGAGCATCGTCGAGCGCTCGCGGTCGGCGAGGCTCCCCGCGTACCGGAGCCGGCACCCGAGCGCGTCGGCGAACGCGACGAGCGGGTGGTCGCGCGTCTCGAACCGGACCTCGACGGCGGACTCGCTCTGGAGCGTCCGGTGGCTCTCCAGGGCGTTGATCCCGGTCGCGATCGAGCGACCGAGCGCCGTCAGCACCGCCCGCTCGTAGTTGTGGAACGGCGTCGCGTCCGCGTACACGGCCACGATCCCGTAGGTCACGTCGCCGTAGTGGAGGGGGACGGCAGCGACGGCGGAGACGCGGTCTCCCCCGTCGCCGTCGACGGACTCGATGTGAACGTACTGGTCGGCACACGCGTCCGCGACGGCTGTGATGGTGGCGCCCGTGATGGCGGCCGTCCCGTGGCCGGTCGGGGCCTCGCTATCGTCGCAGCCGCCGATGGGGAGCGCGTCGTCGACGCCGATGCCACCGGTCTCGCCGACGGACTCCCGGGGTACGATCGCCTCCGCCGAGGGGTCGTACGTGCCGATCCACGCGCCGGCGTACGCCCCGCGGACCGTCTCGGCGACGCGCCGTTCGAGGTCGGCCCGCGAATCCGCCCGCGTCACCGCTTCCGTGACGTCGGCGACGACGCCGTTGAGGCGCTCCAACAAGCGCTTTTGCGCCTCGCGCTCGCGCTCGATCCGCGCCGCGCGGTGCTCTGCGGCCCGCTCGGCGCGCTTGCGTCGCGTGACGTCCTGCTGGAAGCCGACGAAGTACGCGATCTCGCCGGCGCCGTCCCGGAGCGGGGCGAGAGTCACCTCGTTCCAGAAGAGTTCGCCGTCCCGGCGGTAGTTCCGGAGTTCGACCGTCGTCGTCCGCCCCTCCTCGATGGCCCGCCGCATCTCGGCGACCGGTTCGTCGCGGGTCTCTTCGCCCTGGAGGAACCGACAGTTGCGCCCGACGGCGTACTCCGGCGGGTAGCCCGTGATCCGCTCGAAGGCGGCGTTGGCGTACACGAGCGGCATATCCGGCTTCCTGGCGTCGGCGACGGTGATGCCGACCGGCGCCTCGTCCATCGCCCGCGTCTTCAGCGACTCGTCGACGGCGTCGGTGCTGGCGGACGTCGGCGGGTCGTCGGTGCTGGCCGTCCGCCGCTCGTAGATCGTCGTCTCGCCGTCTCCACCCACACCCATACGGGCGACTGTAACCGCACGAACAAAACGTATTGGGCCGGCCGGCGCCGCGGCTAGCCGAAATCGGCAAGCGGACGCGAAAACGGAACGCATCCGGCGCGTAAATCGAGTCCGGCGATCGGACGTGGACGGGCGTGGAAGAGCGTGAAGGCCTCAGTCGGCCGTCGCTTCCTCTTCGGTCGCGCTGTCGGCCTCGACGTCCTCGCGGTAGTGCTCTTCGATGAACTCCTCGTCGACGCGGTTGAGCTCCTCCTTGGGCAGCATCGACAGGAGGTCCCAGCCGATCTCGAGGGTCTCTTCGAGGTCGCGGTTGGTGTCGAAGCCCTGGTCGACGAACTCCTCCTCGAAGCGGTCCGCGAAGTCGAGGTACTTGTTGTCACGCTCCGAGAGCGCCTCGCGACCGACGATGTTCACGAGGTCGCGCAGGTCCTCGCCCTCGGCGTAGGCGGCGTACATCTGGTCGGAGACGTCGCCGTGGTCCGCGCGGGTGAGGCCCTCGCCGATCCCGTCGTCCATCAGCCGCGAGAGGCTGGGCAGGACGTTGATCGGCGGTTCGATCCCCTGGCTGTTGAGGTCGGGGTCGACGTAGATCTGCCCCTCGGTGATGTAGCCCGTCAGGTCCGGGATCGGGTGGGTGTCGTCGTCGCCCGGCATCGTGAGGATCGGGATCTGCGTGACGGAGCCCTCGCGGCCCTCGATCCGGCCGGCGCGCTCGTAGAGCTGCGCCAGGTCGGTGTACATGTATCCGGGGTACCCGCGTCGGCCCGGGACCTCCTCGCGGGCCGCACCGATCTCGCGGAGCGCCTCGCAGTAGTTGGTCATGTCGGTCAGGATCACCAGCACGTGGTAATCCTTCTCGAAGGCGAGGTACTCGGCGGTGGTCAGGACCATCCGCGGGGTGACCGTCCGCTCGACGGCGGGGTCGTCCGCGAGGTTCATGAAGACCACGGAGCGTTCGAGCGCGCCCGTGCGCTCGAAGTCCTCCATAAACTCGTTCGCCTCCTCGGCGGTGATCCCCATCGCGCCGAAGATGACGGCGAACTCGGAGCCTTCGCCTTCGCCTTCTTCCTCTTCGGGGACGCTGGCCTGGCGGGCGATCTGCATCGCCAGCTCGCTGTGAGGCTGGCCCGAACTGGAGAAGATCGGGAGCTTCTGGCCGCGGACGAGCGTGTTCATCCCGTCGATGGCCGAGACGCCCGTCTCGATGAACTCCTCGGGGTACTCCCGGGAGTAGGGGTTGATCGCGGCGCCGACGATGTCCCGACGCTCGTCGGGGACGATGTCGGGGCCGTTGTCGATCGGTCGGCCCGACCCGTCGAGGACCCGTCCGAGGAGGTCCTCGGTGACGGGCATCTTCATCGTCTCGCCGAGGAAGCGAACGGACGCTTGCTGGTCGATACCGCTCGTCCCCTCGAACACCTGAATGGCGACGACGCCGTCGGAGGATTCGAGGACCTGCCCGCGCAGGGTCTCGCCCTGGGCGGTCTCGATCTCGACGATCTCGTCGTAGCCGATCGGTTCGTCGATCTCGGCGTACACGAGGGGGCCGCTGATCTCGGTGATGGTTTGGTACTCTTTCATGTTAGTAGAGACTCCGGAGCTGTTCCGTGATGTCCGATGTGAGCTCCTCGACGAACTCCTCGTAGTCCTCCTGGACGCCGATGCGGTTGATCCGCGGCGCGGCGTCGATGTCGATGATCTCGTCGACCGGGACGCCGGCCTCGAGCGCGTCGAAGGCCTCGTCGTTGAACGTCTCGATCGTCGTCAGCATCAGGTAGGTCTTCTCCGGCGGACAGTAGGTGTCGACCGGGTGGAACGCGTTCTGCTGGAGGTAGGCCTCGCGCAGGTAGCGCGCGACCTCGAGGGTGAGCTGCTGGTCCTCCGGCAGGGCGTCCTTGCCGACGAGCTGGACGATCTCCTGGAGCTCGGCCTCCTCGTCGAGGACGTCGACCGCCCACTGGCGCTTCTCGGGCCAGTCGTCGGCGACCTCGTCCTGGAACCAGGGGTCGAGCTGGTCCTTGTACAGCGAGTAGGACTCGTTCCAGTTGATCGACGGGAAGTGCCGGCGTTCGGCCAGGTCCGCGTCGAGCGCCCAGAAGGTCTTGACGATGCGCAGGGTGTTCTGGGTGACCGGCTCGGAGAAGTCGCCGCCGGGCGGCGAGACCGCGCCGATCGCCGAGACCGAGCCCTCGGTCCCGTTGACGTTCTCGAAGTAGCCGGCGCGCTCGTAGAACTGCGAGAGGCGCGCGGCCAGGTAGGCGGGGTAGCCCTCCTCGCCGGGCATCTCCTCCAGCCGCGAGGAGATCTCCCGCATCGCCTCGGCCCACCGCGAGGTGGAGTCGGCCATCAGCGCGACGTCGTAGCCCATATCGCGGTAGAACTCCGCGATCGTGATCCCGGTGTAGACGCAGGACTCGCGGGCCGCGACGGGCATATTCGAGGTGTTGGCGATGAGCGATGTCCGGGCCATCAGGGGGTTCCCCGTCGAAGGGTCTTCCAGCTCGGGGAAGTCGTCGATGACCTCGGTCATCTCGTTGCCGCGCTCGCCGCAGCCGACGTAGATGATGATATCGGCGTCGGCGTACTTCGCGAGCTGGTGCTGGGTGACCGTCTTCCCGGAGCCGAACGGCCCCGGAATGGCGGCGGTCCCGCCCTTCGCGATCGGGAAGAGGCCGTCGAGGATGCGCTGGCCGGAGACCAGCGGCGTCCGCGGCGTCTTCTTCTCGACCGTGGGCCGGGCCTCACGGACCGGCCACTCCTGGCGCATCTGGACGTCGACGCCGTTGTCGAGTTCGACGACCGTCTCGTCGACGGTGAACGACCCCGACTCGACGGAGACGACTTCCGCGGTCTCGCCCTCTTCGAGGGCGTCCGGCGGCACCATCACCTTGTGGTCGATGGTGATCGTCTCCTCGACGACGCCGACCACGTCGCCGCGGCCGACCTCGTCGCCCTCCTCGACTTCGGGCTCGAACTCCCACTCCTCGTCGAGTTCGATCCCCGGCGCGTCCACGCCGCGGTCGAGGTACGGGCTGCCCATCTTGTCTTCGAGGACGTCGAGCGGACGCTGGACGCCGTCGTAGATGGTGTCGAGCAGCCCCGGACCGAGGTCGACGGTCAGGGGGTCGCCGGTGTTCTCGACTGGCTCTCCGGGGGCGATCCCGGAGGTCTCTTCGTACACTTGGATCGTCGTCGTGTCGCCCTCGATCTCGATGACTTCGCCCATCAGCCCCTCGTCGCCCACGTAGACGACGTCGTTCATTCGGGCGTCGAGATCGCGGGCGGTCACGACGGGACCACTCACGCTCGCGATGATGCCGTCCTCGCGGACGGACTGTTCTGTCTGACTCATATGTTAGTCTTCCTCCATCAGGTCGATGCCGATGGCGCGTTTGATCTGGTCTCGGAGGCCGCCGGCGCCCGCGCCGCCGCCGAGGGTGACAAGCGTCGGTTCGATGCTGGTCTCGACGTCGTTGCGGACGTTGCGGGAGAGATGATCGAGGTCGTCGTCGTGCATCACCACGATGCCGACGTCGTCGTCTTCGAGCACCTCGGAGACGGCCTCGTCGAGCTGTTCGTCCTTCTCCTCGTCGGGGACGTTCTGGAACTTCCGGACGCCCGCGAGGCGGAACCCCGTGGTGAAGTCCGGACTCCCGACGACGGCGATCTCCTGGCTCATAGGATCACCAGTTCCTGTTCGATCTGCTCCTCGGAGAGGCCGGCCTCGCGGCCGCGAGCGATCGCCCGGATGTTGTCGACCTCGCGCTCCTTCGCCAGGATGTACGAGGCGATCGGGGTGATCGAAAGCGGGAACACGTGGCCGAGCTGGTCGGTGTACTCCAAGAGGGCCTCGTCGAGCGCGCGCTCGAAGTCGATGAGGCTGTCGGCGTCTTCGAGGTCGTCGAGCGCCTCCGAGAGGTCGTCTCCGTACTTCGACTCGCGTATCTTCGTGACGAGCTCGTCGCGGTTCTGCGCCAGCGTCGCGAGCTCGCTCGCCGAAAAGAGCGATCCGCCGTCGATGAAGTACTCGGCGGGGTCGATGTCGGCGCCGCTCTGGGCGAGCCGGAGCGCGTTCCGTGCGTTCCGGAAGTCGATCTCGGCCTCCAGGAACTCGCGGTACTGCTGGGTCGCCTCGTCGACGGTGAGCCCCTCGAGGAGGTGGTCGTAGTACGTCCGGTCGATCGCGTTCTCCAGGGGAACGAGGACGCCCGAGTCGTCGTAGTCGTCGTAGGCGTCTTCGAGCCCCGGGCCGAAGATCGTCCCGGAGAGCCGCTCGACGACCTCCTCGATCGACGGCGCGTCGAGCAGCCGATCGAGGAAGTCGTCGTCGAACTCGCCGGCGCGGATGAGGTCGTCGGAGACCGCCTCCCGGTCGGCGTCCGAATAGAGGCCGCGGATGACGGTCTTGACGTTCCAGGCGTCGAACTTGCGCAGGTAGCGCGCGATGAGGTCGTAGAGGCGCCCGTCGGCCCAGCGGAGCAGGTCGTCGAACTGCTTCGCGAGGTTGCGGTTGAGCGCGTACTCGATGAGGTCGACGCCGGAGTGGCGGGAGCCGAGCGCGTTGATCTCCGCTTCGTAGTCGGACTCCTCCATGAACCGAGCGATCTCGGCCGGCCCCATCCGAATCAGCTTGCGGTACTCCTCGTCCCCGTACAGGGCGCTTCGACGCGCCCTGACGCGGGCAGTCACGTACTCCGGATTGGAACCGCCGGCAGTACTCATTGGTCGAACAGTTTCTCGCTCACGTCCTTGAGGTTGTCCTCCCAGACGTCCTCGAGGACCGAGTCGAAGGTGTTGTTCACCCGGACCCGGGAGCCGGTGCCCTCGACGACCACGCCGCCGAGACAGTCGTACTCGCCGGCGTACTCGAAGCCGTCGTAATCGGCGACGAGGTCTTCGAGCAGGTCCGCGTCGTCGGCGCGGCCGTAGACCGACACCGACTCCTCGCCTTCGAACTCGGCGACAGCGTCCTCGAGGAGCGCGCGCGTCAGCGTCTCGCGCTTCTCGCCGGAGAGCGCCACGAGCTCGTCTTCGACCTGCGAGCGGACGTCTTCGAGGACGTCGCGACGGGCTTCGAGCCGCTCCTGCTTCGCTTCCAGCTTCGCGCTCGAGAGCGCCTGTTCGCGCTCCTGTTCGATCTGGCGCTCTACCTCTTCCTTCCGGGCTTCGAGGAGCTCCTCGGCGTCTGTCTCTGCCGTCTCGACGATCTCCTCGGCGCGGCGCTCGCCCTGCTCACGAATGTCCTCTGCACGCGCGCGGGCTTCGTCTCGGATGTCTTCGACGACGTTGTCCAAACTCATTGATGGAAAGAGCGGGGGCGCTTAGACCAGGAATACGACGACGAGAGCGAGGATGACGAGCGTCTCCGGCAGGACGGTCAGGATCAGACCGTTGACGAAGAGGTCGTTGTCCTCGGCGATGGCGCCCATCGCGGCGGCGCCGATTCCGCGCTCCGCGTAGCCCGCGCCGAACGCGGCGAGGCCGACCGCGATCGCGGCGGCGGCGGTTGGTTCAAGAGCCGGGGCAGCTGCCTGGGTCTGCTGTAGGAGTGCTTCGAACATTGTCTTAAGTTGCGACTTGATCAGTCGTCTCCGAACGTGCGTTATTGGAGGGACACGACTCTTAAAGGTTCCCAAACTACCTCATCAGAACGGGTGTCAAGAAGCCGCATACGGCGGTATTCGTCGGTTCGGCGAATCGACTCTTCGGGCGCGGACGCCGGCCCGGGAAAACCGCGTCGGGCCGACGGAATCGGGAGCCGTCGGTCCTCGAACGAGAGGGACCGAGGGCGAGCGGCCGGCTCAGTCCTCGGTCGTGAACTGCCGCTCGTAGCCGAAGGGCTCGTACTCGCGGCCGCCGCCGTCGAAGAACTTGTTGAAGAACTCGACGTACTCGAGACGCACCGCCTGCAGGCCAGCGCTCGTGACGCCGAGCGCCAGGACGAGCAGGTGTCCGAGCACCAGCACGAGGAGCCCGATCAGGATCGTCGCCGCGTCGCCGTGGACGAGGCCGCCGAACATAATCTCGGTGACCTCGTGGCCGTGGTACATATCGCCGACGTGGGGCATGTGGCCCAGGCCGAAGTGCCACTCGGCCTCGCCGCCGTGGCCGGTGACGTAGACGCCGAAGAACAGGAGATTGACCGTGAAGGCCATCCCCGCCTTCGCGAGCAGCACCGCGGCGATCCGGGTGTACGAGAGCACGTTCACGAGCACGTTCAGGAACTCGACGACCTCGATCGGCTCGCCGGCCGCGAGCAGGATCAGACCGACGACGAAGACCAGAAGCGGCACCGTAACCGGTCCGACGCCGGGGATGGTGAAGACCTCCATCGCCGGGAAGCCGTTGAATCCGAGGGGCAGAACGCCCTCACTGGAGAACGTCGTGTAGATGAACTCCGGCGCGACAGAGCGGAGCGCGTCGCTGAAGACCCACACCCACAGGCCGTTCATCATCAGGAGCCACGAGCCGTTCTCGTAGATCGCGTGTTCGAGGTCGTGGAGTTCGAGGTCCTCGAAGAACCCGAAGATCCACGCCACGTTCAGGTGAAGGATGCCGACCAGCACGCTCACGACGAGCCAGCCGCGGGCCCAGTCGATGCCGGCGGGCGAGAGGCCCTTCTCGATCGGGGCGTGGGAGAGGCCGACGACGCCCTCCCAGAAGTACGTCGCGATGACGTGGAGGCCGAACAGCTCGCCGTAGAGGATCCCGAAGACCGCGGTGAAGATCCCCGCGGCGATCGTCACGCCGCCCATACTCCGGAACGCCGGGCTCTCGAAGTTGCTGTAGAGGTAGTACCCGATTCCGGTGTAGATGAGCCCGTAGCCGAGGTCCCCGATCATGAAGCCGAAGAACGCCGGGAACGTGAGGAAGAGCACGACCGTCGGGTCGAACTCGTAGTAGCTCGGGCGGTTGACCGCCTGCACCAGGATCTCGAACGGCTTGACCGGGCCGGGGTTGTCCTGGACGGTCGGCGGCTCGTCGTCGCCCATCACGACCGCGCTGCCGCCGTCGGCGCGGGCGTCGGCCTCCGCGCCGCCGTCAGCCGCCGCCGCACCGCCGGGGTCGACGTCCTCGCGGACGTGGTCGGTCCCGTCCTTCGAGAACGTCGCGCGTTCGAGCTCTTCGATCTCGACGCGCTCGCCGACCTCGTCCTTGATGGCGCTCGTGAACTCGGTGTAGCGCTCGCTCGGGATCCAGCCCTCGGCGACGAAGGCGTTCTCGGTCGTCGCAAAGGAGAGCGGCGCCTCCGTCTTCTGGACGTCGATCGAGAGCTTCTCCTCGGCGGCGAGCAGGAAGCCCGCGGCGTCCATCTTCTCGGCTTCGAGCTCGTTTTCGACCGTCGAGAGCTTGGATTCGAGCTGCTGTTTCTCGTGTTCGAGCTCCTTTTTGTACTCGCTCGGCGTCCCGTCGGCGTCGGGGATCTCATAGGAGTTGAAGTCCGCGCTGACGAGCGCGTCGGTGAGCGCCGACGCGTCGGCGTCCGACGTCGGGTACGCGAAGATCCCCAGCACGCCGTCGCCCGCGAAGATCTCGTGCGAGCGGATCTCCTCGGCGTCGATGACCGCGCGCTCGATCGCGTCGCGGTCGCCCTCGCCGACGGCGACCTGGAGCGTGTCGTAGCCCGACAGCAGATCGAGGTCGATCCCGAGGTCGACGAACGGGTCGATCGCGTCGATCCGGTCTTCGACGTCGCGGATGTCCTGTCGGAGCTCCTGGCGCCGGTCGTCGAGGTCGTTGACGCGGGTCCGGATCTCTTCGAGTTCCTCGTCGAGCGCCTCGTCGGTGACGATCCGGGTCGGGCCGGCGTCCTCCTCGTCGACGTCGAGGATGCTCTCCAGCGAGCGCACGGTGACGAGGCGGTCCGAGGACTCCTCGGCGCCCTCGATCGGGCTGCCCGGCTGGAAGCCCTCCCAGGAGCCGTCGTACTCGGTGACGTGCAGAAGGTTCAGGCCGTGGGCCGTCTCGATGACGTCGTCCATCACGGCCTTCGATCCCGTCACCGAGACCTTGCTCATCTGCTCAGGTCTGAGCATTTACCGCCTCCTCGAACTGACTGATCGCGTACTCGACCGCTTCCTCCTTGTTGTCCTCGGCCGACGCGATCAGTTCCTCTCGCGCTTCGGTGCCCTCCGCGAGGATCTCCTTTCGCTCTTCTTCGATCTCCTCGCGGGCCTCGGCGAGCCGCTCTTCTTCGTACTCGTCGGCCTCAGCTTCTGCGTCGGTGCGGATCTCCTCGGCCTCGCGCCGCGCCTCCTCGATGCGCTCGTCGCGGTCGTCCTCCGCCTCCGCAACGATGTCGTCGGCTTCGGACTCGGCCGTTTTGATCCGTTCGAGAACCTCTGGTCTCGGCATACTCGTATCACCGAAACGTTGCGCAAGCGCCGTATAAGGTGTTTGCGGAACTCCCTGGAGAGGCGACGGCGCGACGGCAACGGCGACGTCTGGGATCCGCAGGGTTATGATCGTCCCGTCCCAAACGCCGCCCGATGGGTGTCCTCGAAGACAAGGCCAACGCGCGCCTGTTCTACAAGTACCTCTCGAAGGTATACGACCGGATCAACCCCTTCATCTGGAACGCGGAGATGCGCGACGAGGCGCTGGAGTGGTTCGGGCTCGAAGCGGGCGACCGCGTCCTCGACGTCGGCTGCGGGACCGGCTTCGCCACCGAGGGCCTGCTCCGGTACACCGACGACGTCCACGGCCTCGACCAGAGCCGCCACCAGATGGAGAAGGCGTTCGAGAAGTTCGGGACCACGGACCGGGTGCGGTTCTACCGCGGCGACGCCGAACGGCTCCCGTTCGCCGACGGCGCGTTCGACGCCGTCTGGTCGTCGGGATCGATCGAGTACTGGCCGAACCCCGTCGACGCCCTGGCGGAGTTCCGCCGCGTCGTGGAGCCCGGCGGCCGCGTCCTCGTCGTCGGCCCCGACTACCCGAACAACCGACTGTTCCAGGAGCTCGCGGACGCGATTATGCTGTTCTACGACGAGAGCGAGGCCCAGCGGATGTTCGAGGAGGCCGGCTTCGTCGACATCGAGCACCACATCCAGCAGGCGTATCCCGGCAGCCCTCGCGCCATCACGACCATCGCGCGAGCGCCCGAGGAGTAATTTTTCCGCTCGCTTCCCCCGCATACTTCCGCTCGTATCCCATCGCGCAGGTCACACCACCCCGCGGACGCTACCGACGGTCCGTCCCTTGACGGCGACGGTCACCGAAACCGTCCGCCCCGGGGCCAGCCCCGGCGCGTTGGTCGACGCCAGTCGGAACGACGCCGACTCCCCCGCCGACCAGACGCCGTCGCCCGCGACGTTGAACGGGCCGGTCGGCCCCGCGCGGAACCCCCGCGCCGCGAAGAACGGCACCGGCGGCTGGTGGCGGAGTTCCCGCCCGTCGACGGCGACGACAAGGCGGAGGTCCGCGACCGAAAGCGGCGCGCCGGCCTCGTGGGTAAGCGTGATCGCGTCGCCGTCGAGTCGGAGCGAGAGCGCGATCGGGCCCGGGGCGTCGCCGCCCGCGTCTGCGGCGAGATCGACGCCGGCCCCGGCCGCGACGGCGTCCGCACCGGCGGCGACGACGCTGCCGAGGCCGACGCCGACCAGGAGCAAGAGCACGACACCGACCGCGGGGGCTGAAGCGCGGGCTGTCACGGGGCGTCTGGGCTCGCGATCGGTACTAAAGTCTCGGGCGGGCTCGGCTACGCGGACGCGTCCGGGGTCGGCGTCGCCGTGCCGCTCCCGCCGCTGTCGTTGATCGCGCCGTAGACGAACGGCGTCGACGTCGGCTCGACCGAGAGGAGCACGACGGAGCTCCCGTCGATGGCCGTCACCTGGTAGGTACCGGCGGGCGCCATCGTCCACAGCGAGCCGTCGGAGCCGGTCCGGCCGACGACCGAACTCCGGCCGCCCGCGGGCCCGACGGTGATCTGGGCGTCGACTGGCTCGCCGGACGTCGTGCTGTTGAGTTGGAGCCGCACGGGGCCGCCGGGGTAGGTGCGGTGTGCCGTCAGATTCAGCGCGTCCTTTTCGGCCGACACGGGCGCCCGCGTGGTCATCTGATCCAGGGGGCGGTACTGGTACTCCTTGAACACGCGCTTGCTCCCGCTGTCGACGTAGGTCACGAGGCGACCGCGCTCGTGTTCGATCGTCACGCGCGTGCTGTCGCTGTCGGGGTTGCCGAGCACGTCGTCGCGCAGGCGGAGTTCCGCCACCGTCGGGTAGGCCTGCTCTGTGGCGTTCACCGCCTCGACGAGCGAGAAGGACTCGGAGCCGCCGGTGCGGAGCGGTCCCCGGTACGCTTCACGCACGTACGTCCCGTCGCGGATGACGCCGAGGACGACGCTGTCGTCCCCCGACTGGACGAAGAAGCGCGAGGACGCGGCCTCGCCGCGGAGCACGGCGGCCGCGTAGCCGCGGACCGGTCCGGTCAGCGTGTTCAGTTCGAGCTCGATGTTGCCGAAGCGCGAGGCCGAGATCGTGAAGCCGGACGCCTCCCGAGCGAACGACTGGAGCCGCGCCCGGCGATCTTCGAGCTCGCGGGCCTCGGCGTCGATCAGCGCGAGCTCGTACAGGAGTCGCCGCGGCGAGAGGTCCCCCCGGCTGTACGCCGCGACGACTTGTCGCTGCCGCGCGCGGAGCGAGACCACGCGCTGTTCGACCGCGCTGACCTCCTGGAGCAGGTACTGCTGGCGCGTGGCGTCGGTCTCGGCCGCCTCGATCCGGGCGAGCACGGTCGTCGTCTCCAGCCGCGCGTCGGTCGTGGCCGAGGTGAACGCGAGCCCGCTGCCGAGTTCGACGTACTCGGTTTCGAGGGTGCTCCGGGCCGACGATGCCGCGGGGATGCCGAGGACATTGATCACCCGGCGCTGGGCCGCCTCGGCCTCGGCGTCGTCCAACTGGGCGGTGCCGGCGAAGTCCGCCCCGGTCGAGGCGGTCGCAGTGGCCGTACCGGCCTCCGGCGTGGGAGAGGCGATTTGGGCTCTCGGCGTCGACGACTGATCGACAGCCGGGGCTCCGTCGGCCGCCGAGAGGGCTGGCGCGCCCCCGGCCACGGCCGAGAGCGCGAGGAGGAAAGCGAGGGCGAGCGGGACGGCACGCATACCCGGACCTTCACCGTCCGATAGTAAAAAACGACGTCATACGGTCGGCCGGGCGGGCGGCGCCGACAGCGGGACGCCGTCGACGGCTGCGGCCCTCGCGAGTGGCGTGATGGAAAGCGTTTTGAGCGTTCCACGTGGACTCCCTGCAAATGCGGACACCCGCGCTGTGGTTCGCCCTCCTCCTCGTCTTCGCCGCCGTCGCTCCGGCCCCGGCGCTCGCCGCCACCGACGACCCGTCGGCGTCGGCCGCCCGGCCGCAGGTGACCGACGGCGACGGCGCCGTCCCCCGGACGAGCGTGGACATCGCGCTCCGCCCGGACCGAAGCGCGTACTGGCGGATCGAAGTCCGGTACGACCTCGAAACCGAAAACGAGACTCAGGGGTTCCGGGAGATCGCCTCGCGCTACGAGTCGGGGACGGCCGACGTGGGCCCGAGCGCCGTCCTCTTCCGATCGCTCAGCCAGCGGGCGAGCGAGGCGACCGGGCGGGAGATGGCGATCGAGAACGTCACCTACCACAGTTCGCTCGACGCCGAGGCGGGCCGCGGGACGCTCGCGCTGACGTTCGAGTGGACGAACTTCCTCCGGCAGGGCGACAACGAGACGCTCGTCCTCGACGACGCCTTCCTGCTCCCGACCGCCGAGGCCGACGACCAGCGGACCTGGCTTTCGATCTTCGATCAGAACCAGGAGATCCGGATCAGTCCGCCCGAGGGATACACCGTCTCGAGTACGAGCATCGCCGTCCAGCAGCGCGAGAGCGCCGTCGTCCTCACCCAGCCCTCCGACTTCGAAGACGAGGGGCAGCTCCGGATCACATACAGCGCGATCGGCCCCGCCGGCCGGCTGCCGCTCGGACTCATCGCGGGCGCGCTCGTCGCCGTCGCGCTCGTCGCCGGCGCGTGGGCGTTCCGCAGCGGCGGACGGGTGCCGCTCCTCGGGTCGCTGTTCGGAGCCGCAGACGAGCACGAGGAGTCGGTCGCGGTCGATCCCGACGGACCCGTCACCGAGGGGACGCACGTCGACGAACACGCCGAGAGGGTCGAAAGCGAGGATGACGCCGACGGCGATGGAGACGGCGACGAAGCCGGCGTCGATCTCTCGCTGCTCTCCGACGAGGAGCGCGTCGAGCGCCTGTTGGAGCAGAACGGCGGGCGGATGAAGCAGGCCACGATCGTCGACGAGACCGGCTGGTCGGACGCGAAGGTCTCGCAGTTGCTGTCGACGATGGCCGACGAGGGGCGAGTCGACAAGCTCCGACTCGGCCGCGAGAACCTGATCTCGCTTCCGGACGACGAGGCGGGCGCCGACGACGGCGCGGACGAAAGTCAGTGAGGTAGGTCGGGACGGAACGGGGCGGGACGGTCCGCGATCGGCTTTTCGCTTCCGGAACCTCTTTTGCCGCGCCATCCTCAGCGACGGGTAATGGAGTACCTGGAGCGTCGGGTGTCGATGGTCGAAGAGCGCCTCGAGGAGGTCGTCGAGGCGGTCGACCCCCCGGAGCTGTCCGACGAGGTCGCACACGTCGCGCTGGCGGGCGGCAAGCGCGTCCGCCCCGCCGTGACGGTACTCACGTGCGAGGCCTGCGGCGGCGACCCCGCGGACGCGGTCGACTTCGCGGTCGCGGTCGAGTTGGTCCACAACGCGTCGCTCGTCATCGACGACATCATCGACCGCTCGGACGTCCGCCGGGGGACGGCGAGCGCGTGGGCGGAGTACGGGTACGGCCCGGCGATCATCGCCTCAGACGGCCTCCTCGGCGAGGCCTTCGCGCTGCTCTCGGCGAACGACCACGCGACTCAGATCGTCGCCGAGGCGATGGTCGAGCTGGGCGAGGGCGAGGCCACCGAACTCGTCGCGCGGCCGACGAATGAGCACGAGTATATGGAGCTCGCGCGCCGGAAGACGGGCGCGCTGTTCCGCGCGGCGGCCGAGCTCGGCGCCGTCGCCGGCGACGCCGATCCCTTCACCGTCGAGGCGTTCGGGGAGTACGCCGAGCGGGTCGGCGTCGCGTTCCAGATCCGCGACGACGTGCTCGACGCGACGGCCGACGCAGAGGAACTGGGCAAGCCGACGGGCCAGGACGCCGAGATGGACCGGCCGTCGCTGGTGCAGGTCACGAAGCTCTCCGCCGAGGAGGCGAACGAGCGGGCCCACGACCAGTCCGAGCAGGCGCTCGACGCGCTGGAGGCCTCGAACGTCGGCGACAGCGAACCGCTCGGCTACCTCCAGGACCTGGCCGAGTTCGTCGTCGTCCGCGAGCGGTAAGCGGACCGGAATCGACAGCCGGCGACGCCGAGGACGCGTCGTCGATCTCAGAAGCTACCCCTTCGTCGCGTCCGCGGCCGTCGGGAACCGCGACTCCGCGATCGCGAACGCGAGCGTGCTGAACACGCCCAGCAGCGTCCCGACCGTGAGCCCGATCGCCAGCTGCGTCATCGTGAACGACTGCACCCCCGCGGCGTCCGGCGGGAGGAAGAAGCCCGAGACGACGTAGAGCACGACCGCGATGGCGACGACGTAGAAGGGCGCGTTCAGGTAGCGCCACTTGAACCGGTCCGAGAGGTACTCGTCGGTCACCTGCCCCAGGCTGGAGGTGACGCCCGCGGCCGCGAACCACTGGACCGCGCCGTGGACGAGCGCCGCGAGCACGATCGGCGGCGTCGGGTCGGCGACGGTCGCGCGCACGGTCTCGAAGAGCGCGTAGCCGCGGAAGCCGCCGACGACGAGCAAGGCCGCGGCGGCGACGTAGGTGATGAGCGTGACCCGGCCCTCGTAGAGGACTTCCCGGATCCGGTTTGCGGTGTCGTCGACGGCGTCCTCCAGGCCGAGCCCACGGAAGAGGGTGTACAGACCCAAGAGCGCCGAGATGACGCCGAGGACGACCGCGCCGGGGACGTCGAAGAGGCTCGCGATCGTGACGAACGGGTAGATGAGAAGCAGGATCCCGAGCGGGACCAGAATCGTCCCGCGGGTCTCCGGGTCGGCGAGGACCTGCTTCATCGTGTAGTACATCGACTCCAGATCCTGCGCCTGGCGGACGACGACGCGGCGCACGCTGTCGATGGGGACCCGCGAGCGGACGATCGGCAGCACCGACTCGTCCTGGGCGCCGTCTGTGATGACGATGGCGCTCACGTTCTCGCCGGTCGACAGGCCCGCGAGCACGCGGTCGATCTCCTCGCCGATCGCGCGGTTGGCCTTTACGTCGCCGCCCTGGGTCCCCGTGACCGCCGCGACCGTGACCTCCTCGTCGACGTCGGGGTCCTCGTCGAGGTCGTCGTACTCGTGGATCCCCTGAAAGAGGACGTTGACGTCGGAGTCCTCCGGGTCCGCGGTCGCGAGGGCGACGGCGGCCGACTCGACGGCCTCGCGGCTGACGACGGGGGTGTCGAGCCCCGTCTTCCGGCCGAGGTCGTCGTCGAGGTCGACACAGAGGACCAGCAGCATCCATCGAGCATACGCCATCGGAGTATATCTGTTTTCGGGACCGGCGGCTCCGCGTTCCACATAGCACGACTTTTGAGGCTCCGACAGGTACCGTAAGTCGAATGATCTCGAAGGGCTGTGAGCAGTGCGCGAAGGGGGGCAAGATGGTGCTCTTCGTCTACGGTTACTGCGACCAGCGCGACTGCTTTTACTGCCCGCTCGGCGAGAACCGCAAGAACGTCACCGACGTCTACGCCAACGAACGCCTCGTCGAGTCCGACGAGGACGTGATCGAGGAGGCAAAGCGGATGAACGCCCTGGGGACCTCGATCACCGGCGGCGAGCCCCAGGAGGCGATGGCGAAGACGACGCGGTACCTCTCGCTGTTGAAAGACGAGTTCGGCGAGGACCACCACACGCACCTCTACACCGGCATCACCGGCGGCCGGGAGAATATGCGCCGCCTCTCGGAGGCGGGGCTCGACGAGATCCGGTTCCACCCGCCGTACGAGCTGTGGGGCGACCTCCACGGGACCGAGTGGGAGGACATCCTCTACATCGCTCGCGAGGAGGGACTCACGCCCGCGTTCGAGATCCCCGGGATCCGCGCCGAAGCGGAGTTCCTGGAGTTCCTCGACGAGGGCGCCGCGGAGTTCTGCAACATCAACGAGTTCGAGATGAGCGACGGCAACTACCGCCGGATGCAAGAGCAGGGCTACGAACTCCAGGAGAACCACATGTCCGCCGTCGACGGCTCGAAAGAGGAGATCCTGGAGACGATGGGCGACCACGAGCGGGTGTACTTCTGCACCTCCGTGTTCAAAGACGCCGCGCAACACCGGAACCGCCTCAAGCGGATGGCCCGGAACATCCGGCGGCCGTTCGACGAGGTGACGGACGACGGGACGCTCGTCTACGGCAAGACCTGGATCCCGCCGGAGGAACTCGACGCCCTCGGCGTGCCCGAGGAGTTCTACACCGTCAAGTCCGATCACGTCGAGGTGGCGTGGTGGCTCCTCGAAGAGATGATCGAGGAGGGCGACGTCCCCGAGGGCGAGATCGTCGAGCAGTATCCGACCGTCGAGGGGACGGTCGTCGAGCGAACGCCGCTGGCGTAGTCTCGCGAGAGCGAGAGCGGCCGAGCCGGCAGGCGAGGCTTTTGGTCCAGGTTTTGCCGAGCGAGCGTCGCGAGCGCAGCGCAAAAGCTGGGAGCGGGACGGTCGTCGAGCGAACGCCGCTGGCGTAGGTCGATTTTTCATCGCGATCTGACGGACCGCCCGTCCGATTCCCGCGTCAGCGCCGCGTAGAGGCTCGGGACCAGCGCGATCGCGGTCCCGACGAGTAGCCAGTCGGTCAGCGGACCGCCGCGCGCGACGCCGGCGGCGACGATCCCGAGACCGAGGAGCGCGCCGCCCGCGGCCGCCCGCCGCTTCGTCCGCGCCGCGAACGCGACGCCGCGGGCCGTGCCGTAGAGCGCGGCGCCGAGTCCGGCGGCGATGCCGACCGCGGTACCGACGTACGGCGCGCCGATGGCGAGTCCTGCGACGACAAGCGCGGTCCCGACGGTGCCGCCGGCAAACACCGTCGCCGTCGGGGAGAGCGGATTGACGTCCGCGCCGTAGCGAGTGGCGTATCCCGCGGGCGGCGCGGCGAGGAGCGCGGCGATCAAGAGCGCGAAGAGGGCGCCCCGCGGAGTCGGATCGTCGAGGAGCACGCCGACGGCGCCCGCGGCGGCGACGGCGAGGCCGAGCGCGAGCACCGGCCGAGGGCGGATCGTCGCCGCGGGGTCGTCGTCGCGGAGGATCCCGAAGGCGACGAACGGGTAGGCGACGCCGGCCGCGACGACGACGGTCGCATAGAGGCCCCACCCGAGGGCGACGCCCGAGACGAGCGCGGAGAGCCCGAGGAAGACGCCGGTGACGACTGCGAACTCGGGGACGCGGCGGCTCATACGGGGGCTGGGAACGAGACGGCCGAAAGCGTTGCGGTGGGCGGCGGTCCCGACACCGGCACGGCGCTCGGGGGTGGGGACCCGCAAGCGTTTAGACAGGCCGTGGAGTACGTCACGCTATGTCCGACTGTCCGCTGGCCGACGACTGCCCCCGGTACTCCGAGCGGATCGACGGGATGGGGTGTCAGTACTACGGCGACCGGGGCGGTGCCGAATGGTGTAACAACTACGACCAGCCGATCCGCGACCTGAAGGCCCAGCCGGTCAAGCCGGGCGAGGAGATCGTCGTCGAGGTCGACGACATCCACGAGAGCGGGGCCGGCGTCGGCCGGACCGACGACGGCTTCATCGTCCTCATCGACGGAATCCTCCCGCCGGCGCGCGCGGTGGTCCGGATCGACCGAGTGAAGTCGAACCACGCGACCGCCAAGAAGGTCGTCGAGCGGCTCCCCTTGGACGAGGACGAAGCCGACGAGAGCGACACCGACGAGCGCGCAGACGAGGGAAGCGAGTCCGACGAGGGCGGGAGCAGCGGGCCCGATCGCCCGACCGCGCTCGGCAGCCGGGACAACTTCTGGGGCGGATAGCCCGCCCACGGCGGCGGCGCGAACGGCACGGACAGTCGCAGTATTCCGGTTTTTTGCTCCGAGTTCTCCTCCGAAGCGGCAGTACCGCGGCCGCGCTTCTGTATCTTTTTTGCGCGCGGGGCGCTACGGACGCGTATGGACGACGCCGAGCGCGACGGCGGCGACAGCGCGGACGGGTCGGGAACCGGAAACGGCGGGAGCGAGGACGCCGCCGGGAGCGACACGCCCGGGCTGGCGTCGACAGCCGACGTCGACGAGATCCTCGCCGAGACCGGCTTCGACGCGGACGAGAGCGTCCTGACGCGGCGGCAGGCCGAGGTGCTCGTCCTGCGCGAGCAGGGCGTCCGGCAGTCCGAGATCGCCTCGATGCTCGGGACGTCGCGGGCGAACGTCTCCAGCGTGGAGTCGAGCGCGCGCCGGAACGTCGAGCGGGCGCGCGAGACCGTCGCGTTCGCGGAGGCGCTCGCCGCCCCGGTCCGGATCACCGTCGAGGCGGGCGCCGACCTCTACGACGTCCCGAAACAGGTCTACGACGCCTGCGACGAGGCGGGCGTGAAGGTGAACCGGACCGCGCCGGAGCTGATGAAAGCCATCTCCGACGCCGCCGGCGACGCCGTTCAGGGTCGGGAGGTCCGCGAGCCCCTGCTCGTGGGCGTGACGACCGGCGGGCGCGTGCAGGTGCGGCGCTCTGTCGACTGAAAACTGCGGCCTCAGAACTCCCCGCGGTCTTCGAGGTCCCGGACGAGGCGCTTGACGTCCTGCGCCCGCTCTTTCGGCACGACGAGCACGCGGTCGTCCCACGCCACGACGGCCAGTTCCGAGACGCCGACGAGCGACACGTGCGCGCCGTCGGCGGCGACGACGTTGTCCGCGGCGTCGAGCGAACGGACGGTGACGTCGCCGGCCGCGACGGTGCCGTCGGCGTCGGGCTCGACCACGCGCTCTAGGGCGTCCCACGACCCGACGTCGTCCCAGCGGAAGGAGACGGGGACGACCGCGACGTCGTCGGCGACCTCGAAGATCGCGTAGTCGACGCTCACCGGATCGGCGGCGTCGAACGCCGCTCGGACGTCGGGATCGACGGCGTCGGCCGCGAGATCGGCGGGCAAGTCCGCCGCGCGGAGCGCGTCGTAGAGCTCGAAGATCGGCGAGGTCGCGGCCGCTTCGAGGAAGACCTCGGGGCGCCACGCGAACAGCCCGGCGTTCCAGTAGTGGCCGGCCGCGACGTACGACTCGGCGGTGTCGGCGTCGGGCTTCTCGTGGAACGAGCGGACCGGCGCCCAGTCCGCGTCTGGGCCGTCGGCGTCGGCGTCCGCGTCGGGCTCGATGTAGCCGTAGCCGGTCTCCGGGCGGGTCGGCTCGACGCCGAACGTAACGAGGCGGTCCGTCGCGGCGGCGACGTCGACGCCGCGACCGACGGCCTCGGCGAAGCCCTCGCCGACGAAGTGGTCGCTCGGCAGCGCCAGGACCACGCAGTCGTCGTAGGCGGCGTCGATCCGGGCCGTCGCGTAGAGCAGCGCCGGGGCGGTGTCGCGGCCCGCGGGCTCGACGAGCACGTCGGCGTCGGGAGCGCGCTCGCGGACCCCCTCGGCGTACGACTCGCGCGTGACCACGACGACCTCGTCGGCGACCTCGCGGGCGCGGGAGACGGTCCGCTCCAGCAGCGACGCCTCGCCGAGGAGCGGGAGGAACTGCTTCGGGCGATCGGCGCGGCTCGCCGGGTAGAGCCGCGAGCCCGTGCCGCCGGCGAGGACGACCGCGACGACTGGCCGCTCGGTCTCGGTGTGGGTCGACTCGCTCATCCCCACGTCTCCACGATCCCGTCGCGGACGTCCTGTGCGCACCCCTCGCAATCGGGGTGGTCCGCCTCGAAGCACGACGGCCGGCCCTCGTCGTCGACGTCGACGGCCCGACGGTCGGCGTGGCGGCGACAGACGATGCGGACGCGACCCTCGTCGTCGCGCGGGAGGGCGCCGGCGGCGTCGGTGCCGGCCGCCTGGCCCTCGGAGTCCACGCGACCTTCCTGGTATGCGTCGCGGGCGCGGGCGTACTGCCGCCCGGCCTCGCGGAACTTCTCTCGCAGGAGCCGTTCGAGGCGGTCGCTCATCGGTCACTGGTCGAACTGCGACCGGTATAGGTCCGTTGGTGGCGGCGTCCGACGGGACGGAGAACGCCCGAATTTCCACTTTCACTCCGGTCACGACAGTTTATTACCGATTGGGAACCAAGCCCCGTGTGCCTCCCAACGAAAACCAAGGTGGAGGCGATTGCAACCATGTCAGACCTGCGAACGCACGCAGCGGAGATAGCCGAACAGTTCTCGGACCACTTGGACATCGACCAGTCGGACGTCGAAGAGCGCCTGGAGACGCTCGTAAACGAGTACCGCGTGCCCGTCGAGGAGGCGCGGCGCTCGGTCGAAAACAGCTACCTCGAAGAGGCCGGCCTCGAACGCGACGAGATCGGCCAGGGCGGCAACGACGAGGTCCGCCTGACCGACATCGACCAGGACGAGCAGTGGATCGACGTGACCGCGAAGGTCGTCGAACTCTGGGAGCCCAGAAGCGAGTCGATCGCCCAGGTCGGCCTGCTCGGCGACGAGTCCGGCCGGACGAAGTTCGTCGCCTTCGAGACCTCCGACCTACCGGAGCTCGAAGAGGGCGCGGTCTACCGCCTCGGGAACGTCGTCACCGACGAGTACCAGGGCAACTTCTCGGTAAAGCTCAACAAGACCACGACCATCGAGAAGCTCGATACGGACATCGAGGTCGGCGACGACGCCGTCACCGTCGAGGGAGCGCTCGTGGACATTCAGTCCGGGAGCGGCCTGATCAAGCGGTGCCCCGAGGAGGGCTGTACGCGCGTCCTCCAGAACGGGCGCTGCTCCGAGCACGGCGACGTCGAAGGCGAGTTCGACCTGCGGATCAAGGGCGTCCTCGACGACGGCGAGACCGTCCACGAGGTCATCTTCGGCCGCGAGGTCACAGAAGACCTCACCGGGATCGAGCTGGAAGAGGCCCAGCAGATGGCGATGGACGCCCTCGACACCACCGTCGTCGTCGACGAGATGCGCGAGGACCTGGTCGGGACGTACTACCGCGTCTCCGGCCCGGAGCTCGGGCGCTACGTCCTCGCCGACGAGGTCGAGCGGCTCACCGAACCGGCGGACCCGGAAGCGGTCCTGATCAAAGCGAGGTCGATCTGAAATGAGTGCCAACGAGATTCCCTCCCGCGAAGTCGCCCGGCGTGTGTTCGCAGACGAATTCAACGACGCCGCCTTCACCTTCAAAGAGTCCGACGACGACCGCGCGCCGGTCTACCTGCTGCTCCCGACGGGGGCGAAGGCCAACCGCGTGTTCTTCGTCGGCACGCTGACCGAGAAAGACGACGTCGGCGAGGACAACGAGTACTGGCGCGGCCGCATCGTCGACCCCACGGGGACGTTCTTCGTCTACGCGGGGCAGTACCAGCCCGAGGCCGCGAGCACGCTCCGGGACCTCGAACCGCCCGCCTACGTCGCCGTCGTGGGCAAGCCGCGGACCTACGAGACCGACGACGGCTCGGTCAACGTCTCCGTCAGGCCGGAGTCGATCCAGGTGGTCGACGCCGCGACCCGGGACCGCTGGGTCGTCGAGACCGCCGAGCGGACGCTCGATCGCATCGACGCCTTCGACGAGGAGGGCAACGAGTACGCGCGGATGGCCCGCGAGGAGTACGACCTCCCGATCGATCGATACAAGGAGTCGACCGTCTCGGCGCTGGAGGGCCTCGAAGAGTCCGACGGCGACGAGCTCGGCCTCGGCGACAGCGGTCCCGCGGACGCGGGTGCGGACGAGCCGGACGCCGACCTCCAGCCCGAGCCGTAGCCCGCTGCCGGCGGCCGCCCTTTTATGCTGTCTGACGAAGCATTAAGTGGGTAGGACGACGAACTGGGGAACGAGCCAATGGGCAACAAAAACAAGACCATCTCGTTCCGCGTCAACGAGGACGCGTTCGAGACGCTCCGAGAGATCGCCGAGGAGCGCGACATCTCCCTGTCGGCGGTCTTCCGCGACTACGTCGACACGCTCGTTGCCCACGACGGCCAGGTCCAGGTCGTCCCCGAACACGAACTCGAACAGCTCCGCAACGGCGACGAGGAGAGCTTCCCGCCGAAAGTCAAGGTGCCGAAGAGCTTCGTTCGGGAGCACGAGCGCCTCGAACTGGAGGCCGATCACCTCCGCGAGCAACTCGAAGAGCACAAGCGGTACGTGAACTACCTCCGCGAGCAGCTCGAAGACGAGAACGAGGAGGTCATCCAGCTCGAAGACCTCGACGGCAGCGAGGCGGATGAGCCCTCCTTTCGACTTGGATAGCCTCGGCATCGACCTCGATCGGCCGCCGTCGCGCGACCGCCTGCGGGACGACTCGCCCTGAGCGCCGTCTCAGAGCCTTAGCCGGAGAGCGCCTTCCGAGCTTTCCGCATCTTCGCTTCCATCTCGTCGTCGCCATCGACCTCGGCGAGCGTCTCGGCCGCCTCAAGCGTCCGAACGGCGCTGTCGAGGAACGAGAGGACGTCGCCGGGGTAGGCGTACAGCATATACTCGTCGCTCATCACGTCGACGATGGCGTCGGGGCCGAGCCCCTGCGCGCGGAGCTCCAGGAGGTAGCGCACGAACTGCCGCTCGGGGTAGCCGGTGTAGAGGTCGTCGGGATTCTCCGGGTCGAGGAAGTCCTCCGCGAAGTCAAGCAGCCGGTCGCGGGTGGCGTCGTCGAGCTTCGCGAGGCCTTCCCCGGAGTAGAGGACGTCCATCGTCGCCCCCGAGAACGCCCCCTTCGGGATGTTGACGTCGAGCTGGGAGACGATCTGGCGGTGGTTCTTCAGGTAGATCTTGTCCGTGATGGCCACGGTTGGCCGTCCGTAGCGCGCTGTGGCTCAAAAGTCTCGCGGTGGGACTCGGCGAGCGCGCCGTCGAGCGGATCGTGTGAGACCGGCGCACTCCACCCGAGAGTCGTAACGTATTTGCCTTCGACCGGGATACCTCAAGGTGCGTGTCCGGGTTAGGGTAGTGGACTATCCTTCAGCCTTGTGGAGGCTGAGACGCGGGTTCAATTCTCGCACCCGGACCTTCTGTCTACGAACGAAGTGAGTAGACGAATGTCCGCACGGAGAAATCAACCCTATCAGTCGCGCGCAGCGAACGCAGTGAGCGAGCACGTCTGATTTCGGTTCAATTCTCGCACCCGGACCTTCTGCGATACACTGCGCCCGCGAGCGGTCGCTCTGTCGAGAACGACGCGAGCGAACCGTCCGTCACGGACGTCCGAATCGCTCACACCACCTGATTCGCGAGCGAGTCGCCGTCGCGAATCCGCGTGAGGTTCTCCCGAATCAGGGCGGCCACGCGCCCGGCGTAGTCCCGCGTCGCGCCGGCGGCGTGGGGCGTCACGATCACGTTCTCCAGCTCCCACAGCGGCGAGTCGTCGGGGAGGGGCTCCTCCTCGAAGACGTCCAGCGCCGCGCCCGCGATCTCGCCGGCCTCCAGCGCGTCCACGAGGGCGTCCTGGTCGACCACGCCGCCGCGCGCGACGTTGACGAGGTAGGCGTCGTCCCGCATCGCCGCGAGTTCGTCGGCGCCGACGAGGTCGCGCGTCCGTTCGGAGAGCGGGACCGTCAGGACCACGAAGCGCGCGTCCGCGACGGCCTCGGTGAGCGCGTCCGGCGTGTAGAGGTCGTCAACCGAGGGGATCGGCGTCGGCGTCCGGCGCACGCCCGCGACGTCCATCCCGACGCCCTGCGCGCGCGAGGTGACGCCCTGGCCGAGCGTCCCGAGGCCGACGACACAGACGGTCTCTCCCGACAGCGTGAACGTCTCGTGCCAGTCGGGGTAGCGCCACGTCCGCTCGGGCTCGTTGTCGCGGTAGACGTGGAGCCGGCGGGCGAACTGGAGCAGATAGCCCAGAACCGTGTCGCCGACGGCGTCGCCGTGGACGCCGCTGCTGTTCGTGAGCCGGATTCCCGCCCGCTCCAGGTCGTCGAGCGGGAAGGCGTCGACGCCCGCGAGGACGCAGTGGATCCACTGGAGGTCCGCGTCGAGGAACGCCTCGCTGTAGGTGAACGTCACCACGCCGTCGAGGCCGTCGGTGTCGGCGTCGCCGTCCATCCCCTCGACGACGACGGGGGCGTCGCCGAGTTCCTCGCGCAGCTTCGACGGGGGAAAGAGCTCCGATACCGAGGGGTGGATCCCGAGTACGAGTCCGTCCTCTGACATACGTTGTCCGTGCGCGTAGCGGTACAAAAACCCACCGCGCAGTCGGGCGGCCCCAGCTACGGTTCGAGGAATTAGATCGGACTGAGAGACACTGGCACGCGCCATTTCCGGCGATTCGGGAATCAGATGTCCGTTATATGCGCTCTGCTCGCGACGGTACAGTTGTAAGGTGAAGAACAATGACCACGGCAACCCCCACAACCCAAGCGGCGACTGAAACGACGTTCGGAAACGTCCTCGACTTCGATCTCCAGGGAACGGTCGCCGGCTACTGGCTCGCGATCCTGCGAGTCGTCACCGGCTACTGGTTCCTCCACGCAGGCTTCACGAAGTTCGCCTTCGTGGCGGGCGAGCCCTTCGACGCGACGGGCTACCTGCTCCACGGGACCTCGGCGAGCCCGATCCACGGCTTCTTCGCGTGGGCCGCGGGGACGCCGTGGCTGATGGAGTTCACGAACGTGATGATCCCGGCCGGCGAGTTCCTCATCGGACTCGGCCTGATCGTGGGCGCGCTCGTCAGGCTGGCCTCGTTCTTCGGGGCCTTCCTGATGGTGTTCTTCTACCTGGGGAACGCCGACTGGGCGCACGGGCTGGTCAACGGTGACCTGATGGGCCTGCTGCTCTTCGTCACCCTCGCGACGCTCGGTGCGGGCCGGATCCTCGGACTCGACGCCTACATCGAGGAGCTCGACCTCGCGAACACCCGGATCGCGAAGTTCCTGCTCGGCTGAGCCGGGCGGGACCAGCGCGGCTTTTCGGGGCCGAATTTTTCGACGGCATCCTCTAGTAGAATATCCCCGACCGAGGCGACGCCGATTCGCGACGCGGACCACCTCCTTCTTGGCGCCGGCCGACGACTACGACGTATGGCGATCGATCTCCGGAGTGATACGGTGACTCGGCCCTCCGACGCGATGCGGGCGGCCGCGGCCGACGCGGACGTCGGCGACGACGTCTACGGCGAGGACCCGACGGTGAACGACCTCGAAGCGACCGCGGCTGACCTGATCGGCGTCGAGGACGCGCTGTACGTCCCGACGGGGACGATGGGCAATCAGATCGCCGCGCGCGTCCACGGCGAGCGCGGCGAGGAGGTCGTCCTCGACCGGAAGTCACACATCTACCAGTGGGAGCTCGGCGGCCTCGCGCAGCTGTCGGGACTCCAGACGCGGCCGGTCGACGCCGGCGACGCGGTTCCGACGCCCGAACAGTTCGAGTCGGCCTACGTCGCCGAGAGCCTCCACCGGCCGGGGACCGGCCTCCTGACCCTGGAGAACACCCACAACGCCCGCGGCGGGGTCGCCGTCACGCCCGAGGCCATCTCGGCGGTCGCGGAGGCGGCCCACGACCGCGACGTCCCCGTCCACCTCGACGGCGCGCGCCTGTTCAACGCCTGCGTCGCGCTCGACGTCGATCCGTCGCGGATGGTCCGCGACGTCGACTCCGTGCTGTTCTGCCTCTCGAAGGGGCTCGGCGCGCCCGTCGGCTCGATCCTCGCGGGCGACGCCGACTTCGTCGCGGCGGCCCGGCGGGTCCGGAAGCTGTTCGGCGGCGGGATGCGCCAGGCCGGGCTGATCGCCGCGCCGGGCCTCCTGGCCCTCGAAAACGTCGATCGCCTCGCCACCGACCACGAGAACGCGGCCCGGCTCGCGGCCGGCCTCGACGACATCGAGGGGCTCCGGGTCCCCGAGCCCGACACCAACATCGTGCAGGTCCACACCGACGACCTCGGTGTCGAGGCAGAGGCGTTCGTCGCGGCCTGCGAGGACGCCGGCGTCCGCGGCGGCGCGCACGGGCCGCATCTCACCCGCTTTTGTACGCACCTGGACGTCGACCGCGACGACATCGAGGAGGCGATCGAGCGGGTCGGTGACGCGGTCGAGACGCTCCGGGCGTGAGAAGCCGGCCGTCGGACCCCGAGATCAGACCTCGGGCTCGACGTAGACGTGTTCGATGCGGTCGTCGACGGCTCTGAGCTCGGCTTCGAGGTCGGCGATCAGCTCGTCGAGGTCGGTCGCTTGGGTCTCCGGGACGAAGCTCACGTCCGTCGTGACCAACACGCTCTGCGGGCCGATGTAGACCGTCCGGAAGGTGTCGACGTGGACGACCTGCGGCGCGTTCTCGATGGCCGCTCTGAGCTCCGCTTCGACCTCCGCCGGGAGGCTCTCACCGAGGAGGAGCCGCTTGTTCTCCCACGCGAGCGCGACCGCGAACCCCATCAGCATAATCCCGATAAGCAGCGCCGTGACGGCGTCGTAGATCTCGTTGCCCGTCGCCTTCGAGAGGAGGATGCCCGCAAGGGCGAGCCCCGCGCCCAGAAGGGCGATCGTGTCCTCTGTGAACGCCGTAAGCGTCGTCACGTCGCTGGTCTTCCGGAAGGCGTCCCGGAGGCCCGTCCAGCCGTACTTGTCGATCTGGCGTCTGAGCTCCTTGTTCGCCTTCGCGAACGCATAGCTCTCGAAGCCGATCGCGCCCAGGAGGACGGCGACGTTGACGTACCACGACGGAAAGGAGAACCCGGCGATCGAGACCGGGCCGGCGACGCCGTGGGTCCCGTGGACGATCGCGTCGTAGCCGTGCTTGACCGACTCCCAGCCGGCGATGCCGAAGAGCAGGACGGCGACGAGGAAGGAGTAGAAGAACTGCGCCTTCCCGTAGCCGAAGGGGTGCTCGCGGCTCGTCTGCTTGTCGCTGTAGCGGATCCCGATCAGGAGGAACACCTGATTGCCCGTGTCCGAGACCGAGTGGTACGTCTCCGACAGCATCGAGGGGCTGCCGGTGAGGATGAATCCGAGGAACTTCAAGACGGCAATCGCCCCGTTCGCGAAGAGCGCGGCGAGGACGACGCCTCTGCTTCCGGCCATACGATTGCTCTCTAACGACGGGGATAAAGTGGTTTTCACGTGAGTGCGACCCGCGGCGTCGTCGCGTGTCTGCCTTGTCCCGCCGGACACCGTTGCCCCGCCGAACGTCGGACAGTTCTTGTGGGCCGCCGGCGTACGGCCCCGTAATGCTCACCGTCGTCTCGGACACCCACAGCACCGACACCCACCGCCTCTCCGGTCGGACGCTCGACGCCGTCCGGGAGGCCGACCTCGTCGCCCACGCGGGGGACTTTATGCGCGAGTCCGTCCTCGACGAATTCGAGCGCGAGGCCGACCGCCTGCTGGGCGTCTCCGGTAACAACGACGACGCGGGGATCCGCGACCGACTGCCGGAGGCGCGGACGTTCACCTTCGGCGGGCTGACGTTCGCGATGACCCACCGGCAGCGGGGCGGCTCGACGGCGCTGGCGCTGTTCGGTCGCCAGCGCGCCGCCGACGTCGTCCTGTTCGGCCACAGCCACCGCCCCACCTACGAGCCGACCGACGAGGTCGTCCTCGTCAATCCCGGCAGCCACGCCCAGCCCCGCGGCAACCGGGCCGCACACGCGGAGTTCGAGCGGCGCGAGGGAGGTGGCGTCGAGGGCCGGCTCGTCACGGTCGACGGCGAGCCGTTCGAGTCCTTCGTCGTCGACGGACGCGGGGCTCGGGACCGGTAGGAGGCGAGGGAAAGAAAGTGCGCGTGGGGCCGTCGCCGGCGGCTGAGACGTTCGGCCGCCGTGGCTCGAAGGGGGGGCAGGGGGCAGGGAGCAGCTTCGGCGACCGGCACGGCCGTCCGGAGGGGGAGAGGCGTCGGACCGGACGGCCGACCGCGGGCGACGACCCTGCAAGTGGTGCTTGGGGTGGAAACGTTATATAAACGGCGTAGACTCAAATGTCGCTTTGATCATTCTCGATCAGCGACAGAATCGGCGCGGGCGCACCGCGGTCCCGACAGCCGCGGACTACCGCTGCCACGCGATCGCGACGAAGGCCAGCGCGACCACGCCGCCGAGGAAGAAGAACGCCCCCGGCGGGAGCGACGCCACGGCCGATCCGAGCGCGCCGATCGGATCCCCGCCCGCGGCCGACTGGGTCGTCGCCGCGGCGGTCTGGGCCGCCTCCGTCGCCGTCCGCGTCGCCTCCGCGACCGTCTCTGTGGGTTCCGGAAGCGGAGTCTGGGTCGGCGTCTGGGTGGGCGAGCCGGTCGCCTCCGCGATCTGCATATCGCTCTCTGTCGCCGTTGGCGTCGCGGGTTCGGCCGTCGGCGTCGCGGTCGGCTCGGCCGTCGTCCCTCCGGTGAGATTCGCCCCGCCGCCCCCGGCGTCGGCCGCCGTCGCACCGCCGTCGGCGGATCCGCCCGCGCCGCCGTCGCCCCCCGCGCTCCCCGCTCCGGTCGAGAGCGTCGGGCCGGCGCCCGCCCGCACGAGCCGGTCGACGACGACGCTCCCGAGCGCGACGACGCCCAGCCCGCCGAGGAGTTGGGTGAGCGCGGACTGGAGCCCGGTGGTGTCGTCCTCGCTCCCGGCGACGACGACGAGCGCCTGGTCCGAGGGCGCATAGACCGTCATCTCCCGACCCTTCGCGGAGTAGGCCGTGCCGGCCGGTTCGATGAGGCCGGCGGTCTCCAGGCGATCGAGGTGGTACTGGGCGTTCTGGATCGAGGTGTCCGCGCGGTCTGCGAGGTCCGATGGCGGCCCCGGTTCCTCGTGGAGTTCCCCCAGGAGCTGCCGCGCCGTCTCGGAGGAGATTGCCGCCAGAAGGTCGTCGACGTCGTCGCTGTCGAGCCCGACGACGCGGGGGTCTTTGTCCTCGTCGTCGGGGAGGTCCGGCCGGGAGGGCAGGATATCGGCCATCGCCCCACGGTATCGACGCCTGTATGATGAGTCTTCCCCCTGTCGGCGGCCGGAGCGCCGCGTCGCCGTCGCACCGCCGCGCGACGCCGGCGAAACGCCTTTACTGACGCCGGGGAAAGCGGGGCGTATGTCCACCTCCCGGCCGGGCGTCGTCGGCCGATCTCTCGATCTCGAACGCGGCGGCGGGCCCGCACAGGTCGACGCCGTCGTCGACTTCGCGGCGTCGAACCCGGCGCTGATCGTGCTCGTCGTCTTCCTCCTGGGCTTCGTCTTCTTCGCGTATCTGTTCGTCAGGCGGACGCTGACGGGGCTCCGGGACGGCTTCGACGAGGGCTACCGGGGGAAGTAATCGCGATGGTCGCGGCCGCCATCCTCGCGACGCTCGTCGTCGCCGCGCTCGCCAGCCTGTTCATGGCGTGGTCGATCGGCGCCGGCTCGTCGGGGTCGACGCCCTTCGCTCCCGCGGTCGGCGCGAACGCCATCTCGGTGATGCGCGCGGGGTTCATCGTCGGCGTGCTCGGCCTCGCAGGCGCCGTCCTCCAGGGCGCGAACGTCACGGAAGCGGTCGGGACCGAGCTCGTCGTCGGCAACGTCCTGACCGCGTCGGCGTCGACGGTCGCGCTCCTGGTCGCGGCGGCGCTCGTCGCCACCGGCGTCTTCGCCGGCTACCCGATCGCGACCGCGTTCACCGTCACGGGCGCGGTCGTCGGCGTCGGCCTCGCCAACGGCGGCGGGCCGGCGGTCGCCAAGTACCAGGAGATCGCGGCGCTGTGGATCCTGACGCCGTTCGTCGGCGGCGGGATCGCCTACGGGACGGCGCGGTTCCTCCGCAACGAGTCCGTCCCGGAGCCCGTCGCGGTGCCCGCACTCGGCGGCGTCGTCGGCCTGCTCGTCGCGAACGTCCGGTTCGCCGTGCTTGGCGGGGAGTCCGGCCGCTCGCTCGCCGAGGTGGGCGCGGCCGCGACACCCCCGATCGTGCTCCCGGTCGTCGGCGTCGACGCCGGCGTCATCGTCGTCTCGGCGCTCTTTGGATTGGTCGGCGCCGGGCTCGTCCGCCGGGAGGTGACGAAGGACCTCGCGCAGGGCCAGCGGCGGTTCCTCCTCGTCCTCGGCGGCCTGGTCGCCTTCTCGGCCGGCGGGAGCCAGGTCGGGCTGGCGATCGGCCCGCTCGTGCCGCTCCTGGGCGCGGTGGCGATCCCGCTGCCGGCGCTCCTCGTCGGCGGGGGGCTCGGGCTCCTCGTGGGGTCGTGGACCGGGGCGCCGCGGATGATCAAGGCGCTCTCGCAGGATTACTCCTCGCTCGGCCCCCGCCGGTCGATCGCCGCGATGATCCCCTCGTTCGCGATCGCCCAGACGGCCGTCGCGCTCGGGATCCCCGTCTCGTTCAACGAGATCATCGTCAGCGCCATCATCGGTAGCGGCTACGCGGCCGGCGGCGCGGGCGTGAGCCGCGAGAAGATGCTCAAGACGGCGGCCGCGTGGGTCGGATCGCTGGCGCTGGCGTTCGGCGCCGCATACGCGGTGTTCACCGCGATCGAGTTCGTGCTGTAAAATCGAGTGTGAAGTCGGGAGTGGGGCGGACGTCGCGCGCTACTCCTGGGTCGGCGACTCGGACCGCTCGTCTTCGCCCTCGGAGTCGTCGTCTTCCTCGTGGTCCGGCTCCTCGGGGATCGTGATCCGGGCCTTCATGATCCGGGTGTTGTCGACCTGTTCGATCCGGATCGTGATGCCGTCGTAGGTGATCTCTTCGCCCTCCTCGACGAGGCGGCCCGCGCGGTTGAAGATGAAGCCGGCCAGCGTCTCGAACTCCTCGCCCTCCGGGAGGTCGAGGCCGAGTTCCTCGTTGACCTCGTCGATGTTGACCTCCCCGCGGACCAGCGTCTCGCGGCCGTCGAGGGTCTCGAAGGACTCCTCCTCGTCGTCTTCGAGGATGTCACCGACGATCTCTTCGACCATGTCTTCGAGGGTGACGAGTCCCTCTGTGGTCCCGAACTCGTCGATGACGATCACCATCCGCAGGCGGTTGTCCTGGATCTCGGTGAGGAGTTCGTCGACGTTCTTCGACTCGGGGACGTGCAGCGTCGGCTGGACGAGGTCCGTCAGCGACGCGGTGCCCTCGCCGTAGTGCTTCTCGCGGACGAGGTCACGGATCGTGACGATCCCGATGATGTTGTCGAGGTTGCCGTCGTAGACCGGGACGCGCTCGTGGTCGGACTGGACGCAGGTCTCGATCGCCTCGTCGATGCTGGCGTCCTTCGGGACCGCCGTCATATCGAGCCGCGGCGTCATCACCTCCTTGGCGATGGTCTGATTGAACCGGAAGATGCGGTCGAGCATCTCCCGTTCGTCCTCCTCGATGACGCCCTCGCGCTCGCCGGTCTGGATGAGGTCCTGGATCTCGTCGCGGGTGACGTAGGACGTCTCGATCGCCGACCGGCCGCCGGTGACCTTGTTGATCACGCGGGTCAGGTAGTCGAAGACGACGACCAGCGGGAGCAGGACGTACTCGGAGTACTTCAGCGGCCGGGCGATCCGGAGCGCCCACGACTCGGTGTTCTCGACGGCGTACGACTTGGGGGCGCTCTCGCCGAACAGGAGCACCAGGGTCGTGATCCCGAACGTCGAGACGAGGACGGCCGTCCCGGGATCGAAGAAGATCCCCACGATCGCGGTCGCGATCGACGACATCGCGATGTTGACGATGTTGTTGCCGACGAGGATCGTAACGAGCAGGCGGTGGGGGTTGGACTTGAGCTCGGCGACCGTCTCGGCCCGCGGGACGCTGTCTTCGACCAGCGAGTCGACGCGGTGCTTCGCGATCGAGAACATCGCGATCTCCGAGGAGGAGAAGAAGGCCGAAAAGCCGATGAGGACGAGGATCGCGATCGCGCCCGCGATCGTGACGGTCGTGTCGTTGACCGGGATCGCCTGGAGGACCACGGCCGACGGCACGGCCGCCGCGTCGACGACGGTGCCGTCGATGGGACCGGCGGATCCGACGGTGATCCGTTCGACGAGGCCGCGAAGACCGCGAACGGCGAGAGACGTGAGTGGCGGAGACAAGCCCATATAACTACGTCACCTTGTCTGGCCCGGGAATTAAGAGTTACCCTCGGCGGCGGCTACGGGCGCGAGCGCGGCCGTTCGAGGCCCGGTCCGTCGCGCCGGCGGCCGGGCGCGCGGGCTGCCGCGTGCGAAGACCTTAGGGACGGCTCGCCCCAAAGGTCGGGTATGAGCGAGTCCGAGCCACAGATCACGCTGTATCGGCTCCAGGCGTGCCCGTACTGCGAGCGCGTCGTGCGCGTGTTGAACGAACTCGACCTGTCGTACCGCTCGCGGTTCATCGAGCCGATGCACTCCGAGCGGAACGTGGTGAAGCGGGTCTCCGGCAAGCGGAGCGTGCCCGCGATCGTCGACGAGAACACCGGCGTGACGATGTCGGAGTCGGCGAACATCGTCGAGTACCTGGAGAAGACCTACGGCGAGGGGGGTGCGGCCTGATGGTCGACTTCGAGGTCGTCTCCCTCTCGGAGGCCGACCACCCCGAGGAGGGCGACACCGCGCCGGACTTCACGCGCCCGCTCGTGAACGAGGAGTACTGGGAGGACACCTCGCTCTCGGCGGTCGTCGCCGAGGGGCCGACGCTCCTGGCGTTCCACCCGATGGACGGCGCGTTCCCGACGACGTACATCTGGAACGAGTACGACGACCGCGGGTTCACCGAGGACGTCCAGGTGGTCGGCCTGTCGATCTCCTCGCCGTACGAGCACAAGGACCTCCTGGCGGAGCGCGCCGAGGGCGCCCGCCTCTTTTCGGATCCCGCGGGCGACGTCGCCGAGCAGTACGGCATCGAACACGACCTCGACGGGATGACCGGCGTGGTCGAGCCCCGGCCGGCGGTCTTCCTGCTCGACGACGACCGGACGATCGAGTACGCGTGGGTCGCGAGCGAGTGGCCCGCCTTCCCCGAGTACGACGAGATCGAGGCCGCGATCGACGCCCTCGTCTGACCGGGATGCGAAGCGAGACCGATGACTGACTTCGACGAGTCGCCCCCCGGCCGCCTGGACGGCGCGCTGGACGAAGCGGCGGCCGCGATCGAACGCGGCGAGACCGTCGTCTACCCGACCGAGACGGTGTACGGCCTCGGCGCGGACGCGACGAACGCGGAGGCGGTCGAGCGCGTCTTCGAGACGAAGGGCCGGAACCGCGACAAGCCGCTGTCGATCGGCGTGCCGTCGATCGCCGTCGCGCAGCGGCACACCCAGCCGAGCGAGCGCTCGCTCCGGTTTATGCGGGCGTTCCTGCCCGGGCCGGTCACGGTCGTCGTCGAGCGCGACCCCGCGCTCCCGGACGCCGTGACCGCTGGTCGCGACCGCGTCGGCGTGCGCATCCCCGACCACGACGTGGCGCTGGCGCTGTTCGAGCGGGTCGCGCCGACGCCCGTGACGGCGACGAGCGCGAACCGGAGCGGCGCGCCGAGCGCGGTCCGCGTCGCCGACCTGGACCCGGACCTCCGCGACTCGGTCGGCGCCGTGATCGACGCCGGCGAGGCGCCGGGCGGCGGGAGCACGGTCGTCGATCCCGAGCGGAACGTCGTCCACCGCCGGGGCGCGATGGGCGACGCCATCGTCGCGTGGCTGGCCGACGAGACCGGGACGGAGCCCGACGTCGAGGGCTGACCGTTCTCTCCGTTCTCCCCGCTACCCCAATCCGAGCATCGTCTTCAGCGAGCGCGTCTTCGTCCCGCAGGCGCCGCGGTACTCGCAGGCCTCGCACTTCGACTTCTCGTGCGTGCGCGAGGGCACGCCCGACATCGACCGCACCGTCCAGAGGACGCGTCGGTAGGCGCTCTTGTTGCGCGTCGTCAGCCGAACCGTCCGCACGACGCCGTGGGCGGGGTACTCGACGAGCGCTGTCGGAATGTCGCGCTCTCGCTCCCACGCGAGCGCCTTCGCGGCGGCGACCGCCCGGACGCGCTGGGGCTCCCAGACGCCCCGCTCCGGCGGCGCACCGGGGGAGATGACGACGGGCGTCGGCGAGACCCCGTTGCGGTCGCCGTCGGCGACGCTGTTGGCACCGTCGTCGCCGGCATCGACGTCGTCGGACGCCCCGTCCGCCCCGCTTCCGGCCTCAGCAGCCCCCTCGGGATCGACGCCGATCACCTTGTGGGCGATCCCGTGGCAGTCGCGGCCGCGGAGGAACGCGTCGCGGACGGCCGGCTCCGCGAGCGCGGCGTAGTCGTCGCGTTCGGCGACCGTCGCGAGGTTCGCGCGGTACTCCGCTGGCGGAACGGCGATGGGCCGATCGGCGAGGCGCTCGTCGCGCATCCCCCGGAGGCGGTCGTAGGCGAACGCGAGGTCGCGGACGGCGGCGACGTCCTCGGGCGGCGAGAGATCGTCGTCGCGGCGGGCGTAGTAGAGCTGTCGCGGGCAGTACGCGGCGCGGGCCAGGTGCGAGAACGGGATCGTCTCGGGGCGAGTAGACACGACGGAGGTGGGGCCGTCCTCGTATTTGAACGCTCGCGCGGGATCGGCCGGCTCTCGCGGCGGCGCGCGGAACGCCGCGCCCATCGGTGATCAGCCGATCTCGACGTCGAGGATCTCGATCTCGAAGACGAGCGTCCGCCCGGCGAGTTCGTGGTTGAAGTCGACCTCGACGGTTCCCTCGCGGACGGCGACGACGTCGCCGTGGAGGCCGTTTTCGGCCTCGACGTGCATCCCGGCGGTCGGATCGGTGCCGACCATCGCCGTGAACGCCTCGACGTCGTACTCGCGGACGCGCTCCTCGCGGACCTCGCCGTAGGCGGCCTCCGGCGGCACGCGGACGGTGGCGGACTCGCCGGCGTCCATCCCGCGGACCGCGTCGTCGAGTCCCTGGATCACCTCGTCCGCGCCGACAACGAAGACGAGCGGACCGTACGCGTCCGGGTCCGTCTCCGCCGGATCGGCGAGTCCCTGATCGACCGCGACGTCGTACTTCGAGGTCCCGAAGACGGTGCCGTCCTCGAACCGCCCGACGTACTCGACGGCGACCTCGTCGCCCGCGTCGATGGTCATAGCCGGTGTCCGGGTGCCCGCGGCAAGATTCTGTCGGGGACGGTCGCGGGAGGCGCTGCGTCGGGCCGAACGCTTATCCGCGGCGCGCGATTCACCCACGGGTATGAGCGAAGCCACCGGAAGCGACGACGGCGGCGGAAGCGCGCCGTCGCGCCTCGGACGCGTCCTGTTGGGCCTCGGCCTCGCCCTCCAGGCCTCCGAGGACTTCCGCGATATGGAGGATTCGATCGAGTACGCCGAGTCCGCGGGCGTCCCGATGCCGGAACTGGCGGCCCCGTTCGCCTCGGGGATGATGCTCGTCAGCGGCCTCGGCGTGGCGCTGTGGCGGTTCCCGCGGCTCGCCACCGGCGCCGTCGTCACCTTCCTGACGGTCGTGACCGCGACGATGCACGACTTCTGGAACGCCGACGAGGGCTCGAAGAGCGGCGAGCGACTCGCCTTCTTCGGGAACGTCGCGATGCTCGGCGGGGCTCTCGTGTTCCTCCGCGAGGCCTGGAAGTAACCACAGCGGCGCGGCGACTCGCGCCGCACCAGAGACAGAATTCAGACCTGTGACCGACGACCACCCGTCGCTCCGCCGTCGCACGCTGCTCGCCGCGCTCGCCGGCGCGGGGACCGCCTCGGTCGCCGGCTGTTCGTTCGCCCAGCGGGAAGGAGACGGCGGAACGACCGCTGCCGACGAGGAGACCGCGCGCTCTCTCGCCGAGCGCTTCGCGCCGACGCTGTACTTCGACGCCGGCGAGCGATGGTTCCCGACTGATCCCCGCCCGTACGCGAGCGAGTCCGACGAGGGCGTCGTCGTCGACGGCTTCGACGCGCTCGACGGCTACCACGAGCGGTACGCGTCCGCGGGCGAGCCGCCGAACCGGACCCTCTTCTACAACGCCGTCGAGTACGCGGACTCCCCCCTCGCAGTCGTGCAGTTCTGGTGCTACGCCGCGTTCGATCAGTTCACCACGAACTTCCACTGGCACGACTGGGAGGTCCTGCACGTCTTCGTCGACACCGACACCGGCGACCCGCAGCTCTACGTCGCCAGCTCGCACTCGCGGAAGGTGCCGAACAACGAGTTCCTCGATCCGGATCCGGCGATCGGCCCGCGGATCCTCTCGGAACTGGGCTCGCACTCCAGCGCTCTCTCGGTGAACGACGAGCCCGACCAGTTCCAGCGGCTCCCGGGCGCGGACCTGCTCGCGGACATCACGAACTCCGCCATCGGGACGGTCGAGGACGTCGCGGAGCTGCCGCTGGCGTACGGACTTCCCCGCGACGAGGGCGCGCGTCTCCCGTATCTCGTCCCCGAGTACGAGGGCGAGCCGGTGTACGAACACGACCGCCTGCCGAACGTCGACCGGGAGTCGCTCGTCCCCGAGGACCTGACGGTGCGCTCCTTCGAGTCGCTGTCGTCCCCGCCGACGGACCTCCCCGAGCGCGAGACGGGCGCGGTGCTCTACCACGGGGACCGGGAGGCGCCCGAGAGGGACGCCGACGCCTACGCCTACGATCTCGTGCCGACGAGCGAGCTCGAACACATCACGGCGTTCACGGGGCCGCAACTGAGCTTCGAGTTCGACGTGCCCGAGGCCGTCGAGGACGCCGTCGCGAGCCACATCACCACCGCCGGCGTCCCCTGGACGCAGTCGCGCTACGAGAACCCCGCCGCCGACATCACCGATCCCACCCACCGGGCCGCGCTCGCCGAGCGGTACGACGCCATCGGCGACGCCGCGCCGGTGAACACCGTCGTCTCCCGCGTCGCGGAGACGATCAGCAGCGACGACGCGCCCGACGGCGAGGGGCTCACGACCCGGCCGACGACCGTCGAGGCCGTCGCGCTCCTAGAGAGCGACCCCGAAGCGGTGCCGACCTTCCTGGGCGTCGCCGTCGTCGACGACGTCCCCGCGGGCGACCACCGGCTCACCGTGAACGGCCCCGGGTTCGCCCCGTACAGCGAGCGGGTCGGCGTCGGGACCGAGAGCGGGGCCGGAACCGAGACAGCGACGACCGAAGCGGGCACCGAAACAGAGACGACCGAATCGGGCACCGAGACGGCGACTGCGACGCCTGCCGACGCGTCGGCGACGACCACGACGGAAGGAGACGACGGGGCCGGCGAGCCGTCCACCGATCCCGGCCGACGCGTCACCGCCGGAGGCGTCGCCGGCGAGGTCCCGCTCGTCGCGCGGGAGGACGCCCGGAAGCTCGAAGTCGACGCGGAGGGCACCGACGCCGACCTGACCGCGCTCGCGGTCGAGGACGACTTTGCCGGGCGGCTCTACGAGTCGCCGCTGTCTGGGTCGGACGCGGTCTACGTCCACCGCGGCGGCGCGTACACGGCCGAGGTCCGCGATACCGCGGGCGCGATCGGCGCGTTCCGCGTCAATCCCGATCCGGACCCCGAAGGCGACGAGCGCATCCGCATCGACGAGCCCGAGACGGGGAAGGCCTCGCTCGCGTCGTTCCTCGCGTCGATCGCGACCGAGACGGCCGACGAACTGGAGGCGCTCTTCGACGGCGAGGTGACCCTCGACGGCGCGGCGAACGCCCTCCGCGGGCTCGTTCGGGCGTTCGCCGCCGTCGTCGAGGCCGCGACCCGGGCGGTCGAACGGGCACAGGCGGGCGACCGCGCCGGGACGAACCGCCAGCTCCGGGCCGTCGCGGACGCCCTCGAACGGGCCGTCGAGCGGATCGACGACGCGAGCGACGCGGTCCCGGAGACGCTGGCGAACGCGGCCGCGAACCGCGTCGAACAGGCCCAGCGACGGGTCGAGCAGGCGCGTCGCATCGAGAAATTGTAGCGGGGTTGTGCGGCGGCGCGGGAAGCCGCGACGCACCTTTGTGAGCGGTAGTCACACGGAGGGTATGGCGCGAACCGATCCGCCGGCGCTGGTCCGATGTCCCGCCTGCGACGCCCTCGCGATCGGATCGGCAGACGTCACGTGTTGCGACGGAGCGATGGAGCCCCTCGACGCCGACGTCGACGCCGCGGTCGCGGAGCCGACCCTCGATGCCCTCCTGGAGACCGTCTTCGGCATCTCGGAGACGGAACTGGAGCTCTGTCTGTGCGTGATGGAAGACGGCGACGCGACCGTCGCCGAGCTCGCAGAGCGGGTCGGCGTCGACCGGAGCGTGGTGGCGCGGCACCTCGCCGACCTCGTCGAGATCGGCGTCGTCGAGCGCGAGCGGCGGCTCCTCAGGCAGGGCGGCCACGTGTACGTCTACACGCCCGTCCCGGAGGCGACGGTCCGCGACAGGCTCGCGGCCGCGTTCGCCGCGTGGGTCGAGGCCGCGGCGACGGAGTTAGATGCGGTGAGCCGCGAGAAGATCGAGGCGATGACCGACCGCGGCGACGACTCGCAGTCGGTCTTCCGGTAGGTCGAGGGACCGTCAGAGCCGATCCCGCGCGGCGGCGTAGACGCCGCCGAGGACGGCGCCGTAGACGACGTGCCACAGGAGCGACGGCGGCGCGAAGTTGGGGAACGGCGGCGAGGCCGGCGAGCCGACGGCGCCGAGCCACACCGGCATCAGGACCGCCGCGAGGACGGCCCACGTGACGACGCCCCAGCCGACGCCGGCGGCGACGAGCCGCCCCGGCGAGTCGAGCGCGAGCGCTCCGGCCCCGCCGGCGAAGGCGACGCCGAGGACGGCCCCGTGGGAGAGGTGGACGACCAGCCCGGCCGCGGGGTTCGCCGGCGGGGCCAGCGCGTACAGCGAGGGGATCGCCACGGCGAGCGTCGGGGGGTTCATCGCGAGGATCAGCGCGCCCATCGCGGCGGCGCCGACGACGCCGCCGAGGACGCCCGCCTGCCAACTGCCGGGGAGCGATTCGGTCGCGGTCGCGGTCTCCGATTGCGTCGACATACGGATCGGCGTTGGGCGCGGCGGTCACTAAGCGCCGCGAGGGTGTTCGCCGCGCGCCCGGATTCCCCCAAAGATCAAGTGGGTGGTCGACCGCGCCGCGGCCCACGTGAGGCGGCCGTAAGCCCCCGACCACCGGTTCATTTATGCTCCGGGTGAGAGACGACACGTCCGTGATCGTCGCGACGATCCTCTCGGTGCTCGGGTTCGTGCTGGCCGCCGCCGTCACGCAGACGAAGGGGCTCCGGCTCGGCGGGGCGATACTGGTGCCGACGCTCGTCGTCTACGCGCTCAAGGACTTCGAGACGCTGCCGATCTTCCTCTTCAGCACGGCGGTCGCCTACCTCGTGCTGTGGCAGGCCAAAGAGCGGACGCTGGCTTACGGTCGCGACGAGTTTCTCATCGCCATCGGAGCGGGCGCGCTCATCCCCGTGGCCGGGTTCCTCGTGATCGCGTGGGTGTCGCCGGGGTTCGTCGAGGTCCACCCCCTCGTGTTCGCCGGCAGCATCCTCCCCGGGCTGGCGGCGTTCAACGTCTCCCAGACGAAACCGGAGTACCGGCGGCAGGACCTCGCGTACCTGTCGGCCCTCGTGGTCGGCCTCGTCCTCCTCGGCTGGCTCGTGATCCGACCCTGGACGGCGCGGCACGTCGCCGACCTGACGCCGCTGGTCCTGTTCGCGAAGACGTCCGACGTCGCCGTGCTCAACGGGGTCGTGGTCGAGGGCTACCTCGCGCCGAACATCATCGAGCGGCGGGGCGTCATCGCCCTGTTCGTCCTCGGGGCGGCGATGGCCGAATTCGTCCGCCGGCAGTTCGGCGTCCGGATCGGCATCATCTCGATGGCGCTCCTGGCGCTTTTCGCGCTCGTCTCGCGGTGGCTCCTCGTCCTCTTCGTGCTCTCGTTCGTCGTCTCGCTCCTGGCGATGCACCTCGTACACCGGGCGACGCTGCTGTACGGTCGCGTGCTCATCAACATCGGCTGTGCGGTCGGATGCCTGGCGGCGCTGCTTTTCACGACGCAGTTGCCCATCATCCGCGGCTTCTCCGCGCTCTTCGTCGGCGTCATCGCCGGCGTCGACGCCTACGCGGTCCACGCGACGCCCCCCTACGAGCGCCGGATCCAGCCGTTCCTGGCCGGGGCGGTGTTCCTCGGGATGGCGCTGCTCCTGCGGACCGCCGTCGAGCCGTTCCGTCGGGGGCTCTTCCAGACGTTCTCGCTCGTCCACGTCGCCGTCGGGGCCGTCGTGATCCTCGGGTGTCTCCTGGTCGCCTACACCCTCTCCGTTCCCGAACCGGACGACGAGGACGTCCTCTCGGCGTCGGTGCTCTCGGGGGGTGAGGGCTGATGTTCCCCTTCGACGGGACCCTCACCTACGGCGGCCGCTCTGTCGGCGGGGCTGGCCCGCTCGAACGGATCCGGTCGTTCTTCGGGCGAGGTGGGGCCCACCGCGAACTGCTGGCCGACGCGGACGTCCGCATCAGCGTCTCCGGCATCCGGGGCAAGTCCTCGACGGCGAAGCGTCTGGGGGCGCTCCTCAGCGACCGCGGCTACGACACCTACACGAAGATCACCGGCGATCACCCGACCTCGTTCCACAACGGGCGACAGATCCCGATCCAGCGTCGCGGCCCGCGGGTGACGCTGTACGAGAACCTCCACCTCGTCAGGGAGTTCCTGCCGCAGCTGACTCAGACGCACCCGAAGGACGCCGTGATTATGGAGAATCAGGCGATCACCGAGTACACGATGCGGATGGTGAACGAGCAGTTCCTCAAGCCCGACGTCCTGCTGTTCTGCAACGTCCGCCAAGACCACAACGACACGCTCGGCAAGCGCCGCCAGACCATCGCGCGCTCGTTCGCGCGGTCGGTCCCGGAGGGGTGTCACGTCATCAGCGGCGAGCAGCACGGTGTCATCCACGACTACCTCGAAGACGAGATCGAGGCCCGCGGCGGGACCATCGAACAGGTGTCCGTGCCGGACCGCCACCGGAGCCTCACGGGCGCGGAGACGATCCACGCGCTGAATCACGTGCTCGACTACCTCGACGAGCCGCCGATCCCGGACGCGGAGCTGGACGCGATGCTCGAAGACATCCAGCCCGAGTGGACCGAGCTGCCGGGGGGACGGGTGTTCAACGCCGCGAAGGTGAACGAGATCGAGAGCACCGAGCTGTTCCGCCGGCAGCTCGCCGGCACGGGCGACGACGCGGAGCTCGTCTGTCCGTTCGTCTTCCTCCGGCGGGACCGCCGCGGCCGGACGGCGTCGTTCGTCCAGTACATCAACATCCTCGCGGACCGCGACCTCATCGATCGGGTCCACGTCGGCGGCGCGTACACGGAGGTGTTCGCCCGCCGCGTCGACGTCCCGGCGACGCGGCACGACACCGACGCGACCGACCCGGAAGACGTGCTCGACGCGCTGCTCGCGACGGGGCAGCCGGTGATGTTTATGGCGAACACCGTCCACCCGTTTATGCGGAAGCTCGCGACCGAGGTCGAACGGCGCGAACACGGCGGAACGGTACCGCTACCGCCGTACTGAGGCCGGCGGCGTCTCTCCCGGAACAGATATTGTGAATTTCGTCGAATACCGCAGTATATAAGATGTTCGTTTTTCTTTCACCCCCAGATAGAAACGAACAGTGGTAAATTTCGCTCAAAACATTTACATCGAAGTATACGAAACAGTGTGGTATAGTATGCTACTCCGTGCCATATCTGGAGCACAGCGGTGCCGGACTGGTCGGGCCGCCCGGGAACGGCATCCGAGATTCGCTGGGTGACGGGCCGAGGTCTACTATGTCAGCCACCGAATCAGCGCCGATCCGGCGGAGCATCGAAGTCGAGTACTGGGTCGTCGACGAGACGGGGCGGTTGACCGAGCCCGGCGATCTCGCGTCCGCGACGGGCGCCGAGCGGGAGTTCGTCGAGCCGCTCTTGGAGATCAAGACCACGCCCTGCGAGTCGGCGGCGGCCCTCAGAGCGGAGTTGCTCGAACGGATCCGCGAGGTGCTCCGGCTGGCCGAGGAGCGCGGAAAGCGGCTCGTCCCGCTGGCGACGCCGGCCGCCCGCGAGGAGATCACAGAGCTGGACAGCGAGCGCACCAGCGTCCAAAACGAAGTCGTCGGCGAGGACTTCGAGCACGTGCGACACTGCGCGGGGACCCACATCCACGTGGAACAGCAGCCCGGCTGTGCGGTCGATCAGGCGAACGCGTTCGTCGCGCTCGACCCCGCGCTGGCGCTCGTGAACTCCTCGCCGTACGTCGGCGGCCGCCGGGTGACTGCGGGGGCGCGCTCGGAACTGTACCGTCGGCGCGCGTACGCGACGATGTCCCACCAGGGCCGCCTGTGGCGGTACCTCGACGACACCGACCAGTGGGATCGGCGGCTCGAACGGCGGTACGAGGAGTTCGTCGCGGAGGCGCTGGCGGCCGGAATCGACCGGCAGACGGTCGAGGCGAACTTCTCGCCGGAGAGCGCGGTGTGGACGCCGGTGCAACTTCGAGCCCGGTTCGGCACCGTGGAGTGGCGCTCGCCCGACACGGCGCTGCCGTCCCAGGTGCTCCGGCTGGCGGACCGACTGGCCGCGATCTCGGCGACCGTCCGCGACGCGGAGGTGCGGATCGAGGGCCAGCGGGGCGAGGTGTCCGACGAGGCGGTCGTCCTCCCGGAGTTCGCGACCGTGCTCTCCCACGTCGACGACGCGATCGAGAAGGGCCTCGCCTCGGAGTCACTTCGGCGGTATCTCGACCGGATGGGCTTCGACGTCAATGCCTACGATCCCCTCACGCAAGAGGTGGATCGAGGTCGGGAGCTGTCGGACGCGGCGGCGCGGGAACTCCGGCTGGAATCCGCCGAGCGACTCGAACGCGACGCATTCCGACGGAGCGCGATCAATGCGGACTGAGATCGGCGACCGAGACCGAGAGACGATGCGCGCGGACGCGGACGGAGATCCGAACGGAGACGAAAAGGGGAACGACCGGCACACCAGCGGCGGCGCCGACGACTCGGCGACCGAGGGGACGAGTATCGAGGAGCGACGGCCGAGCGAGCCGCAGGGCGACCGCCCGCGGATCGCGCTCCTGAACGCCGCGCAGCTCGCGGAACCGACGCGGCGGAATTTCCGGCGGGTGTTGGACGCCGACCTGACGGCGTTTCACGCCCCGTCGGGAGAGCTCCCCGAGAGCCTCCGCTACGACGGCGTCGTCATCACGGGGTCGTGGGCGTCGGTCTACTGGGACCGCGAGTGGATCGGCCGGCTGAAGGCGTGGATCGGCGACGCCGTCGAGGCCGGCGTCCCGACGCTCGGCGTCTGCTACGGCCACCAGCTGCTCGCGGACGTCCTCGGGGGCCGCGTGGCATCGATGGACGAGTACGAACTCGGCTATCGGACCGTCGAGCAGGACGGCGAGAACCGCCTGCTCGACGGCCTCGACGAGACGTTCACGGTGTTCACCTCCCACTCCGATCGGGTCGTCGAGGCCCCGCCGGGCGCGACGGTGTTCGCGAGAAACGACTACGGGATTCACGGCTTCCGTCGCGGCCGCGTCTTCGGCGTCCAGTTCCATCCGGAGTACGATCCGGAGATGGCCGAGCGCGTGACGCGTCGGAAGGACGACCAACTGCCCGACGAGCGGATCCGATCCGTGCTCGACGGGATCACGCCGGCGAACTACGCGGCCGCTCGCGAGGCGACGCGGCTGTTCGACAACTTCACCGAATACGTGCTGGACGCATCACGAAGAACGGAGTAGTGCGGATGGGACCGCCCGGATTCGAACCGGGGTCACGGGATCTATTCGGCTTATACTGGCTCTCGCGGGCGCTAATGGGCGCTTCGGAGAAAGCTATGAGCGAAGAACTCGAACCCATTTCGCCTGCTGAGGCGAAGGAGATGTACCTGAACGCGAGAGAGCACGAACTATCACAATCCTCTCTCGACAGCTATCACTACCGACTGAAGCATTTCATTCGGTGGTGTGAGGAAGTCGAGGGAATCGAGAATATGAACGACCTCTCCGGTCGAGATCTACAGCGGTACAAGACTTGGCGGAGAGACGACGGCGATTTGAAGCCGGTGACCTTGGATGGCCAACTCGATGCGCTTCGGGTTTTCATCCGTTGGTGCGAATCCATCGACGCAGTTGAACAGGATCTTCACCAGAAATTCAAAGCGCTGATGCCGAATCTCAATAGAGGCGATCAGCAATCTGAGGATATCCTCACGACCGATGAAGCAGAGATGCTCCTCGAATACCAGCGGAAATTTGAGTACGCTTCTCGATCCCACGTTATCATCGAAATCTTGTGGCATACCGGGATTCGCCTCGGAGCGCTTCATTCTCTAGACGTGGATGACTACGATCCGGAGGCTGAACGGCTGGAGTTCCACCATCGACCTGATTCAGGGACGCGACTGAAAAACGGCTCCGAGGGCGAGCGAATGGTTGCTCTTGATGCAGATGTTTGTCGTGTCATCGAAGATTGGATCGAATACCATCGCCACGACGTAGAGGACGAATATGGGCGGGAACCCCTAATCACGACGAGAAACAGCCGACTCAATAAGACGAATATCAGAGATGCGGTCTATCGGGTTACTCGCCCCTGCTACTATGGGGAAGATTGCCCGAAGGGACGCGATCCTGACGACTGCGAGGCTACCACTTACCCAGACTACTGTAGATGTCCGGTGAATGTATCAACTCACGCTATCCGCCGGGGATCAATCACTCACTTCCTGACCGAAGATGTGCCCGAGAAGGTTGTTTCTGATCGAATGAATGTGGGGCAGGACGTTCTGGACAAGCATTATGACAAGCGCGATGAAGAGGTGAAGGTCGAGCAGAGACGAGGATATCTTAACAATATCTAATCTCTCTTTTGTGTCCGGTCACGAAATCCCTCTCCGCATCATCTTATTACCGTGGCTAAGAGCTCAAAATCCATATTCTAAGAAAGTTAGGTGGTGTGTGAGTCACCAGTTTTGATCGCCATATCTACCAGTTCATAATTACCCTCTATGTGATCATAGAACTGCTTCCGTCTTCCCAACTCATATTGTCTTAATGAATACGCAATTACAGCCTTAGTAAGCTCTCGCTCGGCCTCTCCATAGAGTACCTCAATACGTTCCCAATCAGAATAATCACCATACTCAGAGAGTATAGCAGTAGCATATTCTCGACTTTCAACCAATTCATTTCTTCTCCCGATCACTTGACGCGCACAATGAATAACTTCCGTTGAATTGAATTCTTCCTCAAAGAGCCACCTAAGTATCAGGAAATTGTGATAATTGTATCTCAATTCCTGATTAGCAACCGCTGATGCCATCCTTGCCGCGACCTCATCCTTATTGGGAAGATATTTGAAATAGTTATATAAGATCCTTCGAACATCTGCCTGACCATCTTTGATATAATCAATACAATAATCAATCGCAATCGTATCTTCTGCTTTTCCTAATCGGTTAATTATATATCTAAAAATATGAGTGTCAACATCTTTGAATTCTTTATCTTGGATGTGGCGTGAATATGCTTCTTGCAAATATTCCCGCTGCTCTTCAGTTATTTCATCATCTGAATCGTCAGCAGTTTCCGCCGAATCATCCTCTTCAGGTGGTAGACCCCCATCAGAAACTGTTTCACGATCCTCCGACTCGGTACCGTAAGGAATTGTACCACCACTTACCGTGCGTGCATACTCTGCAGCAGCTTCGGCAAGTGATCGATCCGTAGTCTCAGTATCTTCTACCTCATCGGAGTCATCTGCCTCTTGATCCCCCAGTTCTTCTTTTATTTGCTCAAAGGTCGCCTCCGGCTCGGCATAGGCCTGAAGAGCATCTATTGATGGCATAATTTCCGTCTTTCCTGATTTCATATTCAGGCCTCGTATTCTGAATTCACGCTCCAGAAGGTTCTGCGCTTCAATTGCTGCATCCCGGGAGTCACAGAATATAACAAAGTCATCGTTGTATCGGACGTGATCAAATCCGTTATTCTTGAGCCGTCTGTCTACCCCATCCAGATAAATTTCTGCAAGTATATCTGAGGGGCCATAGCCCTGTGGGACACCCCGCTTACGTGGGTCTGCCCAAGGCCGGATTAAATGCCTAATTTCGTTTCCAACGTCTTGCCGATCAGTGAATTGTTTGAAAATTGATGTGACCCTCTCAATATCGATATTTTCATAAAATCCAGACACATCCGTTTCCAATACATATTCGTTCTCTTCTGCAAGATCTATTTTCTTTTCTTGCATTTCTTTCCAATAGGGCTTCTCAAATTCATCCCATTGATTGCTATCTTCAATATCCTCTCGAAGTATATGCGAATAGCGACATTCTCCAGCCGACCATTCAATTGAAGAACGCAATTCATCAAAGACTTCTAATATCAAAGCTGAATATACAACCAAATCTTCAGGATGTAGTACGCTAGCAGGGCGAAGATGGTAGTCCCTTTTTGGGACATCAATTATTCGTGGGGAGCGTGGATCAAATTCACCACATTCAAGAGTTTCTCGTAGATCTTCAAGCCAATCCTCCTTCTTATGCTCTAAAACACGGATAATATACGGGCTACTGATGAATGAATTCATATAGTGGCTATAATCTCGCTTCGTCTTCCTCCAAGCGAGGGTTAAATTCAGGCTCCCCGCGAAGTCCATATACACCCCATTCAACTCAAACACAATGAATTTTAGACCCTCTAAATGCTGATTTCCACTTCTCTCATAGCCGGTATTTATCGACTCTCGTCGCCCAGCGCCATCTTCTTGGATGTCAATTCACGTGATATGGTATGCTCTGCCGATGCAAAGATCACGAATGGCCGAATGGGAGAACCAATACCTACGTTGCTAAGGTAGAGCCAGCTGACCCGCCAAACTATGCGATAATCTGCGGGAATTGCGATACTCACGGGGCACTCTTCCTGAATGAATCAGAATATTATGAATACGCGTATGAGGGGAAGAGGGACTTCTCGCCGACAAAAGCCAATACGTTCAAAATTCGGCTAAACAAAGAGCCTGCCTCCGTTGATCAAGAACGGGCCCCAAGTGAAGAAAATCCTCCCGAAGAGTTGAGCGGGCTTGATCACGACAGCGCAGCGGATTCCGATTGGTAAATTACTCTACGTCGCTTAATTCTGGTTCGTCGGTCCACGAGTTGATCCCATCGGCTTCTTCGGGATCGTATCTTTGGCCGTACTGCAGCACATAGTTAGCATTCGGCGGATCCGGCCAATCGGCAGGATAGTATACCCACGTGTTACCGATTCGGGCAGCCTTCACATCACCATAGATTGCTTGAAGCCGTCGGAAGGCCTCCTCGTAGCTTCTCCGTGTATTGTATCCATCGTCGTGTTCGTACGCTCTATCGATGACTTCCTGCTTGCCCGGGTACTGTTCGTGAATCGCAGGCAATTCGTCGGGTATGCGACCCTCGGATATCTCCGACTCCGTCTGCGAATTCCGCGGGTCCATATCATTAGACAGGAGGGGGGGATTATTGGGGAGCAAATCATTGAGTGCAGTCCAGATGGCGTCGTAGGTCAGTACAGCGTATTCGTTGTTCTCGCGGCGATTTCCTGTACTTTTCTTCTCGACTAGCTGTTTGAATCGCTCTGGATCGAAGGAGTTGAGGGCGTATGTGATGATGTAGCTTCGATAGCTCTCATTTTCGTAAAGCCAGCGTCGTTTCTGTCCATCTTTGGTCCACTGGTGCTCACGGCAGTAGTGTGTATAGGTTCCAGTTGCAATACTGATTGACTCATCGTGATCGTAGTCGCAGTAGTCTCGGAGTGTTCCATAGAGAAGCGAGAGCGCGATAGCATCGTGCGTATTCCTGTCGATTTGGCCATTCTCTTTGAAAAGATCCTCTCCCTCAAAATCGGCAGTTCCTCCCTGCAGGAAATCCATAATAGCGTTGAAAGCGGGGGTCGAAATCTCTTGCAGAGTGTGCAGGGCGAGTTCTCCTCGATCAACAAGTTCGGAATCCGGTGCAGCAATGAGATTATGATTGGGGACCTCTTGATCCCCGTCACTGGTGCAAGCCTCTTGGAGGTCTTCGAAGGAATCCCCGGAGAGTGTCGCCATCGCCTTGTCCGTGTCAATAGTATACTCCCCGATTCCCGTACCTGGGCAGTTTTCTTTGCCTTCGTCGCAGTTCGCGTGATCGATAGTTGAGCCTGGTCCGAGCGCATACCAGCCGTAACGGACACTTCCCCACCAGAGATCGGTGTTCGAGATCTCCTCGTCATCCTCAACGATGTAGTAGAAATGATATCCACCGTGGGCACTTTCAACGACGAATGTTGATGGCAGATCTTTGATCCATTCAGGGAGATCGTCTATAGGTACGTCGATATCGAGGATAACTAATCCGTCGCCACCGTGAACGGTGTAGTTCTCGTCAACAAGACCAGGGAATGTTTGATTCGAGAGGTCGGAATGGCCCTCTTTCTGAGGCTTCTTGGTCCCGTCAATTGCGCTAACACTCCGCTTGACGCGCACCCCTGCTTCGTACAGTCGTTGTTCTATACGACTCTTAGTGTCGCTCTCCGCTCCGGTACGGTTATTGGAATGAGGCTCCGATTTGCTCACGTCGAAGGGTCACCTCCTTCGGCCCGTCTCGATTGAAGCGTCGGGGGTTCCGAGTTGGGCGCTCGCCCCCAGCACTCTTCCCATTCATAATGCTATTCGGTATTTGATGCGAGTTCGTCCGCCCCTTGTTCAAGAAATTGGCTCCAAGTTAGTTCGAGATCATCTTTCACATCACGTGCTTTTTGAATCGAATCCTCGTGCGCTGCGATGTCTTTGTAGTTTTCTGGATATGGCAAACCTGTTAGAATATTGGGGATAGGATCCCATCAAGTGTCGGTTTCCTCAGATGGGCGGAATATGAAAGTACTCCGAAAGTAGTTAATTTTCAGGAAATTCTATCAGGCTTGAATTTCAAACTCAAACTCAATAATGTCAGTGAATGAAGAAAGAACGTCGAATGTCGGCGCTCCAGTCGGGAATGATAATGCAGTCGGTAATCCAGGTGGCGGGGCTCCAATTGGAAACACCAATGCAGTCGGGAATAGCGGTGGTGGTGCGCCCGAAGGGAATGTGAACCGAAAGTCACACGGAGTACATTGTTCTCTGGAAAAGATTGATGAGCGTGCTGAGGGCGAGATAGCTGAATTCATCGATCAGATGGAGAGTCTGATTCGAGAACGAGCTACTGAAGATCCGGGAGCAGTAGCGCGAGAAATTCCTCTACGTATCATCCGCTTTGATCGAGCGGTTCAGTATGTTCAGCAGGAAGGTCTCCGATTAGATGATGGATTTAATCCGATGCTCGCTACTTCACGACGGATTTCGGCCCGCATCTTTCAGGATCTCCAAGAGATAGGGGCGATATAGGCCCGAATCTCTGAATCGCCGTGAATGCTAGTGAGAGAAATCTCTCCCGAGAAGATGATGCTTTCCTCTGCCATCCCCCCTCGGATTGCTTAGAGCCAATGTCAGCCCGCTTAGAATTAATTCTGACCGGATAGAGAGGTCGGAATGGGAATGTGGCCTTCCCCAGGTGTTGTTCGTGCCTGGGTCGATCAGAATTATATACCAGATACCGCGTTACTGGCCGGCGGCGATTTTGCTAAACACGGACTCAACCTGCGATTAGATATCATCAAGTAGTGATTGTTTCTTTTCTTGGAATTCTTCTTCCGTAATTGCGCCATCATCGTAGAGCGACTTGAGTCGGGTAATCTGGTCAAGAGCATCATCTGAATCTTCTTCAGTAGTTTGTTGCCGTTTCTTGCGGAGATAATCGACTGCACTCTCTACCTCCTCAGATCCATACTTATTCTTGGTTTTGGTTGCAGAACAGTGATAGGTTGCGCTCTTCGTTTGAATAGAGAGTCGAATGCCCACCATTCCTCTATTCAAATTGACTGCTGTGACGATATCATAGGGAATGGTATGTTCGTCATATCCGCGAGCGTGGTTTGCTATAACCAGGATTCGTTGAGAAGTGAGAATCGTATATGCACCCCCGATCCGGCGATCACGATCCCAGCCGACGATACTCTCTGATCCTGCGCCCTGTCCTTCCACATCAACGGTTGAGCCATTGAGAAAGTAGTGAGGTTGTTCCTCATCGTCTAATAGGTTGATAGGAGCAACGAACCCATCAAGGACTATCAGGAACGCATCCCGAGTTACTGATTCTCCTTGTGCGCTCTCAACAAGTGTCTGAAGTCGCTCTTCGTCAAAATCGAGTTTGCTTTCGATCCATTCCTCTGTTCGTCGATCAGCTTCGTCGAATTTCTCTTTGATGCTATTCCAGAACCCCATATCAGATTTCTATCTAGTTCATAGAAGATGTAGCTTTCCCTCGCTTCTATAGCTTCTTAGGTAGCCCAATCCATTTTTCCGAAGTCGGCTTTCTGTCGGATAATCCAGTTGCAGTAGATGCGGTATTCCGCCGACTGGATGACTATCGCCGACGAGCGAATCCTCGAATATCTTTCCACCACCGAAACAAGCACGCCGAAGAAGATGGCTGATAGCGGTGATGTTCGATTCTCTCGTCAGTATATCGGTGAGCGATGTCGGAAGTTAGCGGATTATGGAATGGTTCAGCATCTCGGAAATGGTGTCTATCGAATAACCAACTCGGGTGAGGAGTATCTTAGTGGTGATCTTGATGCTGAGGATTTGAGTCCAGATATTGGATAATGATCGGGGTGGTTGAGGGGAACAATGTATCTCAGGTTTGCCGATAAGCAGTTGATTTCATCTTTTTATCAGTTGGTTATCTAATAGTTCGATATGACCGAGGACGAAATCACGGATGAGCAATGGAATATCCTCAGAGTGTTACGACAACATCGTCGAATTCCCGTCCGTGAAATTCATAATGAGCTTACGGAGTTGCCGGAGTCCCGATTTGAGGTCTCGCCTGATTACGGTGAGGGATGGAACGATGAACGAGAGGAAGTTTGGGATCTGAAGTCTGAACTCCACAATAAAGGGCTTATCACAAACGACTATCAAGAGTGGTACCTCACTAAAGAGGGACGAGAGATTCTCTCACGAGAGTCGTAGTGCTAGTAGATCTCTATTGATGTCTGTCGAATTAGTTTTAGAATCTTATTTGCTATGATTCAGTCACTCCTGCGATTTTTTCACGGTCTCAAATCCGAGTTGTTCGAGTAATTCTTCACCCCGATCAGAGTGAAAGTCTCTCCGCTCCTCGCCAGTTGCGTGCGCAATAGCGCGGCCGACAGTGTATTTTAGAGGATATTCAAATCCTCCGAATTTGACGTATCTGCTTCTTTCACCTTTAGATTCGTTCGGATCCATTTCGGCCATAGCTGTGAGAATGTGAATATTAGTGAGAGCAATCGGTTCGTCTGTTCCGGACCAATCTATCGTAGCCGTAGTGAGTTCAGTCATTGCCACGATCCAAGTTTGTGGCTGATATATATTAAATCAATGAAACTTATATTAGAGCTTATGAGGAGAAGGACTCCGCCTGAAGGACAGCAATTGGATTAAATCACCTGTTCTCTGTTCTCTGTTGTCTAAGTCCGGCCGCGAATACTGAGTGCGAAGGAATTGCGGTATAAGCAGAGATAATTCTGAATCAGATGCTTCCTTTAGCTCTTAGGAACCAAATCGCTCTCACGGCAAATATGAGCCGTAGAGAGGATTCTGACCTATCGGAGGCGATGGAAAATTCGGACTCTCGCAGATACGAGGCTCTCAGGGAATGAGTGTGGGAGATACAGTACACGAGTAACTATATCCGGCTTCCGAGTCAAATATAGGGTGAAGCGCCTGACGGCGTCGGGGCGCGAGTAAAGTATGGGTGGAATGAGATCCCGAAATGCGCGAAGAAATCGCTATAAAGCGTCGTGGTCGTGCGAATTTCGAGCGAGTGAAGATTCGGATGGGACCGCCCGGATTCGAACCGGGGTCACGGGCACCCAAGGCCCGAAGTATACCAGGCTAACCCACGGTCCCGCACGTCTCCCTCCAACCGTCACCGAGTAAAGGATTTCGTTCGGCCGCGGCTGCGACCGCGACCGCGGGTCAGAGCCCCCAGATGGCGACGATGCCGACGGTCGTCACCGCGGCGAACACCAACTGCAAGGGGCCGCCGACGCGGATGTAGTCGCTGAAGCGGTAGCCGCCGGGACCGTAGACGAAGAGGTTCGTCTGGTAGCCGACGGGCGTCATAAACGCCGTCGAGGCCGCGAAGGTGACCGCCAGCACGAACGAAAAGGCGTTCGCGCCGAGCGACTGGGCCGCCTCGATCGCGACCGGGATCATCAAGACGACGCTGGCGTTGTTGGAGATGACGTTCGTCAGGACCGCCGTGAGGAGATAGAACACCGCGAGCACGCCGACGAGCGGGAGGACGTCGCCGCTGGCGACGACCACGTCGGCCAACAGCGCCGCGCCGCCGGACGTTTCGAGGGCGATCCCGAGCGGAATCACGCCCGCGAGCAGGAACACCACGTCCCATTGGACGGCCTCGTAGAGCTCCTGCGGACGGAGACACCGGGTCGCCACCATCGCGAGCGCGCCGGCGAGCGCCGAGACTACGATCGGGAGGACGTTCAGCGCCGCGAGGCCGACGACCGCGACGACGATGCCCACCGCGATCGGCGTCTTCGACTCTCGGTAATCGTGTTTTTCGATCTCCTGGGCCACGATGAAGTCGCGGTTAGCGTCGAGGCGCTCGATGCTGTCGGCGGTGGCCTGCACCAGGAGCGTGTCGCCGACGCGGAGCCGGACGTCGTCCATCCGCCGGCGGATGAGTTCCTGGCCGCGCCGGAGCGCGAGCACCGTCGCGTTGTACCGCTGCCGGAAACTGGCCGAGACGAGCGACTCGTCGACGAGCGACGAGCCCGGCGCGACGACGACCTCGACGAGGTTCTGTCGCGACTCGCCCGCTTCGAGTTCGTCCTCGTCGACCGCGGTCGGCACGACGTCGAGCCCCTCCACGTCCAAGAGCTCCACGAGCGTGTCGCGGTCGGTCCGGAGCGCGAACACGTCGCCGGCCTGGATCTGCTTCGGTCCGAGCGGCTCCAAGAAGACCTCGCCCTCGCGGATCAGCTGGATCAGGTCGACGTCGAAGTCGGTCTCGACGAGCGCTCGCTGGACTTGCTGGCCCACGAGCGGGGAGTCCTCGCGGACGACGACCTCGGTGAGGTACTCGGCCATCTCGAACTCCTCGGTGAGGTCCCCCCGGGCCCGGATCCGCTCGGGCGTCAGCCAGCGCCCGACCGTCAGCAGGTACGCCGCGCCGACGATCGAGACGACGATTCCGAGCTGGGTGAACTCGAACATCGTGAAGGTGCGGCCGAGCAGTCGCCCCGACAGATCCGACGCGAGAATGTTGGTCGAGGTGCCGATCAGCGTGAGCATCCCGCCGAACATCGAGGCATACGAGAGCGGAAGGAGGAGCTTCGACGGCGACGTGCCGCCGCGCTCGGCCAAGTCTGTCACCATCGGAAGCAGGATCGCGACCGCGGCGGTGTTGTTGATGAAGCCGGAGATGGGCGCGACGACGCCGATCGTCGCCCCCAGTTGCCGGTCGAGCGACCCCTCGGTGAAGGCGGCGATCCGGGCGCCGAGCCGCTGGATCACGCCCGTCCGCTGGACACCATCGCTGAGGATGAACATCGCCAGGACGGTCAGGGTCGCGGCGCTCGAAAAGCCCGAGAGCGCGTCCGCCGGGTAGTCCGGAAAGAGGACGATCGGCTCCGCCAGCAGTCCGACGCCGACGAGCGACGCCGACGCGGGCTGGATCAGGAGGAGCGCGACCATCACCCCGATCGCGGTGACGTCGACCGGGACGGGCTCGGTCACGAAGAGCACGAGCGCGCAGACGACCACGAGGAAGACGACCAGGATCGCCGGCGTTATCGAGACCACAGAAAGGTGTCGCCGCGGCGGTGCAAAAGGATGGGGGATCCGGACCGACAATTTATATACGAAACGGCGGCCAGATGGCGCGTGCGTTGAGAACGGCCCCGCGCCGGGTCGCGGGCGTGCGGTACGTCGGCGCGGGCACGGGTAGTGTACCGCCTGTTCGCCAGCCAGTCGAGAGCGGCGCCGCCGTCGCCCGCATCACGATCGACAGCGACGCGTTCTGTCTCGGGGCGTCAGCGCTCCTCTTGCAGTTCCATCTCCGCCACGAGGCCGTAGGGGTCGGTCCCCGAGCGGATGAGATCGAGGATGCGGAACGCGTCGCTCGGCGAGAGGAAGTGCCGACAGACCGCCCGGCCGAGGGGCGTGGGCTCGAAGCCGTCGATGAATTCCCACTGGAGGAGCTTGCCGAGCGCGTGCTTCGTGGGGACGTCACCGACCATCCGGTCGTTCAGCCGCTTTGCGCGCTTGCCCGCGACGACGACGTTCGCCAGCGTCTCTTCGGCGGCCGCGGTCTCGTCGTAGTGGGTCAGGACATCCTCCATCTCGCCCTTCAGGAGCTTGAACGCCACCTCGTCTTCGGTCATCTCCATCGAGTTGTGGTAGGTGCAGTCCGGCTCGACGAGCAGGTAGACCGTCCCCTTGTCGTGGTAGTCGGGGCGGCCCGCGCGGCCGAGCATCTGCTCGAACTCCTGGACGGAGAGCCACTCGATGCCCATCGCCAGCGAATCGAAGATCACCTGCGAGGCGGGGAAGTCGACGCCGGCCGCCAGCGCCGCGGTCGTGACGACCGCCGCGAGGTCCTGATTGCCGAACTGGCGTTCGACCCGCTTGCGGCGGCCGTAGTCGAGGCCGGCGTGGTACGGCGCGGAGTCGTATTCGAGCTTTCTGGAAATCTCGTGGCACCGCCGCCGGGAGTTGGTGAAGACGATCGTCTGGCCGCGGTAGCCCTTCGAGGACTTCGAGTCGAACTCCCGCCGAACGAGCTTGTTCACGATGTCGGGCTTCTCGCGACCGTCGGCGAAGGTCACGTGCCGCTCGATCGGCACGGGCCGCTCCTCGAACTCGATGAGCGTCGCCCGCAGGCGCTCGGCGAGCGACTCCGGGTTGCCGACCGTCGCCGAGAGGTAGACGTACTGCGCGCCGTCGTAGCCGCTACGATCCTGGGCGCGCTCCTCGCAGTAGTACTTGAGGCGGCTTATCAGCCCGTCGAGCCGGTGGCCGCGCTCTTCCTCCTTGAGCGTGTGGACCTCGTCGATGACGACGGTGCCGACGTCGCCGAGGTCCTTGCCCGTCCGGAGCGCGTGGTCGATCCCCTCGTAGGTCCCGACGACGATGTCGGCATTCGGATCGAAGCGGTTGCCGTCGTCGTTGATGCGGGAGGCGCCGACCCGGATCGTCACGTCCAGTAGGTCGCCGTAGCGATCCTCGAAGTCCTCGTGCTTCTGGTTCGCGAGCGCGACCAGGGGGACGAGAAAGAGCAGCTTCCCCTCGCCCTTCAGCGCGCGGTTTAGACCCGCGAGCTCGCCGACGAGCGTCTTCCCGGTCGCGGTGGCGCTCACGACGAGCTGGTCGCGGCCCGCGAAGAGACCGTTGTCGACAGAGAGCGACTGCACCGGCAGGAGCGTGTCGAAGCGGTCCTCGACCCGCCGCTGGAGTTCGGGGTGGAGATCGAGTGTGGAGGTTTCCACGAGGTCGACCTCGTCAGTCGTGGCGCTGACGGTGTCGAACTTCGTGAGATCGGGATCGAGGCCGCCGGACAGCAGATTCGAGATCCGATCGAGGTCCTGGGTTTCGAGGAGCAGTTCTTCGAGGCGGTCCTGGGCGGCGCCGGTGAGCCGGCCCGACGCGGAGAAGTCGAGTTCGCGCTCCAGTTCGCGCTTCGCGCAGTCGGGGCAGATGTACTCCCGGTCGGTCTTGACTGCCGTCTCCTCGGTGATGGGCGAGTAGCGCCCGTCGGAGGCGCAGTAGCGGCAGGTCCGGACGACCAAGGCGTCGAGCTGGTAGCCGTCGAGCATCTCCTGGAGCTCTTTTCGGCGCGCTTTCGAGGTCTGCTCGGAGATGCGGATGCGGGAGGCTCGACGCGCGATCTCGACGAACTGGCTCGGGTCCCGCGGCTCCTCGTTCGACCCGCGGACGACCCGGAACTTCGCGGGGCGCGGGCCGGCGCTCGTCTCCTTCAGTTCGAGCCGCGCGCGGAAGACCCGCTCGCCGTCGCGTTCGACGACCGCGAGGAAGTCGTCGCCGGACTCGTGGAGGAAGAGCGTGTCGACGGTCCCGACCTGTTGTGACACGGGTGGGGGTAGGAGAACGAGGTATTTCAGCGGTTCGTCTGCCGACGACTATCGACCGACCGCAGTCCAGTCGCAGTCGCAGTTGCCGGAGCCGACGCGACGAAGCGCGATTGGACTTAAGTCCCGCGCCCGACTAACGGTCGGTATGCGAGGCATCCGCATCGGGAGCGCGTTCGGGATTCCGATCAAGCTCGATCTCACCTTCCTGCTCGTTCTGCCCCTCTTCGCGTGGCTCATCGGAACCGACGTCGCCCAGCTGACCGGCGTCGTGAACGACCTGTTCGGATCGGCCATCGACGTCGGCCCGCTCACGGCGGGGTCGATGCAGTGGGTCCTCGGCGCGGCCGCGGCGCTCGGGCTGTTCGTCTGCGTCCTGCTCCACGAGTTCGGCCATTCGCTCGTCGCGATGCGGTACGGCTACCGCATCGACTCCATCACGCTGTGGCTGTTCGGCGGCGTCGCGAGCTTCGCGGAGATGCCCGAAGACTGGAAGCAGGAGCTCGCGATCGCGATCGCGGGTCCGATCGTCAGCGTCGCCCTCGGCGTCGTCTCCTACATCGCGTTTCTGGCGCTCCCGTCGACGCTCGATCCCGCGAAGTTCGTACTCGGCTACCTCGCACTGACGAACGTCGTCCTCGCGGCCTTCAATATGCTCCCGGGGTTCCCGATGGACGGGGGACGGGTGCTCCGCGCGCTCTTGGCGCGAAATCGACCGCACGCGCGGGCGACCCAGATCGCCGCCGAGGTCGGCAAGGTCTTCGCATTCCTGCTCGGGCTGTTCGGCCTGTTCGCGAACCTCTTTCTGGTCGCGCTGGCCTTCTTCATCTACATCGGCGCCTCCTCGGAGGCCCAACAGACCGTGATGAAGGCCGCCTTCCAGGACGTCACTGTCCGCGACGTGATGACGCCGCGCGCGGACCTCGACGTCGTGAGCGAGGACACGAGCGTCGCCGACCTGCTCGAACGGATGTTCACCGAGCGGCACACCGGCTATCCGGTGATGGACGGCGACCGGCTCGTGGGGATGGTCACCCTCGACGACGCGCGGTCGGTGCGGGAGGTCGAGCGCGACGCCTACCGCGTCGACGACGTGATGTCCGCCGACGTGGCGACGATCTCCCCCGACGCCGACGCGATGACGGCCATCGAGCAGATGCAACAGCACGACGTCGGGCGGCTCCCCGTCGTCGACGGCGACGGGCAGGTGGTCGGTCTCATCTCGCGCTCCGATCTGGTGACCGCGTTCAACATCATCCAGTCGCGGGGGACGCTCTCCTCGCTGTCCCCGCGAGAGCGCTCGAACCTCCCGAATCCGCGGTGAGAATGCGGCCGCGCTAGGGGGCCTCCTCGACGGCGTCGTTCCACTCCTCGGCGAGCGTCAGTTCGAGGTCGGCCTCCGCGCGGAGCCACTCGACGGCGTCGGTCACCGTGGCCTCGTCGTCGCCGGTGACTTTGAGCCGGGTGTGGCTGGCGTCGCGGTTCGGATAGCTCCCGACGCGGACGCCGAACCGCTCGGCGACCGCTCCCAGGACGGAGGCGAGCGCGCCCTCGGGCTCCGGCGAATAGAGCGTCTGCGTGGCGACCTCGCCCGCGAAGTCCCCGGCGACGTTCTCGAAGACGGCACGCATCTCCTCGGGGATCCCCGGGAGCACGTAGACGTCGTCGACGACGCAGCCGGGCGCGAGGCCCTCGGGGTTCGGGATCGGCGTCGCGCCCGCCGGGATCGACGCGTACCACTCGGCCCGGAGGTCGAAGTCGAGATCGGGGTTCTCCTCGAAGATGCGATCGATCGTCTCTTGGACGTCGGCCTCGGCGACGGGATCGACGATCAGATCGCGGTCGAGGCCGGCCGCGACGGCGTCCATCGTCACGTCGTCGGGCGTCCCGCCGAGACCGCCGGTGACGAGCACGGCGTCGAAGCGCTCGCGCCACGAGCGGATCGTCTCCGCGAGGATTGGCTCGTCGTCGGGCACGACGACGATCCGTGCGACGTCGACGCCGCGCCCGGTGAGTTCGTCGGCGAGCCACGTCGCGTTCGTGTTCTCGATGTCGCCCGCGAGCAGTTCGTTGCCGACCGTGACGATTCCGGCGTCCATACACGGCCCGTCGGGCGGCGACCGTTTAAGCGCAACCCCACGCGGGTCGTCGTCTGCGGCGCTCGAACGACGGCGTGAAGCGGAAAGTCCATATTCCGCGCCTCGTAGTTCCGACTATGGGATTGTTCGATAGCACTCGCGTGCTCGTCGGTATCGCACTCATAGTCGTCGGGACGCTCCTGTTCGTTCCCGGCATTCTGCCGAGCTCCGCGCAGATTTTCACCTACGCGCTGGTGCCTGCGGCCGCGCTCGTGACGATCGGCACGTGGCTCGTCGGGACGTCCGAAGGTTCGCCAGCGGTCTGAGTGCGGTTTACGAACAGAACTACTCAACTGATTCGGCAGATCGGTGATTGGATCGAAAGCCGCGCTGCGAGGGGCTTCGTAAGCGCTGAAAAAGATCCGGAAAAAATTCGGTTCGTCTACGACTCGTCGGGCGCCGTGGATTGACTCAGCGTAGCCGAATTCTCCCCGTTTTGGGACGTCCAGACCACACGGATCGTTTCGCCGTCCCAGTCTACGGTATTGTTGAATTCAGCGCTCGTTCCCGCTGAAACCGTACTACTTCCCGTTCTTGCACTCCAAGCCACGCTTTTTGCGCCCCCATTGAGCCCAGTCGTGTTCAGTAAGGCGGTGTCGATTGAATCACCCGTCTGATGGGTGATGGTGACGTTATTGTCCCCCTGAGTTTCGTAGTCGAAGTTGAAACTCGCCTGCGGCGCCGTCTGCTGGACTTCCTGCCCGAGGTTCAGGACGAACGTGCCGATAACGGCGGCCAGAATCACGGTGATCGCGACCATCAGGATCACCCCGATCACCGGCGACACCGCCGAGTCGTCCGTGAACAGCTGCTTGAGCCTCATTTGATTATGCTCCCGGCGCGGTGGATTGGCTCAGCGTGGCCGAGTTATCACCAGTGTCCGACTCCCAGACGACGCGAATGGTCTCGCCGCTCCAGGCACCAGAGGTGTTGTAGGTGTTTGAGTCACCAGCGGTGATCTCAGTCGGCCAGTCACTTGGGTTCGTGTTAGTGAGCGCCCCCCCTGACGACGTCACGTTAATCTGTGACTTCTGGAGAGTGTCTCCAGTTTGATGAGTAACGGTGACTTCACCGTCGCCCGCCGATGTATTGTAATCAAAGTTGAAACTCGCCTGCGGAGCTGTGTTCTGAATACTCCCCCCGAGGTTCAGGACGAACGTACCGATAACGGCGGCCAGGATCACGGTAATCGCGACCATCAGGATCACCCCGATCACCGGCGACACCGCCGAATCGTCCGTGAACAGCTTTTTGAACTCCATACACTCAGTCTGCCCTACTCTGGGTTAAATCTAGTGCCTTAGTTATCAATACCGATAATTATAGCGGGCAGAGTGAGACGAAAGATCACGCCGCAAAGATCGAGACACGCCGGAGGGATCTCACACAAAGCCTTTGTCTCTCTGCTGTTTTCTTCCTCTCGGACTGTCGACTGTATAGGATATTCGCGAACGCCCTCACCGCGTTCGGCCTCCGCACCGGCGCACGCACGAACCACAGTCGACGAAACCGCCCGAAACGGTCGAATCACGGACTCTGCCGCCCACCACAGCCCAACGACTATGACACGATTCACCCCCCAACTACGCGCGGTCGCGCTCGCGACTCTGGTAGTACTATCAGCGGTCGCTGGGAGCGTCGCGTTCGCTGGCTCAGCAGCAGCCGTCGACAACGTCTCCCCGACTTCCGGGGGACTGTCCCCAGATAGCGTCGGAGAAGAGACACAGCAGGAGTACAGCTTCAACTATACGTTCACCGGCGTCAATACGAGCGGAGAAACGACACTCTCCTTTTCGGTCCCCGGAGAGTTCGACATCAGCAATCCGCAGGTCGAGATGAAAAACGAGAGCGGCGCGGTACTGAACGATTCAGCGGTGATCCGGGGGAACCGACTGCGCATCTCGGCTACGCCCTCGACAGAGACAGTCTACCTAGCTGGAACCGTCGACATCACCAGCCCCGCTGTTGGCTCCGACACGCAGTACACGATCAAAGTAAACGCGAGCGACAACGACGGGACGACCGCGAGTTACGACGACACGCTCACGGTCACGAACAGCGATCTACAGGTCAGTTCCGTAAGTGGAAGTTCGTTCTCGCCGACGACAGTCGATCAGGAGACGGAGTACAGACACACCTACAATTACTCCGTTTCCGGCGTCGACCCGAGTGACAGTACCGATTACTCGATCACGGTCTCGAACGATTTCACCGTCGAGAGCTACGACCTCACCGTGAAGAACGCCAGCGGCGAGGTGTTGACAGATTCGTCCGGACAAGGGAGCCTCCCCACACTTACAGCCACCTCCGGAACCGAGACCGTCTACTTCAACGGGACGGTGAATCTGACCAGTCCGGCCGTGCCCGAGGGGCAGGAAGAGGAGACGTACACGAACGGCGTGACCATCGATGCGAGTGACGACGACCGTGACGCGACCGCCACGGAGGACCTCACCGTCCAGTTCGTCGGCGGCGCCGAAGGTTCTCCCCGGTTCCTGAGCGCGATCCAATACCTCCCGTCGGCGAACTCGCCCCAAATCGAAGTCGCGTTCTCCGAGGACGTCTCGAACTTCCAGAGTAACTACGGCCTGTACAACGAAGAGGAAGAAGAGATAACGGGCGACATCGTCGACAGCGTCTCGGAGGCGCAGGGTCGAGCGACCATCGAACTGAATGATACGTACAGCCAAGAGCTGACGCTCCGACTCGACGACGGGATCGTCGACTCCGACGGCAACGCCCTCGACAACGCCGGGGACAAATCGGTCAGATTCGCACCGACGGTCGTTCGGAGCGGAGAAGACGCCACCGTGTACAAGGGTTCGACGGTTTCGATCGTCACGTCTTCGACCGGTACGGGCGTCACGCTCCAAGGGACGAGCGACGACACGGACAACTACTTCTTCTCGGGGTCGACCGGCACGAACAGCCGGGTCTTCCTCTTCGATACGGACGGCGAGTCGCTCGGTGAGTACGAGGCCGACATCGAAGGAGAGAGCACCGCCACCATCACCCTCCGCTCCCTGGATCTCTCCCTCGGCATCGACGACCAGAACGTGACGAACCTCGACGCGATCGAGGGGACCGTCTCCGCGCAGGTCAGCGGCCGGGAGATCCGGCTCGAACTCCTCGACGACGACGGCGACCCCGTCGAGGGCGTCTCGGACCGCTTCGTCGAACTCTCCGGCCAGGGCGAGTACGACTTCAGTTACAATCTGGAGCAGCTCGGCCTCGAAACGGGCGAGTACACCATCCGCGCGACGGACACCGTCACGGGCATCACGGTCGAATCCGACACCATCACCGTCCGCGAGGCCGGCGACGCCGAGGCCGTATTCACGAGAAGCACGATCCAGGAGGCGCGCGGGGACGTCGTCGCCATCCCGGTCGAACTGGAGAACACCCGGGAGGCGACGATCCGGATCGGAAGTCAAAGCGTCGGCTACGAGGCGAACGTGACGGTCCGCGACGGCGGCGGCGACGACCGCGACGGTCGCGTGACCATCTACTTCGACAGTTACGCGGCCACGACCTACCCCACGGGCTCGTTCTCCGACGAGAACGACCTGATCCAGATCAGCGACGACGACGAGATCGTCAGCGGCGAGGTCTCGGTCGGCGTCTCGAACCTCCTCGACGCCGAGCTCTACCCGGTGGAGGCCTCGATCGACGGGCGCCTGACGGACGTCGGCCAGATCGACCTGCGGCCGCGCGAGACGATCGCGATCCGGACCTGGACGGCGCCGCGGAACCGCTACGGCAACCTCGACGCGCCCGAGGACGTCCGGGAGGGCACCGACGAGAACTGGGTCACGCGCGACTCGGAGATCGCCTTCGGCGACGCGGTCCTCTACGAGATCCGGGCGACGGGGCTCGAAGGCGCGCTCGACGCCCGCGGCGAGGACACCGTCACCTCGGAGTTCTACTCCTTCGCGAACGGGAGCAAGGCCTCACCGGCCGCGCAGTTCACCGTCGAACAGCAGGACCCCGGTCCGAACCGCGACCCGCTCGTCCTGCAGTTGAACGCGAGCAACTCCCGCGTGATCGCGGACTCGGAGAACGACACCTACTACGTCGTCACGCGGACCGGCGAGTTCGGTCCCTCGGGCGTCCGCGACGAGGACAACGACGGCGCGATCGACCCCGGTGAGAACGACTACGGCTCGATCGACGACGAAGACGACCTCCGGGCGTCGTTCACCGTCTTCGGCGACGACGAGAACGACCTCGACCTGACTGAGGGCGGCGACGACGAGGTCGTCGAGACGACGCTGTCGCTGACGCAGGCCGAACTCACGATGAACGAGCCGTTCAACGTCACCGCCGCGAGCGGTCAGGAGGTCTTCGGCGAGGCGACCGTCGCGCCCGGCACGGAACTGTCGATCCGCGTCCGGAGCGCCGACGGGGTCCGACCCGCGTTCCTGAAGACCGCCTCCACGACCGTCGACGCCGACGGGCAGTTCCTGGTGACGCTGTCGTTCAACGACACGGAGCCGGGCGACGACTACACCATCACCGTCAGCGACACCGGGCCCGCGTCCGACCTGGAGGTCGACGGCACGGTCCAGGCGGTGATCCCGACCGCGACGACCGACACGCCCGAGGAGACGACGATCAGCACCACGACGACCACGGCGACGCCGACGGACACGACCTCGCCGCCGACCTCGGCGACGACCACGACGGAGATCCCGACGGTCCAGACCCCGACGACGACGCCCGGCTTCGGGGCCGTTGCCGCCGTGGTCGCGCTGCTGGCGGCCGCGCTCCTGGCGCTCCGACGCGAGCGCGACGACTAGCGCAGTCGACCTACTCCCCGTCGGCGGCGCTGCGCGCCGGCCGACCGAGCCGTTCTTCGACGGCCGCGACCTTCCGCTCGGCGCCGTCGTCGCTCGTCCGCTTGTCGTCGATCTTCAGGACGGTGCTCACCCGGTCGGCGTCGACGGCGCGGTGGGCGGCCTCCGCGGCGGCGAAGAGCGTCCCGACGTCGTCGGCCTCGATCACGGTCCCCATCGGATTCGTCTCGTAGTCGACGTCGAAGTCCTCCAGGGCGTCGACCGCGGCCGCGACCTCCTCCGCCATACTCCCTTCGATCACCGGTGCGACGCTGAGCAGTGCGACGACAGTCATAGGTGAGGGATCGATCCCGGGGCGCAAAACGGTTGTGCGGGCCGCGGCGGCGAGCCGATCGGTCGGACGCGGACGACGGCTCGGGTCAGTCCTCGGACGTCACCTGTTCGGTGCCGGCATTGGGCTCGGGCGCGTCCGGCCGTTCGCGACGGAGCGAGACGACGATCGTGGTCCCGTCGCCGCGCTCTTCCCGGCCGATCTCGCCGCCGAACGACTCGACGAGCCACCGGACCAGCCAGAGCCCCAGCCCGCTGCCGTGGGTGAGCTGGGTGATGTTCGTCTTGCCGGTGACGACGCCCCACTCCGTGTCGGCGATCCCGGGGCCGTCGTCGCTGAATCGGAGCCGGATCAGATCGGCGTCGCCGCGCTCCGCGTCGATCCGGAGCCGGGGCGCGTCGCCGTCGTTGTGCTCGATGGCGTTCTCGATGAGTTCCTGGAACGCCCGCTTGAGATCCGAGTTGGCGCGGACCCACAGCGGTTCGGGGACGTCGAGTTCCAGCGAGGCCTCGGGGTGGGATTCGCGGAACGACGCGACGGTCTCGCGAAGGTGCGCGGCGGCGTCGACGGCGGCCGTCTCGTCGCCGCGCTGGCCGATCACCCGCTCGATCTCCTTGGCCTTCTCGCTCAGCGAGGCGATGTCCTGGGCGTTGCGTTCGAGCGTGGTGGCGTGATCGAAGAGCCGCTCGTCCTCGATGTTCTCCCGCAACTGCTGGGCCAACGCCAGCACGACGTTGATGTCGTTGCGGAGGTTGTGCCGGAGGACGCGGTGCATCACCTGGAGGTACCGTTCCCGCTCCTTCTGGTCGGTGATGTCGGTGTAGACTGCGAAGGCGGACATCCCCTCTTCCCGGGGGTACGGAATGACCCGGAGGAGGAAGTCGCGATAGCCGCTTTCGGCCTCGCGCTGGACCTCGACGCGCGTCTGCTCGCCGTCCATCGCCTGCGCGTCGAGCGACAGCGCGTCCTCGCGCTCGCGGTCCGGGACGATGTAGTCGTTGATGTTCTGGCCCCGGACGGTCTCTGACTCGTGGCCGAAGACGTCCGTGAACGCCGGATTGAGATACTGCACGATCGGGTCGCCGTCGCGGAACGTCACCTCGACGACCGGATCCGGGAGGTTCTCGAACAGCTCCTGGAAGCGCTTGCGCTCGGCCGCGAGGTCGGTCCGCGTCGCCGCGAGTTCGGAGATGTCGGTCACGACGCCGGCCGTGGTGACGGCGTCGCCGTCCGGGTCGGTCCGCGAGAGTTCGAGTTCGACGGGCTGGATCCCGTCGTCGGTCCGGATATCGACTTCGAGGGTCGCGGTCGTCCGCTCGGAGGCCGTGTTGCCGAAGTCGAGTTCGCGGTACGTCTCGGCGTCCGCGTCGGCGAGCAGGTCCGGGAGTCGCTCCCCGACGAGCGCATCGGCGTCGCGGCCGACGTAGGACGCGAAGGGGCCGGTCACGAAGGTGAAGCGGTCCTCGTCGTCGAGGAGGAAGCCCATCTCGTCGACGTGCGCGACGATCCGCTGGAGCTGTCGCATCTCGCTTTCCCGTTCGAGGCGGTCGAACGCGCCGGTCGCGACGAGCGCCAGCAGCTCCACGAGCGCGACGTCGTCCTCGTCGAACGCGTCGGTTTCGAGCGCGCCGACCCCGAGGACCCCGTGGTCGCCGAGCGGGACGAACATCGCCGACTCGATCGTGTCGTAGTCGAATTCGGGATGCTCGCTCACGTCAGAGACGAGCTTGGGCGTGCCCGACTGGAACGCCTCCCCGGGGAGTCCCTCGTCGTCGTCGTAGACCGGCAGATCGTCGACGTACTCGCTGGCCTGGGGCGAGATCTTGGCCGCCGGGAGCGTCCCGGCGTCGGGGTCGTGGAGTCGAACGGAGTTGAGCCCGTAGCCGAAGACGGCGTCGGTCCCCCCGACGATCGCGTCGAGGAGGTCCTCGACCGTGCCGGCGCGGATCAGCTGCTGGGCGGCCCGGAGCAGCCGACCGAGCGTCTGTTCGCGCTCTTTCCGCTCTGTGATGTCCTGGGCGGCCCCGCGGATCCGCACCACCTCGCCGTCCTCGACGACGGGGATTCCCTGCACGCGGAGCCACCGGAGTTGGTTCTCCGACTTCCAGAAGCGAAGCTCCACGTCGAAGGACGCCGCGGCGGTCGTCGCCTCCTCGACCGCGTTCTCGATGATCGGCCGGTCGTCCTCGTGGTAGACGTCGAGGGCCTCGTCGAGGGGCGGCTCCTCGTCGGCCTCGACGCCCAGGAGCTCGAAGAGGTAGTCCGTCCAGAACACTTCCTCGCCGTCGGTGGAGATCTCCCAGCCGCCGACGTTGGCGATCCGCTCGGTCTGGTCCAGGAGGTCGTGGAAGCGTTCGAGCTCCCGCTCGTGTTCCTTCCGGGCGGTGACGTCGGTGAAGTACACGGAGATGCCGTCGGAGTCGGGGTAGGCCCGGACCTCGAACCAGACGTCGAGCGGCGGGTAGTACTCCTCGAAGGAGACGGACTCCTGTTCTTCGAGGGCGCGGTGGTACTCATTGTAGAACGTGGTGTCGACCGCCTCGGGGACCTCGTCCCAGAGGTGGCGACCGATCAGTTCCGCGTCCTCGTAGTCGGCCTCCATCGCCCCCCTGAGGACGTCCGCGCCCGCCTCGTTGACGTAGGTGACGCGCCACTCGTCGTCGAGCGCGAAGAACGCGTCGTCGACGCGCTCTAAGGTCTGTTCCATCTGCGATTGGCTCTGTTCGAGGTCGCTCCGGTACCGCCGCTCTTCGAGCCCCCGGCGGAGCCACTGGGCCATAATGTCGATCAGGGTCCGCTCCGCCTCGGAGAACGGCTCTATGCGCGGGGACTCGTCGGCGAAGCAGAGCGTCCCGTAGAGCTCGCCGTCGACGACGATCTCGTCGCCGAGGTAGCACTCGAAGCCGACTTCCTGATAGAGGGAGGGGTCGGGGAGCTCCTCGCGGGCGTGTGTGACGCCGAAGGGCGACTCCGAGTCGACCGTAAAGCGGCAGTAAGTGTTCGCCAGTTCGGTCTTGAGGCCGGGCCGGACGAGGTCGTGGTCAGCCTGGGCGTGGACGATCTCGAACTCGCCTGTGTCCTCGTCGATCCGCGAAAGGTACGCGATGTCGAGCCCGAGGCGGTCCCGCCCGAGTTCGAGCAGGCGCTCTACCTGCTCGTCGAAGGCGAGGTCGGGGTCGGCGGTGATCTCGTTGAGGCGCTGGAGGGTCTCCCGGCTCTCGCGGAGCGCGGCCTCCCGCTCTTTGCGTGCGGTGATGTCGCGCACGAACGCCAGCACGCGCTCGGCGCCGCCGATCTCGACCGGCTTGTGCTGGACCTCGACCCACTGGCCGCCGCCGTCGTCGTCGTCGCTCCGGACCAGCCACTCGGCGGTGTGGCCGCCCGTCTCGGACGCGGACGCGATCAGTTTGTGGGCCTCCGCTTCGGAGTAGCCGCCGCGCTCGACGAGGACGTCCACGTACGTGAGCGTCGCCTCGCGGTCGGGGTCGTAGCCGAGCATCCGGAAGAAGCGGTCGTTGGCCTCCAGGATGGTCCCGGCGGCGTCGTGGACGACGATCCCGTCCGTGGCCGCCTCGAAGATCTGTTCGTACTTTCCTCGGTCGCGCGTCTGGGTCGCGATCGAACGGATGCGGTTGATCGCGACCGGCCCGTTGATCCGTCCGTCGGTGAGCGTGACGACGTCGGTGGCGGCGCCGGAGACCGTCCCGGCCGCGTCGGCGTCGGTTGCGAGGAGGATCGGCACCTCGGGCCGGACCTCCCGCAGTTCCGTGAGCACTTCGACGCCGTCGATCGCCGGCGGGCTGTGCCGACAGACGACGCAGTCGACGTGTTCGCTGGCGAGTCGCTCGCGGGCGGGATCGAGTCCGGAGACGGTGTCGATCGAGATGTCCCCCTCGATCGCCGGGGCGAGCTGGGAAGTGAGATCCAGGGTGTCTCCCGCGGGCGGGTCGACCACCAGGACGCGAATCCCGAGCTCGGGAGATCCGCTGGCTTTCATCTACCGTAAACTGACAAGAAGAGCTGATAAGCGTTCTGGGCCGGAGTCGTCGTGCGATTCGATAGCGGTCGTCGAAATCAGTCCGATCAGCCGGTCGGTCGCTCGTCCGGCGAGCCGGCGTCGTCTGGGGGGTCCGGACGCTGTGAGCGTCCGTCGACGGGCTTCGGCGACGCGGTGGCCTCGGCGGTCGCATTCTCGTCGAGCAGCCGCGGGAGCGCCGTGTTGGCGAAGGTCAGACCGACGACGAGGAGCATCGGCGCCAGGAAGAGCCCGTAGAAGCCCAGGACGACCGGTCCGAGCGTGTAGGCCAGCATCAGGAGGCCAACGTGGGTCTGCTCGCCGCTGAGGAGCGGCCGGAGGACGAGGTCGGGGATGGTGTCGACGACGACGACCGCGACGACGAAGAAGCCCGCCACGAACACGAGGTTCGTCGGGTCGCCCGAGAGCGCGATCCGGAGCGCGGTGGCGAGGGTCAGCGGGACGTAGACGATCTTCATCCCGACGACGGGGATCAGGCTCGCGATCCCGGTGAGCGCGCCCGCGAGCGCGGGGTAGGGGATCTCCGCGCCCGCGGGCACGAAGACGTTGTAGGCGCTGAACGAGCCGATCGCGATCAGCGCGATGGCGAGGACGTTCAGCAGATTGCCGAAGAGCACCTTCTCCAGTTCCCGGTCGACGGCTTCGAGGTACTCCCGGATGATGGCGCCGTCGTCGAACTGGAGGAGCCAGTCGCTGATCCGGTGGCCGTCCACCAGGAGGTAGTAGGTGACGATGGTGAGGACGAAGAGGTTCAAGAAGAAGTCCGAGATCAGCGTCGTCAGGAAGCTCGCGTGCTCGGTGGCGAAGTCGATGAAGGGCGCGAGATCGCCCGACTGGTACGCGTCGTAGAGCCCCTGGACCGTGAACTCGGGGATGTCGTTGACACCCGCGAACCACTCGAAGTTCTGGCTCGCGACATCGATGAGGGCGTACTGGTCGATGAAGGCCCGCGCCTCGACGACCAGGAGGATCGTCGCGTAGCTGATCAGCAAGATCAGGGGGATGGCCAGGGAGGCCATCACGATGGCCGCGCGGACGTTGGCGGGCAGCCGGAAGCGGCGGAGGGCGTGGTGGTAGCGGCGGGTCGAGTAGTACAGGAACACCGAGATCGTCAGCGGCGCGATGAACTGGTACGCCAGCGCGCCGATGACGGCGGTGACGAGGATACCGAAGAGGGCGACGACGAAGCGGTTCCCGTTCATACGATCGCACGTTCCCCGTATCGCTACTAAAACGTAAGCATATCACTGAGATACCACGTCCGGTCGGCGACAGATGTCGGTTCCCGAGCCGAACGCGTCAGTCCGGAGTAGAGCGGCTCGATTCGGCCGAACGTTAATTTTGGTGTGTAACGACACATCACACAATGGCGTCGTTCCGGCGGGCTAACGAAGAGCGGGTCAACGCCTTCCGGGTCGACGACCGGTACGTGTTCAAACACTACTTCGAGCAGGAGGCGGTGTTCGATCGGCTGCGACGGTACTACAACAATCACCAGTACCGCTTCGAGGTGCCGCCCGGGGAGTTCGACACGCTGCGCTCGTTCCTCTCGAACCACGGCTACGCCCTCGTGGTCGTCGAGGTTCCCGGGGAGTTCGTGGTCGCGGTCAGGAAGTACACCGAACACCCGGAGAACATCTTCAAGGAGTCGGTAATGCAGCGGAGCGTCCCCGACTACAACTGCTTCCTGATGACCGACCAAGAGGCCGTCGAGGCGGCGGTTCGGGACGGCGCGAGGCGGCTCGACGAGACCGACATCGAGAACCCGTTTTGAGGGTCGATACAAGCAGATATCGGATGCAAATCGCGCGTATTACGGTCCCTAGAGTTTAAACGGGGTTGTTGAACCCAAGTACACATTCACCACTCACCGATGAATTCGGGCTCGATCCCGACCTTATCGGCGAGTTCCATCGTATATCGTATTTTGTCGTCTGAACTCATATGTGTGAGCAAGTAGAAATCACCCGCTATCGGCTTAGATCCCTTCATATTATTCCCATTCGGATGCTCAGGCCTGTGATTGATCAAGGCCCGGTTCCCTCGTCCAGTTCCGGGGATATACGGAATATCAATTTCGTCAGTCAATTCCTCTTCTTGTATAAGGTACTCAACGGCGGAAGCGACGACTTCCGATTGTACATCACCGTTCACCCGCTGAATTTCATCTCCGTTTCGTAGAAATCGGATGACGTACTTTCTATCTTCTCGCCTCTTGTTCTGGTTCCCACCCGAGTCTCTGGAAGCTGTCACAGCCTCCCGATGAGTCTGTTCCTCCAACGAATCGATCAGATTATCTACGAAATTCTTCGCCTGGTCCTCGACCAATTGTGAGACCGAATTGCCCGCGACGTTCGTTACTACACGTGTTACATCCTCCGCGAGCGTTTCTTTGTTCTCTCGAAGTGATTGTACGGCCTCTTGTACTGCCTCAATCTTCTTGGCAATTTGTCGAGATTCACCCGAAGCGATCGAGTCGTGCGAGAGTGCTTTGAGAGGATGTTCATTGTTCGGTACGGTCTCGATACCGAATGCTGCAAGAGAGATTTCGTTCGGTCTAGTACTGGAGATATCACGACGGAATATCTCGAACTGGCGACCGTTCGAGAGCAGTCCCCAGTCAACGCCGACCTGTCGCATATAACTTTTCAACTGATTTTCGTGGCTTTGATCAAGAGGTGTATCACATCCCTTCGCCTCAACGAACACGACTGGCGCTCCTTCGAGTTTGAGTGCGTAATCGACTTTCTTCGTCCCGGATCCCATCTGCACAGAATACTCAAGTTCGACATCCGAAGAGAGAATATCCCAACCGAGAGTTTCGATCAGCGGTTCTATGACCTTCCGCTTGGTATTCTCTTCGTCCATCTGCGGCGAGTCCTCAATGAGATTGGAGGAGCGTTCCGCGTATTCGACCAACTCCTCACGAAGCATCATATATGCCGTAGTTCTCTGGAAGTCTGATAAAGATGGGGAGGAAAAGCGTTTCCCAGAGCAATCTTACTCACAGTCTTGTCCGTAATCAGCCCCCGGGAATGCAAAATTCGATCTAGTCGAAGCAGTTGTACGCGGGGCGAGCGGAGCGAGCCCCGCGCTCCTTTTTGGTCCAGATTTTTGCAAGGAGGGGTTCGCGAAGCGAACCCGACGCAGCAAAAAGGTGGAAGTGCGCTGGCTGGGATTTGAACCCAGGTTGTGACCATGGCAAGGTCACGTGATACCACTACACTACCAGCGCGTGGTGCGTTCGTCTGCATCCCAAGCGAGGTGAGATTGATAAATAAGACTTGCGAATCGGAGGGAAATCGGGCGATGGCGTGGGGCCGAATACCACGGGACGTGGGGCCACGAAACGGCCGCCAACGCGGGTGAGACGGCCTCACACGCCCCGCGAGCTTTCGCTACTCTTTTAGGCTCCCCTCCGGTATCGCTGGTACAGTCTAGACGTGACGCTGAAGGGACCGGTATGACGCTGACGGTACTCGTGCCGTCCTCGCTGGTCCGGGAAGCCGAGGACAAACGCGAGGCGACTCGCAAACTCGGCTACGTCGCCCGCGCGGCGACGGTGTTCCGGGCCGACCGCCTGGATGTCTTCCCCGACCGGGAAGGCGAACGGCGGTTCGGGGGCGAGTTCGTCGAAACGGTGCTGCGATACGCCGCCACGCCACCACATCTCCGAAAGGATCTGTGGGGGCGACGCGACGAACTCGAGTACGCCGGCGTGCTGCCGCCCCTCCGCGTCCCGTCTACGACCGGCTCCGAATCAGACGGTTCGGGGTCGTTAACACAGGGAATCGTGACCGAGGTCGGACCTGACGGCCGCGTCCGGGTCAATTGCGAACTGCAACACCCGATCTCGCTCCACGTGCCTCCGGGAATGGAGGTGCGGGAGGGAGAGCGCGTCGCCATCAGGATCTCTTCGCGAGAACCGGTCCGTGCGCGGATCGTCGACGAGCCCCTTCCGGGCTTCGACGTGTCCCGTACGGACCTCGAGGAAGCGCTCGGCCGCCCCGACGCGGGCGTCGCCATCGCGACGTCTCGCTTCGGGGAGGCGCTGACCACGACGTGGCTGCCGCAGCTCGCCTCGCGCATCGAGCGCGAGGGCGCGACGGTCGCGTTCGGGTCGCCCGGCCGTGGGCTTCCGGAGATCCTCGGGGTCGATATAGACGCCGAGGGTCCGGTCGAACCCGCAGACGGTCCGGGGTTCGACCTCTGGCTGAATACGATTCCGCGACAGGGCAGCGAGACCGTGCGAACCGAAGAAGCGATGTTCGCCTCGCTCGCGTCCCTGACACTCACGGAGTGATCATATGCCACAACCAAGCAGACCACGAAAAGGTTCGATGGGCTTCAGCCCGCGCAAGCGTGCGGCCAAGGAAGTCCCACGTATCCGGTCGTGGCCCGACGACGAGGGCGCGCCCGGACTCCAGGGCTTCGCCGGCTACAAGGCCGGGATGACCCAGGTGATGATGGTCAACGACGAGGCCAACTCCCCCCGCGAAGGGATGGAAGAGGCCGTCCCGGTGACCGTCGTCGAGACGCCGCCGATGCGCGCCGTCGCCCTTCGAGCCTACGAAGACACGCCGTACGGTGCAAAGCCCCTGACGGAAGTGTGGGCCGGTGAGTTCGACGAGGACCTCGACCGCGTCCTCGACCTCCCGAACGAGGACACCTTCGAGTCCGACGCCGACGACCTTCGGTCCGCCGTCGAGGCGGGCGACGTCGACGACGTCCGGCTCATCACCCACACCGTCCCCGCAGGGATGCAGAACGTCCCCAAGAAGAAGCCCGACGTGATGGAGACCCGCGTGGGCGGCGGCTCGGTCGACGAGCGCGTCGACTTCGCGCTTGAGCTCCTCGAAGACGGCGGCGAACACGAGATGTCGGACGTCTTCCGTTCCGGCGAGTACCTCGACGTCGCCGGCGTCACGAAGGGCAAGGGCACCCAGGGCCCCGTCAAGCGCTGGGGCGTCCAGAAGCGGAAGGGCAAGCACGCCCGCCAGGGCTGGCGGCGCCGGATCGGCAACCTCGGCCCGTGGAACCCCTCGCGCGTGCGCTCGACCGTCCCCCAGCAGGGCCAGACGGGCTACCACCAGCGGACCGAACTGAACAAGCGCCTCATCGACATCGGTGAGGGCGACGAACCGAGCGTCGACGGCGGCTTCGTCGGCTACGGCGAGGTCGACGGACCGTACGCGCTGGTCAAGGGCTCGCTCCCGGGCCCCGACAAGCGCCTCCTGCGGTTCCGACCGGCCGTCCGACCGAAGGACCAGCCGCGCCTCGACCCCGAGGTGCGCTACGTCTCGACCGAATCGAACCAGGGCTAAACAATGCAGGCAACAATTCGCGACCTGAACGGCGACGACGCCGGCACGCTCGACCTCCCCGAGGTCTTCGAGACCCCGTACCGTCCGGACCTCATCGAGCGCGCCGTCGTCGCCGCGCAGGCGAACCGAAAACAGGCGTACGGTGCCGACCCCTACGCGGGGCTCCGAACTCCCGCCGAATCGTTCGGCAGCGGCCGCGGGATGGCGCACGTGCCCCGCGAGAACGGGCGCGCGCGGCGCGTCCCGCACACGGTCAAGGGTCGTAAGGCGCACCCGCCGAAGGCAGAGAAAGACCAGGGCAAGGACATCAACGACAAGGAGCGGAAGCTCGCCGTCCGATCGGCGATCGCCGCCACCGCGGACGAAGAGATCGTCCGCGAGCGCGGTCACGCGTTCGACGACGGCGTCGAACTCCCGCTCGTCGTCTCCGACGACTTCGAGGATCTGGTGAAGACCCGCGAGGTCGTCGACCTCCTGGAGACGCTCGGCGTCCACGCGGACATCGAGCGCTCCGATGAGAACAAGAAGGTGAAGGCGGGTCGCGGCAAGACCCGGGGTCGGAAGTACACCCGACCGAAGTCGATCCTCTTCGTCACGAGCGACGAACCCTCGAAGGCGGCGCGGAACCTCGCCGGCGCCGACGTGGTCACCGCCGACAACGTCAGCGCCGAGGACCTCGCGCCCGGCACGCAGGCGGGCCGACTGACGCTCTTCACCGAGAGCGCGATCGAGGAGGTGGCCGACCGATGAGCTCGCTCATCGACCACCCGCTCGTCACCGAGAAGGCGATGGACGAGATGGACTTCGACAACAAGCTCCAGTTCATCGTCGATCTCGACGCCGAAAAGCCCGAGATCGTCGAGGAGATCGAGTCGCGCTACGACGTGTCGGTCACGAAGGTCAACACGCAGGTGACGCCGCGCGGCCAGAAGAAGGCGACCGTACAGCTGAGCGAAGACGACGACGCGCAGGAAGTCGCCTCGCGAATCGGGGTGTTCTGAGAATGGGACGACGAATTCAGGGCCAGCGTCGCGGTCGCGGGACGTCCACCTTCCGGGCGCCCTCGCACCGCTACAAGGCCGAACTCTCGCACAAGAAGGCCGAATCGGACGACACCGTCTCCGGGACGGTCGTCGACATCGAACACGACCCCGCCCGCAGCGCGCCGGTCGTCGCCGTCGAGTTCGAGGACGGGGACCAGCGCCTCATCCTCGCGCCCGAGGGCGTCGCCGTCGGCGACACGATCCAGGTCGGCGTGAGCGCGGAGATCAAGCCCGGGAACACGCTCCCGCTGGCGGAGATCCCCGAGGGGGTCCCCGTCTGTAACGTCGAGCGCCAGCCCGGCGACGGCGGGAAGTTCGCCCGCGCGTCCGGGACGAGCGCCCAGCTGCTCACACACGACCGCAAGGTCGCGGTCGTCCAGCTCCCCTCCGGAGAGGTAAAGCGGCTGAACCCGCAGTGCCGCGCCACCGTCGGCGTCGTCGCCGGCGGCGGTCGGACGGAAAAGCCGTTCGTGAAGGCGGGCAAGAAGCACCACAAGATGAAAGCGCGCGGCATCAAGTGGCCGCGCGTCCGCGGGGTCGCGATGAACGCCGTCGATCACCCGTTCGGTGGCGGCGGCCGCCAGCACCCCGGACAGCCGAAGTCCGTCTCGCGGGACGCCCCGCCGGGACGGAAGGTCGGTGACATCGCCTCGAAGCGGACCGGTCGAGGCGGCAAAGGAGGCAAGGACAACTAATGAGTTCGGAATACCGCACCGGCCGCGAGGGTGAGTTCACCTACCGCGGCTACACGCTCGACGAGCTGCAGGAGATGTCGCTCGAAGAGGTCGCGGAACTGCTCCCCGCTCGACAGCGGCGAACCATCGAACGAGGACTCTCCGTCCAGCAGGAGAAGCTGCTGGAGGAGGCCCGCGAGGCCGGCGTTCAGGAGACGGCCAACGACCCGATCCGGACGCACCTCCGCGACATGCCCGTCCTGCCCGAGTTCGTCGAGAAGACGTTCGAGGTGTACACCGGGCAGTCCTTCGAGCGCGTCCGCGTCGAGCCCGAGATGATCGGGCACTACCTGGGCGAGTTCCAGCTGACCCGGACGTCGGTCGAACACGGGCAGGCCGGCATCGGCGCGACCCGGTCCTCGAAGTTCGTGCCGCTCAAATAAACCATGGGTATCAACTACAGCGTCGAGGCCGACCCGGAGACCACCGCCAAGGGGATGCTCCGCGAGCGGCCCATCAGCCTGAAGCACAGCAAGGCCATCGCCCGCGAGATCAAGGGGATGACCGTCGAAGACGCCGAGGACTACCTCGAAGACGTCGTCGACGAGAAGCAGTCGGTCCCGTTCCGCCAGCACAACTCCGGCGTCGGACACCGCTCCGACATCGACGGCTGGGACGCGGGCCGCTACCCCGAGAAGGCCTCGAAGGCGTTCCTCGAACTCCTGCACAACGTCGCGTCGAACGCGGACGAGCAGGGGTTCGACGGCCGTTCGATGGTCATCAAGCACGTCGCGCCCCACAAGGTCGGCGAGCGCCAGGGCCGCAAGCCCCGAGCGTTCGGTAGCGCCGACCCCTGGAACACGGTCGAGTGCGACGTCGAACTCATCATCGAGGAACCCGAGGAGGTCGAAGCCTAATGGCGGACGAACACCAGTTCATCGAGGACGGACTGCAGCGCTCGCAGATCGACGAGTTCTTCGCCGAAGAGCTCGGCCGCGCCGGCTACGGCGGGATGGACGTCGCGAAGACCCCGATGGGGACCCAGATCGTCCTGAAGGCCGAAAAGCCCGGGATGGTCATCGGCAAGGGCGGCAAGAACATCCGCAAGGTCACTCGCGAACTCGAAGAGCGGTTCGACCTCGACGACCCCCAGATCGACGTCCAGGAGGTCGACGAACCGGACCTGAACGCCCGCATCGTCGCGGACCGCCTCGCCAACGCCTTAGAGCGCGGCTGGTACTTCCGCAAGGCGGGCCACACGACGATCGACCGCATTATGGAATCCGGCGCCCTCGGCGCCGAGATCGTCCTGAGCGGCAAGGTCACGGGCGCCCGCTCGCGCGTGGAGAAGTTCAACCGCGGCTACATCAAGCACAACGGCGAGCCCGCCCAGGAGATCGTCGACGAGGGCCAGGGCGTCGCCGTGATGAAGCTCGGCACGATCGGCGTGACCGTGAAGATCATCCCGCCGGGCGCAGAGCTGCCCGACGACTTCGAGATCCACGAGGACGTCGACGTCGAGCCCGTCGAGCAGGTCGCCGAGAGCGAAGGCGTCGAGGCGCTCCTCGAAGAGGAACCCGAGGAGGTCCCCGACGTCGGCGAGGCCGACGAGGACGTCGAGATCCCCGACGAGGAGCCCGAAGAGGTCATCGACGAGGAAGTCGTCGAGGAGGTCATCGACGAGACCGAGTCCGAAGAAGACGAGGACGTCGAGGTCCCGACCGAATCGGACGTCGAGGAGGAGCTCGACGAACTCGACGAGGACGTCGAGGCGGAAGCCGAGGAGCTCCTCGACGAGATGGAAGAGGCCGACGAGGCCGACGCGGACGAGGAGGCTGAGGAATAATGGCGATCCTCTACACCGAAGAGATCCGCGACATGACGCCCGCCGAGCGCGAAGCCGAGCTCGAAGAGCTCGAGACGGAGCTGCTCAACACGCGGGCCGTCCAGGCCGCCGGCGGCGCCCCGGAGAACCCGGGCCGCGTCAGCGAGCTGAAGAAGACGATCGCGCGGATCAAGACGATCCAGCAGGAAGAAGGCGACCTCGACGACGAGTAAGAACCCAATGGCACTGACACCCGAGACGCTGACGCGACACGAGCTCAACGGCCTCCGCGTGGCCGTCGTCGACGCGCCCAACCCCGACCTCGTCGGGATCTGCGGCCGCGTCGTCGTCGAGACGATGCAGACCCTGCACGTCGACGTCAGCGACTGCGACGCCGATGCCGAGGCCGCCGAGAGCGCGGCCGCGGCGTCGGCCCGGGTGAAGCAGGTGCCGAAGCAGGGCTCGATCCTGGAGTTCGAGCTTCCCGCGTCCGACGCCGCCTCGGACGACCCGTCCGGAGGGCGCGACGCGCGGGGACGCGGAAGCGACGAACACGAACGCGGAGACGAACGCGAACGCACAGATGAAGCCGCCGACGCTGCGAAGGCGTCGGGGACCGCGTCCGAACTTCGGTCGGATACTGCCGGCGGATTCGATGCCGGTCAGTCTGGCCGTTGCGAGGGTGCGGCCTACGTTACGGTGGATGGCACACGTCTGCTCTCACGACCCGCCTTGCGGACCGAGAAGGCAGGTGACACACTATGGCGATAGGACTGAACGTAGAAGCACCGGAGGAGGCCTGCTCCGACGAGAACTGTCCGTTCCACGGGACACTTTCCGTGCGCGGACAGACGCTCGAAGGCACGGTCGCCTCCACCGACATGGAGAAAACCGTCATCGTGGAGCGTGAATACGACGTTCACGTTCCCAAGTACGACCGCTACATGAAGCGGCGTAGTCGCATTCCGGCTCACGCACCCCCGTGCGTCGAGCTCGAGGAGGGCGACACGGTGCGCATCGCAGAGACCCGACCGCTGTCGAAGACCAAGGCTCACGTCGTGGTCGAGACCCTCGGAGGTGAGGAGTGATGGAGGCGCTGAAAGCCGACGTCACGAAAGGCCTCGAACGGGGCTCGCTCATCACGTGCGCCGACAACACTGGCGCGCGCCAGCTGAAGGTCATCAGCGTGAAGGGCTACTCAGGAACCAAGAACCGACACCCCAAGGCGGGCATCGGCGACCAGGTCACCGTCTCGGTGACCAAGGGGACGCCCGAGATGCGCCGCCAGGTGCTCGAGGCCGTCATCGTCCGCCAGCGGAAGCCGATCCGCCGGCCGGACGGGACGCGCGTGAAGTTCGAGGACAACGCCGCCGTCATCATCGACGAGATGGAGGAGCCTCGCGGGACCGAGATCAAGGGTCCCATCGCGCGCGAAGTGGCCGAGCGCTTCGGGAGCATCGCCTCGACGGCGACGATGATCGTTTGAGGTGAGCACAGCATGACAAAGCAACCACGCAAACAGCGAACACGGACGCAGAACGCGCCCCTACACGAGCGGCAGGACCAGGTCCGCTCGACGCTGGCCGACGACCTCCGCGAGGAGTACGGCCAGCGCAACGTTCGCGTCAACGCGGGCGACACCGTCGAGGTGCTCCGCGGCGACTACGCCGGCACGGAAGGCGAAGTCGTCGAGGTGGACCTCCGGGAGATGGCCGTCTACGTCGAGGACGTGACGGTCGAGAAGGCCGACGGCGAGGAAGTGCCTCGTCCGCTCGACGCCTCGAACCTCCGCGTGACCGAACTGGACCTGGAAGACGACCGCCGCGAGGCGCGACTCACGGAGGACAACGAATGACGCGACACCAGAAGCGACTGTCGGCACCGAACGCCTGGCCGGTCGAGCGGAAGACCCAGACGTTCACGGTCAAGGCCGGCGCGGGTCCGCACGGCGAGGCGGGGGTCCCCCTGCTCGTCATCCTGCGGGACGTGCTCGGCTACGCCGACTCGAGGAAGGAGGCGCGCTACGCGCTGAATCAGGGCACGGTCCTGATCAACGGCGACGCCGTCTCCGACGAGGAGCGCCCGGTGGGGATGTTCGACATCCTCGCGTTCACCGAGCGCGAAGAGTACTACCGGGTCTTCCCCGACGAGGGCGGTCGGCTCGCGCTGACGCCGATCGACGCCGGCGCGGCGGGCAGCCGCCTCGGCAAGATCGTGAGCAAGCAGGAGGTCGCGGGCGGCGCGACCCAGCTGACGCTCCACGACGGCTCGAACGTCCGCGTCGACGACGCCAGCGAGTACAGCACGAAGGACTCGCTCGTCGTCGGCAACGAGGACAAGGAGATCGTCGCGCACTTCCCCTACGAGGAGGGCGCGCTGGTCACCGCTGTCGACGGCAGCCACTCCGGCGAGATCGGCACGGTCGAGGAGATCACCGTCACCGCCGGCAGCGGCGACAACACCGTCATCGTCGACGGCAGCGACGCGACCTTCGAGACGATCGAGGACTACGTCGTCGTGATCGACGAGAACTTCGTCGAGGACGACGAGGCCGAGTCGGCCGACGAACCGGACGAATCGGACGACGTCGAGGACGACGAAGCCGACGCCGGAGGTGACGACGAATGAGCAGCGAAGCCGACAGCGAGGCCGAGTTCCACGAGATGCGCGAGCCGCGCATCGAGAAGGTCGTCGTCCACATGGGCGTCGGCGAGGGCGGTCGCGAGCTCGCGAACGCCGAGGAGATCCTCGAAGAGATCGCCGGCCAGGAGGCCGTCCGCACGACGGCCACGCGCGCCGCGACGCAGTTCGGCGCCCGCACCGGGGACCCGGTCGGCGCGAAGGTCACCCTCCGTGGCGACCGCGCACACGAGTTCCTGGAGACGGCGCTTCCGATCGCGGACCTGAACGAGCGGCAGTTCGACGACACCGGCAACTTCAGCTTCGGCGTCGAGGAACACACCGAGTTCCCGTCCCAGGAGTACGATCCCCAGATCGGGATCTACGGGCTGGACGTGACGGTCAACCTCGTCCGTCCGGGCTACCGCGTCTCGAAGCGCGACAAGGCGTCGCGCTCGATTCCGGAGTCGCACCGCCTGACGCCCGAGGACGCCATCGCGTTCCTCGAAGACGCCTTCGACGTGGAGGTCACCAAATGAGCGAATCAGAGACAGAACAGACGGGCGAGCACGCGAGCCGGCGCACGGGACAGACCCACGAGTGCCGCCGCTGCGGCCGCAATCAGGGTCTCGTCGGCAAGTACGAGATCTACCTGTGCCGCCAGTGCTTCCGCGAGGTCGCCCGCGATATGGGATTCAAGAAGTACCGATAATTATGGCAGGAAACGATCCACTGGCCGACGCGCTCGCCGGCGTCGACAACGCCGAGAGCGTGGGCCACCTGTCGCACGAGATACAGCCCGCCTCGAACGTCATCGGCTCCGTCCTCGAGGTCTTCTACGACCGCGGGTACATCGACGGCTTCGAGTTCGTCGACGACGGCAAGGCCGGCCTGTTCGAGGTCGAACTGAACGGCGCGATCAACGAATGTGGCGCCGTCAAGCCCCGCTACTCGGCGGGCGCAGACGAGTTCGAGAAGTGGGAGAAGCGATACCTCCCCGCCCGCGACTACGGGACGCTCATCGTCACGACGAGCCACGGCGTGATGAGCCACTACGACGCCCGCGATCAGGGCATCGGTGGCCAAGTAATCGCCTACGTGTACTGAGACAATGACCAGAGTAGAAATCGAAATTCCGGACGAGGTCTCCGCTGAGGTGTCCAATCTCGATCTGACGGTCGAGGGGCCGAACGGGAGCGTCACGCGGACGCTCTGGTACCCCTCCGTCAGCGTCAGCGTCGAGGACGGCCACGTCGTCATCGCCTCCGAGGAGGAGGACGCCAAGACGAACGCGACCGTCGGGACCTTCGAGAGCCACGTGTCGAACATGATCCACGGGGTCACCGAAGGCTGGGAGTACGAGATGGAAGTCTACTACGCCCACTTCCCGATGCAGGTCAACGTCGAGGGCGACGAGGTCGTCATCGAGAACTTCCTCGGCGAGCGCGCCGAGCGACGGACGCCCATCCGCGGAGACACGGAGGTACAGGTCGACGGCGAGACGGTCACCCTGACGGGCCCCTCGAAAGAGGACGTCGGGCAGACCGCCGCCGACATCGAACAGCTCACTCGCGTGAACGACAAGGACACGCGCGTCTTCCAGGACGGCGTCTACATCACGCAGAAACCCCAGACCGGAGGTGCCTAAGCGATGGCAGAAGACGAAGACGTCGACGCTGAATCCGAGACCGAAGACGCGATCGAGTCGCTCGAAGACATCAGCGGCGTCGGCCCCTCGAAGGCGGACGCGCTGCGCGAGGCCGGCTACGAGTCGGTCGACGACGTGAAGGCGGCCAGCCAGTCCGAACTCGCCGACGTCGACGGCGTCGGCAACGCGCTCGCGGCCCGCATCAAGGCGGACGTGGGCGGACTCGAAGTCTCCGAGGAGACCGAGGCCGAAGTCGAAGACGAAAGCGAGGAGGAGGAAGCCGACGAGGACGTCGAGACCGAACTCCGCCCCCGCGGCCACGCCGACAAGACGCCCGACCTCGACGAGGAGACGGCGCGCGCGCTCGGCCAGAAGCACCGCGAGGGCAAGCCGGCGTTCCGTCGGCAGAAGTACCACGCGAAGAAGCGCGTGCCCGAATCGTGGCGCAAGCCCCGCGGCAACCTCTCGAAGCAGCGCCGCGGCATCAAGGGCAAGGGCGATATGGTCGAGGCGGGCTTCCGCTCGCCGAAGGCCGCCCGCGGACTCCACCCCTCGGGCTTCGAGGAGGTCCGCGTCCACAACGTCGACGACCTCGAAGGCGTCGACGGCGACACCCAGGCCGTCCGCATCGCCTCGAAGGTCGGCGCGCGCAAACGCGAACAGATCGAAGAGGAAGCCGAGGACCGCGAGATCCGCGTCCTCAATCCGACCTACGTCGAAGTGGAGGTCGAAGAATGACGGACCTGAAATCACAGAAGCGTATGGCCGCCGACGTCCTCGACGTCGGTAAGGACCGCGTCTGGTTCGATCCCGACGAACAGGCCGAGATCGCGGAGGCCATCACCCGCGAGGACATCCGCGACCTGGTCGACCAGGGGACCATTCGCGCCAAGGACGCGAAGGGCAACTCCAAGGGTCGCGCCCGCGAGCGCGCAGAGAAGCGCGCCTACGGCCACCGCAAGGGCCCCGGCTCCCGCAAGGGGAAGGCCGGCGGCCGGAAGAACTCGAAAGACGAATGGGTCAGCCGCATCCGCGCTCAGCGTCGTCGCCTGAAGGAACTGCGCGACGACGGCCCGCTCAATCCGACGCAGTACCGCGAAGTGTACAACAAGGCGTCGGGTGGCGAGTTCGAGGACGTGGCGCGGCTCGAAGCGTACATCAGAAACAACTACGACGTGGAGATAGAATAATGGCAACAGGACCACGCTACAAGGTGCCGATGCGACGTCGGCGCGAGGTCCGGACGGACTACCACCAGAGGTTGCGCCTGCTGAAATCGGGCAAGCCCCGCCTCGTTGCTCGCGTGAGCAACAACCACATCAGGGCGCAGCTGATCACCCCCGGACCCGACGGCGACGAAACGCACGCGGCCGCGTCCTCCGAGGACCTGGAAGCGTACGGCTGGGAGGCCCCCACGGGCAATCTCCCCAGCGCGTACCTCACGGGCTTCCTCGCCGGGACGCGCGCCGTCGAGGCCGGCCTCGACGAGGCCGTCCTCGACATCGGACTGAACACCGCGACGCCCGGCAACAAGGTGTTCGCGGTGCAGGAAGGAGCGATAGACGCTGGCTTGGAGATCCCCCACAACGAGTCGGTGCTCGCCGACTGGTCGCGCAACCGCGGCGAACACATCGCCGAGTACGCCGAGCAGCTCGACGAGCCCCTCTACTCGGGGGACTTCGACGCCACGAAACTCCCTGAGCACTTCGACGACGTGCTCGAACGACTGCAGGAGGACGCATGAGTCAAAGCAACAACGACGGCTGGACGCCGCGCACGCGGCTCGGCCGAATGGTACAGGACGGCGACGTCACCTCGATGGAGCAGGCGCTCAACACGGGCCTGCCCCTGAAGGAACCCGAGCTCGTCGACCAGCTCCTCCCCGGACTGGACGACGAGGTGCTGGACATCAATATGGTCCAGCGGATGACCGACTCCGGTCGCCGGGTGAAGTTCCGCTGTGTCGTCGCCATCGGGAACCGCGACGGCTACCTCGGCTACGCCGAGGCCCGCGACGATCAGGTCGGCTCGGCGATCCAGAAGGCGATCGACGTCGCGAAGCTGAACATCATCTCGGTCGACCGCGGCTCCGGCTCGTGGGAGGACTCCGCCGGCGGCGTCAACTCCCTCACCCGGAAGGCCGAGGGGAAGGCCGGCTCGGTCACGGTCGAAGTGATGCCCGCCCCGCAGGGGCTCGGGCTCGCCGCGGCCGAGACCGTCCGCAACATCCTCGAACTGGCGGGCGTCCAGGACGCCTGGACCCGCTCGAACGGGAACACGCGGACGACGGTCAACCTCGCGAAGGCGACCTACAACGCGCTGAAGAACGCCTCCCAGTCGCGGACGCCCCGACGCGCCGCGGCCAAACAGGCCGAAGCGGAGGTGGACGAGTGATGCAGGCGGTCGTCCAACTGCGCGGCGAAGTCAATATGAGCACGGCGGTCCACGACACGCTCAAGATGCTCAACATCCACCGCGTGAACCACTGCACCTTCGTCCCCGAGACCGAGACGTACCGGGGAATGATCACGAAGGTCAACGACTTCGTCGCTCACGGCGAGCCGAGCGTCGACGCCGTCGAGACGGTGCTCCGCACGCGCGCGGAGCCCGAGCACGGCGACGCCGACATCGACGAGGCGTGGCTGTCCGAGAACACCGACTACGACTCCTTCGAGGCGCTCGCGGAGGCGCTCGTCGACGAGGAGACGACCCTCAAAGAGCAGGGGCTCTCGCCCGTGCTGCGGCTCCACCCGCCGCGCGGCGGCCACCGCGGCCAGAAGCACCCGACGAGCGAGGGCGGTCAGCTCGGCAAGCATCAGACCGAAGAGATCGACGAACTCCTGGAGGCGATGCGATGACGTCGAAGAAGCGACGCCAGCGCGGTTCCCGGACCCACGGCGGCGGCACGCACAAGAACCGGCGCGGCGCCGGACACCGCGGCGGCCGCGGCCGCGCGGGGCGGGACAAACACGAGTTCCACAACTACGAGCCGATCGGCAAACACGGCTTCAAGCGCCCCGAGGACTCCCAGCGGACGGTCGCGGAAGTGAACGTCCGCGAGATCGACGAGGACGCCGCGCTGCTCGCGGCCGACGGCCTCGCCGAGAAGGACGGCGACGCCTACCACGTCGACGCTCGGGACGTCGCAGACGACGCCGAGGACGCCGACTTCGTGAAGGTGCTCGGCGGCGGGCAGGTCCGCCAGGAGCTGCACGTCGTCGCCGACGCCTTCACCGACGGCGCCGTCGAACTCATCGAAGACGCCGGCGGCAGCGTCGAGCTCACAGAGCTCGGCGAGGAGATCGTCGCCGAGGCCGAAGCCGAAGAAGAAAGCGACGACGAAGACGCAGAGGAGTAATCTATGGGATGGAAGGAGGCCGCCGAACCGGTGCTGACGCGGATGCCGTCAGTCGCGCGTCCGGAAGGACACGTCCCGTTCCGCCGGAAGCTCGGCTGGACCGCCGGGATCCTCGTGCTGTATTTCTTCCTGACGAACATCACGATGTTCGGACTGCAGACGGGCGGTCCGGGCAGCGACTTCTACGGGCAGTTCCGTAGCATCCTCGCCGGCTCGCAGGGGTCGATCCTCCAGCTGGGGATCGGGCCGATCGTCACCGCGAGCATCGTTCTGCAGCTGCTCGGCGGAGCCGACCTCCTGGGGCTCGACACCAACGACCCCCGGGACCAGGTGCTCTACCAGGGCCTCCAGAAGCTGCTCGTGGTCGTGATGATCTGTCTCACTGGGCTGCCGATGGTGTTCGCGGGCAACTTCCTGCCCCCGAGCGAGACGCTCGCGCAGTCGCTCGGCATCGGCACCGGCGGCGTCCGAGGCATCATCTTCGCGCAGATGTTCGTCGGCGGCGTCCTCATCCTATTTATGGACGAGATCGTGAGCAAGTGGGGCGTCGGGAGCGGCGTCGGGCTGTTCATCATCGCCGGCGTCAGCCAGCAGCTCGTCGCCGGGCTGTTCAGCTGGCAGAGCCTCGGCGGCCAGAGCGGCTTCTTCCCGACGTGGGTCGGCATCATCACCGGCGCCGTCGAGATCGGCTCGCCGCTCACCGCCGGCGGGCTCTCGGATCTGTTCCTCGGCCAGGGCCAACTGCTCGCGCTCATCACGACGATCCTCATCTTCGCGATCGTCGTCTACGCCGAGAGCGTCCGCGTCGAGATTCCCCTCTCGCACGCGAACGTGAAGGGCGCCCGCGGACGCTTCCCCGTGAAGCTCATCTACGCGAGCGTCCTGCCGATGATCCTCGTCCGCGCGCTGCAGGCGAACCTCCAGTTCCTCGGGCAGATCCTGAACAACTGGTGGACGGGGATGCCCGCCTGGCTCGGCCAGTACACCCAGGGCCAGGTCACCGGCGGCCTGTTCTGGTATCTCGCGCCGATCCAGTCCCGACAGGACTGGATGTGGTTCCTCGGGTTCACCTCCCAGGAGCCCGCGGCGATCGCCGTGCGCGTCGCGATCGACCTGATCTTCATGATCATCGGCGGCGCGATCTTCGCGATCTTCTGGGTCGAGACGACGGGAATGGGTCCCGAAGCGACGGCCCGGCAGATCCAGAACTCGGGGATGCAGATCCCCGGCTTCCGCCGGAACCCGCAGGTGATCGAGAAGGTGATGGAGCGGTACATCCCGCAGGTGACCGTCATCGGCGGTGCCCTCGTCGGGCTGCTCGCCGTGCTGGCGAATATGCTCGGCACCATCGGCGGCGTCTCCGGGACGGGGCTGCTGCTTACGGTCTCTATCACGTACAAACTGTACGAAGAGATCGCCGAGGAGCAGCTGATGGAGATGCACCCGATGATGCGCGAGATGTTCGGCGACTGAGCCGACCGCCGATCGGATCTTCCCTTCTCGCGACGCCCGAGATCGCCGCGCCAGTATCACTGAATCGAAAAGTTTGCAAGCCGTGAGTCGAAACGGGGCGTAGAGTACGACGTAGCCCCCACGACGTACGCCCCTCAACGATGAATTGGTCCTCCATCCTCCGCGCAGTCGTCGTATCGTCGCTCCTGATCAGCGGTGCCGGCGTCGCCGTGACGCCGGCTGCAGCCGCCCCGGCAGTGCAGATGTCGTCGGTGACGGTGACGCCGGACGATCCCGTCACGGGCGAGCGCGTCTCCATCGAGACGACCATCTCCAACCTCGAAAACAGCGACGCAACCGTCAGGATCACGGACATCTACGTCCGCGGGAGGGGATCTATCAACGAATACGCCAGGGTCGAAGATCTTGGCTCTGTCGCGCCGGGCGGATCGGTAACCGTTCCGGTGTCGACGACGTTCGAGACGCCGGGCCAAAAGCGGCTCACCGTCAACGTGGCCGTCCGGTACGGCGGCGGCTCGTACGAACGCTACACCTACCCGGTCTACATCGACGTGGAAGCGCCGGCGGTGAAGGCAGACCTCGCCGCGACGAATCAGGCCAACGGCACAGGAACGCGCGTCACTCTCACCAACTACGGGAACACGAACCTCACCGACGTGGAGCTCGTCGCCAGCGCCGACGGAGAGGAGATCGAGCGCAACTTCGTCTTCGATCTCGGGCCGGAGGCGAGCCGGTCGACCGTCTTCGACACCGACGACGTCGCGGCCGAGCGGATGACGGTCACCGCGCGGTACGCCGCCGCCGGCGAATCACATACGACGACGCTCGACGTCGACCTCGACGAGGCAGCGCCCGTTCTCGGCGAGATCCGGCTGACGGGAGTCGAAGCGACACAGACCGGCGGCGGCCTGCGGATCGAGGGCGACGCCGCTAACCTCGGCACCACCGACGCGGAGTCGGTCCTGGTGCGGATCCCCGACACCGAGACGGTGAGCCCGACCGCGCCCGCCGGCGAGTACTTCGTCGGCGCGGTCGAGGGCAGCGAGTTCGCGACTTTCGAGCTCACCGCGTCGACGCCGCCGAACGCGTCGGTCTCCTCGGTCCCCGTCGAGATCACTTACATCGTCGACAACGAGCGCGTGACGACGACCCAACGGTTACAGATAGACCCCGCGCCGGCGATGGGCTTCGGCGCCGGTCAGGCACCCGGCGGAGGCGGTCCCGGCGGCGGGCCGTCCGGCGGCTCCGGCGGGCCCCCGCTGACGCTGATCGGCGGCGCCGTCGCGGTGCTCGTCGTCGTCGGGGGTATCGCGCTCTACCGCTGGCGGCAGTGAGCGCGATGAGCGCGAGCGTCATCGAACTCCACGGCGTGGTGAAGCGCTATCGGAGCGGCGAGGAGACGATCGAGGCGCTGAAAGGCGTCGACTTCACCGCCGACCGCGGCGAGATGGTCACCGTCATCGGCCCCTCCGGCTCCGGCAAGAGCACGATGCTCAATATGATCGGCCTGCTCGACACGCCCTCGGAGGGGACGGTCCACCTCGACGGCCACGACGTGACCGACTTCTCCGAGGACGAACTCACCGAGGAGCGCCGCTCGGGCATCGGCTTCGTCTTCCAGGCGTTCCACCTCCTGCCGATGCTCACCGCCACCGAAAACGTCGAACTCCCCTCGATGTGGGACACAGACGTCGACCGCCGCGACCGCGCGGTCGACCTCCTGGAGCGCGTCGGCCTCGGCGACCGGCTCGACCACACGCCCGATCAGCTGTCCGGCGGCCAACAGCAGCGCGTCGCCATCGCCCGCGCGCTCATCAACGAGCCCGACATCCTCCTCGCCGACGAGCCGACCGGCAACCTCGACCAGGACACCGGCGCGACCATCCTGGACGAACTCACCCGGCTCAAGGAAGAAGAGAACATCGCCATCGTCGCCGTGACCCACGACGAGCAGCTGGTGGAGTACGCCGACCGCGAGGTCAACCTCGTCGACGGGGTGATCGGGGAGTGAGCATCGCCGATCTGCTGTGGCGCTTCCCGAGCGTCCAGATGGCCTGGCGGAACCTCGGCCGGAACCGCGTGCGGACGGCGCTGGCGACGCTGGGGATCGTCATCGGCGTCGTCGCTATCGCGTCGCTCGGGATGGCCGGCGTCGCCATCCAACAGCAGGCGACCTCGGACCTCGGCGGGATCGCCGACGAGGTGACGATCAGATCCGGCGTCGACAGCACCACGGACGGCGTCACCGACGAACAGGTCGACCGGATCCGGGATGTCGCCGGCACCGCCGCCGTCGTCCCCGAGAAGTCAAACAGCACCACGCTCACCGCGCGGGACGGCCGGGAGACGTTCGTGACCGTGACTGGCATCACGCAGGCGAGCACGCTGTATGAGGTCTCGACCGGCGACAACCCCGATCGCCTCCAGTCGGGGGCGCTTCTCAGCAACGACACCGCACAGCGGCTCGGCCTCGAACTCGGCGACCCCGTCGAGTACGACGGCCAGCTCTACCGGATCAGGGGGCTGATCGAGTCCGGCGGCGGCGGATTCGGCGGCGGCAACGAACTCGTGCTCCCGCTCTCGGCGCTCGACGAGGACGAGCACTACGACTCGGTGACGATCGTCGCCGCCGACGGCGACGAGGCCCAGCGGATCGCCGACGCCATCGAGACGCGGTTCAACGAGGGCGACGAGGAGATCCTGAGCGTGACGAGCTTCGCGAGCATCCAGGAGAACGTCGGGTCGTTCCTCAACACGCTCAATCTGGCGCTGATCGGCATCGGCTCGATCTCGCTGGTCGTCGCGAGCGTCGCGATCCTGAACGTGATGCTGATGAGCACGATCGAGCGCCGCGGCGAGATCGGCGTCCTCCGCGCGGTCGGCATCCGCCGCGGCGAGGTCCTGCGGATGATCCTCGCCGAGGCCGCGTTCCTGGGCGTCATCGGCGGGGTCGTCGGCGCCGCGCTGTCGCTTGGGGTCGGCCTCGCCGCCTTCGAGGTCCTGGTCGGGGACGCGACGCTCGTGTTCGGGTGGGCGAGTATCCGCTATCTCATCCTCGGCTTCGGCTTCGCGGTCGTCGCCAGCGTGTTGAGCGGGCTGTATCCGGCGTGGAAGGCCGCCAACGACCCGCCCGTCGAAGCGTTGCGGGGCTAAGCGAAGGAGGGTCGGCAGCCGCGGTGGGCCGAACCGTCGCGCTTTTGCCCGCGGATCCGGTACCTCCACCGACCGAATGGCCCGATACCACATCGAGACGTACGGTTGCACCTCCAACCGCGGCGAGAGCCGGCAGATCGAGAGCGCGCTCCGCGACGCCGGCCACTACCCCGTCGACGGCCCGGAGGCGGCCGACGTCGCCATTATGAACACCTGCACGGTGGTCGAGAAGACGGAGCGCAACATGCTCCGCCGGGCCAAAGAACTCGAATCCGAGACCGCGGACCTGATCATCACCGGCTGTATGGCGCTCGCCCAGGGCGAGGAGTTCCGCGAGGAGGACGTCGACGCGCAGATCCTCCACTGGGACGACGTCCCCGCCGCCGTGACGAACGGCGAGTGTCCCACCCCCGGGCCGGGGACCGAGCCCGTCCTGGACGGCGTCGTCGGCATCCTCCCGATCGCCCGCGGGTGTCTCTCGAACTGTTCGTACTGCATCACGAAGTTCGCGACCGGCCGCGTCGACTCCCCGCCGGTCGAGGAGAACGTCGAGAAGGCCCGCGCGCTGGTCCACGCCGGCGCGAAGGAACTCCGAATCACCGGCCAAGACACCGGCGTCTACGGCTGGGACGAGGGCGAGCGGAAGCTCCCCGAACTGCTGGATCGAATCTGCACCGAGATCGACGGCGACTTCCGGGTCCGGCTGGGGATGGCCAACCCCGGCGGCGTCCACGGCATCCGCGAGGAACTGGCCGACGTCTTCGCGCGCCACGACGAACTCTACAACTTCATCCACCTCCCCGTGCAGTCGGGGTCGGACACCGTCTTGGAGGATATGCGCCGCCAACACCGCGTCGAGAAGTTCGTCGAGATCGTCGAGACCTTCGACCGGAAGTTGGACTACTGGACGCTCTCGACGGACTTCATCGTCGGCTTCCCGACCGAGACCGACGACGACCACGCCCAGAGTATGGCGCTCTTCCGGGAAGTGCGACCCGAGAAGGTGAACATCACGCGCTTCTCGAAGCGGCCGGGCACCGACGCCGCGGACCTGAAGGGCCTCGGCGGGTCGGTGAAGAAGGAGCGCTCGAAGGAGATGTCCGAACTGAAGATGGACGTCGTCGCCGAGGCCTACGAGTCGATGGTCGGCGAGACCAGGGAGGTCGTGGCCGTCCGCGAGGGCACCGGCGACTCGGTGAAGTGCCGCGACGAGGCCTACCGGCAGATCATCGTCCAGAACGCCTCGGAACGCGGGATCGAACTCGGCGACACCGTCGAGGTCGAGGTCACGAGCCACCAGACGGTCTACGCGTTCGGCGAGCCGGTCTGATCGGCTGCCGATTACGAATTTCCGTCCGCCGTCGCGTCCGCCTCACTGCTGTCGGAGCCGTCGTTCCCGTCAGCGCCGCGATCGTCGTCGATCCCGGCGAGCCGGTCGGCCTCGGGGTCGGGCTTCCACTCGCCGAGTTCCTTCGGATCGACGTGGACGAACACGTCGTCGACCTCGGGCATCGCGCGAACGGCCTCGACGACCTCGGATTCGATATCGTGGGCCTCGAACAGGGTCATATCGCCCTCGACCTCGATGTGGAGACTCACGTCCACCTCGGGGCCGACGTAGTGGGCGACGACGTCGTGGGCGCCGCGGACCTCCGGGTGCGCGAGCGCGCGCTCGATGATCTCCCGGCGGAGCTCCTCGGGCGGCGCGGCGCCGACGAGGTAGTTCACGTTGTCGCGGACGATTTCATAGCCCGTGTAGAAGATGCCGAGCGAGACGACCGCGCCCGCGATCGGATCGAGGATCGGCGCTCCGGCGGCCGCGCCGAGGACGCCCACGAGCGCGGCGGCCGCGGTGAGGATGTCGTTGCGGTTGTCGAGCGCCGCGGCGGTCACGGCCGGCGAGTGACGCTCCTCGCCGATCCGGAGGCAGTAGCGGTAGAGGCCGTACTTCGCGCCCGCGGTGCCGACGAGGACGACGACCGCGGCCGCGCCGCCGTCGACGCCGTAGGTGCCGTTCAGGACCGACGTCGTGGCGTTCCAGAGGACGGCGCCGCCGGCGGCGAAGACGCCGACCGCGACGAACAGCGAGACGAACGGCTCGATGCGCTCGTGGCCGTGGGGGTGCTCGAAGTCCGGCGGCTGGGTCGTGAGATAGAGGCCCGCGAGGACGACGATGCTGTAGACGCTGTCGGCGAGGCTGTTGACCGCCTCGGAGCCGACCGCGAGGCTCCCCGAGACCCACCAGACCCCGCCCTTCGCGAGGACGAGCGCGAGGTTGACGGCGAGGACGATCGCCCCGACGCGGCGGACGACGCGCCTGCGGTCGTCGCTCATCGGTCGTTGGTTTCGGGCGGACGGCTAAGGCGCTTCGATCCTGTACTACTGTGATTTCCTCGCTGATGAAGTCGTGAACGCGACAGCGACGGCCTCGGAAGCCCCCGCGCGCTCGGCGAAGACGCGCGACGCAAGCACCGCAGGAGCGAACGACGTGAGCGACGAGGAGCGCAGCGAGCGCAGCGAGTCGAGCGCGCGGCCCCTTCCAGTCCCACCCACTGTGAGGGCCGGGGCAAGCGCAAATCGGCCCCGGTCAGACGTCGAAATCGAGCCGGACCGCGCGCTCGGGGTCGTCGGCGTACTCCTCGTCGACGGCCGCCGACAGCGACGCGAACGCGTCGTGGAGGCGGTCGTAGGTGTCGTCGAGGGCCTCGACGATGACCTTCGTGTCGCCGATCACGGGCATAAAGTTCGTGTCGCCGCTCCACCGGGGGACGAGGTGCGTGTGGACGTGGTCGTCGATCGACCCGCCCGCGGCCGACCCGCCGAGGTTCTCGCCCGCGTTGACGCCGTCCGGACCGAGCCCGATCTCCAGGGCGTCGATCGTCGCCACCTTGAGCCGGGCGTGATCGAGCAGTTCGGCGTCCGAGAGCGATCCCCACTCGCCGGTGTGGCGCTCGGGGATGACCATCACGTGGCCCGGATTGTACGGGTAGTTGTTCAGGATCACGAACGAGTGCTCGCTGCGGGCGACGATCCGGCTCTCCCTGTCCGCGTCGCGCTCGGGCAGGACGCAGAACGGACAGCCGTCGATGTCGTCCTCGTCGCCGTCGCGCTCGACCCACTCGATCCGCCACGGCGCGAAGAGCTGGTCCCGGTCGGGCTCGGTCATTCGGTCAGGATCTCACACCCGTCTTCGGTGACGACGACGGTGTGTTCGGCCTGGCTGATCAGTTCGCCGTCATCCTCCTTCAGGACGGGGTAGCTGTGGAGGATGCCCTGCTGTTCGAGGCGGCGCAGCGCCATCTCCGCGCGGGAGCCCTCCAGCCAGCGGGCGGCGAAGGGAAGCGTCTTGTACTCGTCTTTCACCTGATCGAGGACCTGCCGTGCCGAGCGGTTGCGGACCGAGCGGTCGTTCTCCAGGCTGTAGATCTCCGCGTTCGAGCCCTCCGAGACCTTTCCTCTCCCGGTCGTGGCGAACGGCTCGATCGCGACGACGTCGCCGACTTCGAGTTCGACGCCGCGCTCTGTGCCGCGGTTCGGGATCGTGGGCCCCGTGTGGGCGTCGTACTGGGCGACCCCGTGGCCCGAGAGATTGAGGACGGGCGTGTAGCCGTAGCTGCGGATCACGTCCTCGATCGCGGTGCCGACCTCGCCGGTCTGGACGCCCGGTCCTACGGCCTCAAGCGCGGCGTCGAGCGCCTCCTCGGCGGCCTCGACGAGTTCGGCGTTGCCCGAGAGGTCGACCGTCACGGCCGCGTCGGCGATGTAGCCGTCGACGTGGACGCCGCAGTCCAGACAGACCAGCTCCTCGCCGAACTCGGTGTCGTCGTCGCGGCCGGGCGTCGCGTGAGAGGCCTCCTCGTCGACACTGATGTTGGCCGGGAAGGCACAGCCGTCGGCGAGCTCGCGGATCCGCTCCTCGGCGAACTCGGCGACCTCCAGGTGGGTGACGCCGGGCTCGACCTTCTCGGCGGCCTCGTCGAGGACCTGCCGGAGGACGCTCCCCGCCTCGCGGTACTTCTCCAGCGTCTCGTCGTCGAGTCCGTCGCTGTCGCTCATACCCGGACAGTCGGCCGAGGCGCCCAAAGAGGTTCCGAACGCTGCGGTTCGGTCGGGGACCTACGCGCCCGCGACCTCGGAGAGCAGGTCGCCGAGGTACTCGATCTCCTCTTCGAAGATGCCGTGGCCGCGGCCGTGGTAGCGGTCGAAGCGCACGTCGGCGCCGAGGCGCTCGAACACCTCGACGGTCGCTTCCGCCCGCGACATCGGAATGTGGGGATCGTCGTCGCTGACGCCGAGGAAGAACGGCATCCCGTCGACGTCGCCCGCGTAGTCGAAGTCGGTGCCCTCCTCGCCGATGAGCCCACCGGAGAGCAGGACGAGCCCGCCGTAGCGCTCCGGGTCGCGGGCGACGAAGTCCGAGACGAGACACGCCCCCTGCGAGAAGCCCACCAGAAGCACCTTCTCGGGCGGGAGCCCGCCCGAGCGGGCCTCGTCGACGGCGCGGCCGACGTGCGCGAGCGCGGAGTCGAGATGGGGTTGGTTCTGCTCGATCGGCGCGACGAAGCGGTTCGGGTACCACGTGCCGCGCTGGGCCTGCGGCGCGACGTAGTGGACGCCCTCGCGGGCGAACTCCTGGGCGAACTGGAGCATCCCGTCGGCGCGCGCGCCGCGGCCGTGGACGAGCACGACCGCCGCGTCCGCCTCGTCGGGCGCGACGCCGGCGGTCCGGATCGGCTGGTCGGCGTGGGGATCGGATCCGCTCATTCGCCGTCACCTCCGTCCGTCGCGGGCGTCGGTCTTTCGGTCTCGTCGCCCTCGATCGATCCGGGCTCTCCGAGCGGCGGCAGCGCCGCCTCGATCCGCCCGCGCTCGTCGTCGAGCCACGGCGGGAGCTTGAGTTCCGACCCGAGTTCCGCGACCGACTCGTCGGCGGTGAACCCCGGCCCGTCGGTGGCGATCTCGAAGAGTATCCCGCCCGGCTCGCGGAAGTAGATCGACTTGAAGTACTGGCGGTCCTTCTGGGGCGTCACGAACTGACCCGCGTCCTGCAGTTCCTCCCGCCAGGCCAGCTGTTCGTCCTCGTCGGCCGCGCGGAACGCGACGTGGTGGACGGTGCCGACGCCGGGGCGGCCGCGCGGCGGCCCCCGGTGGAGGACGTCGACGACCGTCGCGCGGTCGCCGTCGGCGGCGTACCGCACGCGCTCTGCGCCGTCGTCGGGCTCGATCTCGGAGCCGACGCGCGTGAGTCCGAGCACGTCGAGGACGTTCCCCGTCGCCTCGGGCTCCGCCGAGTGGAGGGTCACGCCGAAGAAGCCGCGGATGCCGTGTTCGGCCGGGACGGGGCCCTCCGACCAGGGCTCGATCGGGGAGTCGGCCTCGACCAGTTCGAGCGGCTGGCCGTCGGGGTCCTCGAAGGGGAGGACGCCCGCGCCGAACCGCGTTTCGCGGTCGCCGACGGTCGCGTCCGAGTCGCGGAGGCGGTCTGCCCAGTAGTCGAGGCCCCCCTCGGGGACGGCGAAGGCCGTCGCGACGGCCTGGCCGCGACCCGGACGGCCCGCGTGGGCCCCGTCGAAGGGGAAGAACGTGAGCGCCGTGCCGGGCGTGCCCGTCTCGTCGCCGTAGTAGAGGTGGTACGTCGTCGTGTCGTCGAAGTTGACCGTTCGCTTGACGAACCGCAGGCCGAGGACCTCGGTGTAGAACGCGAGGTTCGTCTGCGGATCACCTGCGACGGCGGTGACGTGGTGGATTCCAGTGGTTTGCATAGTGTGGAGGCGAGGGGCGGCGACGCTTCGCCGCCGACCCGGTATCGCTGTGATACCTACTATAGAGGCGAAAGGGTTTGTACCTTCGCGGACGAACGGGTGACCAGGTGACGCCCGTGTCCCCAGAATCCGACGACGAACCCTGCTCTGTGATCGACTCGCTGGAACAGATCGGCTCGCAGTGGCGCCTGATCGTCCTGCACGACCTCCAAGAGGGCGAAAAGCGGTTCAACGAGCTGAAGCGCTCGACCGACGCCAGTTCGCGGACGCTCTCGCGCGTCCTCGACGATCTCCAGGAGTTGGGCTTCGTCGACCGGCGACTCGAAGAGGACGCGCCGGTGGCGACGTTCTACTCGCTGACTCCGAAGGGCCGGTCGCTCTGTCCGGTCTTCGACGAGATCGAGGCGTGGGCCGAAGAGTGGCTCGACGCGCCGCCGGCTGGGAACGACCCCGCGACGGTCGCCGCCGACGGCGGCTCAGAGACCGACGACCCGAACGAGACCGAAGCCGCCGAGTAGCGATCGGTTCCCTTACTCGCCTTCGACCAGCCGCCGGAGCTGCTCGGGCGGAACCGCACCGCGGGCGGCGTACCCCTCGTAGACGAACGTCGGAACGCCCGTGATGCCGCGCTGCTGTGCCTCTCGGAACTGCTCGCGGATCGCCGAGCGGCGCTCCTCGTCGGCGAGCGCGTCGCGGACGAAGTCGGCGTCGACGCCCACGTCGGTCGCGAGATCGACCAGCACGTCCTCGGCGCCGATGTCGCGGCCCTCGTGCCACAGCGCCGCGAAGACGGCCTCGTCGAAGTCGAGCCACGTCTCGTAGTCGTGGGCCTCGCGGACGGCCACGGAGACGACCTGCGCTGGCAGGGAGTCGACCTCGGTCGCCAGGTCCAGTTCCATCTCGTCGGCGCCGTACTGCTCTTGGAGCCGGCGGACGTTCTCCTTGGCCTGCTCGTAGTAGGCGTCGTCCTTGCCGTCGTCGGCCTCGTGGTCGATCGTCCCGTCGGGGTTGCGCTTGCCCGACCGGAGGTCGAAGGGGTGCCAGTCGATCTCCAGTTCCGCGTCGCGGTCGGCCTGGTAGGCGTCGAGCGATCGGCGGCCCAGGTAGCAGAACGGGCAGACGTAGTCCGAGTAGATCGTGATCACGTCGCCTTCGGCCGCGCTGTCCGGGTCTGTCGTATCCGTTGACATCGTATGCGACCGGAAGCGGTCCGGACACAAGAACCCGTCCCGCCGTTGCGACCGGTCCGAACATCCATACGAAAACGACATCCGAATATATCGGTGGGAACAGTAGAACGACCGCTCACCGCGGCAGAAATTGCGAAATCGGACGGGCAAGTCGGAACGATAACGGCAGTAATTTAGGCTCGGTACGGAAAGTGCCGGATGTTTATGAGCTACGACAAGGTCGAAGTCCCCGACGCGGGGGAGAAGATCACGCTCGCCGACGCCGAGACCGGGGAGTTGGACGTCCCCGAGACGCCGATCATCCCGATCATTCACGGCGACGGAATCGGAACGGACGTCGGACCCGCGGCACAGAAGGTACTCGACGCCGCCGCGGAGGCCACGGGCCGCTCGGTCGAGTGGATGCGCCTCTACGCCGGCGAGTCCGCCCGCGAGAAGTACGGCGAGAACCTCCCCGACGACACGGTGCAGGCCATCAAGGAGCACCGCGTCGCCATCAAGGGCCCGCTCACGACCCCCGTCGGCGCCGGCTACCGCTCGCTGAACGTCGCGCTCCGGCAGAAGCTCGACCTCTACGCGAACGTCCGCCCGACCTACCACATCGACGGCGTCCCCTCGCCCGTCAAGAACCCCGAGAAGATGGATATGGTGACCTTCCGGGAGAACACCGAAGACGTCTACGCCGGCATCGAGTGGGAGGCCGGCACCGACGAGGTAGAGCAGGTGCGCGAGTTCGTCGAAGACGAGATGGGCGAAGACGACGTCATCCACGACGGCCCCGTCGGCATCGGCATCAAGCCCATCACGGAGTTCGGCACGAAGCGCCTCGTCCGCGAGGCCATCGAGTACGCCCTGGAGAACGACCGCGACTCGGTCACGCTCGTCCACAAGGGCAACATCATGAAGTTCACCGAGGGCGCGTTCCGCGACTGGGGCTACGAGGTCGCCGAAGAGGAGTACGGCGACGTCGCCATCACCGAGGACGAGCTCTGGGAGGAGTACGACGGCGAGGCCCCCGAGGACCAGCTGGTCGTCAAGGACCGCATCGCCGACAACATGCTCCAGCAGCTCCTCACTCGCACCGACGAGTACGACGTCATCGCGACGATGAACCTCAACGGCGACTACATGTCGGACGCCGCCGGCGCGCAGATCGGCGGCCTCGGCATCGCGCCGGGCGCGAACTTCGGCGAGGGCCTCTGTCTGGCCGAGCCGGTCCACGGCTCCGCGCCCAAGTACGCGGGCGAGGACAAGGTCAATCCGACCGCGATGATCCTCTCCGGCCGGCTGATGTTCGAGTACATCGGCTGGAAGGACGCCGGCACGCTCATCCGCGACGCCGTCGAGAAGACCATCTCCGAGGGCGACGTCACCTACGACCTCGAACGGCAGATCGAGGGCGGCAACAAGCTCGCGACCTCGGAGTTCGCCGAGGCCGTGGTCGAGAACATCCACGACCTGGCGTAACCCCCGCCTCTTAGCGGCGAGCCCGACCCCGAACCGCATCCTTTTTGATTTAGGCCGGCCTAAACGAAATCGATGGCCGCTGGTATTCCTTCGCACGTCGAGCCGACGTCGCGGTCGGAGTCGAACCGAGGTCCCGAGATCACCGTCTGCGAGAGCCGTCCCGGTCGGTCGGTCTTCCTCGAATCGGGGAACACGGAGGGGTGGATCGCGAGCGACCTGACAGTCGAGGTTCCCCGGTAGCGACGATGACCGAGCCACACATCGACGGCGACGCCGACGCGGAGAGCGAGCCCGACTCGGACCACGAAGCCGACACCGACGCGGAATCCGAGCGTACGACGATCAGGACCGGACGGGACTTCGAGGAGTCGTACCGACTCGACGCCGAGGAGGCCGGTCGGTTCCTGGTCGAACTCGGCGAACAGCTCCGCGACGGCGACGAACTGACGATCGCGACCGACGAGTGGGAGCTGCCCTTCGCGTTCGGCGAGCCCGTCGAACTGGAGATCGACTTCGAGGGAGTCGGCGAGCCCGAACTCGAAATCGAACTGGAGCTTCCCGGCCGGACCGACGAGACGGCGCCCGACGTCGAGTAGCTCCGTTTTCGATCGGGCGAGCGGAAGCAGAGACCGACTTGCCGACGTGGAATCGGCGCCGTCCGGGATCACCATCGGCGTCCCGCACCGAGGCGCTCCGCGGTCACCAGATCGCACAGCCGAAGGTTCAAATCCGGTCGCGCGGAAGCGGAGGTATGTACGCCGTCGTCGGCTGCACCGACTGCGAGCACCTCTGGCTCCTGAAGGACCCGCGGGCCGCCGAGACCGCCACGTGTCCCCAGTGCGGGCGGACCCACCGGACGGAGAAGCTCCGGCGGTTCGTCGAGGACGAAGACAGGGAGGCCGCCAGGCAGGCCCGCTCGGCGCTCTTGGCCAAGCGCGGCGGCAACAGCGAGGCGTTCGCGGAGACGGCCCACGTCGCGGAGATGGAGCGCGACCTCGACGAGCGCGGCGTCGACGACAGGGAGTACATCGAGGGATCGGGCCTCGACGCCGACGAGATCGACGCCGCGGGCGAGCGGGCGTCCGCGGGGCAGGCCGGATCGAGCCCGAGTCGACCGGAGATCGTCCGCGAGGCGCTTCGGACCCTGGAGTCGCCGACGGCCGACGACGTCGCAGATTACGCCGCAGAGCGGGGCGTGCCCGCCGAAGCGGCCCGCGATCTGCTGGAGAAGCTCACCCGCCGCGGCGAGGCCTCGGAGTCCCGCGGGACCTACCGGCTCCTGTGAGGATGGCGGGCGATCCATCCGGCGGCTCGGGGCTCGCCGGCACCGCGGTCCGCCTCGTCGTCGTCGCGTGTTTCGCCGGCGGGGCCGCGGCGGCCCTCACCGGCCGCCTGGTCGTCGCCGGCGGGGCGTTCCTGGCCGGTCACACGCTGCTCGGCGGGGCGGCGGTGATCCAGGGCCAGCGCCGCCGGGGCGTCGGCTTCTCGCTGTCCGGACTGGGGTGGCTACTGCTGTCGCTGGGACTGGCGGTCGGACAGAACGGAGGCGCTACCGCGGCCGGGCTGTCGGAACAGCCGCTCCTGCTTGTCGGCGCGGGTCTGGTCGGCGTCGGAACGCTGCTTCTCGTCGACCCGTTCGGCGAGTGAGGCGCGTTCGGGGCCGGCGCCGCTATCGGCCGAGTTCGGCGTGCGCGCTGGAGAGGTGTCGCGAGGCGAGCGCCGAGAGCAGCGAGAGTTCCCCGGCGAGCGCGCCGACCGCGATATACTCGGCGAGCGCGTCGGCGTTCGAGCCCGCCGGGTCGCCGCCGCCCCGAATCCCCAGCACGTCCAGCGCCTCCGACTGGGTGGGGAGCTTGGTGCCGCCGCCGACGGTGCCGACTTCGAGCGACGCCAGCGACACCGAGAGGTAGAGGTCGCCGTCGCGCTCCTCGGCAGTGGTGATGGCGTTGGCGCCCTCGACGACCTGGGCCTCGTCCTGGCCGGTCGCGAGGAACATCGCGGCGACGACGTTCGCGACGTGGGCGTTGAAGCCGAGGCTGCCGGCCTTCGCGGAGCCGACGAGGTTCTTTCGCGTGTTCAGTTCGGCGATGTCGCCAGGGGTCGTGTGGAGTCGCTCTTCGACGACCTCGCGGGGGATGGTCACGTCCGCGGTGACGGTCCGGCCGCGGCCCTCGACCGCGTTGATCGCGGCGGGCTTCTTGTCGGTGCAGAGGTTCCCCGAGAGCGCGACGAGTTCGGCCGCGGTCTCCGATTCGACGACGTCGCAGGCGGCCTCGGTCGCGATCGTGGCCATATTCATCCCCATCGCGTCCTTGGTGTCGTAGCGGAAGCGGAGGTAGACGGAGTTGCCGACGACGTACGGCGTCACGTCCAGGACCTCGCCGTGGCTCGTCGTCGACTCGGCGGCCTCTGCCAGTCGATCGGTGTTGTCCCGGACCCACGAGACCAGCGCCTCGGCCTCGACGACGTCGGTGACGCGGAAGACCGGCGCGCGGGTCATTCCGGATTTGAGGACGCGCGCGTTCGCGCCGCCCGCTCGGGAGAGGACCGAACAGCCGCGGTTGACGCTCGCCAGGAGGGCGCCCTCGGTCGTCGCCAGCGGGAGGTACGCCTCGCCGTCGGCCGCGCCGCCGTTCACGTCGACGGGGCCGGCGACGCCGACCGGGACCTGGACGGTCCCGAGCATGTTCTCGATGTTCGACTCCGCGCGCTCGGCGGGGAAGCCGTAGTTGCCGATCGACTCCAGCGACGCGTCGGTCTCGCCCTCGACGACCAGCCGGCGCGCCGCGGCCGCCGCGTCGGCGTCGGCGTGGTCGTCGAGCTCGTGGAGCCGGAGGTCGCCCGCGCGGACGCGCTCGGCGAGCGATTCGGGGTCGGCATCGGAAGCGTCGTCGGCGTCGGTCATAGGCCCTCGTTCCGGGGGACGGCCCTAACGGTTTCCGGTTCCGGCCCTCCGAGGGGGAGCCGAAGGGAAACCTACTCGTCCCCCCGAGGAAAGGTCCGAGTATGACCGCGCCGTTCTTCCAGCGCCTCGCCGACCGGATCGAGCGGATCGACAGCGTCGTCTCCGTGGGACTGGACGCCGACCGCTCGCGGCTCCCCGAGCACCTGACCGAAAAGGACCTCCCGCAGTGGGCGTTCAACCGCCGGATCATCGACGCGACGCACGAACACGCCGCCTGCTACAAGCCGAACGCGGCGTTCTACGAGGACGCGGAGGGCTGGCGCGCGCTCCGCGAGACGGTCGCGTACGCCCACGGCAAGGACGTGCCCGTCCTGCTCGACGCGAAACGGGCCGACATCGGCAACACGACCCGACAGTACGCGAAACTGCTCGACGAGGTCGACGCCATCACCGTGAATCCGTATATGGGCCGAGACTCCCTCCAGCCGTTTCTGGATCGGGAAGACAAGGGAATCTTCGTGCTCTGTCGGACCTCGAATCCCGGCGGCGCCGACCTCCAGGACCTCGAACTCGCCTCCGGCGAGGCCGTCTACGAGCGGGTCGCGGCGCTCGCGGACCTGTGGAACGAACACGGCAACGTCGGCCTCGTCGTGGGCGCGACCGCGCCCGAGGAACTGGAATCGATCCGCAAACAGGTCCCCGACCTCCCGTTCCTCGTGCCGGGGATCGGCGCGCAGGGCGGCGACGCGGAGGCGGCCGTGAAACACGGGCTGGCGGACGGCGTCGGCCTGGTGAACTCCTCGCGGGGGATCATCTTCGCCGGCGAGGACGGGGGCGAGGCGTTCGCGACGGCCGCCGGAAACGCGGCCAAGCGGCTGAAGCAGCGGCTGAATCAGTACCGCGAAGGCTGATGCGGTGTTCTGTGCTGCGCATTGATCACCGGAACTCGGGCACGTCCCCGTCGCCCTCGGCGAACACGTCGTCGCGGCCCTCCGGATCGGCGCAGTGGACGCAGACGCCGCGGTCCTGGTCGAAGTGGACCGAACAGACGGCCGCGCCACAGCGGTGGCACGCGTACTCGGCCTCGCGCTGTTCGCACACCTGACAGGCGCCCGTCACGCTCATAGTCGACGTTGCGGGCGCGGGCACTTGAGTCGCGGGGGCGTCGCTCCCGGCGGCGACGCACGAGCAACGCTCTTTGTGCCGGCGTCCAAGGGGAGGATATGGGCATCACGCTGTACGCGCTCGACGGCTGTCCGTACTGTGAGGCGGTCCACGACGCGCTCGAAGACCACGGGATCGACTACGAGACCGAGTGGGTCGAGGGGCTCCACTCGAAGCGGAACGAGGTGAAGCGCGTGAGCGGCCAGCGCGCCGTGCCCGTCCTGATCGACGACGCACGCGGCGTCACGATGTGCGAGAGCGAGAACATCATCGAGTACGTCGAGACGACCCTCGCGAACCGATGAAGATCTACACCGGCCGCGGCGACGAGGGGATGACCGACCTGCGGGACATGTCGCGAGTCTCGAAGACCAGCGCCCGGATCGAGGCCTACGGCACCGTCGACGAGGCCAACGCGGTGATCGGCACCGCGCGGCCCACCGGCTACGACGACGTCGACGAGACGCTCGAACGGGTGCAGAACCACCTCCACATCGTCCAGGCGGACTTCGCGAACCCCACTCCCGAGGAGGACGACCCGGTCGTGACCGCCGAGCACGTCGAGGAGCTGGAGGACGCCATCGACGAGGCCGACGAGGAACTCGAACCCCTGACGTCGTTCATCCTGCCCGGCGGGAGCGAGTCGGGCGCGGCACTCCACCACGCGCGGGCGGTCGTCCGCCGCGCCGAGCGCCGCGCCGTCGCGCTCGCGGCCGACGAGCCCGTGAACGAGGAGGCGATCCGCTACCTCAATCGGCTCTCGGACGCGCTGTTCGTGTTCGGACGGCTGGTCAACGCCCGGGACGGCGTGCCCGAGGAGTCGCCGTCGTACTGAGGGGAGGGGCCGAAGAAGAACGCTTAAGTCCGGCCACGCGGAAGAATCGACGCGCGGGTCGGTGGTCTAGTCCGGTTATGACGTCGCCTTCACACGGCGAAGGTCGGCGGTTCGAATCCGCCCCGACCCATACGAACCCGCGAGCGACAGCGAGCGGGGTTCGGTTTTCGAGCGGGCGATTCGGGCCCAGCGAGACGAGCGGCGTGAGTCTCGCGCGGTTCGAATCCGCCCCGACCCACTTCTGACGGACCACAACGACGCAGCGAAGCGTCCGTCTTTCGAGGTTGACACGGTCGAAAAAGAGCGAGCGTCGCAGAACGACGAACGGTCACCGGGATGACCAGAGCCGTTCGCCGCGCCACGCCCAGACGACCTCGATCCCCAGCCAGGCCAGCAGCCACGCCAACAGCAGGACGAAGGCGATGGCGGTCGAAGAAAGCAGGTGGAACGACTGGGTCACTCCGATCAGTTCGGGATACAGGAACGCGCCCATTACCCCGACGACCGCGAGGCCGACCAGGCTGCAGGCGTAGTGCGTGACGGCGCCCACCGTATCCGACCGCACGGTGGACTCGCCGTTCCCCGATCGGTCGCGCGAGCCGCCGAGTCCGCCGTACGGTTCGTACATTTGCGTCACCTACGTTCGAACATTTAGGATAATTAATAATAAATGTACCCGTGATTTCCGGCCACTGGGGATCGCTCCGTCAGTGCCGGGGACGGCTGTGTTTATCCCGCTCGCGCCCCGAGAGGAGGTATGCCGATGAAGGGCGGCGACACAGACGGCTACCGAGAGATCGACCGCTGGGACCGCGGCGTCGGCTGGATCGCGTATCCCGACGAAGAGATGCAGCGCGCCAGCCACGCGCTCGTCGGCGACGACGGCGGCGTCTGGGTTGTCGATCCGGTCGACGCGCCCGACCTCGACGACCTGTTGGCCGAGTTCGGCGACGTCGTCGGCGTCGCCCTCGGGCTCGACCGCCACAAGCGCGACGCCGCAGCGGTGGCGACGCGCCACGAGGTCCCGGTGTATCTCCCGCGCTGGATGTCCGGCGTCGAACGGGAGCTCGACGCACCGGTGAAGCGCTACGACGGCGAACTCGGCGACTCCGGGATCGAGACGTTCAAAGTCCGAGACTCCAGCCTCCCGCGGTGGCAGGAGGTCGGCTTCGTCCACCCCGAAGACGGGACGCTCCTCGTTCCGGAGGCCGTCGGAACGGCCTCGTTCTTCTGTGCGCCCGGCGAGCGGCTCGGCATCCATCCCGTCCTGCGACCGCTGCCGCCGCGGCGTGCGCTCAGGGGCCACGATCCGGAGCGCGTCCTCGTCGGTCACGGCGCGGGCGTGACGACCGACGCGGCGGCGACGCTGCGTGAGGCGCTCGACGACGCCCGGCGGAATATGCCGGGCGCCTACGGGCAGATGCTTCGCGAGCTGTTATCGTAGGGGCCGAGCGGGCGCCGTCGAGGGAATGCCGACGGGATTTTGGGCCCGCGCGTCGTTTGGATTGGCGTGGTCTACATCACCCGCGGGCTCCTCGATGCGCTCTTGGAGATGGCAGAGGCGGAGGAGCCGACGCCGGTCAGCGTCGTGCTCGCGTCGACGCCGGCCGGCGAGTTCGAGGCGGACCTCGGGCTCGGCGCCGACACGTCGGTGTTGACGCACTTTTACTTCCCCGAGACGAGCGAGTCGGTGTCGGCCGTGTTCGGGATGGACCTCGGCACGCCCGCCGGCCGCGGCCGGGCGCGGTTCGTCTCCCACCCGCAGGGGCCGCTGGCGGCGACGCGAGAGGACACCTTCGCGGCGGCGCTGCTCGTCGCCGTCCCGCCCTGGGAGGAATCCTCGTGTGCGGCCTTCGACCGCAACGACCGGCGGCTCGATCTCGACGTGGTGGGCGCCGACCCCCCGCGGGAGTCGCTCGCGGGCGAGTAGCCTGCGGCGATTTCGGGCCGGGTCAGCGGTCCAGATAGCCCAGGTCGGCGAGCTGGGCGGCGATGTCCTCGAACTCGGCCTCGGTGAGTTCGCCCTCGCGCTGGTACTGGATCACGATGCTCCGGAGCAGGAACCGCACGAGGTCGCTGGTGCTCGAAAAGCTCGTCCCCTCGATGGTGTCGTCGACGCGCTCGGCGAGGTCCTTCGGGATCGAGACCGTGGTGTACTCCGTCATCGTCGTGTGAGTGAGGCGGAGCACACACAAAACCCTGCGGACTCCCTCGGCCCGTCCGGACCCGGGGGTTTTTCCACCCCCGCGGTCCTATCGCTCGGCGATGGCTGTCAGACCACCGCAACAGGGCGACGACGAACCCGAATCCCTGGAGTTCGGTATCGCGGCGCTCGACCCCTATCTCTCGGAGGCGAATCTCACGTTCCCGGCGACGTCCGACGAGATCGTCCGGGCGCTCGGCGACCCCGCGATCCCGTACGACGCCAACGACAACACGGTCGCGCTCTCGGAGGCCCTCGCGGCTGTCGGACAGAGCCAGTTCGAGAGCGAGCGGGAGTTCTTAGACGCCCTCCACCCCGTCCTCGAGGAGTATCGGGCCTCCGGCGGCGGGCTCTTCTCCCAGTTGCGGGCCCTGCTACCCTTCTAATTCCGATCCCGCGACTCGTCGAGCCGGTCGATCTCCTGTAGCGTCTCGCGGTGGAGCGTGAGAATCAGGTCCGCGAGGACGCCGAACATCAGCAGTTGGACGCCGACGATGATCCCGAAGCCCGCGACGACAGCGAGCACCTCGTGGGAGACGTCGCGAGTGAGCCAGTCGACGAGGACGTACGCGGCGATGACGAGGCCGGTGACAGTCGAAAGGACGCCCAGGCTCCCGAAGTAGAAGAGCGGATTGTTGGTCTTCGCGCGGCGGTACAGTTCCAGGAAGATGATCCCGCCGTCGCGGATCGGTCTGAGGTTCGTGTCCGATCCGGAGGGGCGAGGGAGATACGTGATCGGGACGACCGCGGTCGGGACGTTCCGCTTTGCGCACTCGACGGCCATCTCGGTCTCGACGCCGAAGCCGTCCGACGAGAGCGTCATTTGCAGGAACGACTCGCGGGTGAACGCGCGGTAGCCCGAGAGGATGTCGCCGTAGCTCTCCCCGTGGACGATCGAGAACCCGCGGTTGATGATGCGGTTGCCGACCTGATTGAATTGGGTCATCGCGCCCGCGCGGAGGTCCGCGAAGCGGTTGCCGATGACGTGTTCCGCGTCGCCCTCCAGGAGCGGTTTCAGCATCGTCTCGGCGTCCTCGACGCGGTACGTCGCGTCGCCGTCGAGCATCAGCACGTACTCGCGGTCGACGTGCTCGCGGACGCCCTCGCGGACGGCCTGGCCCTTGCCCGATCCGGACTGGTAGACGACGCGCGCGCCGTGCTCGTCGGCGATGTCGTCGGTGCCGTCCTCGGAGCCGCCGTCGACGACGAGGACGTCGTCGAAGCCCGCGCTCCGGAAGTCCGCGACTACCTCGCCGATCGTCTCGGCCTCGTTGTAGGTGGGCACGAGGACGCAGACGTCGTCGTAATCCATCGTCGGGACTGCGTCGGGGACGCATAAAAGTGGTTCCGAAAGCGACACGGCCGGCGCGTTCCAGTCGCCCACTACCTGGATTTTTCTCCCGCTTTCGCGTACGGACGAACGATGTTCGGGACCAGCGGCATCCGCGGGCGCGTCGGGTCGGAAGTCACCGCCGAGTTGGCGCTCAGCGTCGGCCGGGCGCTCGCCTCGACGGGATACGAACGGGTCGTCGTCGGCCGCGACGTCCGCGAGAGCGGCCGGATGCTCGAACGCGCGCTCGTCGCGGGCGTGACCGAGTGCGGCGGCGACGCGATCGACGTCGGCGTCGAGCCGACGCCCACTATCGCCCGCTACGTGGGCGAGGTCGACGCGGACGCTGGCGTCGCGATCACGGCCTCGCACAATCCCCCCGAGGACAACGGGATCAAGCTCTGGTCGCCCAGCGGGCAGGCGTTCGACGAGAGGAAGAAGCGGGAGATCGCCGAAGCGGTCGAGAGGGAGGCGTTCGACCTCGCGGACTGGGACGGCGTCGGCGAGCGGACCGCCGCGAGCGACGCCCGTGAGCGCCACGCCGCAGTGCTCCGGGAGGCCCTGACCGACGCGCCCATCGACGAGCTCTCGGTCGTCGTCGACGTCGGCAACGGGACCGGCCGCGTCACGGCCGACGTCCTCGACGCCGTCGGCTGCGACATCGAGACGCTCAACGGCCAGCGCGACGGCGGCTTTCCGGGACGGCCGAGCGAGCCCACGGCGGAAAACTGCGCGACTGCGCGGGTGCTCGTCGAGTCGATCGACGCCGACCTCGGGATCCTCCACGACGGCGACGCCGACCGGATGCTGGCCGTCGACGAGGAGGGAGCCTTCGTCGGCGGCGACGCCCTGCTCGCGCTCTTCGGACGCCGGGAGGTCGGCGAGGGCGACCGCGTGGCCGTTCCGGTCGACACCTCCCTCGCGGTCGCCGACGCCGTCTCCGAACGGGGCGGCGACGTCGTCTACACGCCCGTCGGCGACGTCTTCGTGGCCGAGCGCGCCGCCGAGTCGGGGGTCGTCTTCGGCGGCGAGCCGAGCGGCGCGTGGATCTGGCCCGACGAGACGCTCTGTCCGGACGGCCCGCTCGCGGCGTGTCGGCTCGCCGCCGTCGTCGCCGACGACGGACCGCTGTCGGCGCTCGTCGACGAACTTCCGCAGTATCCGATCCGCCGGGACGCCGTCCGCACCGAACGCAAGGGCGCGGTGATGGACCGAGTGCGGGGGATCGCCGACGAGGAGTACGCGGAGGTGCAGACGCTCGACGGCGTCCGGATCGACACCGACCGGGGGTGGTTCCTCGTGCGCGCGAGCGGGACCGAACCGCTCGTCCGACTGACTGCCGAAGCCCGCGACGAAGACGACGCCGACGCGCTGTTCGCGGAAGCGAAGGAACTGGTCGAAAGAGCGTCCGACTGAGGCGGAGGCCACGCACCGACCGCAGTGACTATGGCCCGCCGGGGAGTCGACCCGATACAGCATGTACGGAGTCGTACTCGCGGCCGGACAGGGAACGCGAATGCGGCCGCTGACGGACGACAGACCCAAGCCGCTGCTCCCGGCGGCCGGCCGACCGCTCCTCGAACACGTCTTCGACGCCTGCGCCGACGTCGTCGAGGAGTTCGTCGTCGTGGTCGGCTACCGGGGCGAGGACGTGAGCGACGCGCTCGGAGCCGAGTATCGGGGGATTCCGATCAGCTACGTCGACCAGGAGAACCCGAGGGGGACGGCGCACGCCATCGCGCAGGCCCGCTCTGTCGTCGACGATCGCTTCGTCGTCCTCAACGGGGACGTCCTCGTCGACCCCGGGCTCGCCGAGGCGCTCGCCGCCGCCGACGGATACGCCATCGCGACGACTGCGGTGTCGGACCCGAGTTCGTACGGCGTCGTCTCGGTCGGCGCCGACGGCGACCTGGAAGCCATCGTCGAGAAACCGTCGGAGCCGCCGACGAACCTCGCGAACGTCGGCTGTTACGCCTTCGAGCCGGAGGTGTTCGAGTACATCGACCGGACGGGAGAGAGCGAGCGCGGCGAGTACGAGATCACGGAGACGCTGGAGTTGCTGCTGGCGGACGACCGCGAGATCTCCGTCGTGGAGTACGACGGCCGCTGGCTCGACGTGGGGCGACCCTGGGAGCTGCTGCGGGCGAACGAACTCCTTTTGGAGGACATCGAGTGCGAGATCGACGGAGACGTCGCAGCCGGCGCGACCGTCGACGGCGACGTCGTCGTCGAGGAAGGGGCGACAGTTCGCGACGGTGTGACCATCGAGGGCCCCGCGGTCGTGAAATCCGGCGCCGAAGTGGGCCCGAACGCGTACGTCCGCGAGGCGACGGTCGTCGGCCCGAATGGAAAAATCGGACACGGCGTCGAAGTCAAGAACTCGATTCTGATGGAAGACGCGGCGGTCCCGCATCTGTCGTACGTCGGCGACTCGGTCCTCGGACGGGACGTGAACCTCGGCGCCGGAACGAAGGTGGCGAACCTGCGCCACGACGATACCTCGGTGAAGATGACCGTGAAGGGCGAACGCGTGGACACGGGTCGGCGGAAGCTGGGCGTCGTGCTCGGCGACCGGGCGAAGACGGGCATCAACACGAGTCTGAACGCGGGCGTGAAACTGGCGTCGGGAGCGACGACCACGCCCGGTGAAGTGGTGGTCCGGGACGTCGAATCCGAGTAAACGGCGTCGATCGGAGGCAGGCAACGATACGATCGAGCGTCCGTCGAAGGACCGAACTACAAAGTATTTCACGGACAGTCGGCATTTTCCGCCGATGCGCGTCTCCGTCGTCATCTGTGCGTACGATCCCGATCTCTACGGCCACCTTCGCGACGCGGTCGAGAGCGTGCTTGAGCAGAGCTACGACGACGTCGAGGCAGTCGTCGTCGTCGACGGGAGCGAGACGCTACACCGGCGCGTCCGCGACGACTACGGCGACGTCGAGGGAGTTCGAATCCACCGCAACGAGACGAACCTCGGCCTCTCGCGGAGCCGAAACGCCGGAATCGAAGAGAGCACCGGAGACGTGATCGCGTTTCTCGACGACGACGCAGTCGCTCGACCGGACTGGGTCGAGAAGCTCGTTGAGACCTACGAGCGACGGGACGCGATGGCGGCGGGCGGCCGGATGGCGCCGCAGTGGGTCGCGGGCGAACCGACGTTCCTCCCGCCGGAGTTCTACTGGCTCGTCGGGGTGACACACCGCGGATTCCCCGAAGAGGAGTGCGAGGTCCGGAACACCTTCGGATCGAACATCTCCTTCAAGCGGGAGGTGTTCGAGGAGATCGGCGGCTTCGAGTCCGAGCTCGGCCGCCACGGCGACAGGCAGATCCAGGGCGAGGAGACGGAGCTGTCCGCGCGGATGCACGACGCCTTCGGCGAACGCGTCTGGTACAATCCCGACGCAGTCGTCGAGCACAAAGTATTCGACTTCCGGACAGACCCGAAGTGGCTCGTAACGCGGGCGTTCTGGCAGGGATACTCCAAGCGCGCCCTGGACGAACTCATCGACGATTCGGGCGGCGAAGAGGGTGCCTTCCTCTCCCAGTTGCTGTTTCACGGACTCCCGGGCTACGCGTACGGAGCCGTCGTCCGCAAGTCGAGCCAGGCCGCGAAACGGGGACTGTTCGCACTCGTTCTGACCGCGGCCGTCGGATTCGGATTCCTCTACGCGGTCGCGTCGGGATAGCGAACCACGTCCCGAAGGAGGTATGTCCCCCAGTCGAGAATTTCGGGTATGCTCACCGATCGGCGCGTCGCCGTGACCGGTGCCGGCGGCTACATCGGCTCGCGGGTCGTCTCCGAACTGCTGGACGCCGGCGCCGAGGTCGTCGCGATCGACGACCTGTCGGGCCATCAGGTCGCCGAGTTTCCAGAGTCCGAGTTCGTGGAGTGCGACATCCGCGACGCCGATCGGCTCCGGCGCACGCTCTCGGATGTCGACGCCGTCTGCCATCTGGCGGCGATCAGCGGCATCCCCGACTGTGAGTCCGATCCGGACCGCGCGTTCGAGGTCAACGTCCAAGGGACCGAGAACATCGCGTGGTACTGTCGAAGGGAGGAGATTCCGCTGGCGTTTGCGTCGAGTATGGCCGTTATCGGCGAACCGGTCGACTTTCCGATCGATGCGGGGCATCCCCGTGATCCCGTGAGCCTCTACGGACTGACGAAGAAACTGAACGAGGACGATATTCACGACCTCGCTGCCGACGCCTTCCCGGCTCATCTCTTTCTCACGGCCAACCTCTACGGGACCCACGAGTTCGCGGGGACCACGGTCGGCAAGGAGACGGTGATCAACATCTTCGTCCGTCGGGCGCGGGAGTCGAAGCCATTGGAAATCCACCGTCCCGGAACACAGACGTTCGATTTCATCCACGTGAACGACGTCGCCCGCGCGTATCGCCGCTCGTTGGACACACTGATTGAAAGCGAGGATGCCGAAATTGGAGCGACCGACATCCCACTCGCGAGCGGCGAGCAGTTGAACGTCATCGACGTGGCCGAGACCGTCCAGCGCGTCTGTCTGGAAGAGCGCGGCTACGAACCGGAGATCGAACTCGTCGAGGATCCCCGAGACAGCCAGCCCACGGGACCGGATTTCCCCGTCGACACGGCGACCGCACGCGATCGGCTCGGATTCGAGACGGAGTACACGGTCGAAGGGACAGTTCGAGAGATGCTCGGACCGAATTGATCTCTCACGAACGTTCGACACAAAATATTGAACACCGTCCACCGCGAGGAAGTCAGTATGAAGGCAGTCGTACTCGCGGCCGGCGAGGGAACGCGGCTCAGGCCGCTGACCCGGACGCGGCCGAAGCCGATGCTTCCGATCTCGAATCGGCCGCTCCTCGAACACGTCCTGGAGGCCGCCCGCGACGCCGGCATCGACGAGTTCGTCTTCGTCGTCGGCTACAAGCGCGAGCGCATCCAGAGCTACTTCGGCGACGGCGACGACTGGGGCGTCGACATCGAGTACGCCGTCCAGGAGACCCAACTCGGGACCGGCCACGCGCTGTTGCAAGCCGAATCAGCGATCGAGGGGGACTTCATCGCGCTCAACGGCGACCGGATCGTCGAACCGAGCGCGATCTCCGCCGTGATGGACGCGCGGCGTGAGAGCCGCGACCCCGTGATGGCCGTGACGCGACACCCCAGACCCGAAAACTACGGCGTCGTCGAACTCGACGGCCGAACGGTTCGGTCGATCGAGGAGAAACCGCCTGCGTACACGGTCACGACCGATTACATCAACGCAGGCGTCTACGGTCTGGGCGAAGCGATCTTCGACGACCTCCGCGCCGCCGAGGCGGAGGGAGAACTGGCGGTTACGGCGGTGCTCCGCGAATACCGCGACGGGCTCCGGGCCGTGCCCTTCGACGGGCTCTGGCTCGACGTCTCGTACCACTGGGACATCCTTTCGGTGAACAATCGGGTGCTCGATCGATCCGGCGGAAGCGACTCCGCTCGCGATGTGTCGTCGACCGCAGCCGTCCACGAGCGGGCGACGGTCGTCGACCGGACCTCGCTCGGCTCGGACGTCCGCGTCAGACCGGGCGCGACGGTGTTACCGGGGACGTCGCTCGGCGACAACGTAGAGGTCGGATCGAACGCGGTCGTCGCCAACGCGGTCGTGTTCGCGGACGCGACGATCGGCGACGGCGCGGTCGTCCGCGACTGCGTCGTCGGCGAGAACGCTTCAATCGGCCCGAACACGACGGTCGAGGGCGGCGAGGCAGACGTCGTAGTTGGCAGCGACATCCACGAAGACGTCCGGCTCGGCGGCGTCGTCGGCGACAACGGATCCGTCGGCGGCGGCGTCACGCTCTCGCCCGGGACCGTTCTCGGGAATCACACGACGGTCGAAGCAGGGTGCGACGTGAGCGGCCGCATCGAGACCGGCGCGATCGTCCGGAGGGGATAGTATGTGTGGGATCATCGGCTACGTCGGCCACGACGACGCGCTTCCGATCCTCAGGAAGGGCCTCTCGAATCTCGAATACCGCGGCTACGACTCCGCGGGGATCGCCCTCGGCGGCGATCGCTTGAACGTCTACAAGAAGAAGGGCGAACTGTCAGCGCTGGAGGCAGTTCTCCCCGAGAGCTCGACTGCGACGACCGGGATCGGCCACACGCGCTGGTCGACGCACGGCGAGCCGACCGACGCGAACGCGCACCCGCACACGGACGAGTCAGGCGACGTCGCGGTCGTCCACAACGGGATCATCGAGAACTACGACGCGCTGCGCGCGGAGTTGGAGTCGCGCGGCCACGAGTTCACGAGCGACACCGACACCGAGGTCGTCCCGCACCTCGTCGAGGAGGAACTGGCGTCCGACCGCGATCTCGTCGACGTCGTGTCGAGCGTCGTCGACCGATTGGAGGGTAACTACGCGCTCGGCGTCGTGGTCGCGGGGCGCGACGGCATCGTCGCCACCCGGAGCGGAAATCCGCTGGTCCTCGGGGTCGCCGACCACGGGACGTTCCTCGCGAGCGACGTGCCGGCGTTCGTCGAACACACGCGGCAGGTGAGCTATCCCGAGGAAGGAGACATCATCCACCTCACTGAAGACGGGGCGACGACCTACGCCGACGGGAAAGAGGTCTCCCGGGAGGTACAGGAAGTCGACTGGGACCCCGAAGCGGCCGAAAAGGGCGGCTACGAGCACTACATGCTCAAGGAGATCCACGAGCAGCCCACGGCGCTCCGGCAGGCGATTTCCGGCCGAATCGACGAGATGAAAGGTCAAGTCGATCTGGAACTCGATCTCCCCGCGGAATACCTGAATTCGCTGGAGGAGGTCCAGTTCATCGCCTGCGGGACGTCGTATCACGCGGGGCTCTATGCTGCAAAACTGTTCGAGGAGTACGCCGACGTGCGGGCCTCCGCGGAGATCGCCTCGGAGTACGAGTTTACTGGTGGGCGCGACCCGTGGCGGACGCTCGTCGTGGCCGTGACTCAAAGCGGCGAGACGGCAGACACGCTGTCAGCGCTCAAGCGAGCGAAGCGCGCCGGCGCACGGACCCTCGCAGTGACGAACACGCTGGGAAGCACGGTGACGCGGGAGGTCGACGATACGGTGTTCATCCGCGCCGGCCCGGAGATCGGCGTCGCAGCGACGAAGACGTTCTGTTCACAGGTGGCGACGCTGGCGTTGGTAGCGGTTCACGTGAGTCGAAAGCGAGGGACGATATCTTCGGCCGAGGCTCAGGAGTTGCTGTCGGATCTCCGCGGGCTTCCGGGTGCTGTCCAGCAGGTGCTGGATGCCGAAGGGCAGGTCCGGCTGGCGGCCGAGGAGCACGGCGACGGCGATGCGTTCTTCTTCATCGGACGACGGCTGGGTGCGCCCGTCGCGCTGGAGGGGGCACTGAAACTGAAGGAGATCTCTTACGATCACGCCGAGGGGTTCCCCGCGGGGGAGTTGAAGCACGGACCGCTGGCGCTTGTGACGTCGGAGACGCCCGTGTTGGCCGTGCTGACCGAGGGTGCGAAGGCCCGCGAGACGCTTAATAACGTGAAGGAAGTGGAGTCGCGGGGCGCGCCCGTGATCGGGTGTGCCTCTGACGTGGTCGACGCGGAGAAGTTCGTCGACAAGGTGTTTACGGTTCCGGAGCTAGGGGAACTGGAGCCGCTCGTGGCGAACGTGTACTTCCAGCTGTTCAGTTACTACGTGGCGAACCAGAAGGGGCGGTCGATCGACAAGCCGCGGAATCTGGCGAAGAGTGTGACGGTGGAGTAGAGAGACCACGTACTCGTTCGGTCTCGTTACTTCTATATTCCATTCTTAAGAGACGTCAACATATGCCTCGGAGGGGAGTTTGTGTCGTCACGCATCCGTTGAGTTCAGCCGGAGAGAACGCGACACGAACGCTACTGGATATTCTCGCTGCAATTGGTCCGGTCAGCTTGGTTACTGCCGACCTCCCCGAAGAGTCGTCGATCCGGGACCACCGAGAGGTGATAGAACTAACTCAAAAAGGGGCCGGCGACCACGTGCTCGTCGCAGCGTTCCGATTCCTCCTGAATCAGATTCGGATGTGTCTCGTGCTCCGGAGGCGTCCGGAATCCGTTGTACTGTTCTTCGGTGCAACGTCTTATCTCATACCGATCCTGTATGCCCGGATGTCCGGAAAAACAGTCTTGGTCGAGCCCCGTGGGGACGTTCCCCTGACACTACGACTCAACTGGGAGCAGCGAATGCCGTCGCCAATGGCTCGGGGACTGGCAAAATGTGTGGGTTTACTTGAGTCAGCAGGGTTCGCTGCTGCTCACCGCGTCGTGACGTATACCCCGAATATGGCGAGAGAACTTGGTTCAGATCCGGAATCCGATCGAGTATGTCCACACGGCGCACGCTACGTCGACACCGAGCACTTCTCTATACAGAAGCCTTTCTCAGAGCGCGACAACATCATCGGCTTCGTCGGCCGCCTCGACGAAGAAAAGGGGATCCGTGAATTAGCTGAGGTCACCAAGCGGCTTCCCGACAACGTGGCATTTCGGTTCATCGGCGATGGTCCCCTCTACGACTGGCTTGCGACTGAACTGTCTCGTGAGATCGACGACGGGATCGCCGAACTCGCCGGGTGGGTCGATCACGAGGATATTCCTGTGGAGTTGAATCGGATGAAACTCCTCGTGATGCCCTCACATCCGACTGAGGGGTTGCCGACGACGATTCTGGAATCGCTCGCGTGTGGAACGCCGGTCTACGCGACGCCTGTGTCTGGCGTCCCAGATGTCGTCAAAGAAGGCGAAACGGGATTTCTGATGCGCGAACGTGAAGCCGAGACGATAGCGGACGATATTGAGGAGATTATGTCGGCCGAGCGTGATCTCGAAGCCATCAGCGAACGGGGGCGCGCGTTGATCGAAGACGAATACAGCTTCGAGGCGGCGCAGAAACGCTATCGTGAGTTGCTATCGGACATAGAATCGAACGAGAAAAAATGAGGGACGCTCTTGGGAAGCAGGTTGTTGGTCAGGTAGAGCTGGCGCTGGAGAAGCGTAGCGGGCAAGGGTGACGCGGCAGCGTCACCCGATATGTTCCCATTCGAAGTGCTAAACTCAGAGGCGAGCGCCGCGAACCTGCTGGAGCAGGTTCGTTGGCGCGATGGCCTCTATTGCCCGCACTGCCGGTCTGAGTCGGTGATCAAACACGGCAGCTATCGAGTGTATCAACGGTATCTCTGTAAGGATTGCGACCGCACGTTCAACCCCAAGACCGGCACGATCTTCGCGCACGCGAAGATCGGCCTCGACAAGCTCTTGTTCGCGTTTTACGCGTTCCTTCGGTTCAACACGAGTATCCACCAGTTAGACGCTGAACTCACCGTCTCATATCGATCACTTCGGCGGCGCGTCGAGCGTTCTGGCGAACTGCTCGACGCGCCAGCCATTGACCTCGTTGGCCCGGTCGAAATCGACGAGGTCTACGTGACTGCGGGGCTGAAAGGCCGCGAGCGCGACCGGGAGTCGCGCTCGCGTGGCCTCTCGACACGCGGTCGTGGAAGTTATGCCGAGGACAAACCACCGGTGTTCACACTCGTTGATCGTGGCAGCGGTCAGCGATACGTCGTGCCAGCGAAATCCGCTGACGAATCGACCGTCCGACTCCTCCTCGGCGACTGCGAGGAGGAGTCGCTGACCGTCTACACTGATGGATTTCGAGCATACGACCCACTCGAAGACGACGAGAACTACCAGCGAGAAACGGTCATTCACGGAGAGGGAGAATACGTGGATGGAGACGCACACGTGAACACCTGCGAGAGCCACGCGTCGCTGGCGCGACGGTGGCTCTCGCCACACCGAGGCGTCTCCAAAGACAAGCTGACGCCGTATCTCAGAGCGTTCCAGCTCCGCCGACGAATCCTACGCAAACCCGGTCGAGACGCTCTCAAAGAAATCGTTCGAACCGTCCTCTGATTTACCGACAACGTGCTTCATATGAGCGAACAATAATATAGTATGTAGAAGGTACACAATGGAAGTACAGTTGGTCGAAAATATATTAATTTTGATAATTCAATATGCGAATAGTGCGAGCAGCCCTATTGGCCGTTGAAGTGGTTGATTGGATAGCGGGGTTCATTGGCAAGAAGGATTAATTATAGATAGTAGATAAGATATCAGAGATCGTGATTTAATACTTGGAACAAAATTTCCCTACTATTTTTTTATCTATAGAGATACTTGCAACGATATGAGACGGTTACTTCGTGGGGTAACACGTAATCGCTGGCTAATCCCATTCATTCTGTTCGCGCTGGTCTGTATGACCTATGGCATCTGGCTTCTGGAACCACACGTACTGGGTCCCGACGAGAAAGCGGCAGTGACGAAGGCCCTCCGGATGGGCGTTACCCAGTCAATATTTGTCCGGGATTTCAAGAAGGGAGGTAACCTCTATATTCACTTACTTGCGGCATCGTTCATCGTCCCATTCGTCTACCTTACCCTGACGAGCGACGTGGGTGAACTCGCATCGGAAGCCAGAGGCCTCTCGGACTTTTTTGCTGCTTCTGAAGCATTACAAGACGCGTTTTACGCTTTTGTGTTCTCCGCGCGGCTTTTATCGGTCGCGTTCGGTCTTGCGACCATATATGTGGTATATCTCATCGGAACTGAGAACTACGACGAACGTACTGGGCTGGCGAGCGCCGCAATCGTAAGTGTCACCGCAGGCTTCCTCCAGACTGCCCACTTTGCGACAGAGGATATGTTGCTCGTCTTCTTGACCGTGCTGACGCTGTATTTCCTGTCGCGAGATGGCCGACACACCACGCTTCTGGCGGCTGTAGCGGCCGGACTTGCGGTCTCGGCTAAGGCAACCGGGGCGTTTCTGGTTTTTCCGCTGGTCTACCGGATCATCCGCCAGAACGATCTCGGCTCAGCGGCGGGGGTCGCGTCTCTCGTCGTCCACGGGATTGCATCTTTAGTAGCGTATCTACTGACGACGCCGTCCATATTCCTCTATCCGCGCTTTTTTATTCAGGAAATGATGTATGAACTGAGTACACGGAGCATCAAGGGCACGTCTGGGCTTCCAGGATGGGTGGCCCAATTGGGGAACCTCCTCCAAACGACAGGATGGCCGCTTTTTGTGCTGATGCTCGCGGCGATCGGCTGGTCAGTCCGTCGTCTCTTCGCACGGGAAGCATCCCGCTTCGAGATTGTGACAGCGCTGTTCGTGATCCCCTACTACACATTCATCGGTTCGTGGGAAAATACTGCAGTTTGGTACATCATCCCGCTGTTGCCGGCCCTCTCGGTCGTCAGCGGTACGTTCGTCGTTTCCGTTCTCGGAGACGTTGACCTAAAGGCGTTACGGAGCGGTCGATCCACTCGGCAGACAGCGCTGGAGATTGCTTTCGCGCTCTTGCTGCTGACGTCTGGGCTCTACGCTGGCCTCTCGGCGGCGCAGAACGGAGCCGATGCGCGAGTGAGCGCGACTGAGTGGACCGGAAAGAACATTGAGGCCGGCGCGGATGTCGACACCTACTCCTACAGGATCTACCAGCCCGAGTTTGAGGAAGGTATTGACGTTCACCGGTATCTCGTCAAAGATGCGTCCGGCGCGAACTGGACCACGGTACAAGAGAGGTTGCGGTGTCACCGGCCAGACTACGTCGTACTTTCGAGCAGCCACTACAACCGTTTCTTCGGCTCGGTGGAATCGACGAGTATCTCCCAAACTTACCGCGAGTTGCTAGCCGGAAAGCACGGCTACCGCCGTGTTGCCACGTTCGGTCCGGATCCTATGACGGACGACTTCCGTGGCGTGTTGACCTCAGGCGTGGTCCCACGAAAACTCGCTGGAGATACACAGATCGTCGTGCTGCGCCGTCGTGGGAACGGGACCAGCTGTTGAGGAATACAGTGCTGGAGTCGGTCGTCTCGATCAATTCCTGTACCACACCAAGTGCGTGTTGCCGGTGAAGTTCCACAGGATCGCGACCACTATGCCACAGGCCTGCCCGACGATCTCGGAGAGCCCGAACGAACCAGTCAAAAGAAACAGCGTCCCGAGGTTGAGTCCGATGCCGACGCTCCGTACGAGGTGATCCTTGACGAATGGGCCGGCGATGGACGCGAGCGTCCCATCGTGCTCCGAACGGAACGTCCAAAGCGTGTTCAGCGAAAAGTTGGCGACGACGCTCGTCTCAGCGGCGACAACCCCAGCAAGTAGGTAGAAGGTGTCGTTTCGGAGTAAAAAGTAGAACAGCCCGACGTTAATTAACGTACCGACTATCCCAACGATACAAAAGCGGAGAAATTGTCCGGATCGTCCGCTATCGTTCGCCATCTCGAGGAGGTGCCTCAGATAGGTGATAATAGTTCCGAGGCCGAGTTTGCTTTCGCCAGCCACGCGCTGGCGGAACTCGTAGCCGACCTCAATCACTTGATCGTACTCGCATTTGATCAGAATCTCCAAGATGATCTTGTAGCCCTCCGGAGCAAGGTCTGCCCCCTCGATGACATCCTGTCTGACGGCGAAAAAGCCTGACTGTAGGTCATTAATGCCGCGCGTCTGTGGGAAAATCACAGTCGCGAGGATGTTCGCGCCTCGAGAGAGAACACGCCGAGCGAGCGAGAATTCCCCGACGCTGCCCCCCTGAATGTAGCGACTACCGATGACGAGATCTATCCGATCGTCGAACGCCGCAAGCAGCGACGGGATCGCGCTTGGGGGGTGCTGAAGATCGGCATCCATAACGACCAATAAGCTACCGTTGGCGGTTTCGAACCCACGCATCACCGCTGTCGAAAGTCCGAACTCGTCTCGTCGTCTGACGACCGTAACGGGGTAGTCCTCACTGAGCGATTCGGCCACGTACCAAGTTTCGTCCGGGCTATCGTCGTCGACTACGACGATCTCGTAGTCGTATTCCGCCGACAGCTGGGCATCGACTGCCTCAACGAGCGTGGGCAGATTCTCACGTTCGTTGTAGGTGGGTACGATGACGGAGACACGCGGGGACGCCGCCTGTGTAAGCTCGCTCGCCACAGAGGCACCTATCAAGGGAATGATTGTTATATATTGTCTTTTCCGTTTCGAAATATAGATATCAATTAAGTTATTAGTAAGCTGACGTCTTGCCTATGAAAATTCTGCAAAGACATTCTATACTCCCCTCCTCTAATTCAACAACCGATGCCACAAAGGGAATCTATAGCCGTGAGTGAGGATTACTCGGCAACGCATCTGTAGACCGTTTCCAGATTGCCGACGATATTCTGCCAGCTGTGGTTTTTAATTACCCACTCGCGAGCAGCATCTCCCATACGGATTCGCATTTTTGGGTAGTTAGTCAGCCGTGATATGGACTGTTCTAATGCATCTACGTCATCTGGATCAACAACGAAGCCCGTTTCACTATCGATGACCGCATCGGCGACCCCACCCGTATCAGTCACCACAACAGGGAGACCAATAGCCATAGCTTCTAGAACTGCGTTTGGAAGACCCTCCCCTCGAATAGAGGGTAGGACGAACGCTTTGCCTTCTCGAAGATAGTCTGCTACGTCGTCCGGATCCACCTCCCCCACGAACTCCGCGTTCACGTTCAGTCGATTTGCGAGTGCTTCCAGCCGCTCTCTTTCGGGTCCGTCCCCTACGACCAAGAGTTCCTCGTCGTGCCCTTCCAGAGCGTGGAGCAAAACGTGGACTCCTTTTTGTTCTTTCAATCGACCAACGAAGACGAGTTTGTCGCCATCAGCAGTGCCCTCGGGGATGTCGACGCCGTTACCGAGGACTTCCAGAGTCGTTTCAGAGAATTCCGTTCGGACATCCCGCGCGATCCGTTCGGTCTGGACGAGAACGAGTGTGTCTCGCAGTACACGATCGATGCTCCATCTCTTTCCCGGTGTATCCTTCATAAAGTAGTAGTCTCCCCCTCGGATCCAAGCGAAGTAGGGGAGACCACGCACTCGATTCACGACCTGGCCGACGAAACCGTTCGGGTAAATCATCATACACTGGAGGAGAGCGTAGTCGTCGGCGTCGCGAATTAACAGGAGGGTCGCAGCGAAGACGAAAGTGAGGGTAGAAATGAACGGAGAGATACGCCAGTTGGGAACGCGAACGACATCGTACGGGAGCGTGCTGTCGTCTGGAGTATCCGGATACGCCTTCGTGTAGACGGTTACGTTGTGGTCGGCCCGAGCGAGTTCACGAGCCATTCGTTTGGTCTGTGTTTCCGTTCCTCCGATTACGTTCGGCGGGAACTCTTTGACGAGTATCGCGACTTTCATTCATCCACAAATCGTTCATACCATTGTTCAAGCAATACTAGATCCCAAAGTTGGAAGCCATAATCTGCGCCGTCAAGATGAGCCTGCAGCTTAGCACTTAGTGGAGCTTTGTCAAAGGGTTCTCGATCACCAAGACGATCAAGATTTTCTCGAGCTAACTCTCTGAGATCGTTTCGGAACCATTCATTTACAGGGACCGAAAATCCTTGCTTCGATCGATGTAGTATCGAATCTGGAATTATATCTCCGAAAGCTTTCTTGAGCAGCCATTTCTTATTTCCATACCTCCACTTGTATTTGGCTGGTATCCGCGAAGCAAATTCGACGGTTTTGTGGTCAAGAAATGGGGATCGGAGTTCTAAGGAATGGGCCATACTTGCGCGATCGGCTTTTGTTAGGAGATCATTCGGCAGATACGTGTGGATATCAACTTGCATTACTTGATCCATTCGGGTCGGGCCATCTGCCTTATCAAACGCTTGGCGGAGATACATTAACTCATCGTTCTGTGGGGGGCCTGACCAAAGTTCCAATGCTTCCTCACCGAGCATATGACAGATATATGGGGCATATCGTTCAACAGTGTCTCCGTCAGCATTTTCTAATAGAGAAGCACCACGATCAGTAAAGCCAATTCCAAGTTCGGATAGATGATTCAAAACTCTCTGACCAACTGTCCTAATCGGATCCGGTATTTGACTCACCTGTTGAGTTAGCCAGTCGTATGTGTACCGGTCGTAACCGGCGAAGTTCTCGTCACCAGCATCTCCAGTCAGTGCTACTGTAATGTCTTCTGAAGCAACCTGTGAGACATAATACGTCGGGACTGCTGACGGATCACCGAACGGCATCTCATAGTGTTCGACAATTTCCGGGAATACCTCCATAGCATCCGGGGTAACTGTGTACTCCGTGTGTGTCGTATCGAATTTCTCGGCCACAGTCCGTGCATATTCGAGTTCGTCGTACTCGTCGAATCCGATGGAGTAAGTGTTGACCTCCGTTTCGGAGACTTCGTCCATTAGGGCAGTTACGATAGTCGAATCAATGCCGCCAGATAGGAAGACTCCCAGGGGAACGTCGGAACGCATTCGGAGACGGGTGGCCTCGCGAAGTTCGTCACGTAGTCTGTCGGCTAAGCGATCTGGCGATGCCGAGGACTGTTGCCTAAATGTCAACGACCAATATGTGTCCCGTTGCATTCCATCCTCGGTGACAATTGCGTACTCTGCAGGCTCAAGGGATCGAACCCTCTCAAAACCGGTGTGAGGTGCCGGTACGTATTGGTAAGTGAGATACGACCGGATTGCCGGAAGATCAGGTTTTGCTTCTATAGCCTCATCCTGCAGAATCGCCTTGATAGTCGATCCAAACGTGAATCCAGATTCGTCGTTGTGATAGAAGAGCGGCTTCTGTCCGAGACGATCACGGGCAAGAAAGAGGCGTTCTTTTCTCTCATCCCATATGGCAAAAGCAAACATACCCCGGAGCAACGAAAGACATTCGATACCCATATCTTCATAGAGATGAAGCAGAACTTCGGTGTCAGTTTCGGACCGGAAGGTGTGGCCACCGAGTCGATTGCGTAATTCTCGGTAGTTATAGATTTCTCCGTTAAAAACGATATGAACGGTACTATCCTCATTTGCCATCGGCTGACTACCAGTCCGACTCAGGTCAAGGATACTAAGTCGGCGGTGGGAGAGAACGACCGGACCGTTCGCATAGATTCCTTTATCATCTGGACCGCGATGAGACATACAAGCTGCCATCGATTCTCCGAGATCATCGCTAGGAGCGCGGTTGAACGAAAACTTCCCGCTTATCCCACACATTCTCTTGTCAAGGTTATCAAGCTCTGTCTATAAATAATTTCACTTATGAATGGAAGAGCTGTATAAATGAAAGAATTCTATACGTTTTTCATTGATTTGCTATACGGGGTGGATTGGTTATATTCATATCAAATTGGTTGAACAAATCGGATCAGGGTTATTTTTGTCCCCTGAATTTACGGACTCGTTTGGAGGCTTGGAATACACCTTCTGGTGTCCCTGCGTCGTACCATTCTCCATCAAACAAATCGTAGGTAAGCGTTCCTTTGTTGAGGTAGTGTCGGTTCACATCTGTTATTTCATACTCGCCCCGATCCGATGGCTCTAAGTCACGAATCACATCAAATACGTCACTTGTATAAAGATATAATCCAATGACCGCATAGTTTGACTCTGGAACGTCTGGTTTTTCTTGTAAGTCAGTCACTCGTCCTTCTTCAACTGAGGCCACGCCGTAGGCAGCCGGTTCTTCCACCTGCGTCAGGTAGATCTTGGCTCCTTCCCCATTGAACGACTGAACGGATTCCTGTAATTCTCCGACAAGAATATTATCTCCAAGAATTACTGCGAATTCGTCATCAACGAAGTCTTCAGCAAGTCCAACAGCGTGAGCAATACCTAGAGGTTCCGACTGAACCTTATACTGGAAATCCGCTTCGTAGTCCTCCTCAAGTAGTTCAATATACTTCCCGATGTGTTCGGCATTACTTATTATCAGGATATCATCTATTCCAGCGTCGATAAGCGTTGAAACAGGGTAATAAATCATCGGCTCATCGTATATTGGGAGCATATGCTTATTAACGACTCTCGTGACAGGTCGCAGTCGAGTTCCACGTCCCCCAGCTAGCACAACACCTTTCATAAACCGTGCTTAGCCAACAGTGTTTAAAATAGTTGTCCCCAATGGAGGATACGAAATGCCCAATCGCGATAGCATCCTTATAACGGGCGGTGCGGGGTTCATCGGGTCGAATCTCACCCGTGCTGCCATAGAGCGTTTTGAAGAGGTATACGTGCTAGATAATCTAACGTACGCTGGGAACATACGGAATCTTCATTCTGTTGAGGATAAGATCACCTTTATCGAAGGAGATATTCGAGAACACGAAATTGTTTCCGAGATATACGAACAGGTGGAGGTAGTTGTCAACTTGGCTGCAGAATCCCACGTAGATCGAAGTATTAAATCCGGAATTCCCTTTTTACAATCGAATGTAGAAGGTGCGTACGTTTTGATGGAGTTGCTCCAAGAACACGATGTCGACCGCTTCATTCAGATGTCGACCGATGAGGTATACGGAAGTATCGAAGAGGGTGAATTCAGCGAGGGAGATCCGCTAGATCCGAGTTCACCATATTCGGCCAGTAAAGCGAGTGCAGACCTTTTCGTTAACGCGTGTTGGGAGACATATGATCTTCCGATAACGATAGTTCGACCGACGAACATCTACGGTCCGCGTCAACACCCAGAGAAACTGATTCCAAAATTCACGCTCCGTGCGCTCAGCGGAGACAGACTTCCCCTATATGGTGACGGATCAAACGTCCGTCAGTGGCTCTACGTGAAGGACTTTTGTAATGCGCTCTTACAGATAGTCGACCACGATACAGACGGGATATATAACGTCGCTGGACCGGAACGTCGAAGTAATATTGAGGTTACAAAAGCGATACTCGAACGCGTCGGTGCCTCCGAATCTCTCATCGAATTCGTTGCAGATCGTGCTGGACATGATAAACGATATGCGATTGACGATTCGAAACTTCAGGAAGAAATAGGATTCGACCCCCAGTACGGGTTCGCAGCAGGGCTCGATGAAACAATTGAATGGTATAGAAAGCACCGAGATAGTTATCAGTGAGCGGAGTCGACCACGCCGCGGAACAATTGTTCGTACTGGCTAGCGACGACGTCAATACCGAAGACGTCTTCTGCAAATGCGGTGTTCTGAGAGAGCCGCTTCAGCTTTTCCTGGTTCGAAAGCACATCCTCGACTCGCGAACAGAATTCGTCGAACGGTTGTGGCGGGATCCCCGCATTTTCGCTCTCAATAAACGAGTCAGGGTCTAAGTGGAGGGATGCCACCGGGGTGCGTTGGAGCCACGCTTGGATGAATGTATTCGAGAATCCGCTTGACTTCGAAGTATCCACGAACAGTTTGGCCCGCCGAAACCATTCCGTATCCTCTCCGGAAGGCACACTTCCTTCGAACACGATTCCATCGACACTGTTGGTCATCTCTTCCAATTCTGCCCGGTACTCATCGCTTCCGCCGCCAATAAGATGAAACGTCCAGTCCGTGTCTGCAACCCGATCTGCGAGTTCAATAAATCGCTCCGGATTCTTCCAAGGGACCAGTCTTGCCATCCAAATAACCTTATTTTCTTTCTCCGCGAACTGTGGTACCGAGTCCGGAACTGGATGTCCGAGATAGATAGTGGTCGAATCGAGCCCGAAGGCATCCGCCAACTCTGATTGCATATAGTCGGCGAGGGCGACGCGGGCGTCCGCATTCCGGAGAGCCCGGAAGTACTGGAGTCGACGCCACGCGCTTTTCTCACTCCAGTGGCCGCGATCATAGTCCTGTTCGTGGGCCAATCCGATGGTAAATCCACTACCCCGTTCTCTGGCTACGAAGTTCGTGATACCAGTGAGAGGAGACGGCGGCGTGTTGTGGTAGATGTCGGCATCGATCTTTCGAAGCGTACGCAAGAAGTCGGCGTGAGACCACGCGAAGTTGATTACGCTGTTTCCCGCGTCGGGTTTCCATCCGTAGGTATGAACCTCAACGCCATCAATAACCTCTGTATCGGGTTGGTCATCAGAGAACCGTCTACTCGTCATATGGACATCGTGTCCTCTGGACACGAGTTCTCGGCCAACTTCGAAGCACAGACGCTCAGCACCGCCGATACGATACGCCGGGGTCTTATCCGTTGCGAAACAGATTTTCATACGTTCCGAACTACCTCGGCAACAGTTCTACCTCTTTGTTATTAAGAAAGAGGTACAGTGGAAGGGTACTGTTCAGATAAGGTCGAAAAGTGAGGCGGTCGTAGTTCGTTGGTGCCTGTGCCAGAACCCAACGCCTCATCGGAGGTAGCGGCTTTCCAGAGTTAGATTTTGTGGAGCGAGAGGCGACACCCGAGTCGGCGATGGATCTGGGTATCCAACTGCATTTGGCGGGACTATCGCTATCGGATACCGTCTCTATCCTTGCAAGCCTGGGTGTCGACCGATGTCGTTCGACCGTTCACAACTGGATTCAGAAGGCTAATCTACAGCCCGCCGAAGGGCAGAATCCGAATTACGTTGCAGTAGACGAGACGGTAATTCGAGTGAATGACCAGTGTCCTGGCTGTTTGCAGCGGTCGATCCCGATACGAACCGCCTGCTACACGTGCGACTATTCCCGATCAGGACCCAAGCGTTGACCAAGATGTTCCTTGCAGAACTCCGCGAGAAACATCTCGTTTCCGACGCGATCTTCCTGGTCGGTGGCGCACCCTGGCTGCAGGCGGCCTGCCATCGTCACTCGCTCCGATTCCAATACGTCACCCACGGGAATCGGAACACCATCGAATGGGTCTTCAAAGAACTCAAACGCCGAACCGAAGCCTTCGCAAACCACTTCAGACGCCCGTCCTGAAACCGCAGAAACGTGGCTCCAAGCGTTCGCTGTCTGCTTCAATCAGCTAATCTGAACAATTCCTATAGGGTCACTCTTGTGTCTCATCGAAACGCTTAGGACCGCCACCCGCTAAATATTGGCAGTATGAGTGAGGATGGATATCGTATTCATTACGCCAAGTCGACATACGGACAGGAGGAACAGGAAGCTGTAAACGAAGTGTTGAGTCATCCAGAACGACTCGTGAAGGGCCCCTACACTGAGAAGTTCGAGTCCCAAATCGCTTCCCTGTTCGGCAAGGACCACGGCATAATGGTGAACTCCGGGTCTTCGGCCAACCTACTGGCCGCAGAGTTGATCGACGCGGACCCGGGTGCCGAGGTTATCACTCCTATCGTCACCTTCTCAACGACGATAGCCCCCCTCGTCCAGAAAGGGTTCGTGCCGGTATTCACCGACATCGGTGTCGGCGATTATCAACTGAATATCGATCAGGTCGAGCAGGCGATCACCGAAGAAACCGTAGCGATCCTTGTTCCATCACTCGTTGGGAACGTTCCCAACTACCATCGACTTCGGGATATAGCCGTGGAGAACGATCTCCTCCTCATCGAAGATTCCGCTGATACGTTGGGAGCCACCATCGATGATGAGCCTACTGGGGCATATACAGATATTACGACCACTAGTTTCTACGCGTCACACGTCATCACGTCGTTCGGATCAGGAGGTATGGTATCAGTTGACGACGATGCGTGGAAACGACGGCTAATGAAGCTCCGCGGATGGGGGCGGAAATCCGCCGCCAACGAGGTTGATGACATCGACGAACGGCTAGTAACCGAACTTGATGGAGTCCAGTATGACTCAAAGTTCGTCTTCGACGAAATCGGATACAATTTTCTCCCAATCGAAGCGATGGCTGCGTTCGGCATTGAACAAGTCAAGAAACTTCCGGAGTTTAAAAAGATACGAAGACGGAACTTCGAAGCGATGTTCGAATTGTATAGTCGTTATGACGACTGGTTCGTCCTTCCGAAGGAACGGAACGATGTGGATACCACGTGGCTCGCGTTCCCGGTGACCGTGCGTGAGGACGCTCCTTTCGAACGGAAAGAGTTAGTGAAGCATCTGGAAAACAACAGAATACAGACCCGTTCTCTCTGGACCGGCAACATTCTCAAGCATCCCGGATTCAAGCAGATTAACGCCCGGCTTCCATTTGAAGAGTACCCCAAGGCCGATACCGTGATGCGGAACTCGTTTGTTATAGGAACACACCAATCAATTGACCATTCCGATCTGGAGTACATTCGAAAAACCGTTACTGAATTCCTACGTCAGTACTGATGCGAATACTCGTCACCGGTGGTGCTGGATTCATTGGCCACGAGCTTGTTCGCCGGTTAGTGGTAAACGGTCATCATATTGCCGTGACCGTTCACACTCACAAACCGACCGTTGAAGGTGTGGAAACGTACGAAATTGACGTTCGTGATACTCGGAAAACTCGTATAGTCGTTACTGAATTCAATCCAGACGTGATCGTTCACGCCGCGGCTATGAGCGACGCAGATGTGTGTGAACGGTCCCCGGACGAGGCCCACGAGGTGAACGTGGGTGGCACGAAAAATGTCATCGCCGCCAACGACGGTATCGATGCACATATCATATTTTTGTCCAGCTCATTTGTCTTCTCGGGTGAAAAAGAATTCTGCGAAGAAACTGGGAATCGCTCACCAATCAACGTGTATGGAGAGACGAAAGTCGCTGCCGAAGATATTGTAAATGATTCTATATATTCTAGTACCATTATCCGGACAGATCAGCCGTACGGCTGGCCAGAACCTTGGCAGGAGTCGGATATGGTTGCATGGACAGTAGACCAATTGAAGCAACCTGGAACGGTGGAGGTTTTTAAAGAATGGTGGAACAATCCCATATACCTCCCAGACTTGGTGGAGTCGATCCGTGTGCTCATCGAAGAGTGCCGTGAAGGAATTTTCCACGCGGTCGGACCAGATTTCATCAATCGGTTCCAATGGGCAGTCGAAATCGCACGGGTGTTCGGTTACGATCAGGACCGAATCGTCCCCATTTCGACGGCAGAGGCGGATCTCCCAGCAGTCCGACCCAACGTCAGGTTGTCGCCAGATAAACTCGAACGATGCATCGAAAGCAAAATCAGACCAGTTCGAGACGGAGTCAAGCGAATGCGCGAACTGACTGTATGATCGATTAGTCGCGTCACAAAGTGGCCTAGAGTTTGTCTCTGGTGCTCTCCACAGAGAGTTCACAGCTCATTGCTGTTTTGGTCAATCGTTGGAGCAGTCTGTCGAGGACCGATTGGTAGTACCCTGGATCAATATATTCGTGCGATCCACAACGCTAATTGTGAAATCTATCGGAGCAAGTCTCTTTCTAATTCGTTAAATCTCTTGGTGGTGCGGTATATGTCGGATTGTATTTTCCAAGCGAAAAGATTAGAATAATCCCCCGTCTACCAAGTGATAGTTCTATGTCAGTCCTCATTCTGGGTCTCGATGGCGCTACTTGGCGAAACCTGCGTCCGTGGATCAGAGAAGGTGAACTCCCTAACCTCGAACGACTTGCAGAGCGGGGACACACCGGAACGCTCCAGACGACGATCCCTTGCACAACTATCCCGGCAATCCCTGCACTCCTTACTGGACGTGATCCTGTCGGCCTTGAACTGTTCTCATTCACTCAGCCCGATGGAGCTGTTATCGACGCCTCCGACATCGAATTCCCGATGATCTGGGACGCCATAGGCGAGCAACATCGCTCGCTCGTGGCAAACCTACGATCGACCTATCCACCCTACAAGCTCGAGGGAACGTTGGTGTCAGGAGATCTGTTTTTACCCGCCGAAGCTACCGACTACGTCTACCCCCCCTCAAGACAGAACGAATTTGCGGATTTCCACCGGACTGAGGATATTCAGCGATTCGACGAGATTGCAAAGAATCCTGAAGACAACCGTGAAGAACTGCTCAAACTAGCCGAGAGTCAGGTATCCCGAAAGTGGGAGCATTTCAAACGTCTCTGGCGCGAGGAAGAGTACGACTTCGGATTGTTCTGGATTGGCAAGACTGACTCCATACAGCATTACTTCTGGCACGATCAAGACACAATTCTCGAACACTACCGGTTCGTTGATAAGATCGTGGGTGAGTTCCTTGGCGATCTCGAGGCAACTAACCGGATTCTACTCTCTGACCACGGATTTGGTCAGGTACCCACCCGTCGGTTCCACGTCAATACTTGGCTCCAATGCGAAGGGTTACTGTCCGTTCGAGGCGGACAACTTGGTCGTATATGCTACAGTGTCGGGCAGGAAGCGCTGACACGCTATGTCCCGAAATCCGTTATTCGTTCAATATACAACAGAGTTACTGGAGGAACATCTCCCGAAGAAGTGGATAAAAAAGACCAGTTATTACTGTCTGACTTCGAAGGCATTCCCGGTATCGACTTTGCGGCGAGTGATGCATTTCTTTCTTTCCCGTGGGGAATTTCGGCCCCTGATGCGGATAAAAAGACTATTTCTGAAATAATACACTCGCTCAACGCGCTCCGTGACGAGGAGGGCGACCAAGTGGTGCAAGGCGCTTGGACGCGTGAAGAGATATACTCCGGAGATCGAATCAAAGAAGTTCCCGAGATCGTCTTTCTAACGACCGACAAATACCGAGCAGTTCCGCAACTTTCCCGCTCACTCTACACCAAGCGCTCTGCGCGTCGTAAAATCGAATCACAGCCGGTCACTGGCGAGCACAACGCTATGCGTGATGGGATACTAATTTTAGATGGCGAGGGATTTGCGGATGTTGATGAACCAGTTCTCGACGTAACGGAATTCGCCCCTACACTCGTTCATCTTCTGGGCAACTCCGTTCCTTCTTCAATGAGTGGGACAGTTCGTGAAGATCTACTATCTGTAGACAGATCTGTTGAGCGCATTGAGTGGGAACGTGTCGAAAGGACGGGTGACAGATCTGACGACAGCGAGGAGGAGATCAAGAATCGATTGGCGAATCTAGGATATATTGACGAATGAGCGATGGGGGATCATTCTCACGGACGAGACTCGCCTATTTCGACTACAATAAATATATATGGAATGATGTAATTATATAATCGATAATCCTTTGCCCAGAAGTTTCTTTGAGGTCAACAACGATGGATGTTTCAATATTCAGCTATCGGGACTTGGGGACTAACGTTGGACAGACGCTCACGTATACCGCGGAGGGGTTCTTCAAAGAGGGAGTGCTTCAACAGGTATATTGTCGAGGAAACATCAAAACATCACTTCCAGATTCCAAGGTCACGAAACCAATTCCATTCGGAAGATATGGCCCCTCCTTTCTCTGGCTTCTCAATAAATACGTCTACCCTTTTGACCATCGCACACACTCAATGAACTTACTAGATATATTTTCGAAGCGAAAAGTTTCATCAGACACCGCAGATATCCACTATTACGAGATCCCCGGATTGAAACGAAGCCTAAACGAGTCAATTTCTGGTGGTCACGAAACCGTAATTGTCGGCGGAACTGAACTCGCATCGGCGGCACTTGACCGCCGCGAACAGGAATACCGCAAGTGGGACCTTGATTTAGAGATTCCGAGTACCAAACGCAATTTAGCGAACCGCCGCGAGGAAACGATTCGAGATGTAGACCATCTAATAGCGCTTTCTGGTTTCGTAAAAGAGTCATACGCCAAAGCTGGAATCTCGGCTAATAAGATTGAAGTGATCAATCAGGCAGTTGATCCTGACAAATTCTCGCCGGGAAAGTCAAATGAGGACGAGATGTTCCGGGGGCTCTTTGTAGGATCTGTTAATTTAATGAAGGGTATTCCGTACCTACTTGACGGCTGGCGACAGGCAGGGTTCGCCGCGGATGAGTCTGCTGAACTGGTTCTCTGTGGTAATATAAACCCTGACGCGAAGTACATTATAGAAGACAAACGGCCCACAAATCTGCAACTCCCTGGATGGGTAGATCCACTACCCTATTATCGGGACGCGTCCGTATTCATATTTCCATCACTGACTGAAGGATTCGCGAAGGTGATTTTAGAGGCGATGAGTACGGGAACACCCGTGATTGTCTCTGAAAACTCGGGTGGTGCGGACATAATCACAGATAGCGAAGATGGATTTGTGGTCCCAGCCTACGATGCGGGTGAAATCGCCAGCAAATTACAATACCTCAGGGAGAACCCAAAGGAACTCGAGCGTATGGGTGACGCGGCCAGGAATACTGCGAAAGAACGAACGTGGGGGAAGTTTGTTGACGAGGTGATATACTACCTAAAAGACATTCTATGAGTGACTAATTAGCTATCCCGCTGATGCCACTGTAGAGTTCGTTCGAGTCCTTCTTCGAGAGAGACCCTCGAACTGAACCCTAACTCCTCTGCAGCGTTCGTAACCGCGGCCACACTTCTATCAACGTCTCCGCTTCGTCGGGAATCGAACTCTCGTTCTAACGACCGATCGGTCACTGACTCAACTGCGTCCGCGAGTTCAGAAATGCTCGTCTCCGTTCCCGTACCGACGTTATAAGCCACTCTTTCGGGTAAGTCCACAGTCGCTGCGCGAATATTTGCCCTTACTACATCCTCGACAAATATGAAGTCCCTTGTTTGTTCCCCGGTACCGTGTATGATCAAAGACTGACCGTTAGTCGCTCGATCAAGGAATATAGAGATGACTCCAGAATATGGACTATCATTTCGTTGACGTGGTCCGTACACATTGAAATACCGGAGGCAGATCGTCTCTAGATCGTGTAATTCTCGATATACTTGGCAATAATATTCCCCTGATAGCTTTCCAGCCGCATATGGTGATTCGGGGGCTTGACGATCAATTTCCCGCTGAGGGAAACGCTCCGGAGAGCCGTACACAGACGAGGACGATGCTGTCACGACCCGTTCGACGTCTGCATTCTTGGCGGCTTCAAGAACACGAATTAGGCCGATGATGTTTTCCTTTGCGTCGTACTCTGGATTGTCAACGGACTGGGTTATACTTACGTTCGCTGCTTCGTGGAACACAATGTCGGTGTCGGCGAAGTCCGAGGCTGAGATAGACCCTACATCCCGATGCACGAAATCGACGTCTTCCGGAATGTTTGCTTCGTAGCCAGACGAGAGGTTGTCAAAGACTGTTACGTGGTTTCGATCGCTAGCTACTTCGGCGATATGTGAACCAATGAATCCGGCTCCACCGGTGATAGCAATCGTCTGTCCCGAGAGTAGGCGCTCACTCATCGATAGCGGGTCCAAGCCACCCTTCTCCTCCAGTGTATATATACTCGGTGCCGGTGGGGAACTCAATTTCAGACCAGATGTTAAGATTGTCTAAGATGATATCGCAATCCCTGATGACATTAGTTATTCGATCGTCCGGTGTGTACCCGTACTTTCGGTGGTCCGCGACAATGAGCACGCCCTCATATCCTTCTAGCCCTTCAGGGAATGGGATCGGTTCTGCACCCGTTTCTTCACTAATGTATTCGTCGTCAAAGTAGGGATCATTCACACCGACGTCAACGTCTCGCCTTTGCAACTCTGAGGTGATGTTGTGCGTCGGACTGAGCACGTCAACTTTCACGTCGCCCTTATAAGAGAGGCCAAGAATAGCGACGCTCTCGACACCACGACTCGCCAGTGCCTCAGCGACTAGGTTTGGCTGTTCATAGTCTGTTTCCACTGTTTCGGTGAGAATTGAGAGTTCTTTTGGGCTATCTGTCCCGTCTAAGACATACTTACTCGACAATGGGATGCAGTATCCACCCGTCCCGACGCTCGGGAAGTAGGTGGGGATATTCCACTTCGTCCCGACGAGCCGTAGTACCTCGCGCATATCAAGGTGGGGATATGCGCGTGAAAGCTGATTTGCCAGTGTAATTCCGACATGTCGGTACGCATTCTCGATGCTCTTGACGAGCTCCGCATGCTTGTAGTCCTTCGCAGGCACGAGGTTGTTGCAGACCACTCCCAAGACTTCTTCCATTAGGTCGGTCGTCGCGTCGTCCTGTCCACCGAACACACGGGGAAGCGTTCGGAGATTCTTATCCGGGGAAATGAACCAGTCTCGGCGCGGAGCAACCCCGATACAGATATCTTCACCGAATTCAAGCGCCGATTCTTCAACAATTGGGACAACGATATTGTCAGTCATACCGGGTGTCAGTGTCGATTCTATCACCACCAGGACTGGATCCTCGCGGTTTCTATCGTAGTTCCCGACGATTGTTTCTACGACATCGCTCAGGGCACCGTCCCAAGGAACGCCATCTTTCTCTGTTGGAATCGCAAGTAAATGGAACGAGATATCGTCGTCAAACAAGGAATTGGCGTCCGAAGTAGCTTCTAAGAGGCCGTCTTTGACGAGGGGCTCCGTCTCAAAACCCAGCCAATACTCCAGATTATCGATAGGTATCTGTCCATCATTAATTTGTTCGACGAGGTTTTCGTCGATATCGTAACCGAGAGTCTTAACCCCCTCATTCGCGAAGTTCGCCATTGAAGAGAATCCAATAAATCCTGTCCCCCACACTGCAATTCTACGTTTCCCTGCAAGGAGGTCGCGGCGCGCGTCATCAACTAGGTCGTGAGGAGCTGACTGCATAAGTGGAGTATAAAAACTTCCCGAGATAGTGCTTTCGATATAGTGTGGCTTCAGATTTTCGCGCCTGAGTGGTGATCGAACCACCCCGATACACTCAATCCTGCTTGATTTTTCGGCTAGGTGCAGTCCGAGTGTAGAGACAATCTTTGACCACATTCAGAACATCTATCATAATCTGGACGAAGCACACAAGATGAATCAACGTGGACGCGAAATATCGAAGCGAACACGTGGGACGACTTTTCGAAGCAAGTTAAATACATCAGGTAACGATACTAGAAGGGAAGACTATGACGTTTGACTTCGCCATACGAGACGACGATCCAAATTACTTCACCGATCCAAACGAATTAAAGCGTGCGTACGCAGCTCTCCCAGATTCGATTCCGATCTCCTTTGCGGTCGTCCCGTTTCACGGGTGTACGAAAACACCGGCAATTCCTGAGGACAGATGGGAAGGAGACAAGGAATTTCCAATTGACGCGAACGAGGAACTCATAGCATATCTCCGGGAGGAACTCGAAAGCGGATCGGCCTCTGTGATGCTCCACGGATACAATCACGTGAAGTATGCAGATGGACCAGAGTTTGTCGCGGGCGATAATCTGTATAATCGAATCCAGAAAGGGCGTGAGTACCTAGAAAATGTGTTTAATATCGATATCGAAATCTTTGTACCACCAAATAACTCGTTCTCGCGTGCCGGACTCAAAGCAGTCAAAGATGAGAGCTTACGTACCTTCTATTATCCAACACCTCTGAACCGACCAAAGACTCCAGAAGTACTGACTACCTTTGGTCAAGATTTGGTGTTCAAATATCGACACAGGAGTGGGGGGCTTTTCGAGTTCGTCTCTGCAGCCGATAGTTTCTGGCGGCAAGAGAACCGGTCCGTTTTTATGCCGGTTCAACCGTGGACGTATACATTGCAAGGTGAACCAGAGCTCACATGTGTTAGTATGACGCGTACTGATTCGATCAAACGGATCAAGCGCCAGATGGAGATTGCTGATTACTACGATGCTAAGTTCTGTCTCGCAATTCACTATCACGCGTTCCGGTCGGCCACGTTTCGGAGTTCGTTTTATGAATTAATCAACTACGCACGGTCGGAACTGGATCCACGATTCGTACGGGCGGAAGAACTATTTGAGTAGATCGCTGACGTAGAGTTCTTTCAGAAGATCAAACACCTTGCTTCGAACTCGGGAAGAAAAAGACAATAACACAGTGAAATATACGATAACTCCGATTCCAACGGAAATGAGAACGTAATAATACGGGTACGCTGAGATCATCGATTCGACACTCGTAACGACGAGCCCCATAATTCCGGCCGCAATCCCCTGATATCCGAGTTCGCGATACGGTACCGAAGCCCCAATCACGTGTCGTACAGCGTAAAAAGCGTACCCGAGCGATATGAGCATAGAAATCATTGTGGCGATAGCCGCGCCGATCCACCCGAACGTAACTACTAGGGTTGCGTTAGCAATAAGATTGCTAGAAATGAATAGCGCGTTTGAGCGGAACGCAAGATCAGGACGGTCCAATGCACTAAGTCCATTCTGTAATTGCCCCTCATATGACGAAAATATCGCAAAAATAGAAAGTAAAGCGAGAATAAGGCCTCCTTTTGTAAACTCTGAACCGTAGAAATGAAGTAGATCTGGGGCGATCAGGATCGCACCTACGGCTCCTGGAATGGCAACGATACCCGCATATATGAGCGATTGCTCCAACAGGCTTCGAACCTCATTATCCCGGTTTTTTGTAGAGAGCTCACTCATAGTCGGGAACAACGCACTGCTGATCGATTGGCTTGCAAGGGCAAGGACAGTAGCAATATTCCAACTTACTTCGTAAATACCGATCAAATCAGGGGCCACAAAAAATCCTAATACGATCGTATCTGTCCATGCTGATGTTCGCGTCTTCAACGCCCCAAGCCACGAATAACGTGCGAATTCAAGCAGACGCCTGAAGTGTTCAATTTTAGGACGTGCGGGTTGATATTTTAATGAGAGTAAAGCCACCCCCCCCACGATAGCTAATGTAAACCCCGCCGCATACCCAACGAGGAGACCGAGTAAACCGAATCCAAGAGATATTAACACGATTTGAAATGTCGTGCGGATGGCTTGGGAACTCAAATCAAGAAGAGATGCTGTCGCAACCCGGTGCTGCCCTCGAAGTCCGGATCCTATCAAATTAAAAATAGTCTTAACAACCAGTATAGAAATGAGTATCAGTCCTACGTCAGCACCGATGTACTCGTTCAAGTAGGGGTGAATTACGAAGAGAAAACCCACGAGGAGTAAAAGTATGGATAACTGCAGAATAACACCTGCAGAAAAGAATTCATCCGGTGATTCACGTTCACTAATACGTTTGCGTATAGCTGAACTAACTCCTAACTGCCCAATGAACTCCAACCAGCTTAACACGGCGACAGCCAAAAAATAAATTCCGAGTGTCGAAGAGCCGAGTTCCCGTGCAAAGATGATCGTGCCAATGAACCCAATAGTAGTAACGAAGAGTTTGGTGGCGAACTGTACCAGAGATGTCGTTGACGGTTTCACGGCTGAGGTAATAGCAGCGTATGAGTCTATTTAATTATCGGCATAATTCCAATTGAATTTGAATTAAAACTGCCCTCCAATTCACATATCGTCATCTCCCGACCACTTGTCAACGACATAGGCGGCGTAACCCACAGGAAACGCCAAAGCCCAAAGGAGACGGGCACCGAGTGATCCTAACTGACCTACTTGAGTTAGAGGTCCTTCTCCCGTGTGGAATGAGTGCCTCGTGAACCCTGCAGCCGAGATGAAAAAGGTCATAGGATCATAGCGAAACCAAGAGAGATGTTCGTTTAGACGCTTTTGATGCCAAATCACGAAGCTTTTCGCGTCATCGGTGTTTTTTCGCTTGGTGAGTTGATCTGATTGTTCCTCCGCTTCGGAGTGATATATGCCGAGAACCTCATTGACACAATATTGGTTGTACTCTTTGGCTATCTCGCTACCTACCGTGCTTTCCGGGACATATCTGACGTTCCCTGGAGTGGGGAAAGGATATTGTCGGAGAACAGATGTCCGATTACATCCAATTCCGTCACCTGTCACTTTGTACTTATATCGGAGTTCAAAATAGTTCGCGAACATCCGATCTTCTGGAAACTTTTCGCCGTTAATGTTCCCTTCTTCATCAGCACAGAGACAGCTTATACCGACTACATCGTCGCGATTATCTGGAATCTCTCCCCATAACTCCAGAAGTCGTTCAACAGCGTTCGGGAATAATTCATCATCAGCATCCAAACTGACAAAAAGTTCACCTTTGGATTCTCTGATCGCGATATTGTATGCTTGATGTTTTCCGGTGGCCTCCTGTACGTGAAATCGAATGGGAAATTCCGCTTCCTCTTGCCATTGTTTTACCAGTGAGGATGTTTCATCAGTCGAAGAATCGTCAATAATAAGCCATTCAAATTGGTTGTATGTTTGCTCTCGAAGGCTTCGGTATGCTCTCTTTAGTTTCTCGGCACGGTTGTATGTCGGTGTGAATATTGTAATCGGATATTCGAAATTTTGTGCGTGTTCCGCTGAAATATATCCTAAATTCATTTCAATTGCCATTCGTTATCTCAACCGCTAGCTTACTTGTTAGGGATTCCCGAATCAGGTACATTAGCTTGTCGATGCTGTACCCAAGAGAGGAAGTATCAAGGACGGCTGTTTCTCGCGGCTACAAAGAAGAAAACTCATCGAACGCTACGGCAGCGAATTTCGCGATATCACGATCACCTGCGTCCACTAGCGCACATAGTTCGACCACATACCATACTACAAGCCGAATCACACGCTAATAATAAGTCGTGTTGATGATCGAGGATAACGTCTTTCGTGAGCTTCAGCGACGTCATCAACCGCCAGCAAGAAGATCACCCCGAGATCGACCTCTCATCGAAGAGACAGAACTGAAAATACCACATAATAAGATTTTATTCTAATGTAGGAAATTGTGTCCACTATATTGCTGTGGTTTTCTATAATCCGACACAAACCCAGCAACGACGGAGTTCTACACGCTCATCCCGGAGGTCTTCTACACCTGCACCTCATTCAGCACTCCGACTATAGCGAGTACGAACTCCCCAATATGACCGATCTTCTGATTCAATCCGGCAGAGTGATCGACGCTATCTGACTCAACAGTGGCGAATTGGCGGCGAATATCGCGAGGAACGCGACAGCACCGAAGAATGTCTGCAGAAGGGAACAGCAGACAATTTCCAGTCAGAACCGGAACCGACAAATGAAACCCAATCGAACCCCGTGTATGCAGATTCTTGTCACGGGCGGAGCGGGTTTCATCGGCTCGAATCTCGCCGAACGTCTACTCAGCGAAGGCCACCACGTCGTCGTCCTCGACAATCTTGATCCGTACTACGATCTCGGAATCAAGGAACACAACCTCAGCGCCTGTAGTAAGGCGAGCAGCAACCGCTTCGAGTTCGTCGAAGGCTCGACTACGGACGAGGAACTCGTCGAAGACGTCGTCGCGACCCATGACATCGACGTCATCTTCCAGGAGGCGTCAAAAGCAGGTGTACGAACCAGCGTGGAACAGCCGAAGGACTATAATGAGAGTAATATCAACGGCATCGTGAATGTCCTCGAAGCCGCTGCAGATCAGGACGTCAAGCGCGTCGTGAACGCCTCTTCCTCCTCAGTCTATGGCGTCCCTGAGTACCTCCCCTACGACGAGGACCACCCGAACTACCCCAAGAGCCCGTATGCCGTCACGAAGCTCGCAGCCGAACACTACTGCAACGTCTACGACGATCTCCGCGGTGTCCCCACGGTGAACCTCCGGTACTTCACCGTTTACGGACCGCGGATGCGTCCGAATATGGCCATCTCGAACTTCGTCTCTCGCTGTCTCAACGACGAACCGCCGATCATCTACGGCGACGGCGAACAGACCCGGGACTTTACCTACATCGACGACGTCGTTGAGGCGAACCTCGTGCTCCTGGAGACGGACGCCGCGGACGGCGAGACGATGAATATCGGCTCGAATGACAACATCTCCATCAGAGAGCTCGCAGAGTACGTTGTCGACGAGACGGGTGCCGACGTCGACATTATTCACGATGAGGCGAAGGACGCAGACGCCAGGCACACCCACGCGGACGTCTCGAAGGCCGAAGAACTCATCGACTACGAACCGAGTACCGACATCCGCGAGGGCGTCTCGAGGTTCATTGACTGGTACGAGGCGAACCGCGAGTGGTACGAACCGCTCGTGCGTAACTCGTGAGAGCTACCGCGCTTGGCCTCTTAACAAAAGGCTTATTCGCGCTTTCCGAATCATTCCGCCCATAATGAGTTCGCGTAGTGAAACTGACGACAGAGGAGGTCAATCCGTCCTCAACATCGTAGAGGACTGGTATCAGATGCCCGCCCTCCTTCTCGTGGTAGTCGTAATGTTCGCCTGGCGGATGCAGTCGTACTCCAACTTCATCCGCAATGGCGAGGTTTACTTCTCCGGCAACGACGCGTGGTATCACTTCCGCGAAGTTGTGTATGCCGCCAAACACTGGCCATTCACGATCCCGTTCGACCCCTGGACGTACTTCCCCTACGGAACGTTCGTCGGTCAGTTCGGGACATTCTACGACCAAGTCGTCGCTACGGCCGCACTAATTGTCGGACTCGGCTCACCTAGCCAAGCGCTCATCGCGAAGATGCTCCTCGTTGCACCCGCAGTAGCAGGAGCACTCGCAGCAGTCCCAGTCTACTTCCTCGGCAAGCGTCTCTCCGGTCGGATCGCCGGTCTCTTCGGCGCGATCGTCCTGATGCTCCTCCCAGGTACGTTCCTCGGCCGAACCCTCGTCGGTACTGCCGACCACAACGCGGTCGAGCCGCTGATGATGGCGCTCGGTGTCTTCGGCTTAGTTATAGCTCTCCAAAAGGCGGAGACGGCGATGCCGGTCTGGGAAGTGGTCCGTGAGGAACTCCTCGAAAACCAGGAAATCGGTACACTCAGACAACCCTTGAAGTGGAGCCTCCTTGCTGGCTTCTTCGTCGGACTCTACATCTGGACGTGGCCGCCGGGCGTCATCCTCGTCGGGATCGTCGGCGTGTTCACTCTTGTCAAAATCCCCAGCGACGTGATCAATGACCGTACACCCGAACCGACAGCGTTCGTCATTGCGACGAGTATGCTCGTCGTAACCGTGATGTCGGTCCTCATCTTCGAACAGTTCGGTTTCAGTACAACGATACCGACCCTCCTTCAGCCCGCCGCCGCGCTAAGCGTCGCAGTAGCCGCCATATCTCTCTCTTGGGCGGCACGCCTCTGGGAGAGCACTGATCTCGACAAGTCACTCTACCCGACGGCAGTTGGCGGCTCCGTCGTCGCTGGTCTCGTCATCCTCGCAGTGCTTCCTTTCGGTCTACTCGATCTCATCATCGGGAATCTCCTCCGCATCGTCGGCTTCTCGGCTGGAGCATCAGCACGGACCATCGGCGAGGCCCAGCCCTTCATTTCCCAGTCCACACTCCAGCGCTACGGCGTCGAAGCCGCCGGTCGAATCACAATCGAATACGGTCTCACCTTCTTCACCGGTCTTATCGCCGCCGTCTGGCTCCACGCTCGCCCGCTCATCGAGGAGGGAACCCAACGAACATACGGCTACATCGCAGGCTCGCTCGCCATCATCGCGCTCATCTTCCTCGCGCCGTTCATCCTCGGCGGCATCGAGAGCATCACCGGCATCGACGAACAGGTCGCCGGTCTCCTCATCGTCTCGGCGCTCATCATCGGCGCGACCTTCTTAGCCGACTACGACGCCGACAAGCTGTTCCTGATCGTCTGGGCGGTGTTCATCACCTCGATGGCGTTCACCCAAGTGCGGTTCAACTACTACCTCGCGATCGTCGTCGCAGTATTCAACGCCTACCTCTTCGGCGAGATCCTCAATTGGCTCGATCTTCGGAAGTCCGTGAGCCAAGTCGTCGACGACATCGACGGCTACCAAGTCCTCGCAGTAGTCGCCTCTATCCTGCTGATTCTCGGTCCAGCGCTCACCATCCCGATCACTGTCGGCAACGTCCAAGCGTCGCCGGCCTGGCAATCGAATGAGAACGGCCCCGGCGCGGTAACCGTCTGGGACGATTCCCTCGAATGGATGCAAGGCAACACTCCCGAAGAGGGGAATCTCGGCGGCGCCGGAAACGCCGACCAGATGGAGTACTACGGGACCTACGAACGAACCGACGACTTCCAGTACCCCGACGGCGCCTACGGCGTGATGTCGTGGTGGGACTACGGCCACTGGATCACCGTCCAAGGCGAACGCATCCCCAACGCGAACCCATTCCAGGAAGGCGCCACGACAGCCGCGAACTTCCTTCTCGCACCCAACGAGACCCAGTCACAGAGCGTCCTCGAAAACCTTGGCTCCGAAAACGAGGAGACCCGGTACGTGATGGTCGACTGGCAGATGGCGACTCCGGGCTCGAAGTTCGGCGCACCGACGGTCTTCTACGACGCCCAAGAGAACGTCTCCCGCTCGGACTTCCTCCGAACGCTCTACCGCTTCAACGACGAAAACCAGGGGCAGTTCGCCGGCACGACCACGCTCCGGACACAGCGCTTCTACAACAGCACGATGACGAAGCTGTACTACTACCACGGGAGCGCGCGCCAGCCCTCGCCGGTCGTGATCGACTGGGAACCACGACAAGTCCAGACCGGAAGCGGTGAAGCGGTCACCGTCCCCTCGAATCCGCAGGGCGAGACGTTCGTCCGGACCTTCGACAATATGAGCGCCGCGCGCGAGTACGTGGCGAACGACCCGACCTCGCAGCTCGGCGGCGTGGGCTCGTTCCCCGCAGAGCGCGTGGAGGCGCTCGAACACTACCGCCTGGTCCACGTGAGCAACACCTCCGCGCGCAATTCGATTCTCCGGACGACCTACCAGGGCGCGCAGGTCGCTGGTGTCAACCCCCAGGTGACGGTTCCGAGTAACCCGGCGTGGATCAAGACCTTCGAGCGGGTGCCCGGCGCGACAGTCCAGGGTAGCGGAGCGCCGCCGAACACCAACGTGACGGCGCAGACCGAGCTCCGGATCCCCAACACGAACGCGACGTTCACCTACACCCAGCGCGCGGAGACGAACGCCGACGGGGAGTTCACGATGACGCTGCCGTACTCGACCGCCGGCTACGACGAGTACGGCCCGGAGAACGGCTACACGAACGTCAGCGTGCGGGCGACGGGCCCGTACACGCTCTCAACGTCGCCGACCTTCCAGAACGGCTCGATCGTATCCTATCAGTCGAACCTCACGGTCTCGGAGGGCGACGTCAACGGTGACGGGGACGGAACCGTGAGCGTCGAACTCGAACGGACGGAACAGGAGTTCACGATCGGCGGTGGTTCCGGCTCCGACTCTGAGTCGGGCGATGAGTCCACATCCGACGGGTCGACGTCGGACGGATCTACTTCCGATACGAACACGCAGTCGCTCCGTTCGTCGGCGATCGCAGCCGACGCACGGGCGGCCTGAACGCGAGAAAGCGACGCCCGCAACTGTTCTCGGTTTTCGCTGTTCAGGCGGTCACCGTAACAGCGTCCATCTCCAGAAACGCCGTCTCGTAGCCGTCGTGGCGAGCGATCTGTGGGGGGATCGTCGGCGTGATCGTCACAGTGTCAGCGGAGCGAATCCCCGGTACGGACGCGCCGTAGTGGTACCCCAACTCGGGATCCAGCGTCCGGCGGAGCCGACCCTCGAAGACCGTCTCGTCGTCGCGCGTCAGCGTCGCCTCCAGCCCCATCATCGGCAGGACGATGCGATTGTGGGGGGTGCGCGCGGAGACGTAGAGGTACGGCTCAGCGCCGAACCGATCGTCCGCGTCGTCGACGACGAACGCCTCGAAGACGGCGTCGCCGGAGCGGCCACTTCCCAGGTGACGGCCCGGAAGCGCATCGACGGCCGGCGCGCGGCCGACGGGGACGCCGTCCATCTCCATCGGTGGGACAGCGCCGCGCGCGCCCGGATTCTCGGTCTCTTCGAGCGCGATCTCGGAGAGTTCGTCGGCGTCGAACGCGAACGGTATCGTCGCCATCTCCGCGGATTCGAAAGCATCCGCAAACGCGCCGGTCCGCCGTAGCGACACGCCACCGATGTGGACGCGCGCCTCGTAGGCGCCCTCGCCGTCGAGCGCGTAGTTCGAACCGTAGTGAAGGCCCATCTGCTGGGAGAGCATCGGGTACGCGAGCTCCTCGGTGACGAGGTCGCCGTCGCGCCGGATCTCGATCGTCACCCCCGAATCCAGCGGGAGGGCCTGCCCGGTCTCTGTGTCCCACAGCGAGGCCATCAGGTGGAGGTCGTGGTCGGCTTCGACGACGGTCTTCGAGCGCTCGGCTCCGGAGAGCGTCCAGAACCGATGCGGGTACGAGAACATCAGTGCGACGCCGAACCGCCCGGCCGTCGCTCGCCCGTACATCCGCATTCCCTCGGTGACCGTCGGGACGTAGACCGCGTCGGGTCGATCCTCGACGAGCGTCGGATCCCGCCACGCGGACTGCCGGCGGAATCCCAGCGCTCGCAGACAGCCCGCGGTGCTCAGCAGGGCACCGGTCGCGACGCCCCCGAGGAGCGCCCGCCGAGTCGTGTGGGATCGCAGCACGTGTGCAGGTAGCGACCGGACGGTGATGACGGTTCCGGACGGCTTCGGGAGGTCACCGTACGTCCTCGCGCGTCAGCCAGTCGTACTCCGCGTCCGCGCGCTCGCGGGCGTCGCTGCGGATCCCGCCGTAGTTCCGGATCAGATCCGTCGTGGAGATGATCCCGACGACATCGATACCGTCGACGACGACGAGCCGGTGGACGCCGTGCTCGTGGAGTTGCTCCGCGGCACGACGCGCTGACGCCTCGGGACCGATCGTGACCAGCGGCGCGCTCGCTGCGCTCCGGACGGGGATGCACGACAGCGGCTCGTCCGTCCGATGGCTCGCTCTGAGCACGTCGCTCTTCGTGACGATTCCGCCGGGTGCGCCGTCGTCGGTGACGACCGCGCTCCCGACGTCGGCGTCGAGCATCCGCTCTACGGCGACCGCGAGGGTGGCGTCGACATCGACGGTGACAACGTTCCGAGAGCAGACGTCGCTGACGCGCATCGTTCGTGCAACTGTGGTTCGCCGGTAAAGATCTCCCGAGAAAAGTATTTGTTCTGCTGCATACAACCGTATGCATATGTCGAAGAGCATCCGCCTCTCCGAGGAGGCGTACGACCGTCTCGCTGCCCACAAGCGGGACGACGAGACCTTCTCGGACGTCGTGCTCCGTCTCGCCGGTGAGCGGTCGCTGCTGGATCTCGCCGGCATCCTGAGCGACGAGGAGGCCGACGCGCTCCGGGAAGCTGTCGAAGAGCGTCGCACACGTCGGAGTGACGACCTCGAAGAGATCGCAGAACGGATGCGGGAGGTCTGAGGTGCTTCTGGACACGTCGTTCCTCATCGACCTGATGAACGGCGACGAGGCGGCGGTCTCGAAGGCGCAGCAGCTCGAATCCGACCTCGTCCAGCAGCGGATTTCGTCGATGACGCTCTTCGAGCTGTATTACGGGATCGCCCGGGCGATTGATTCGGAAGAAGAGCGCGAGACCGTCGAAAACGTCCTCGAATCGAAGCCGGTGCAGCCGGCTGACACGGCTGTGATGCGAAAAGCCGGGCGATTGTCGGGCGAACTGCAGAACGATGGGGCGCCCGTCGGGGACGGCGACGTGATCATCGGCGCGACTGCGGCCGTCGTCGGAGAGCCCGTCCTCACCCGGAACGTCGACGACTTCGAGCGTCTGGGCGTCGACGTCGAACCGTACTGAGAAGTACCGGGGCTGACCGCCCCCGGTGGTTCCTTACAGGAAGTCCTCGATGTGGTCGGCGACCTCGTTGGGCGTGTCGCCGACGGGGACGCCCGCGTCGTTGAGCGCGTCGATCTTCGATTCCGCCGTGCCGGTGCCGGACCCGGAGACGATGGCGCCCGCGTGGCCCATCCGCTTGCCCGGCGGCGCGGTGCGGCCGGCGATGAAGCCCGCGACGGGCGTGTCCATGTTCTGCGCGATGAACTTCGCGGCCTGCTCTTCGTCCTCGCCGCCGATCTCGCCGCACATCACGACCGCTTTCGTCTCCGTGTCGGCCTCGAACGCTTCGAGGGCGTCGACGAACGACGTCCCGATGATCGGGTCGCCGCCGATGCCGATCGCGGTGGTCTGGCCGATGCCCCGCTCGGTGAGGTTCGAGACGACCTGGTAGGTCAGCGTGCCCGACCGCGAGACCAGGCCGACGTCGCCGGACTCGAAGATGTTGCCGGGGAGAATACCTAATTTGGCCTCGCCGGGCGTGATGATCCCCGGACAGTTCGGGCCGATGAGGCGGGTGTCAGTCTCAGAAAGGCGCTTGTTCACCTTCGCCATATCCTGGGTCGGGATGCCCTCGGTGATGGCGACGGCGAGGTCGAGGTCGGTGTCGAGCGCCTCGAAGATCGCGTCGCCCGCGAACGCCGGTGGGACGAAGATCACGGAGGCGTCGGCGTCCTCGGCCTCGACGGCCTGATCGACCGTGTCGTAGACGGGGACGCCGGCGACCTTCTGGCCGCCCTTCCCGGGCACCGCGCCCGCGACGACGTTCGTGCCGTACTCGATCATCTGCTCGGTGTGGAAGTTGCCCTCCCCACCGGTGATTCCCTGTACCACGACGCGGGTGTCGTCGTCGACGAAGATGCTCATTGGCTTGCCTCCTTTGCGTTACCGACCGCTTGCTGGACCGCGTCTTCGAGCGTCGCTTCGACCTCGACCAGATCGGTGTTGAGGATCTCCATCCCCTCCTCGGCGTTGGTGCCGGCGAGGCGGACGACGACCTTCTTCGGGATCTCGTCGAACTGCTCCAGCGCCTCGTTGATGCCCTTGGCGACCTCGTCGCCGCGGGTGATGCCGCCGAAGATGTTGAAGACGACCGCGTCGACGTTCTCGTCGGCGAAGACCATATCCAGGGCGTTCGCGACGCGCTCGGCCTTCGCGCCGCCGCCGATGTCGAGGAAGTTCGCCGGCGTGCCGCCGTAGTGGTCGACGAGGTCCAGCGTCGTCATCACGAGGCCGGCGCCGTTGCCGATGATGCCCACGTTGCCCGAGAGCCGGACGTAGTCGAAGCCGTACTCGTTGGCCTTGCGTTCGAGGTCGTCCGAGGCGGCCTCGTCTTCCATCTCCGCGAGGTCCGGCTGCCGGAAGAGCGCGTCCTCGTCGATGTTCATCACGGCGTCCGCGGCGACGACTTCCCTGTCGGAAGTGACCATCACGGGGTTGATCTCGATCTCGGAGGCGTCCTTGGACTCATAGAGGTCATAGAGCGTCGAGAGGATCGAGGCGACGTCGCCCGCGACGTCCTGGGGGATGCCCGCGTCGTAGACGACCTTGCGGGCCTGGTAGGGATGCAGACCGAACGCGGGATCGATGTGCTCGCGGGCGATGGCCTCGGGGGTCTCCTCGGCGACGGACTCGATGTCGACGCCACCCTCAGTAGAGACCATCGCGACGGGCTCGCCCTCGCCGCGGTCCATCGTGATCCCCACGTAGAGTTCGTTCTCGAAGTCGACGCCGGCCTCGACGAGGACCTTCTCGACGGTGTAACCCTTGAGGTCCATTCCGAGAATCTCGTCGGCGTACTGCCGGGCCTCGTCCTCGTCGGTCGCGATCTTGATGCCGCCGGCCTTGCCGCGTCCGCCGACGTGTACCTGTGCCTTGATCGCCGCCGGGAAGCCGATGTCGGAGACCGCCTCGACGACCTCCTCGACGGTCGTCGCGAGGCGAGACTCGGGTACCGGAACCCCGGCGTCGGCGAAGACGTTCTTCGCCTGATACTCGTGTAAGCGCATCGTCCGAGTGACGGGTATGCGCCCGCATAAATCCCGCCGATATCGGTCTCCCATCCGGCCCGCGACACTTCGATACGAGCATATCGGAGACACCCGTAGGCGAGCCAATCGCCGCACGGGCGGCCGCGAGTCCGACGCCGCGCCCCTTCGCCGCACTTTATGCCGTCCCGCGCCGAACAACGGGCCGATGCGCGCAGTCAGATTCCACGAGCACGGCGGACCAGAGGTACTGACCGTCGACGAGGTCGACGACCCCGACCCCGAGCACGGCCAGGTCGTCGTCGACGTCGAGGCGGCCGGAGTGAACCCGGTGGACACCTACTTCCGCGAGGGCGCCTATCCGGTGCCGCACCTGCCGTTCATCGGCGGCGGCGACCTCGCCGGCACCGTCGCGGAGGTCGGCGAGGGCGTCGAGCAGTTCGCCGTCGGCGACCGCGTCTTCGGGACCGGGCTCGGCAACGGGATGCCCGGGAGCTACGCCGAACAGGCCGCCGCGCCCGCGGACTTCCTCGCGCACCTCCCCGATGAGGTCGGCTTCGACGCGGGCGCCGCGCTCGGGACCGTCGGCGCGACCGCGTGGCAGGCGCTCGTCCACCACGCGAGCGCCGAGCCGACCGAGGTCGTCCTCGTCCACGGCGGCAGCGGCGGCGTCGGCCACGTCGCGGTCCAGCTCGCGGACACGATGGGCGCGTACGTCCACACGACCGCCTCGCCGGAGTACGAGGCCGAGCTGGAAGACCTCGGCGCCGACACGGTGTTCGACTACGCCCGCGATGACCTCGAAGACGCGGTCACAGAGGCCGGCGGCGCGGACGTCGTCGTCGACCTCCATATGGACCAGTACCTCCAGTTCAACGCGGACGTCGTGAACGCGGGCGGCCGCGTCGTCGGCATCGGCAACGACACCGCCGAGGGCGGCTTCTCCGACATCGGCGTCACGAAGGGCAAGGAGGTCCAGTACCAGTTCATGTCGATGTTCAACGCCGACGACATCGGCGCCGTCCTGGCGAAGGTGGCCGACCTCGCCGCGCAGGGCGAGATGACGCCGGTGGTCCACGAGACCTACGGCTTCGAGGACGCGGGCGAGGCCCAGCGCGCGGTCCTGGAGGACAGTTTCCTCGGGAAGCTCGTGCTGGAGCCGTAACTAGATCCGCGAGAGCGCCGCCCAGACTAGCGCGCCGACGGGCACCAGGAAGAACGGCGCGAACACCAGAGAGACGCCCCACGCCAGCCCGTCGCTTACGTCGGGCGCGGCGAACAGCCCGGCCGGAACCGCCAGAAAGCAGAGCGCCAGAACGCTGGCGGCAGCGATGACGGCCGGGTCCCGATCGGGCCGATCGGTCTCCCGCACCGGCAGATCCAGTTTCTCGACGGCGCGGTCGACGTCCCGCACGGGACCGAGTCGCACGTCGCGGTCGACTGACTCGACGTCCGAGATCGTGAGCGTCCCGGTCCCGAGCAGCCGATCGGCGATCGCGTTCCGGACCTCGAAGTCCGTGCGCGGGCCGACCGCGACGATCCACTGCGGGGCTTCCAGCGCCGTGTCGTAGGCGACGAGGTCGTCGCCGCGGCGCTGGTACTCGACCGTGCCGTACCGGAGGAAGTAGCTGAGGACCCGCGCGGACGCGATCGCGAGGATCACGAGCAGGGCGAGCACGACTAAGAGCGGATCGCCCGCGACGACGGCGAACACGAGGAACAGGACGGCGAGCAGCCCGACGCGGTTCGCGAATCCGAGGAGGACGGCCCCGACGCTCCCGAGCAGCACCGACCGGGCGTCGACCGCGACGCAGTCTGTCACCTCGGCGTCCGGGAGGTCGAGTTCCGGCGGCGGCTCGCTGTCCCGCGGACCGTCGGGGAGCCACTCGCCCAGCCTGACGAGCGGCCGTCCCACGTGCTCTGTGTAGTATCGGTACGTCGACGTGACCGTCTTCGCGATCACGACGAGCGCGAGGATCGCCAAGCCACCCGCCCGACTGTCGGCCCCAGTGCCCGCGAGCAGTCCCACAGAGAGCACGACGAGCGACAGCTGGGTCGGCGTCCGGACGATCTCCTGGGCCGAGACCTCGGCGTACTCCTCGCCTCCGATGTACTCGAACGCGAAGTCCGACGCCTGCGCGACGAGCAGCGCCGCGATGCCGAGCGCCAAGTCCGGCGAGAGCGCGAACCGCAGGTCGGCCGCGAGCCAGTAGAATACGCTCAGCGGCAGGACCGTGACGAGCCAGAAGCCGAGGATCGAGAGCGCGAACGGGACGTTCCGAGGGTAGATCGGCGGCCATCCGGACCGAAACCGCCAGCCGCCGCGCTTCTCGCGGAGCTCGTGGAGCGGCTCGATCTCGCCGGGGATGCCGGGCGAGCCGCGCTCGGCGAACAGCGCCTTCGCCGCGGCCAAGAGGACGGTGCTGAAGGCTTCGGCCCAGTAGGCCACGAGCAGCGACGAGAGGTCCCAGCCCCAGGCGAACACCCCGACCAGCGGCAGGAGGTTCGCCCCCACGACGGCGACCCCGCCGAGCAGGCGCGTCGCTGCCGAGTCGGGCGGACCGAACGGAGGGCGCATACTCGTGAGCGGATAGGGAACGGCGCGGCATGGGTGTACCGATTCGGCCATTCGGACCGCGTCGCAGAGCGGATCGACGCGACCAATCAAAAAAAGCGGAGCAGACCGATCCACTGTATGTGTGAAATTCTCACTCGGTCCGTAGTTCCGGATCGCGCCGCTTATCAGGTGACCACCGAGTAGCCCGATGCGACTATGAGCCAACGAGAGACCTGGGCGACCCGCGCGGGGTTCATCCTCGCGGCCGTCGGCTCGGCGGTCGGACTGGGCAACATCTGGCAGTTCCCGTTCAAGACCTCCGAGTACGGCGGCGCGACGTTCCTCGTCGTCTACCTGATCGCGGCGCTCGGCATCGGCCTCCCGGCGATGCTCGCGGAGTTCGTCATCGGCCGGAAGAGCAACCTCAACGCCATCAGCGCCTTCGAGAAACTGGGCCACGGCAACTGGAAGTGGGTCGGCGTCCTCGGCGTCGGCACCGGCTTCTGGATCCTCTCGTACTACAGCGTCGTCGGCGGCTGGGTCCTCCGCTACCTCGGCGGCAGCCTCACCGGCGCGTACTTCGCGGACCCGGCGGGCTACTTCGGGTCGATCTCGGCCGGCCTCGACGCCTTAGTCCTCCACGCGGTGTTTATCGCGCTCGTCGTCGCGATCGTCGCCGGCGGCGTCGAGGAGGGCATCGAGAAGGCGACGAAGCTGATGGTGCCGAGCATCGTGGTCATCCTCGGCGTGCTCGCGGTGTGGGTGGTCACCCTCCCCGGCGCCGCGCCGGGCTACGGCTACTTCCTCTCGCCGGACCTCTCGACGCTCAGCCTCTCCGTCTCGTTCGATCCGCTGCCCTCCTTCAGCGGCCCGCTCACGGACGTCATCCCCTTCGCGGTGAGCCAGGCGTTCTTTTCCCTGTCGCTGGGGATGGGCGCGATGATCACCTACGCCTCCTACGTCGGCGAGGACCAGAGCCTCTTCTCTGACAGCCTCACGGTCGTCGTCCTCAACAGCGCCGTGGGCGTGCTGGCGGGCCTGGTCGTCATTCCGCTGCTGTTCGTCCAGGGGATCGAACCCGGCAGCGGCGGCGCGGGCGCGCTGTTCGTCAGCCTCGCGACGGCCTTCGGCGAACTGCCCGCCGGCCGGCTGGTCGGCGTCGTCTTCTTCGCCGTCGTGTTGATCGCGGCGCTCTCGTCGGCGATCAGCCTCCTGGAGGTCGTCACCTCCTACGTCGTCGACAACTACGGCGCGCGGCGACCGCGGATCGCCAGCGCGCTCGGCGCGCTGATCTTCCTGCTCGGGATCCCCTCGGCGATCGATACGGCGTGGCTCGGATGGTTCGACACGCTCGCGTACCAGCTGCTCCTGCCGCTGTCGGTGCTCGGCGTGCTCGTCTTCACCGGCTGGGTGTACGGCCGGCCCGCGGTCGCGGAGCTCCTCTCGGGCTCGTCGCTCGGCGAGGGCGTCGGCCTGACGTGGCTGTGGCTCGCGCGGACGATTGTGATTCTCGCGGTCCTGCTGACGCTGTGGCTGGGCGTCCAGACGCTGTTCGTCGACGGCGCGATCGTGCCGCCCATATAAGGATCGTTCGCGGCTTTCCCGCCCGTCTCGTAGGGTCGGTACCGGCGCCGAGAACTACGAATTGCGGTCGATCCAATCGCAGAACTCCTCGAAGTCCTGTGCGCCCGCGTTAGCTGCGATCTCTCTGAGCGTTCCGACGCGAAGCTCGTCGTGGAGCGGGACCGTCACGTGCCGCCTGTCGTCTTCGTTCGTCGGGTGCTCGTAGTACAGTTGGGCGTGGTCTCCGGTGGTCCGTCGCCACTCGAACCCCCCAGAATTGACGAGAACTTTGATGACCTCCTGCCCCGAGAACGTCCGACTGCCCATTTACTTCAGGGCGTCCGGCGGTTCGCGTTCGCCGGTCGTGTTGTCCTCCGGATCGATGCCGGCCGCTTTCAGTTCCTCGTCTGTCGGCTCGCGGCCACGCTCGCCCTCGTAAAGGGCCACGGCGTCATCGAGATTTGCCAATGCCGCACTTCGTGACGGCCCCTGCGTCGTAACTCCCGTTTCAACGTCTTTGGCGATCCACCCGTCGCCCTCACGCCAGAGGCGGATCTCGTCTTCGTGGTCGTCGCCCTCCCACGTCGAAGTTGCCATTACGTACTCCTACAGGATGGACGAAATAAGCATTTGCCCTGTTCTTCCAAAATCGCCCCGCGAGCCTAGCTCCCCTCTTCTCCGCGACACTGTCGGAGCACCTCGCCGACGACGTCGCGGTCGGCGGCGACGAGGTACCGCCGCCCGCCGATCAGTTCGGTCGAGTGCTGCACGGCGACGTGGCCGTCCGCTTCGGCGATGACGACAGAGCCCTCGGGCAAGGCGTCCGAGACGACCTGGCCCGCCGCCGGCGCGTCGTAGGCGATCCGGACGTCCAGGATTTCGAGGTCGCCGGTGACCTCCTCCAGCGTGCGGACGTCGCTGCCGGTGAGCGCGTTGACCGCCGCGCGGACGCTGGCGCGCTCGGGGAAGTACACCTGATCGACGTACTCCTCGTACTCGTCGCCCGCGCCCTCTTCGATCCGCGCGACCGTCCGGATGCCCGTGGCGTGGCGCTTGGCGGCCATACAGACCACGAGGTTCGTGTCCTGCTTGTCGGTCAGCGCGCCGACGACGCCCGTCTGGTCGGTGATGGCGTCGCCGAGCACCGAGGGCTTGGTCGCGTCGCCGACGACGACCTCGACATCGTCGTCCTCGATCGCGCTGCCCGGTTCCGGGTCGACGACGGTGACGTCCCGCCCCCGGTCGGCGAAGTGTCGGGCCACCCGGTGGCCGACGCGTCCGCTCCCTGCGATCACGACGTGGTCGGAGTCAGTCATAGTTGTTCATTATAGTAAAGGCAAATAAGCGTCCGCCCGGCCAACTCGGGGTGTTCATAAGGGATCGGCGGGCGGCCCTCGCCGGCGACGCGTGGGCGATTCCTCACGAACGTCCGTGTTATCGGTCGAGCGGACGGAATCGGTCCGAAAGCCACTTACTCGGGAGCGGGCGAGTGAGTGCCAATGACACGTGAGACCTGGGCGACCCGCGCGGGGTTCATCCTCGCGGCCGCCGGCTCGGCGGTGGGCCTCGGGAACATCTGGCGCTTCCCGTGGGTGACAGCCGAGAACGGCGGCAGCGCGTTTCTCGTCGTCTACCTCGGGATCGTACTGCTCGTGGGCGTCCCCGGCCTGCTCGGGGAGTTCGTCGTCGGCCGGCGGGGGAAAAAGAGCCCCGTCGGCGCGCTGCGGGACCTCTCGGGCTCGCGCCTCTGGGGGCTGTGGGGCGTCTTCTACGTCGTGACGGCCATCGCTCTCATCTCCTTTTACAGCATCGTCGGCGGGTGGATCCTCCGGTACTTCGGCGAGAGCGCGCTCGGACTCGTCGGCGCGCGCCCGGCGTACTTCGCCGCGCCGGGGCAGTACTTCGGCGGCGTCGCCGCCGGTCTCGACGCCCTCGCCTTTCACCTGCTCTTTCTCGCCTTGACCGCGCTCGTCGTCTTCGGCGGCGTCCGGCGCGGGATCGAGCTCGGGACGAAGGTGATGATGCCAGCCGTTCTCGTGCTCCTGGTCGGCCTCGCGGTCTGGGCCGGAGCGCGCCCGGGCGCGGCCGAGGCGTACGCGTTCTACCTCCGGTTCGACCTCTCGACCGTCCGGGCGAACTTCTTCGACGTGCTCGGGCCCGCGGCGGGGCAGGCGCTCTTCACCCTCTCGCTCGGCGCGGGGACGATGATCACCTACGCCTCCTACATCGACGAGGACCGCTCGCTGCCCTTCGACGGGACCGTGATCGCCGTCCTCAACACGCTGGTCGGCGTGCTGGCGGGCCTCGTCGTCTTCCCGCTCCTGTTCTCGCTCGGCGTCGACCCGGCGCAGACGGCCCCCGGACCGGGCGCGCTGTTCGTCGGCCTCGCGGGCGCGTTCGCCCAACTGCCGGCGGGGGCGGTCGTCGCGACGGCGTTCTTCGGCGTCGTGGTGCTGGCGGCGCTGTCGTCGTCGATCAGTATGCTCGAAATCCCGGTCTCGTTCCTCGTCGACGAGTACGGCCTCACGCGACGGCGCGCGGTCGCCGTCGTCACTGGCGCAGTCGTCGTGACCGGCGGGATCTGCGCGATCAACCCCACGATCCGGGGTACGGCGGTGTTCGGCTTCGTCGCCGGCCCGCTCGTGGACACGCTCCTGACGGCCGGGCTGGCGGCGGTGCTTGTGTTCGTCGGCTGGGTGATGGGCCGCGACGCCGTCTCGGAGTTCCGCTCGGGCGCGGGCGATCTCGCGGGCGGCCTCGCGACGCCGTGGCTCCTCGGCGCCGGCGTCGCCCTGCCCGTCTTCCTGTTTTTCACGCTCCTGACGAACTTCGGCGTGGACGCCAGCCTCGGCTTCTGGCCGACGGTCGCCGTCGCCGTCGTCGCCGGCGGCGCGGCGTTCGCCGGCCTCCGGACCGAGCGTTCGCTCGTCTAGGGCGGGCGCTATTCGGCCCGGCGGAAGCGGCGTCCCGCCGCCCGATCACTCGTGGTCAAGCGAGACCGTCCGGCGGCGGATCGCTCCGCAGCCCGGACAGACGTGGCGGTACTCGACGGTCTTCCCGGTGGTCACGGCCTGCCAGGAGCCGCCGTCGTCGTCGTAGCCGCACTTCGGGCAGACGAGGTCGACCTCGCTGTACCGCGACTGTAACCGTTCGAAGGGTGACCGCGGTGATGTGGCCATAGTCAACACGTACCACGATACGAACTGTCATAAATCATCCCGATCGTTCACGATTCCCACGCGGTGATATCGACGGACGACGAACCTCCCCTTGTCGGATTGCGGAAACCCTTTTGCCTCCCGTCGGCACGTACGTGACGATGATCGGAGGTGGTCCGACGTGACGATGGAGGACCGGATCGAGGAGCTACGCGAAAAGCGCGTGCGCGCGCTGAAAGGCGGCGGCGAAGAGCGGATCGAGGCCCAACACGACAAGGGGAAGATGACCGCCCGCGAGCGGATCGACTACTTCCTCGACGACGGGACCTTCAACGAGATCGACCAGCTCCGCACCCACCGGAACCACAACTTCGGGATGGAGGAAAAGCAGCTGCCGGGCGACGGGGTCGTGACCGGCTACGGCGAGGTGGACGGACGAAAGACGTTCGTCTTCGCCCACGACTTCACCGTCTTCGGCGGCTCGCTCGGCGAGGTCTTAGCGGAGAAGATCACGAAGGTGATGGACAAGGCGGTGGAGGTCGGCGCGCCGGTCGTCGGCCTCAACGACTCCGCGGGCGCCCGCATCCAGGAGGGCGTCCAGTCGCTCGCGGGCTTCGGCGAGATCTTCCGCCGCAACACGGAGGCCTCGGGCGTCGTCCCGCAGATCTCGGCGATCATGGGACCCTGCGCCGGCGGCGCGGTCTACTCGCCCGCGCTCACCGACTTCACGTTCATGGTGAAGGACACGAGCCACATGTTCATCACCGGCCCCGACGTGATCAAGACGGTCACGGGCGAAGAGGTGAGCTTCGAGGAGCTCGGCGGCGCCGTCACCCACGCCTCCACCTCCGGGGTCGCGCACTTCGCCTGCGAGAGCGAGGAGGAAGCCCTCGACGACATCCGCCGGCTGCTGTCGTATCTGCCGCCGAACAACGTCGAGGACCCGCCGCGCGTCGAGCCGTGGGACGACCCCGAGCGCGCCGACGAGTCGCTGAACGACGTGGTCCCCGACGAGCCCCGCAAGCCCTACGATATGCACGACGTGATCGGCGGCGTCCTCGACTCCGATTCCTTCTTCGAGGTCCACGAGGGCTTCGCGAAGAACGTCGTGGTCGGCTTCGCCCGGCTGGACGGCCACTCGGTCGGCGTCGTCGCCAACCAACCGAGAGTCAACGCCGGCACGCTCGACATCGAAGCCTCCGAGAAGGCCTCGCGGTTCGTCCGCACCTGCGACGCGTTCAACGTCCCGATCGTCACCTTCGTCGACGTCCCCGGCTTCCTCCCCGGCACGGACCAGGAGCACAACGGCATCATCCGCCACGGCGCGAAGCTCCTGTACGCCTACTCCGAGGCGACGGTGCCGCTCTTGACTGTGATCACCCGGAAGGCCTACGGCGGCGCCTACGACGTGATGGCCTCCAAGCACCTCGGCGCCGACGCCAACTACGCGTGGCCGACCGCCGAGATCGCAGTGATGGGGCCGCAGGGCGCGGTCAACATCCTCTACGACGACGAACTGGCCGCGGCGGACGACCCCGACGCGCGCCGCGACGAACTAATCGAGGAGTACAGGGAGGAGTTCGCGAACCCCTACACCGCCGCGGACCGGGGCTTCATCGACGCGGTCATCGAGCCGCCCGAGACCCGGGCGCGGCTCGTCTCGGACCTCGAACTGCTCCGCTCGAAGCGCGATTCCCTCCCCGAGAAGAAACACGGGAACCTCCCGATCTGAGCGATGCCCGAAGACCTCACAGAGCGGCTGTCGCTCCCCGACGACGCCACCGACGAGGAGGCGGCCGCCATCGCCGCCGCGGTCGCCGCCCACGTCGCGGACGGAGAGCGAGCCGCCGTGGCCGCCGCGGCAGCGGCCGCCGCGTCCTCGGAACCGACCTGGGACGGCGAGCGGTGGACCTTCGCCGGCCGCGTCGATTCGACGAGCGGCCGACGGATCCGGCGGGTGCCCAGCGGGGCGCCGACGGACAAGTGGACGGCCGCCGGACGCGCCGAGCGGTTCTGAACGCGACGAGCAGCCATAGATTCTACACTGAGTGCCGGGCGTACAGAGACAGCTACGGCGCCGAACCACCTCGGGAGGTCCACCTCGCGGAACCGCTGACGAAATATATCGTCTCGAAGAGAATATATTAGATCAGTACCAACGTACTAGTATGCCCCGGGAGTTCGGGATCGCAGAGAGCTTCGAAGACGAGCTCGCGGCCGCGCCGGCTGACGAGCGCGTGTACCGGATCGCCCTCCAGTTGCACGAGCCGGCGCGGATTTCGGAGATCGCCGACCGGGCGGACTGCGCTTCCGACACCGCTCGTCGCCACTGTGAGCGGCTCGCCGAAATCGGCGTGCTCGACAGCGTCGGCGACGAGCCGGTGACGTACCGGCGCAACGAGGCGTACTTCGAGTGGCGGAGACGCGATCGGCTGACGGAACTGTCGAGCGAACAGCGGCGGGAGCGACTCGCAGAGCTCACGAGTCGAGAGCGGGAGTTCCGCGACCAGTACGGTGTCGACGACCCGGACGCCGTCGTCGCGACCGAACACGCCGATTACGACGAACTCGAAGCAGTCTGGGCAGATCTCAGCGAGTGGCGGACCGTTCGACGGCGCATGGAGCGGCTCGAATCGGTGCGCCGTCGCACGACGAGCGACTCGTCGTCACCCTCGCAGGCGTGACAGGGGATACCTCTTCCCGAACGGTCAACGAGAGCCTCCTGGCCCATCTGCAGTCGGTGCTCGGTCGGCTGCCGGAGGTCGCCGAGGCGTCGCTGTTTCCGCGCTCCAAACAGGAGACGCTGCTCGTCGCTCTCGAAACGGCAGCGTATCCGGACGCAATCGAGACAGTGCGCCTGGAAATCCGGGCCTATACGAACGGCGAGTTCCACATCTCGTACCTCGAACGATACCTGGGTGAGCGACGCCAGTGTCGGTGGGACCGACACGAACAGGACCACAACAGCCGTGATCACTTCCACCCGTTACCGGACGCCAGCACGGCGGCAGCCGAAGATCGGTCGTTTCCGCTGGATCTGACCGCCGTGCTCCGGAGTGTCGTCTTCCCGTGGGTCGAAGAGCGGTTCAGCGAGCTCTGGGACGGAGAGAACGGGAGATAATCCCTCGAAGGTGGCGCAGAACGTCGTCACTTGGTGTCTGAAGCCGCCGCTCGCGACCGCGACACCGTCGAGAACAGAGACAGAACGGTTACGCCGAAGCCGACGAGGAGGGGTCCGAGCCGCCCTTCTTCCGCGTGATGTAGCCCGCGATCCGGTTGCGGACGCCCTTCGATTCGACGTTCGTGAGCGTCGCGACGCTTTCCTTGTTCGTCTCGAAGTCCGTGTTGAACGCCTCGGGATACTTCTCTAAGAGGAGCTTCCCGAGCTGTTTGACGTACTTGGGTTTGATCGCCATATCCCTTCTTCTGCCAGCGTCGCACTAAAACGATTCGTTCCGGCCCGCAGGAGTCGAACGTCGGCAAGGCGGTCTCGAAGCCTCCCGCGACCTCCGAGAGAACCGACGCCTACGGCGATCGCCCGAGCTGTTCGTCGAGGATGAGCCGCGTCTTCGTGTTCTTCACCTCGTCGAGTTCGCGCGCGCGAGTGATGAGGTCGTTCACCGCCTGGGTGTCGGCGGCGTCGACGACGAGGACGACGTCTTCCTCCCCCGAGACCTGCCAGACGAAGTCGACCTGGTCCCATTCTGTCATCTGATCGGTGATCTCCGTGGTGTCGACGTCGACCTTCACCGACACCTCGATCATCGCCTTGATGTTTCCCGTGCTCGTCGAGACGGTGAAGCGCTCGATGATGCCCTCCTCCAGGAGGCGCTCGACGCGGTTCCGAACCGTTCCCTCGGAGGTCCCGACCTGTTCGGCGATCTCCGTGTAGGGCGTCCGGGCGTCGCGTCGGAGGATGTCGAGGATCTGGCGATCGAGGTCGTCCATACGAGGCCAACGACCTCGGGGGGCTTACCGATTACGAAATTCGTAACTCAGCTACGAAAGTAACACTTATACCCCCGGATAACGTCCGTTTCTCGTAATGTCGGACGCCTATCTGGCCCTGGAGGACGGCCGCGTGATCGAGGCTCGCGGGCGCGCTCCGGGACGGACCCGCGGCGAGCTAGTGTTCACGACTGCGTACACCGGCTACGAGGAGAGCCTGACCGACCCCTCCTACGAGGAGCAGGTGCTCACCTTCTCGTACCCGCTCATCGGTAACTACGGCGTCCGGGAGGAGCGATTCGAGTCCGACCGCGTCCACCCGCGCGCGGCGATCGCCCACGAGTTCACCGAAGACGTCGTCGAGTGGCTCCACGAGGAAGACGTCCCTGCGATCGACCACATCGACACCCGCGAACTGGTCACCTCCATCCGCGAGGAGGGCGCGATGAAGTGCGGCATCGCCGTCGGCGACGACGTCACGCCGGCGGACGCGAAGGCCGAACTGGAACAGTGCAAGGGAATGAGCGAGCACGTCGACATCGGCAAGCGCGTCACCACCGTCGAACACACGACCTACGGCGAGGGCGGCGACGTCGACGTCGCGCTCATCGACTGCGGCGCGAAGATGTCGATCGTCGAGTCGCTCGTCGAGCGCGACGCCACGGTCCACGTGCTCCCCTACGACACCACGAGCGAGGATCTCGCGGCGGTCGACCCCGACCTCCTGTTCATCTCGAACGGCCCGGGCGACCCGGCGAACTTCGAGGCCGCCCAGGAGCTCGTCGAAGCGCACGTCGGCGAACTGCCGATCGCCGGGATCTGCCTCGGCCAGCAGGTCGTCGCCCGCGCGCTCGGCGGCACGACCGAGAAGATGGACTTCGGCCACCGCGGCGTGAATCAGCCGGTCCGCGACCTCGACTCCGGGAAGGTCGTGATGACGACCCAGAACCACGGCTACACCGTCGGCGAGCCGGGCGACAAACTCGACGTGAAGCAGATCAACGTAAACGACGACACCGCCGAGGGCCTCGCGAACGAGGAACTGGACATCATCACCCGTCAGTACCACCCCGAGGCCCACCCCGGTCCCCACGACTCGCTCGGCTTCTTCGACGACGTCCTCGCGATGACGGACGCGAGCCAGCACGTCGTCGCCGACGACTGATAGCGATTACTCTCACTGTTTCCCACCGACGCCACCCCCGGTGACGGCGTTCGGCGGTACGAGACGAGAGTAATCACTACGAAGCCTGAACACACGGCCTCGTCGCTCGATTTTTCCGCGGTACGCGTCTGTCGGAGAAGGAGCCACACCAACGCTAAGGTATCACAGCCAGTATTACTACATACGAGCGAGTCCACGCGCGTCACGGAGAAGGGACAGGCGACGATCCCGAAGGAGCTCCGGGAGAAGTACGGTTTGAATCCCGGCGACGAGGTCGTCTGGATGGACACCGACGAGGGGATCGTCGTCAAAAAGCGCACCCGCACCAGCGGTCGCGGGATGCTCGTGCCCGAAGACACGCCCGAAGAGAAGCGCGAAGAGATCGCCGAGGCGCTGGAACAGCGAGTCCGCGACCGTCGCGACCGCAACTACGAGGACGCCTGATGGCGACGTACACCGCCGACGCCGTCGCACTCTTGGCCTATCTCGTCGACGCGCTCCCGCCGGAGGCGGACCGAGTATTTACCGAGGCCGAGGCTGGAGAGACGGTGATCCAGGCACCGAGCACGGCGCTCGGCGAGGTGCTGTACTCGGTTTCGCGGGACAAGGACGTCCGGGGCGTGACGCTCACGGGGACGCCCGAAGACGCCCGTCAGGCGCTGGTCGGGAGCGGGCCGATCTCGGTCGCGCCGGTCGGCGACGCCGAACTCGTCGAATACGCAGGCGTGGTCGATCGGTTCAGTATTCACGACGGCCTGATCGTCGCCAGCCACCGAGCACGGGATACGGACGCGATCATCACTACCAACAGCGCGATCGCCGAGGTCGACTACGAAACCGTCTGGGAGTAGGGGGCGCCCGTCGAGACCCACGGATTTATGACGAAACGCACGGAGAACGGACCTATGAGCCAACCGGAGATCGTCCAGAGCGACCTCGCCGGCGAGGACGTCGTCGCCCGAGTCGACCTCGGCGGCGAGGACGAACTGTACGTGACGCCGACGCGGACGCTCCTCTACCGCGCCGAGGGCCTGCTCTCCGACGAGTCCGTCGAGGAGTATCCGCACGAGGCCGAGCGGATCACGGTCTCGGAGGGCCGACGGAAGGCGAAGGTGACCCTCGATTACGGTCTCGACGGCGAAGCGACGATCTCGCTCCCCGCCAAGCGCCTCGACCGCGCGCTCCCGCCGATCGTCGAGGGCGTCCTCCGCGCGAACGGGATCCTCGACGACGACGAGGACATCGAGCGGCTCTTCCGGTTCAGCGAGCTCACGATCGTGATCGCCGGAAAGCGCGTCGTCCGACACATCGGCGGCAACCTCTGGGACGAGGACTTCGAGTCTTACCACTACGGCGATGTCACCGACCTCGCGTTCGAGGACGGGAGCGTCGCCACCTCGGTCGTCCTCACGGTCGACGGTCGACAGGAGCGCTTCAAAGCGCCGAACGAGGACGCCCGCGCGGTCCGAGCCGCCCTGGAGACGACGCTGCTCTCCTACTGGGAGGTCGACTCGCTGGGCGAACTCCGCGCGGCCGCCGAACCCGACGAGCCCGACGGCGAGGGCGAGCCCGAACCCGAGCCGGACAGGAACGTCTCCTTCGGCGATGGCCCCGATCCGCTGATCGCCGACCCCGCAGAGCCCGAAGAGCTCCCGGAGAACGCGACCCGCGAGTCCGACGACGGAGGCCAGGGGGGCGAGCCGGGCGTCCAGGCGGACGCCGGGAACGCGCCGGGCGGGAGCGACTCCGCGACAGGGGCCGATCAGGCCACACAGCACATCGAGTCGTCGCCGGCGACTGAGGCGTCAGCCGGCACGCGGTCGGGCCGTCAGGAAAACGGATCGAGCGGCGCCTCGGCCGACGTTCCGGGATCCGAAGCCCCACGCGGCGGGTCCGAGACGGAGACGGAGACGGAGCCGGAAACGGCGTGGGCGGACTCGATACAGGAGTCCACCGGCGCCCCGTCGGCCGAATCGCCGCGGCGGGGCCAGGACGCCCCGACGACCCACGAGGAACCGCCGCGCGGCAGCGGCGGGGCGGAGAGCCCCGAAACCGGATTCGAGGGCTCGGGCTTCGAGTCGGCCGCGCCCGCCGACGAACAGCTCCGCGAGGAGCTCGCCGAACTGCGCGAGGCGGTCGAGCGACAGAACCAGGAGCTGCGCGCCCAGCGCGAGCTAGTGGAGCAGCTCATCGAGGAGCTCCGACGCGGGCGGTGATCCTCCGCGACGCCCCTCGATCACTCCCGTCCGAGCACTTTTCGCACGCACGACGGCCCGAACGGCCCCAGTTCGACGGATTCGAACCGCACGAAGTGTCCCGTCGAGAGCCCCGCGCCGCACCGGCGGCACTCGTAGTCCCCGTCGCGCCGGACCACCTGCTCGTCGAAGGAGACGAACGTGCCGCCGCGGCGCGTGCGGAGGCGACCGTTCTCGCGCTCGATGACGCCCCTGAGTTCGGCCGTATCGAGGATCTCGCGGGTGAGGTCGGGGTTCGTCGTGACCGTCTCGATCCGGTCGACCGCGGCCGACAGCGGGAGCGAGTCGACTTCGAGGTGCGCGAGGAGCTGGACGCCGACCTCGACGCGCGCGTCTCGATCGAGGTCGTCGAAGGCGGTCGCGTCGGAGTTCGGACTGTCCGTATCGTCCACGCGCGCGCGACACGAGCGGTCGCCGGCGTCGCTACTGTCGCCACCGCCGTCTTCGCCGTCGCCGCCGCCGTCGAACGCCCCGAGGTCCGCCTGGTCGTCCTCGCTCACATCCGCCACTCCGTCGGGGCGGCCAAAATAGTTGCTCGTCGCCGCCCGCCGGACTGCCGGCGGTCATCAACTGTTATGCCGCGGGGGCGGGGAACCGATGACGATGGATCACAGCCGACTCCGGGCGCGGGTCGTCGCCGGCGCGGCGCTCGCTGTCGTCGCCGCCGCCGCGCTCGTCGTCTCGCCCGACATCGTCTTCGCGCGGGCGGCGTGGCTGGCCGCGGAGCCGATCCGACTCGTCGCCGCGGCGGTCGTCCTCGCGGCGATCCGGCCGCTCGTGGCGTGGCCGACGACGCTGCTCGCCGTCTTCCTGGGATACGGCCTGGGCGTCGCCGGCTTCCCGCTCGCGCTGGCGCTCGTCACGCTGACCAGCGTGCCCCCGTTCCTCCTGGCGAAGCGCTACGGTCGGATCGGCGCCGCCGCGGACGCCGGCGAGGCGTTCGTCGACCGGACCGGCGACCTCCGGAGCGTCGTCGCGAGTCGGTTCGTCCCCGCGCCCTCGGACGTCGTCTCGGTCGCCGCCGGCGTCGCCGGCGTGCGTCTCCCCACGTTCCTCCTGGGGACGGCCATCGGCGAGATCCCGTGGGTCGCCGCCGGCGTCCTCGCGGGCGCGTCCGCGGAGCGACTCACCGCCGGGGCCGTCGCGGGCGCGGTCGACCCCCGCGTCGTCGCGGTCGCCGGACTGCTCGCCGTGGCGCTCCTCGGGCCGACGGCCTACGGGTGGTATCGGGAGCGGGGGCACGAGTCGTAGACCGCCGGACACCGACGCCGTCGTCGGACTTGCGAAGGTTTAAGAACGTCATCGAACAACGGAGAAGTGAGCCCGGGTGGCTTAGCTGGACATAGCGCCGCACTCATAGGGTTTCCTGAGATTCGGTGCGGTACGCCTTGGAAGCCTCCGCCGCTCCCCACGGGGCCCGCCGAGCCTCGGACCTGGGACATGCGGAGATCGTGGGTTCGGAGCCCACCCCGGGCACTTCTCGATGTTACACCTCCGAGAGCGTCGACACCCGCGCGTTCTCCTTGAGTCTGATCCCCGCACCGCCGACGGTGAGCGGGATGCGGGAGAGCGTGTCCACCCGAAGCGACGGATGGGACGCGCCGCGTTCGAGGATCTCGGTCCGGGGCTGGAGTAGCGCCTCGTCCGACAGCGACTCCCCCGCCAGGGACTCGTTGTACTCCAGGAGGTACGTGCCGGCTTCGAGGTGCCACCACTGGTACTCGTCGCCCTCGTCGCGCCAGGTCCGGCTGTGCGGGACGACGTCGGCTTCTGTGAGTTCGCCGCCGCCGAAGTCGACGCGGCCGGGGCCGTGGACCTCGTAGACCTCGGCGACGGTGAGATCGACCGCGCTGTCGCTGACCTGCGTCGGTTCGTGGACGATGCCGTCGACCGCGTCGGCGAGTCCGGACATACGCGCAGGTGTGGACGCGGACGACAAAAACGTCGGTCCCGGGGCTACCGGAACAGGACCGTCGGACCGCGCTCTGCGTCCTCGACGGACGCGTCGTCGTCGATCGCCGGGAGCCGAACCGTCGCAGTCGTGCCGGCGGCCTCCCCGTCCGATCGGACCTTTTCCCCCTCCGTCGCCTCGATCTGGAAGGAGCCGCCGTACCGCGTGACGATCCAGTTGATCAGCCACAGCCCGAGGCCGGCGCTGTGCTGGAGCGCGGTCTCGTTGCCCGTCGAGACCACCGCGGCCTCCATCTCGTCGATTCCGGGCCCGTCGTCGGCGACGACGACCTCGATCCACGCCCCGTCGTCGCGGATCGAGACCGTCGCGGCGGGGCGCTCTGCGGGGTTGTGCTTGATCGCGTTCTCGATCAGTTCGGCGAGCGCCTGCCGGAGTTCGGCCCCCGCGCAGATCCCCCGATCGGTCTCGACCGCGACGTCGATCCTCGCCCGAGGGTGGTCCTCGCGGGCCGCCGCGGCGACGCGCGAAAGCAGGGTCGCCGGATCCAACCGCGCCGGATCGCGCTCGCGGCTGGCGTGGCGTTCGAGGTCGCGGGCGTGCTCGCTCACGCTCATCAGCCCGCGGGAGATGCGCTCGATGCGGCGTCCGGCCTCGGCGACCTCCTCGGCATCGCCGCGGCGCACCACGTCGGCCCAGCCGGCGAGCGCGGTCGTGTCGTTGCGGAGGTTGTGCCGGAGCACGCGGTTGAGCAGGCGGATCAGCGTGGCCGTCCGCTTGCGGGCGGTGACGTCCTTCTGGATGCCCAGGTAGTGCGAGAGGTCCCCCGCCTCGTCGAAGACGGGGCTGAGTTGCACCTGATTCCAGAAGGGCGTGCCGTCCCGGCGGTAGTTGACGAGTTCGACCTGGACGGGCTCTTCTACCTCGATGGCCTCTGCGAGTCGCTCGATCTTCTCCCCGTCGGTCGCTTCTCCCTGGAGGAAACGACAGTTCCGCCCCTGGATCGACTCGGCGTCGTAGCCGGTGATGCGCTCGAATCCCTCGTTGGCGTACACGATCGGGAGGTCCGACCGGGACGGGTCCGCGATCGTGATCCCGACGTCGGCCTCGTCCATCGCTCGCGTCTTGGTCCGGAGCTCGCGGGTCCGCGCCTTCCGCGTGGTGATGTCGCGGCCGACGCCCTGGATCCCGACGACGTCTGGACCGTCGAAGATCGGCGTCGCGTTGATCTCGATGATGACGCGCTCGCCCGTCCGGTCGAGAAACGTGAGTTCGAGCCGCTCGACGCGCTCGCCCTCGCAAACGCGAGCGTACGCCGCCGTCGCGCTCTCGACGTCGGCGGCGGCGATGAACTCGATGAACGGGCGGTCGGTCAGCGCCTCGGGATCGTAGCCCAAAACGCGCTCGACGGCGGAGGAGACGTACGTGAAACGGCCGTCCGGACCGACGCGGAAGATGATGTCGAAGCTGTTCTCGGCGATCCCCTCGAACCGCCGTTTCTCCCGTTCGAGGTGATCGGCCCGGGTCTGGAGGCTCCGTTCGTACTCCCGGCGCTCGACGAATCCTCCCACGAGGTTCGCCAGCAGTTCCAGAAACAGCTCTTCGGTCTCCGAGAAGGCCGCGTTCCGCTCGTCGTGGTCCGCGAAGCAGACCGTCCCGTAGACCTCGCCGTCGACGACGACCTTCGAGCCGATGTAGGTCCCCAGGTCGAAGGCCTCGATCGCGCGTTCGTCGATCGGCGACTCCGACGCGTGCTGGACGGCGAGGGTCCCCTCGCGTTCGATGGTCTCCCGACAGTAGGCCCGATCGAGAGGGCAGGTCTCGCCCGGCCTGATGCGGTCGTGATCGCCCGTCGCGCGAACGATCTCTTGGGTCCCCTCGTCGATCCGGGTGAAAAATCCGATCGGGAGGTCGAGGTAGTCGACGCCGATCTCGAGCGCTCGGGTGACCGGGTCCTCGTCGTCCCGCGTTGCTTCCACGAAGACCTCGTAGAGCCGCTCGCGGGCAGACGCGGAGTCCATATCGTCACTTGGGTCACATACACTTAAACAGCGCGCCGAATCATCACTGTTGATAGCGAAGCGCAAATCGCAGTAACACCCGTGTCACCACCTGATACCGGTGTCCGCGAGCGTTTAAGCGGATCGCGGTACTACGCCGTACTGTCGTAACTGACGCTACTCGAATCTATGTCACAGCAGAAAGCCGACTACATCGACGATACCGACATCGACACGGCGCTCGACCAACTCCCCGACGACGAGACGATCGAAGAGACCGTTTCGAACCTCAAAGACCGCGGCTTCGACGTCGTCGTCGTCGACGACGCCGAGGAAGCGCTCGAAGCGGTCACAGGCCACATCCCCGCCGGCGCCTCGGTGATGAACGGCCACTCGACGACGCTCGAAGAGATCGAGTTCATCGACTACCTCACCGAGGGCGACCACGAGTGGGACGCACTCCCCAACGAGATCTGGAGCATCGACGACGACGCGGAGCGACAGGCCGCCCGCCGCGAATCCCAGACCGCGGACTACTTCCTCGGCGGCATCAACGCCATCGCGCAGACGGGCGAGCTCGTCGCCGCGGACCTCTCGGGCAGCCGGATCGGCGCGTACCCCTTCGCGGCGAGCAACGTCGTGATCGTCAGCGGCGTGAACAAGATCGTCCCGACCCTCGACGACGCGCTCGACCGCCTGGAGTCCGTCGCCTACCCCCTCGAAAACGAGCGCGCACAGGAGGCCTACGGCGTCGAGTCCGCGATCGCGAAGCAGCTCATCTACCGCCGCGAGACCGAAGAGGGCCGCACGACGGTCGTTCTCGTCCGCGACCAGCTGGGCTACTGAGGCCCGTTTCGGCTCTTTTTCCGATCGACGCTCCGGCCGACTCCGAGGGATTCCGAAGGTGAATCGGGACGGTTCGCGTGCGGGCGCGAGTATCACTATTGATCATCGGCAGGGAATGCTTATCTCGGGAGCGTGCCAACGACCCGATATGTCGGTCCAGGAACGGTGTACGTCCACGTACACGATCGAGTGGGACGGGGAAGTAGAAGCCGTCGTTCATACCTGGGACGACTTCGCGGCCAAGGGATCGTTCAGGCGCGGATGCGAGGAACTACTGGAGATCATCGAATCGCGCGGCGCGCGGAAGACGCTGATCGACACCAGCCGGATCAGGGCCCACGACGTCGGCGACCAGGAGTGGCTGCGGGACGACTGGGTCCCGCGGACGATCGAGGCCGGCGTCGAGTACACCGCCGTCGTCTACGGGGAAAGCGCCGTCGCCAAGATCGATATGGAGGACTTGCTCGCGAATCTGGACCACCTCGACTACACGACGAAGATGACGACCGACGTCGACGCCGCACGGGCGTGGCTCGCAGAGCGGTGAGACATCGCGGTTCGAAACTGCCGAACCGCGACGATACGGCGGTCGAGGCCGACTCCCTGAGAGCCGGCCCCCACGCGCCGACCGGGTAGGGGTACTCGGTAGCAAGGGGATCTGGAATAAAACGGTTTCCCCCCGAGTATCGATTCGGAGATTCTGCGTATCGTGGGACTGTTATCTCTGTTCGTTTGGCCCTGAGCGTCACGGAAATCCCCGATCGAGATACGAGATCGATCGAATCGGGGCCGATCGAATTGAAGCCAATAGATCCAAGACCGAAGCGGTCCGGCAGTCGGCGAACTGTACAATCCGCTCGTCCCCTCGAAAAATGGAAACCGCGGAAGCGGTACTCGCTTAGTCTCGCCGGATGGCGAGCAGGGCCGCGGCGACGAGCGCGGTCAGCGCGACGACCACGCCGAAGCCGGGCGTCGAGGTCGGCGTCTCGGTCGCCGGCGCCGACGTCTGGGTGTCGGGCGCCGACGTCTCAGTCGCCGTCTCGGTGTCCGGGGCGTCCGTACCCGGCTCGGGCGTCGCCGTGTCCGTGTCGGGCGCCGCGGTCGTCGTCGGCGCCTCGACGACTTCCACGACCTGACCTTCTTCGGTCACTTCGTCGGCGCCGCCGCTACCGTCGTCGACGACGATGTCGTAGGTGTCGCCGACGCTCTGCCCGCTGAAGTCGAACGTGGCGCTCCACGCGCGGTCGGCCTGGACGACCGGCGAGGCGGTCTTCAGGAAGCTTGGGCTCGTGCCGTCGGTGCTCCGGACGCGAAGCGTCAGCTCCGTTCCGGGAGCGAGCGACGTCGTGCCGCCGAGGCTCTGCTCGGCCGCGTTCGAGACGTTGTACGGCTCGCTCACCGTGATCGTCGGCTCGACGACCTCGTATTCGAGGAGGCGCGTCTCGTCCTCGTCGCTGTCGAGGTCCTCGGAGGTGAAGTCCGTCGAATCCGTGTTGAAGACGGTGAAGTTCGCCTCCAGGGCCGTGTCGTCGGCGATCGACGTGCCGTCGTAGTACCGCTCGACGCCGGTGTCGACGACCACGAAGTAGGTGTCGTTGTCACCGTCGGCGATGACAGTCGTGTTCGCCTCGGTGACGTTGACCATCTTCGGTTCCTGGTTCGCGCCGGGGTCGGCCTGCTCGATGGTGAGGTTGTAGACCCCGCCGTTGGCGCTCGTGTTCTTCAGGTCGAAGAACTCGCTCGTGACGTCCTCGTTGGCCTGCGCGTCGAGCGCGCCTTCGAGTCCCGAGGAGACGAGCTGGTGGATGACGATGTCCTCGTTGGCGATCTCGTCAGTCCGTGTGATCTCGTCGTCGGCCAGTCCCTCGTTGATGTCTTCGAGGTCCGAGACGCTGTACCCGTCGGGGGCGGTCCACGAGCGGAGCGCCGTCGTGTTACGCTCTTCGAGCACGACGGTCGCGACGTCCGTCGAGTCAGCCGTCTCGGACTCGCCCGGACGGACTTCGAGGTCGTACTCGCCCGCGTCGATCAGGTCGGTGACCCGAGTCGAGATGTTCGCGAACGTGATCTCGTCGTCGCTGTCCGAATCGAGGCTCCACGGGTTAGCGCTCGCGCCCGCGGCGTAGGTCTGCTCGGAGTTGTTGAGGTTGTAGGTGTTCAGGTACACCGTCGCCTGATCGTCACCGTCGTCGTCGTGGACAGTCACGTTCGAGACGGTCCCCTGACTCGGCGTTCCGAAGGAAAGCGTGGCGTAGTCGGTGCTCTCCATCGTCACGCCGATTTCGAGGACGTCACCGCGCTGATCGGTGATGACGCTGGACTCGAAGCTGGTCTCGTCGTCGCCGGCGCTGCTCACCGTGACCGTCTCCGTTTCGACGTCGATGCCGGAGTAGTCGTCGGTCACGCGGACCGTGTAATTGCCGGCGTCGAGGTCTAGGTCCGAGACGTTGTAGCTGAAGTCGTACTCGCCCTGTCCGTTGAGTTGCGCCGACGAGATCGTCGCCCCGCTGTCGTCGACGACGTCACCGCTGCTGTCGAGGAGTTCAACGGTCAGCGGCCGGTCGGACGCGCGGGCGGTGACCGTGCCCTCGATGTTGTCCTCGGTCGTCACCGACTGGTCGTCAAGCGAGACCGCGAGACCGAGGTCTCGAAGCGTCAGTTCGGCCGTTCCGGACGTTCCTTCGACATCGATATCATACGCTCCAAGCGTCCGATCCTCGGAGTAGAACACGTAGACTTTGCTCGTAGGACCGGTCGAACCAGACACGAAGACGGAATCCGTATCGTCATCACTTCCTTCGATAGTCACATCCGCGTCAACGCTGTCGGCGATGACCGAGACATTGGTTCCGCGGTAGGCAGACACCGAGTTTCCTCCTTTAATCGTCGAAGGCGCGAACGTTACGGTCTCGTTTCCGCTGTTGCTCACGCTGTTTCCAGTCGTGTCAGTAACCGTGTCAGGGACGTTAACGACTAGATCTCCGGTCCGAAGTTCGTTATTGTTGAATTGAACGACGACTCGACCTTTGTCTGGTTGGGATATCGTGTAATCTCCCGAACTGACAACGCTGTCGTCGACATATATCTGAACGTTGCTGAGTGTGCTACTGTTTATCTGCTCGCTAAACGCGAGTTCGATCTCCGAATCAGTACTCGAAGAGGGATCGTTGTCGTAGTGGATCGCGCTTTCTAGCGTCGGGCTCCCCGATTGGCTACCAACCCCCGAATCCTGAATCGTAATCTGCTGGAAGTTGCTGTATGGCGCGTCGTCCGTTCCAGAGAGATCCCCGTCTCCGTCGTAGTCGACGCCAAACTGCGCGTTCACCGCCGTATCTCCCGAAACGTCGGGAGCGACGATGTTTGTGACCTCGAAGGAGATGTTAACTGTATCGGAGTTGACTCCCGCGTTGTCGGAGAGCGTGACGTTGATCGTATTCGTCGTCGAGTCGATGCTGATGTCTCCCGATGTGAACGTCACGGCTCCCTCGTTTACGTTGGCGCTCTGACCTCCCGAACTGTCGGTTGTGAAGTTGTCCGGCAGGTCAACCGAGAAGATCTGATTACCATCTCCGCTCGTATTGACGTCGCTGGCGTTAAGCGTGAACGTATAGGTGTTGTTGCTTCCCTCGTCCACTGTTGCCGGTGTGATACTACTGTTACCGGTGTTCGTCGATGCTGCTGCAGCACTCCCAGTAAATACCACCGTCCCAGCGAAGACGCTGAGCACTAGTATCACCGAGAGAGACACCGCACGGTGTGAATTCGTATTTCCTATCATATGTTGTTTGATGAGCGACGTCGTCTCGCGTCGCTGTATGCCCCCCCTTCGTGTGGAGACAGTACCTGCCGTCTCCAAAGGGCTACCCCGACCGAATCAGTGCAGTGTAAAAAAATTTGCTACAAACAGTTGTTCTATTGGACAGTTGTGCTACAGTAGTGACTGACCGATATAGCGTCGAAAGAAATCGAATCGAAGGGACCGGAATGAGATCCGGTGGTTGGTAACCGCGAAATTCCCTCAAAGAGGGAACGCGAGAACTACGTTAGTTCTCGCGGCGGACGGCGAGCAGCGCAGCGGCGATGAGCGCCGTCAGCGCGACGACCACACCGAAGCCAGGCGTGCTGGTCGGCGTGGAGGTCGGCGTGTCCGTGTCGGGCTCGGGCGTCGCCGTGTCCGTGTCGGGCTCGGGCGTCGCCGTGTCCGTGTCGGGCTCGGGCGTCGCCGTGTCCGTGTCGGGCTCGGGCGTCGCCGTGTCCGTATCCGTCATCACTGCTTCGACGACGGTGCCACTTTCTTCCTCAGCGCTTGCAAGGATGTTGGAGTTGACGACGATGTCGTATTCGTCACCAACGTTCTGTCCGCTAAAGTCGAACTCCGCACTCCAGGAACCGTCAGGCTGGATTACGGGCGAAGCCGTCTTCAGGAAGCTCGGACTAACGCCATCCTGGCTGCGTACGCGGAGGTTCAGCTCCGTACCCGGAGCGATGTTGGTCGTACCACTCACCGTCTGGCCGCTCGATGCGGAGACATTGTACGGCGTATCGATGGTCACTTCCGGCTCGTTGGCGTTCCACGTGAGGAATGTCTCCTCATTTTCGTCGTCGTCGAACTCACCGTCGGGCGTGAAGTCGAACCCAGCGTCGTCCTTCACGACAGTGAAGTTCGTCTCGAGTGCCGTGTCATCGTCGGCCGGCAGAGCGTTCTTGTTGGTACCATCGGAATCAGCGAGATCGACATCACCGGTATCGACGAGGATGAAGTAGGTGTCGTTAGCACCGTCTGCGATCACGGTGGTGTTCACGTCCGAGAGGCTCAGGTTCTGTGCTTCCTGGTTCGCACCGGGACTGGCCTCTTCGATCGTCAGCCGGATCGGGTTATCAGTCTCGTTCAGGAATCGAGTGGTAACCTCTTCATTCTGACGTGCGTCGAGCAGGCCCTCAAAGCCAGAAGCCTCGAGCTGGTGAACTGCCCAATCACCGACAGCAACTTCTGACGACTGAGTGATTTCATTGTTCGCGAGGGCCTCGTTCACGTCTTCGAGGTCCGAGGGACTAAGTTCTTCACTGCTCCCCGTCCACATACGGAGGCTTTCTGTACCCCGCTCTTCAAGAACGAGGGTCGCGACGCCGTCAGCACCACCGGAGGTATCGGCCGCAGGACTCTGTCCGGCGGCGACTTCGACATCGTATTCACCAGCATCGATCAGATCCTGGGTAGGAGTACTGACGTCTTGGCTGGTAACGCTGTCGTCGCTGTCGTCATCAACAGCAAACGGTTGACTGGAACCAGTTCCAGCCTCTAGGTCGTACGTGTTGAGATAGACCGTCACCTGACCGTCGCCGTTCTCGTCTTCGACTGTCGCATTGGCAACAACACCTTCGCTACCATCCACTTCGCCTACTGTGATGGTAGCGTAGTCGTTGCCCTCCATCTCGACAGTCATCTCGACGATATCACCACGGTGCTGGGTGATCGTGTTGTCGACGAACTCCGCGTCTTCGTCGGTCTCCGAGAGCGTAATCGTGGAAGATTCGACTTCAACGCCGGAGCTGTTGTCTGTCACTTGGACGGTGTAGTCTCCTGCGTCCAGGCTGCTAGTCGGGAAGGCGAAGTCGTATTCACCCTGACCACTGGTGGTTGTGCCGATATCATCGACGACATCGCCGTCACCACCATCATCCACGAGCTCAACCTCGATATTCTGATTGGACGCCCGGGCATTGACGGTCCCCTCGATATCATCGCCAATCGAGACGTTGGTATCGTCGATGGAGACACTGAGCCCGAGATCGCGGATCGTAAGGTAGTTACCTGAACTGTTCAGTTCATACTCCCCGAGTTCTCTATCTCCGGTGTTGAAGAAGAACACCGTGCTGTTTTCGCCAGCCGAGAAGCTCTGGAAGTAATTGAAGTCGTCTTCGTTGTCTTCGATGGAGAACCCGGATACAGCCGAATTGTTATCCGCACTGGTGTCTTCGAACGCAACGGTCGCGCCTTGGTAGGCAGTCACGTTCGAAGACGGTTCACCTACCGTCCCACTACCAATATCAACGGTTTGGGACGCAAATGCAACTGATTTCTCACCGGCGGAATTCGCGACAGTTGAACTAAGGTCAACTTCCAAGTCGTTGGAGTTGATTAGTGAATTCCCATTAAGAATCAACTGTACGTTGCCAGATCCATCGTGGCTCGATGCACTCAGGGCATAGTTAATCTGGCTGGAGACGTTATCACCGTCGTCAAGGACGGTGAAGTTGTTGGCATCAATGGAATCGCTGTCAATAGGCCCATCGAACGGTACTTCTATCACTTCGCTGCCACTGACGTTCTCGTAGTGAACAGCCCCACCAACGTAGTCTTGTGAGGCTTGGTCCGCAGCAGCACTCCCCGTAAACGCCACAGTGCCAGCGAAAACGCTGAACACCATAAGCGCCGCGAGGACTACCGCGCGGAACTTGTTGTTGGTTCCTGTCATAGTTTGGTTGGATCGCATCGGTCGTCGACAACAGCTTTGCGCGCACCATCACGCGAACGCGTGCGTCCGGTCGCCCGGAGTCGGCCCGCAGTACTCGCTGCTGTCTCCATAGGTAGGGGTACAGAACAAGCAAACACCACGTCCGGTAAATACTTTGTGTGTTGTCTGACGCCGAATCGACGCGAGAGGGCGCCAGACACCGGAATTATGTGAGAACAATTCACACACCAGAGTATAAAATCCGATTTGGATTCCACACCGACTACCAACCACTTTACCCGAGGACGACCATCCCCACGTATGGACTCGATCAATCGGATGGCCATCGAGCTCATCGACGAGGCCATCGACTTCGCGGACGAACTCCGCGTCGAGCCGTACGAACTGGACTCGGGGGCGACCGTCCTCGACTTCGGCGTCGACAGCGAGGGCGGTATCGAGGCCGGGATGCTCCTCGCGGAAATCCAGACCGCGGGGCTCTCGACCGCCCAGACTCGAATGGATGACGTCGCCGGCGCGCCGGTCCCGCACGTCGAACTGCAGACGGACCATCCCGCCCTCTCGCTGCTGTGCTCCCAGAAGGCCGGCTGGGAGCTCGCCTTCGAGGACCCACCGTTCGACGGCCTCGGATCAGGTCCGGCCCGCGCGCTCGTCGCCGAGGAGGAGGAGTTCCACGCGCTCGAGTACTTCGACGAGTTCGATCTCACCGTCCTCTCGGTCGAGAGCATCGACCTCCCCGACGACCGCGTCGCCGAACACGTCGCCGAGAAGGCGGAAGTCGAGCCGAGCGGCGTCTTCCTCCCGGCCTACGCCACCGGCTCGACGGTGGGCAGCGTCACCGCCGCGGCCCGCGCGGCCGAACTGGCGCTGTTCCGGCTCTTCGAGCTCGGGTACGACCTCCGCGACGTCCACTCGGCGTTCGGCTCGGCGCCGGTCGCGCCCGTCTCCTACGACGAGAGCGTCGCGATGGCCCGCACGAACGACGCCGTCGCTTACGGCGGCGAGGTCCACCTCACCGTCGCCCGCGACTTCGACGGCTTCGGTCAGGTGCCCTCCAGCGCGGGCGAGGAGTACGGCGCCCCCTTCGCGGAGATCTTCGAGCAGGCGGACTGGGATTTCTACGAGGTCCCCGAGACGGTGTTCGCGCCCGCGAAGGTCACGATCGACGTCGTCGACGGGCCGACCTACGTCCGCGGCGAGACCGACGAGGAACTGCTCGCCGAATCCTTCGACTTCCGATAACGGTGCGCTTCAAACTCCTCCCCGAGGCGCCGGAGTCGCTGGATTTTATTGACGATGCCCAGCGCGCCGTCCCGCTCGTGCCGGGCACCGAAGACGACTGCTGTGCCCGCCTGATGCGCCGGCTCGACTTCCCCACCCGCGACGTGGCTCGGACGTGGCTCACCTTCCTGCGCGCGCTCGAACTCGCGCGCGAGACCGAATCGGGGACCTTCGTCCGGGAGTCTACCGAGCCGACGCCGGCCCATCTCCGTAAATCGTTTCGCGAGCGCGTGTACGGCGCACGTGAAGTGCTGAGGGCGCTCGATCCCGACGAGCCGAAGTCCGTCGACGAGATCTTCGCCGCGTTCGAGGACCGCGTCCCCGTCTGGGAGACCCACCGCGCGGCCGAGGACTGGCGGGACGTCTGGCGCGAGCGCGTCGAACGCATCCTGGCGTGGGCGGTCCTGCTCGATCTCGCGGCCGAACGCGACGACGGGTACGTGCGAGTCGCGGAAGAATAGCAGTCTTCGCGGCGCTACGTCGCCGGCGGCACGTCCGGGCCACCCTCGGCGCCGTCGGGGGCGCCGCTCTCATCCTTTCCGTACTGCTCTCGCAGCCGACGGATGCGCTCGGGAATCGACGGGTGCGTGAGGTGGAACGCGGCGTACGCCGGGTGCGGAAACGGATTGCTCAGGTTCTCGCCCGCGAGCGTGCGGAGCGCGCGGGTCATCGCGGCGGCGCCGCCCATCGTCTCGGCGGCGAAGTCGTCGGCCTCGCGCTCGTGGGCCAGCGACAGCTGATTCGTCAGCGGCGCCGAGAGCGTCAGCACCGGCCCCGCATAGAGCAGCCCGATCCCGAGCGCGGCGTAGGTCTCGCTCGGAAGCCCGAACGCCGCGTAGACCCACTGGGAGGTCGTCACCCACCACAGGAACGCGAAGACGACGGCCATCTGGACCGCCGACGCCGCGAGCTGCTTCCAGATGTGGGCCTTCTTCCAGTGAGCGAGCTCGTGTGCGAGCACGGCCTGGATCGCCTCGCGGTCCATCTGCTCGACGAGCGTGTCGAAGAGCACGACGCGCTTGGCGCGGCCGAAGCCGACGAAGTAGGCGTTCGAGTGCGACGAGCGCCGGCTGGCGTCCATCTCGTAGACCTGCTCACACTCGAAGCCCGCGCGCTCGAAGACGTCCTCGACGGCGTCCCGGAGGTCGCTCCCCTCGATCGGCTCGAAGTCGTTGAAAAGCGGCGCGATCACGCGCGGGTAGATGACCATCATCAGCAGGGAGAAGGCCACGACGAGCGCCCAGCCCGCGACGGGCCACACTCTCGGCAGGGCCGCGACCGCGAGCAGGACCGCGCCGGCGACGATCCCCCCGAACACGAGCGCGACGCCCGTGCCGACGAGCAGGTCACGGAGCCACAGCGCGGCGGTCTGATTGTTGAAGCCGAACCGCTCTTCGACGACGAACGTCTCGTAGGCGTCGAACGGCGCCGAGAGCACTCGACCGGCGACGATCGCCCCCGCGAGGAGGACGACGCCCTGGGCGACGCTCGGGAGCCCGGTCGCCGACAGCGCCGCGGCGACGTCGCCGTAGAGCCCCGAGACGACCGCGGCGAGGAGGAGGACGACGCCGAGCCACGACTGGACCCGCGAGAGCGTCGTCTTCGCGCGCTGGTACGCGAGCAGTTCCTCGGGGTCGTCGACGTCGAGCGCGTCGCGGACCCACTCGTCCGCATCCCGGACTGCTTCGGCGCCGTAGCGGACGTTCAGGTAGCCGAGGACCGTCTCAAGCACCAGTACCCCGCCGAGCAGGCCGACGAGCGCGAGCGCGGGCAACGAGACCATACGGGAGTGGAGGGCGTCGCTGGCCTTCAACGTCGCGGGAGCGGACCGACGGAGGAAGGCTTTTGCGTCGGTCCCCCGCAGGGCTCACCGATGGCCGACCCCGTCGCAGCCGTTCTCTTCGACCTCGACGACACGCTGGTCCGGTACCGTCGGTCACCCGAGACGCTCCTGCGCGAGTCGTTCGACGCCGTCGGCGTCGATCCCGTCTTTCCGGTCGAGGCCTACTACGACCGCTTCGACGAGTTCGCCGAACGGACCCACTCGATGCGTGAGCTCCGCGAGGAGTGCTTCGCCGCGCTCTGTGCCGAACGGGACCGCGACCCGGATCTCGGCCGCGAGGTCGCGAGCGCCTACGCCGACGCCAGGGACCACCGCGACGTCGAGTTCCTCCCGGGTGCGCGTGACGTCCTCGATGCGTTCGCCGCGGAGTACCGCCTCGGTATCGTGACGAACGGCGCTCGCGACCCCCAGGCCCAGAAGATCGACGCCGTCGGGCTGGACTCGGTCGTCGACGTCGTCGTGTTCGCGGGCCACGACGCGCCGCCGAAGCCCGCGCCCGAGCCGTTCCGTCACGCGCTCGACGCGCTCGAAGCCGGTCCCGAGGCCGCCGTCCACGTCGGAAATTCGCTCGATTCGGACGTCGCGGGCGCGGCCGCGGCTGGGATCCGATCGGTGTGGCTCGCGGGCGGCGACGCGGCCGATGGAGCCGCCTCGGCCGAGCGTGCGGACCACGTCGTCGAATCGCTCGCGGAACTGTCGAGGCGGCCGTGGCTGGAGAAGTAGGCTCAGTCGTCGGCCGCGGCGGCCTCGGAGTCGTCGCCGTCGACGGCGCCGCCGCCGACCTCGCGGACCGTTCCGACGCCCTTCGATTGGCCCTCGCGGAAGACGAACCGCTGGCCCTCCTCGACGAGGTACGGCCGGAACTTGAACTCCACCGTCGCCGTCCCGGTGTCGCCGGGGAGCAACTGCCCGCCCTCGGGGTGGAAGACGACCGCCTCGCTCACGGTTTCGAGGTGGACGACCGGCTCGTAGCCCTCGCGGATCCGCGTCGGGTGATTGAGGACCATCACCTCCGCCTCGAAGGAGCGGACGGCCGGCGGGTCGGCGTCCGCGGGGAGCAACGCCATCCCGCGTTCGATCTCGTCCTCGCTGACCCCCTTGAGCGCGATGCCGACGATCCGGCCCGCCTTCGCGCGGTCGACCCGGTGGTGATGCATCTCGATCGAGCGCACCTCGACCTCCCGGTAGGAGCCGTCGGGCATCGGGCCCAAGAGGAGTTCGTCGCCGGCCTCGACGCTCCCGGAGTTGACGGTCCCGGAGGCGACGGCGCCGACGCCCGTCACCGAGTAGGTCCGATCGACGTACATCCGGAAGTCCTCTCTGGTCTCCCGGGCCGTCTTGGGGAGGCGCTCGAACATCGCGTCGAGGTCGTCGAGGCCGTCCATCGTGACCGCGCTCGTCCGGAGGATCGGCACCACGGAGTCGCTCAGTTCCTCGACCGCGGCCTCGACGCCGTGGCGCGCGACGCCCAGGGGCGTGCGGCCGACGTCCCGGAGCATCCGCTCGACCTCGCGTTCGACCTCGTCTAATCTGTCTTCGTCGACGGCGTCGGCCTTCGTGATCGCGACGATCGTCGGCAGTTCCATCGCCAGCAGGATTCCGAGGTGCTCGCGCGTCGTCTTCGTCGGACCGTCGTCGGCCGCGACGACGAGCAGGCCGTAGTCGAGGCGCTGGCCGACCAGGCCGCGGATCGTCGTCCGGAGCCAGGGCTCGTGGCCGACCGTGTCGACGAAGGAGACCAGCCGGTCGGATTCCTCCACCACGCGCGCGCGGTCCGATTTCCGGTGGGGGTTGTCCATGTGGACCGCGCCGTCGCCGGCGAAGCCGTAGACGGCATAGGAGAGATCGGCCGAGAGCCCGCGCTCGACCTCGTGGGGCTGGACGTCGAGGAAGCCGCGGGTGCCGCCCTCGCCGTCGTCGGCGGTGCCGGTGACGAGCGAGCCCACGAGCGTCGATTTCCCGTGGTCGACGTGGCCGGCGGTGCCGACGACGATGTGGTCGTCGTCGACGTCGAGCACCGCGCCCTCCTGGACGGTCGCGACGCCGACGAGGCCGCGGTCGCCGTCGTCGCCGACGCCCCACGTCTCGACGTCCTCGATGTGGGCGCCCGCCTCCTCGGCCAGGATCGAGAGCACGTCCATCGACTCGGAGAAGTCCTCGGGCGGGATGCCGGCGATCCCGCCGTCGTCGGTGACGCCGACGACGTAGGTCGCCGTGCCGTCGCCCGAGAGCACGCGGTGGCGCAGTTGCGCCGCCAGGCTCTCCAGGCGTCCGTCCGCGAGGTGGAGGTCCCGCGAGAGCCGCTCTTTGAATTCGACGTTGCCACCCTCCTCCTCGCCGCGCTCGAGGGCCGATTCGAGAACGGCCCGATCAGCGCTCATACCCGATGGGTAGCAACGGTCGGCTATAACCCTTTTCGTGGTGTGGGTTGGCTTGTCACAATAACCCTCCCGAGCGAACGGGCCGTCTCGCTCACGACCAGTATCAGTCCGTCAGCCGCTCGTACGCGCGGTTGACTCGCTTGAAAGTCTCCTCGTCGCCGTCGTCGGTGTCGGGGTGGACCGCCTTCACCCGCTCGCGGTAGGCGCGTCGGACCGCCTCCTCGTCGGCGCCGGGATCGAGCCCGAGCGTCCGGTAGGCTTCCTCGACGGTCGGCTCGTTCCGGTCGGTTCGGGGCGGGCGCCGTCCGTCGGGCCCGCCTCGCCGACGCCGACCCGTCCGGTCGCCGCCGAACGCGCGGCCCCCACCGTCGCCGGCGGCGCGCCGGCCGGGGCCGAACCCCTCGAAGTCGCCCGGACCGCGCGAGGCGGCGCTCGCTCGCCGGCGCTCGCCGCCCTGTCTCGCGGTCTCGCGGATCCGCTCGCCGAGGCGGCCGCTGGCGTGGTACCACAGCAGGTACGTCGCGGCGGCGAACACGGCGGCGAAGAGCAGCAGAAACGGCTGGAAGGCGAACGCGAGGACCGTCAGCAGGACCGTCGTCCCCGCGAACACGGCCGCGATTCCGATGAGGAGCCCGTCGCTGTCCACAGCGGAGGGAAGGCGCGGAGCACCGTAAGGGTCTCGCCGGGAGTGCCGGAGGCGACAGAACAATTACGCGCGTCGGGCAAGACCCGGCAATGTCGACGATTCCGCTCGAAGACACCTACATCGAGAACCGGGTGCTCGTCCAGCCGAACGACACCAACAACAACGACACCGCCCACGGCGGCAACGTCGTCAAGTGGATGGACGAGGTCGGCGCGATGTCGGCGATGCGCTTCGCCGGCCAGACGGTGGTCACCGCCCGAATGGAGGGCGTGGACTTCCACCGGCCGATCCCCCGCGGCAACACCGCGCTCATCGAATCGTACGTCTACGACGCGGGCACGACGAGCGTCAGCGTCCACCTCCGCGTGTTCAGCGAGGACCCGCTCTCGGGCGAGCGCGAACTCACCACGGAGTCGCACTTCATCTACGTCGCGATCGACGAGGCGAACGACCCGACGCCGGTGCCCGACCTCGAAGTCACCTCCGAGCGCGGCGAGGAACTCCGGGCGGCCGCCCTCGACGAGGCCGTCGACGGGCCGACCGAAGCGGAACAGACTCCCTGAGCGACCGTTCAGACCTGTTTTCTCGACCCGGAAGTCGTCAGCGACGCGTGTCCGCTCACCCTGATTCCCGTTCCGCGGAAGGTCCGGCGCGCGAGAGAGGAACCCAGACCATATTTTAGGCCAACCTAAATCGAAGACGTTTTGAATTTTTAGGTTGTCCTAAAACCGAAGCCTGTTCGGACGCCAGTCGGCGACGGTCGCGGTGGCCCTCCGAACGGACGCCAACAACGGGCCTATGACACCACTCAGCCGAACTCAGCACCGAGAACGACCGCTGCACGCGACCGGGTACGGCGAGCTCCGCCGTCGCTCCGGTGCGATGCCGACTCGAAGTGCCGGGAGGCACCAGCGCTTCCCGCGGAGGACCTCGGAGACTCCTGGCAGTCGGCGACATCAGGGAGCGAGGAGGGGGAGATGGTAGGTCCAACGCTAGTCGAGATCAGGAGCCACATCGAGAGCCTGGCCAGCGAGACCGGCGAGTACTGCATCCGGTGCGGGCGCACGGGCGACAGGCCGGTCCCCGCGGCCGGAAAGCGGTTCGACGATCGTGAGACCGCGCGGAAAGCGGTGCGAGCGACCGAACAGTACCGGACCGCGCTCCGGCGCTACGACCCGCGGGTCCCCTACTACGACCTGATCGTCTGTCAGGTCGCGGAGCCGTCGCGTCCGGCGGACGAACATCAAGCGGCTACAACAGAGGCCCGTCGGACGCTCTCGGAGCCCGTGCTCGACGTCGGGACCGCCGAGCCAGAGCGGCGGGAGCTCGTGGAATTCTGTCACCGCATCGCGGGCGCGGTCTTCGAGACGCTCTCGGACGCCGGCTACGACGACGTCGAAGCCAGCATCTTGGACGAGTACTTCGAGCTGGCAGAGAGCGTCGGCGATCCGGACGAGCTCTGTCTGTGCCTGCTCGAAAGTATGGCCGTCGAGATCGAGACGCGGCTCGGAGCGGCCGAGCAGGCCGAGGTCCTCGGCGGCGCGACGACCCGACTGGGAGCGACAGACGCCACCGACGAGCCGATCGCGGCGACGTTGGCGCATCTCAGCGACCGCGGGCTGATCGGCGAGTACAGTTGCTCCGCTCCGGTCGATTCGGACGGCGCCTCCCGATCGATCGTCGTCCGGCTCACCGATTACGCGCTGTCGCCGCGGGGCGATCGGCTGCCGATACTCCCCATCGTCATCGAACTGTTCCGGCGACAGGCCGACCCCGCCCCGACGTCGTTCAGCGCGACCGAGTGCCGTAGCGGCTGGCGAATCACGCTCACGCCCGCAGACGCCGGCGAGCCGGCCGCGCTCTCCAGCGCCCCCATCGAATCCGAAGAGTGACGATGGATACTCGTGCCGACCACCCAGGACCGGAAGCCGTCCCGACGACGGACGGTGCCGACGGAGGCTCCGAGGCGTTGGAGGCGGTTTTCAGCGCCGCATTGGGTCCCGCACCGGCCGTCAAGCCCCCGGCCACGATGAAACGAGCGGGATGGGCGGACGGATAATGGCGGAGCGCTCGCAGTACCTCCTCGCGCTCTACATCGCCGAACACCGCGAGTCGACGCCGGTGTCTTCGGGGACCGTCGCGGACCTGCTCGGGAAATCGACGGCGACGACGACGGAGACCTTCCAGCGGCTGGCGGACGACGGCCTCGTGGAGTACGAGCGGTACGAGGGCGCCCGGCTCACCGACGAAGGTCGGGAGCGCGCCGCTGAACTCCACGAGACGTACGTGGCGCTCTCGTGGTTCTTCCGTACGGTGCTCGACCTGGATGGGTACGAGACCGAAGCGAGGCGTCTGGCGAGCAGCGTCAGCGCCGACGTCTCCGACCAGCTGGTGTCGACGTTCCTCGTCGCGGAAGCAGAGCGAGAGGGCGAGGACGAGTAGCGGACGGCACCAGCGGCTCGCCGTTCGACCGTTCACTCGGCGACACCACGAAAAATAAGCGACCCGGTCACGATCCAGCGAGGCGTCTCAGAACGGCGGGCTGTAGTCCTCGTACTCGTCCATATCCTCCATCTCGTCGGTCTTCGACGGCATCACCGCCGCCCGCGGTCCGCCCGCCCGCCGGACGGTCACCTCGGACACCTCGTCGAGTTCTTCGGCGAGTCGCTGTTTGATGGCTTTCATCGTCATCGGCGCGATACCACACCCCGAGCAGGCCCCGCCGATCGCGACGGTCACCTCGCCGGTCGCCTCGTCGACGTCCTCGATCTCGAAGTGGCCGCCGTGTTCTTGGATCTGCGGGACGTTGTCGCTCAGGTAACTCCGGGTCTGTCGCTCGAGTTTTTCAGCGCTCATCACAGTCGGAGATACGGTCGAATATATAATAAATCTGTTCAGTTAGTAACGCCTAAAAATTTGGTATTCGGGCTACTTACGACTATTTTAGGTGGTGCTAACAATTTCTATTACTGAATTCTGACTTTTCGTATGGCCTAACTTCGGTCCGCGTCAGTCGTCTCATCGGCCGAGCTGATGCCGCTTCGGTCGGCCTCGGATCGGCAAGCGTCTCTCGGACGATATTGCGAATTGATATCGCAATATGAGATATAATATATAAATCGGGCCGCGGAATCAGTATCTTCAACACCGACCGCTCCTCACGCACCAGTATGAGCCTCGAACGCGAGTACGAGTGCCCCGAGTGCGGCCACGACGGCTTCTGGAAGACCGCGTCGATGGAACTGCACCTCGGCACGAAGACGAAGTGGCGCTGCAACGAGTGCGGCTACGGATTCATCGAGATCGACGGGATCAGCACCGCAAAAGCGTAATTCGGCTATTCTTCCGCGTCGATCGATCGCCAGGAGAGCCGCGGGTTCCGCGCGGCGTCGGCCTGGTCGATCCGCCGCGCCGTCGTCTTCGACGGGGCGGATTCCAGCTCCGCAGCGTCGGCGTCGAACGCGGCGTTGAACGCCGCGGCGAGGTCCTCCAGGGAGTCCAGGCTCTCGGCCTCTGTGGGCTCTGTGAGCATCGCCTCGGGGACGAACTCCGGCCACTTCGTCGTGGGCGGGTGAACGCCGTGGTCCAGCATCGCCTTGGCGACGTCCGCGGCGTCGCGGTCGCCCGCGGTGGCCGCGAACTCGTGGTGGAACGGTCCGTAGGGGATCTCGCAGTCGATCTGCTCGGCGAGGTAGTTCGCGTTCAGGACTGCCTTCGCGGAGGCGTCTTCGAGCCCCTCGTCGCCGAGACGGGCGATGTAAGCGTAGGCCTTCAGGAGGACGAGCCAGTTGCCCTGGTAGCCGTGGACCTTGCCGACCGTCTCCGCGGGCTCGAACAGTTCGTAGTGGCCGTCGTCCTCGCGAACGCGCGGGCTCGGGAGGAACGGAGCGAGCTCCTCTGTGACGCCGACGGGGCCCGCGCCGGGGCCGCCGCCGCCGTGCGGCGTCGCGAACGTCTTGTGGACGTTGTAGTGCATCACGTCGAAGCCCATATCGCCCGGTCGCGCCCGCCCGAGCAGCGCGTTGAGGTTCGCGCCGTCGTAGTAGAGCAGTCCGCCCGCGTCGTGGACGATGTCGGCGATGTCGGCGATGTCGCGCTCGAACAGCCCGACCGTGTTGGGGTTCGTGAGCATCAGCGCGGCCGTGTCGTCGGAGACGGCGGCTTCGAGGGCCTCCAGGTCGACGCGGCCGTCGTCCCCGGAGGGGAGTTCGACGACGTCGTAGCCAGCCATCGCCGCGCTCGCGAAGTTCGTGCCGTGCGCCGACGAGGGGACGATGACCTCCGAGCGGTCGTGGCCGTTCGCCTCGTGGTAGGCCTTCGCGACGAGGATGCCCGTGAACTCCCCGGCGGCGCCGGCGGGCGGCTGGAGCGTCACGGCGTCCATCCCGCCGATCCTGGCGAGGTAGTCCTGGAGGCCGTAGAGGACTTCGAGCGTCCCCTGGAGGCTCTCTGCCGAGCGGTCGGGGTGGACCGCGCCGTTCGGGTCGGCCGCGACGTCCTCGGCGAAGGAGGGGTTGTACTTCATCGTACACGACCCCAGCGGGTACGGCCCGCTCTCGACGCTCCAGTTCATCTGGGAGAGCCGCGTGTAGTGCCGCGCGACCTCGGGCTCGGCGAGGCTCGGCAGGGAGAGGTCGTCCCGCGTCAGGTCGTCGGGGAGCGGCGAGCCCGCCTCTCCGACGTCGACGCTCGTGTCGTCCTTCTCCGAGAGCAGCGGTTCGTACCGGTCGTCGTCGCCGTAGCGTGCCTGATCGTGATTCATCGTGATCCCTCCATTAGACGGCCTCCGCGAACGCCTCGACGAGGTCGTCCGCCCGTCCGGCGTTCACCTCGGTTACACACACCTGAAGCCGGTGGTCGCCGACGACGTGGACCGCGAAGCCCTCGGCTTCGAGGTCCGAGGCGATGGCCGGCGCAGGCTGGTCGGTGCGGACCAGGAATTCCCGGAAGTGGTGTCTGTCGTGGACGGGGGCCTTGATGCCCTTGAGGTCGCCCAGCCGCTCTGCGAGCGACTCGGCCTCGCGGACGCACTCGCTCGCGAGGTCGACGAGGCCGTCGGCGCCCAGGAGCGCCAGGTGCATCGCCGTCCGCAGGGCCACCCACGCCTGGTTCGTGCAGATGTTCGAGGTGGCGCGCTCCTTGCGGATGTGCTGTTCGCGCGTCTGGAGCGTGAGCGTGTACGCCCGTCGCCCGCTTTCGTCCTCGCCGGCGCCGACGAGTCGGCCGGGCACCTGCCGCAGGAAGTCCTCCCGCGTGGCGAACAGGCCCAGGCCCATCCCGTAGGCGGTCGGGAGCCCGAGCGCGTCGGCCTCGCCGACGACGACGTCGGCGCCGACGCTCGCCGGCGGTTCGAGGAGTCCGAGCGCGACGACGTCGGTGCCCAGACAGAACAGCGCCCCGGCGTCGTCGGCGACCTCGCCCACGGCCGACAGCCGTTCCTCGATCGTTCCCCGAACCGTGGGGTTCTCGGCGTAGATCATCGCCGTCCCCTCGCCCGCCAGGTCGGCCAGGGCCTCGACGTCGACGTTGCCGTCGTCCATCGGATACGTCGCGACCGAGAGGTCGGTCCCGTCGACGTAGTTGTCGAGGACCGCGCGCTTGTTCTCGTGGAGGAGTTCCGGGACCAGCACCTCGGTGCCGGAGACGCGGCGGACGCGGTCCGAGAGCCGCGCCGCCTCGCCGAGCGCGGTCGCGGCGTCGTACATCGAGCAGTTGGCGACGGGCAGTCCCGTCAGCTCGACGATCATCGACTGGTACTCGAAGAGCGCCTGCAGGAAGCCCTGGGTGATCTCCGGCTGGTACTGCGTGTAGGACGTCAGGAACTCCGCGCGCTCGGAGAGTTCGTCGACGACCGACGGGACGTAGTGGGTGTGGTGGTCCCGCCCCAGGAACTCCGTCAGGTCGTCGTTCTTCGCGAGCGTCGCCGACAGCTCCGCTCGGAGCTCGCGCTCGCTCCGCGGGTCGATCCCGAGGTCGCCCTCGAACCGGACCTCGGGGGGGACGTCGAACAGTTCCTCTTCGCTCTCGACGCCGACCTCGTCCAGCATCGCCGCCGTCTCCGCGGGGGAGTGCGGCGTGTACGGACTACCGTCGGCGTCCTCGTGTCGTCGCTTGCTCATAGGTTCGTCTGGGGGCTCCGTTCGGATGCGCGTTGCGGTCGCGGTCGCATCGAGTGCGCGTTCCCGAACGCTCACTCGGTCTGTTCGCGGTACTCGTCGGCCGAGAGAAGATCGTCGAACGCGCCGTCGTCGCTCACGTCGACCTCCAGCATCCACCCGTCGCCGTAGGGGTCGTCGTTCACCAGCTCGGGCCGGTCGAACAGCTCTTCGTTCACCGCGGTGACGGTGCCCGAGATCGGCGCGTAGAGGTCCGAGACGGCCTTGATCGACTCGACGACGCCGAACTCCTCGCCCTGTGTGATCTCGTCGCCGACCTCGGGGAGCTCGACGAAGACGACGTCGCCCAGTTCGTCCTGGGCGAAGTCGGTGATGCCGACGGTCGCGGTGTCGCCGTCGGTGGTCGCATACTCGTGCGATTCCAGGTACTTCCGGTCTTCGGGTACTTCGAACATATTAGTCTTCGATGAATGGTGTGGATACGACTTCCGCGCGCTTCTCCTGGCCGCGGACGGCGACCGAGAGCTCGGTTCCCGGCTCGGCGAGGGCCGCCGGGACGTAGCCGAGCGCGATCGCCTCGCCCAGCGTCGGGCTCATCGTCCCGCTCGTCACGTGGCCGACGGGTTCGCCGTCCGCGAGTATCTCGTAGCCGTGGCGGGCGATCCCCCGCTCGCGGAGGATCAGCCCGGCGAACGCCTCCTCGACGCCGTCGGACGCCACCCGCGCGAGGGCGTCGCGGCCGACGAACTCCGTGTCGAGGTCGACGGTCCAGCCGACGCCCGCCTCGTAGGGGTTCCGGGGCTCGTCGTCGGGGTCGAAGTCCTGTCCCGAGAGGAGGAATCCCATCTCGGTTCGGAGGGTATCGCGCGCGCCGAGTCCGCACGGCTCGCATCCCTCGGCGTCGACGAACGCCTCCCAGATCGCTCCGACCTCGTCGGTCGGACACAGGATCTCGAAGCCGTCCTCCCCGGTGTAGCCCGTCCGCGACACCCACGAGCGGACGCCCGCGACGTCGGCGTAGGCGCCCTCGCCCCACGAGAACGGCTCGACGTCGGCGTCGGTCTGGGACCCGACCGCGTCGACCGCGTCCGGCCCCTGGACCGCGACCATCGCCCACTCGTCGGTCTCGTTTTCGACGTCGGCAGCGAGATCCCACTCGTCGCGGTGGTCGACCCAGCGGCGGTACGCTTCCTCGTCGTGACCGGCGTTCGGCACGAAGAGGTACCGTTCCCCCTCGTCGGGGAGGCGGTAGACGATCGTATCGTCGATGATGGTTCCCGACTCGTCGGTGATCATCGCGTACTGCGAGTCGCCGACCGAGAGCGCGGACACGTCGTTCGAGGTGAGCCGCTGCATCAACGCCGTCGCGTCGGGCCCCGTGACCGTGATCTCGCCCATATGCGACACGTCGAAGATGCCGACCGACTCCCGAACGGCCGCGTGCTCGGTGCGGATCGAATCGAACTCGACCGGCATCTCCCACCCGCCGAAGTCCGTGAACCGCGCGTCGGCGCCGTATGCGCCCGACAGCGGGGGCTTCCGAAGGGCCATACCGGACGGTCGGGTTGCGGCAAGAAATGTTTTGGTATGTCGGCGCCCGGAATCGGAGGAATAAATCACATAGCGCGATATGAAATCTGATTCAGGAGGCGACCGGTACGGCGCGGAAGGCTCTACGCGGCGCGACCGCTCTCGGGGAGAGAATCTGGAAAAACGAGAGGTACGCTACGCGTCGGACGAGGCGGTGCTCTCGGTCGGTCGGTCAGTCTGTTCGGCCCGTTCGCTCTGTTCAGCCTCGTACCGCGCGGCCTGCTCGTCGAGGAGGGCCTGGCGCTTTTCGGTCGCCGCCTCGGACATCAGGTCCTCGCTCCACTCGAAGCCCGCGTCGGTGTCGAGGTCGACGCTCGCGACGCCGTCGAGGTCGCTCACGCGGCCTTCGACCTCCTCGTAGAAGTACGGGACCATATGGCACATCGGGGAGGTAAGGCGCATCCGCACGCGGACGTCGCCGCCGTCGACCTCGACGGCCTTCACGAGCCCCAGTTCGACGATGTCGAGGTTCGAGCCGGTCGCCGCGCTGCAGGGATCGACGACGTCGCGCAAGCGCTCGCAGATCCGGTCTGCGGACACGCTCCCGTCCGCGTCGATCCGGTCGACGTTGTCCGTGGGAGCGGCGGGTCCGACGTCGTCGCCGGCCCCCTCCGCGTCGGCGCTCATCCCGCCACCTCGAAGTCCGTCGACTCCCACTCGTCTGTGAGTTCCTCGGTACTGTACTCGTCGCCCTCGATGTCCGACTGGATCTCGTCGATGTCGAAGCCGTGGGCCTCCGCCCAGTTCTCGCCGAGGATCTTCTTTTTGTCCTCCTGGGTGATCTCGAAGGTGCCGGCGAAGCCCTTCATCTCCGGGAAGTCGTACTCCCAGAACCGTTCGAGGAGGAGGCCGGGGTGGAAGTGCGGCGCGCCGGTCCCCCAGAGGATCTTGTTGAGCGCCTGCTTGCCGCCGCCGTACAGGAGGTCTTCGAGCGTCTCCGCGAACGACTCCGGCGAGGTGACGAGCTCGGCCAGCGTGAGTTCGAGGTTGACGTAGACGTTGGGGTGGCGGGCGATCTGCCAGCCGGTCTCCTCGGCGAAGGAGAGGCCGCCGTGGACGATCTCGAAGGTGAGGTCCGGGAACGACGCGGCCGCCTCCTCGACGTCGCCGACCTTGTAGGAGTCCATCGGGACCGCGCCGAACGGCAGCGCCTTGTGGACGGCGACGACGTCGAGGCCGAGGTCGGCGGCGTGCTCCCACAGCGGGAACGCGACCTCGGGGTCGTCCATCTTGAAGCCGTGGTGGGTGCCGTCCTGCTCCCAGTAGGAGGGGTAGACCTTCACGCCGTGGGGGTCGAACTCCTCGACCTGACGGGTCAGTTCGGCCTGCGGGTCGTCGAGTCCGACCGCGTCGATGCTCGCCAGCGCGGCGGTCCGATTCGGGTTGCGCTCGACGAACTGCTTGGCCTTCGCCTCTGCGGTGAGGCCGTCGTGGAACACCGTGATCGACTGCGGGTGGATGACCGCGAAGTCGGTGTGGCTCTCGCGGAAGACCGCGTTCTCGGTGTTCTCGATCGGCCAGTCGCCGAGGAACGACTCGTCGGTCCGCCGGTACCCGTCGGGCATCTTGCTCTCTAAGGCGAGGCCGATCTCGGCGACCTGCTGGGCGTACCGGGGCACCCGGAAGTTCGATTCTGTCTGGTTGTACGCGTGCGTGACGGCGTCCGCGACGAACACGTCGTCCAATCCGTCCATACGACCGTAATGATAGACGGTGATGATAGTTGTTTGGGGTACGTCGCAGTCGGGCGATTACGCGGGAGCGAGGGAGAGAAAGCGCGTCGGGGCCGGCGTCGACGAGGAGAGCGTCGGCGGAGACAGCAGGCGGTCGAGATCGAGAGCGTCCGCGGTCGGGGCGTCGGCGGTCGAGAGCGGCCGAAGCGGCGACGGAGCGATCAGCTCCCCGCCGCGGACTCGGCTTCGGTCCCGTCGGCGGAGAGCCGCGGCGTGACCGCATCGGCCCGCCAGACGTTCCCGCGGCGCCCGACCCGCGAGAGGTCGAGCCGCACCGACTCGCCGCTGGTCAGCGACGCGAGCGCCTCCCGAGTCGCGTCGTCGGCGTAGTCGACGAGGTGGTACGTCGCGTTGGTCCCGGTCGAGCGGACCGTGACCGCGTCGTGGCCATTCATTTCCGATACGATAGTGAACGAACTGGCACCTTCGATCAGTTCTGAACTCATTCTGTTCAACGAATTCTCTTTTTTCCGTATAAATCTACCCTACTAGGTGTAATAGGTGTATGGATAAGATATCTCAAATGCTCTGTCGTCGCGCCGGCGGCCGTTCGAGCGAGGCCGCGCATCGTCGGCGTTATGTCGGTCCCCGCGGTAGCGGGGCTATGGACCTGCTGGGACGGCTGTTCGGCGCCGAGGACGAGGAGCCGCGGATCGCGCTCTTCGTCGACGGGCCGAACGTCCTCCGCGACGAGTTCGACGTCGACCTCGACGACGTGCGGGAGGCCGCCGCGGAGATCGGCCAACTGACCGCCAAGCGGCTCTACCTCGACGAGCACGCGACGCCGGGGCTGATCCAGGCCGCCGAGGCGCGCGGCTTCGAGGTGATCGTCACGAGCGGCGACGTCGACGTCCGGCTGGCGGTCGACGTCACGCGCTTCGTCGTCGAGGACCGCGCCGACGTCGTCGCCGTCGCCTCCCGGGACACCGATTTCAAGCCCGCGCTGGAGGCCGCGAACGCCTACGGCTGCCGGACCCTCGCGATCGCCCCGGGGGAGTTCGGCCGCTCCGACGCCCTCCGCAACGCCGCGACCGAACGGGTGACCCTGGAGTCCGGCGACGACGGGCCGACCCTCGTCGGCTACGACGGGTAGCCCGGCCCTCCGGGTGGACGCCGACCGCGGCTCACAGGGTCTCGCGGACCGCCCCGGAGATCAGACTCGGGATCTCGCCGATGACCTCGGGGAAGGTGAGGCCGAGCTGCGCCGTCAGTTCCTGCTGGTCGTAGTACCCGCGGATGGATTCGATCCCCTCCGCGGAGAGCTCTACGACGCTGACGCCTTCGAGGGCGATCGTATTACCCGTCGGCGGGAGTCCCTCGCGCATCCCCTCGTGTGTCCCGTGCATCGTCCACTCCTCGATCCGGACGTCGTCGGACTCGACGTCCAGGAGGCGCCGCTGCTCGAACCGGAAGTCGGGGAACCGATCGGCGGTGAGCCGAACGAACTCGCCGATTTCCTCGCCCGAGATCGGCCCGTCGAAGAGTGGGTCGACGTAGGTCCCGCCGTCGGCGAACTGCGCCATCACGGTTTCGGGGTCGTGATCGTTCCAGCCCTCGATGTACCGATCGTGGAACGCGGTCTTGTCGTCGGGCATCGTGTGTCATATCATAACACTACACAATCATATTTCGGGACGAGGGCCCCTCAATCCGCGGTCAGAACCGAAGCGAGTGGCCTTTCTGCCCGCCGTTTCGAACCTCGTGTATGGAAGACCTCGGAACGCCGGTACTCGACAATCACCTCCACCTCGATCCGGAGCACGGCCGCGGGCTGGACGCCGTCCGCGACTTCCGCCGACTGGGCGGCACCCACCTGCTGGTCGTGAACAAGCCCTCCTGGCACCTCGGCGTCGAGCCCGAGGCGGGAGAGGACTTCCGCCCGGTCTTCGAGACGACGACCGAGGTCGTCGCCGCCGCGAGCGACCTCCTCCCCGGCCGGGCCTGGCCCGTGCTGGGCGTCCATCCCGGCCTGATCTCCCGGCTCGTCGACGAGCGCGGCTTCGACCCCGACGAAGCGGCGGACCTGATGTGCGCGGGCCTCGACCGCGCCGCCGAGTACGTCCGCCGCGGCGACGCGCTGGCGCTGAAGTCCGGGCGGCCGCACTACGACGTCTCCGAGGCCGTCTGGGCGGCCTCGAACGACGTGATGCGCCACGCCTTCTCGCTGGCGGGCGACCTCGGCTGCGCCGTCCAGCTCCACACCGAAGCGACCGACGACCTGACCGAGGTCGCCGAGTGGGCCGAAGAGCGAGACGTGCCGGCCCACAAGGTCGTCAAGCACTACGCGGGCGGGCGGCTCGCGGGGCCGACCCCGAGCGTGATGAGCGAGAAAGAGAGATTGGAAATCGCCGCCGCGGCGGGCGATTCGTTCCTGATGGAGACGGACTTCGTCGACGACCCCGACCGACCGGGTGCGGTCCTCGGGCCGAAGACCGTCCCGCGGCGCGTCCGCTGGCTCCTGGAGGAGGGCTACGACGACGCTGTCGCGAACGCACACGTCGAGACGCCTGCCCACGTCTACGGGATCGACACCGAGGCGACGCTGGAAGCGTAGCGGGGGTGTCGGCGGCGGACTCGCGACAGTCGACAAGAAAGGCATTTGAATCCCGGCGGGAATGGTGGAGTATGACCGAGGCCGAAGAGACCTACTACACCGAAGAACGCTGGCAGAACTGGCTCTCGCGCGTCGAGGAGGAAGACCTCGATCCCGAGAACGAAGACTCCGCGCGCCTGCTCTTGAACCTCCAGGACGACGCCGCCATCGCGGTGGCGAAGATCGTCTCCGCCTTCGAGGAAGGCCGCCTCGACGAGGAGGAAGCCATCGAGGAGCTCGAACGCGTCCGCACGATCGTCCTCTCCGAGCCCGATCTCGACATCGAGGACGACGCCGCGCGCGAGGACAAAGAGATGCTCGTCGACGGCGTCCAGACGAGCCTGGTCTGTGTCTTCTACGCCGCGGAGGAGTACATCGTCGCCGGCGCCGCCGAGGAGGTGCCGCTCACGGAGTACGTCGAGGCCGCCGCGGCCGCCGAAGCGGAAGACGATATGGACGCCGCCCTGGGCTATCTGGTGCAGGCGGGGACCCGCATCATCGAGGGCGACGAACTGGACATGGCCGTCGCCGAGGACCTGGAGTACGGGCTCGTCTCCGAGTGGGTCAACGGCCTCGACAGCCTCCAGAGCGCGATGAGCGACCCCGAAGTCGTCGAAGAAGAGGACTGACGGGACTGCCGGCGGCCGCGACACGCCGGCGCTCCCCGCTCTTCGGAGCGGGCGCGTCGCTCCACCGCGGCGCCGCAGGTAGGTCGATCCGGCCTCTCGACCGCCGACGGCGAGCTGTTTTCTCTCGATCCGGGATCCGGTCCGCCGCACGCCGGCCGGAGTTAGACGATCGTCGACAGCGCTATCGACAAATCAATAAGCGGGACGCGAGATAGCGGACGTATGACTGCCGTCGGCATCGACGCCATCGAGATCAGGACCGGGAAGCTCCGCCTGGACCTTCCCAACACGTTCGCGCCCGTGAAGGGCGAAGACCCCGGGAAGTACACGAAGGGGATCGGCATCCAGTACTCCTCGCTGCCGGACGTCTACGAGGACATCGTCACGATGGGCGCCAACGCGGCGAAGCGCCTGATGGACCGCAAGGGCCTCACGCCCGACGACATCGGGCGGATCGACGTCGCGACCGAGTCCGCCTTCGACAACTCCAAGCCCGTCTCCACGTATATCGCGGGCTGTCTCGAATCCGTCTACGACGGCGACTTCCACCACGCGAACAAGGGCGAGCGGAAGTTCGCCTGCCTCGCGGGGACCCAGAGCATCGACGACGCCTACAACTGGATCCGCGCCGGGCGCAACCGAGGTCGAGCGGCGCTCGTGATCGCGACCGACACGGCCCTCTACGAGCGCGGCGACCCCGGCGAGGCCACGCAGGGCGCGGGCGCGGTCGCGATGCTGATCGACGAGGATCCCGACATCGTCGCGCTCTCGACCGAGCAGGGCTACGGCAGCGCCGACGAGACCGACTTCCTCAAGCCGAATCAGCAGTTCCCCAGCGTCGACGGCCAGCGCTCGATCCAGGTGTACCTCGCGCGGATGCGCGAGGCGCTCGAAGACTACGAGTCGGTCGCGGGCGAGACCCACCCCGACGACTTCGTCTACTTCCCGTTCCACACGCCGTACCCGGGGATGGTCCGGAAGGCCGCCCTGCTGGGCTACCGCCACATCACCCGCGACACCGAGATCGAGGACGCGCTCGCCGACGACATCGGGATGCAGCCCCGCGAGGGCGACTACGCCGACCGCGAGGACTACGAGGACGCGATCCGGGCGTACATGGACGAACTGAAGGAGACCCGGCGGTACCAGGAGTGGTACGAACAGGCCATCGAGCCGACCGTCGACATCTCGGGGCAGGTCGGCAACTGGTACACCGGCTCGGTCCACGTCGCCCGGCTGTCGGCGCTCCGGGCGGCCGCCGAGCGCGACGCCGACCTCGCGGGCGAAAAGCTGTTGGTCGGATCCTACGGGTCGGGCGCGCAGGCGGAGATCCACAGCGAGACCGTCCAGGACGGCTGGCGCGAGGCGATCGACGCGGTCGACGTCGAATCGCAGCTGGACGCCCGCTACGACCTCGACTTCGAGGAGTACGAGCTCGTCCACGACGCCCACAACCACGAGAAGGACGTCGACATCGAGGAGTTCACCCAGCCCGACGGGGAGTTCGTCTTCACCGGCTGGGGCCGGATGAATGAGCGGCGCTACGAGTACGTCGAGTAGCGGCCCCGATCAGCAGCAGCCGTCCGCGTCCGGGTCCCACTCGCAGGCGTCGCCGCGCATCAGGTTCTCCTCGTCGACGTACGCCGAGAGGCACGCGTAGTTGCAGAAGTACGTGGGCGAGCCGCAGTCGTCGGTGCAGTCGCGGACGCAGACCGGGTCGTGAGCGAAGATCCGCGAGTCGCAGTAGGCGCAGGCTTCGTCCGCCGCGGGCGTCGTGATAGTCGTTGCCATAGGCGACGTTCGATCCCGAGCCGGGAAAACGTTTCTCGGGTGTTGGCGCCGCCCTACGGTAACCGCCGGAGGTCCTCCAGCATCTCGTCGAGGTCGCGGTTCGAGATCGCCAGCGAGAAGCCGTCGATCGTCGCCAGCGAGGGCGCGTGCTCCCAGAGGTCGTCCTCGGTGAGGCCGTGGAGCACCACCGCGTTCGGCGTCGGATTGACGACGCGCATCGCGACCAGCGGCGACTCGCCGCGCGTGACGCCGGTGAAGACGAGCGCGCGCGAGGTCGACTGGCCGTAGAGGCGGTAGAACTCTTCCGAGGAGAGGCGGGTGATCGCCTCGATGCTGTTGATGACCGTGTGGCCGCTGATCCGGTCCTGGTCGCCGCGGACGAGCTCTGTCGCGTCCATCGCGTCGTAGAGCGTCTCCAGGGGGATCGACGTCGGGTACTCCCGGAGGTCCTGGACGATGTCGCTCTCGAAGCCCGCGGAGATGACGCGGGCGTACTGGCGGATGCGGCCGCCGCCGCGTGACTCGTCGATGTCCAACAGCGCCTCGACCATCCGCCGGACGACGCCGATGCCGGGGCTCTCGCGCCGCCCGCTCTCGTAGTCGGAGATCACGGACGAGGAGACGTCCAACTGCTCGGCGAGGGCGGTCTGGGAGACGTCGAAGTCGGTCCGCCACTTCCTGAGCGTGGCGCCCGGATCGTCGCTCAGCGTGATCTCGCCCGCGATCCGGCGGGCGAGGTCCTCTCTGGGCACTGTGGTCACGACGCGGTGCCTCCCGCGCCGGAGAGCGCTCGACACATCCTTGCCTCACCTGAGCGAGGCGGCCGCAAAAGCGTATCGAAGGGAGGGTTCGACGAACGCCGGGTTGATAAACGGCGCACGCGAGGACGCCGTTCGCGACGCGGCCGAACGCGCGTTCGGGGAACGTTCAATACGGCTCGCGCGTCAGATGCGCGCGTGCCCTCGACGCTCGTCCACGTCTCGATCGCGCTGCTTTTGGCGGCGGCGCTGCTCGGCGAGTCGTTCGACGGCCGGAGCGCGCTCGTCGTCGCCGCGGCGACGGTCCTCCCCGATCTGGACGTCGCGCTCGAACCGCTGCTCTCGGGCGCGCACCGCTCTGTCGGCCACACGTTCCTGTTTCCGGCGCTCCTGCTCGCCGTCCTCGTCTGGGACGTGCGCTTCAGGTCCCAGTCGGCGCTCCGCGAGCGGTACGGCGCGCGCGGCGTCGAGGTGGCGTTCGTCGCGGTCGCGTGCGTCGTCGGCGCCGCGATCGTCCCCGACCTCGTCGTGGGCGGCATCAACGCCCTCTACCCGATCCACGACCAGTTCTACACGGTCGACGGCCGGCTGTTCTACTCGACCGATCGGGGGTGGGTCCAGACGTTCGTCGACCTCTCGCCGCCCGAGCCCGAGTCGGGGTCGGGATCGCAGCCGCGGACGACCCGGAACTTCGACTTCCGGACCGTGCTCGACGCGGAGCCGACCCTCGGCGTCGAGAACGGCGGCGACGGGGGCGGCGGAGAACCACAGCGGGTCGAGCGGCTCTTCCCTGTCGCGATGACGGGATTCCGGGCGTGGCTCATCCCGCTCGCGGCGTTCGTGACGGCCGTGCGGCTCCGGCGGGCGTGAGCGAAGAGAGATGGGAGCGCTCTTGGCGTCGCGCGGCCGAGCGTGACCGATGACTGGCGAGGCGGACGCGGGCGACGGCGATATCGACATCGACATCCGACCGTACGATCCGGCGCGCGACGACCGCGCGCTGTGGGCGCTCAAGACGGGGTTCGAGCGCGGGATCGGCGCGGAGACCGGCGGCGACGAGAAGGAGAGCGCCTACGAGGCGAAACTGACCGACGACTACCGCGAGCGCTGGCTCGCGTGGGTAGAGCGGTGCGTCGACGAGGATCCCGACTGCGTCGTCGTCGCCGACGCGTCAGCGGCCGATACGGAATCGGACGGGACGGGCGAGAGCGACCCGCTCGTCGGCTACGCGTTCGTCCTCCCGGAGTCGCTCTCGTTCATCTGGGACGCCGCCGTTCTCAACGAGATCTACCTCGCGCCCGCCTCGCGCGGGACGGGCGTCGCCGACGACCTCTTCGAGGCGGTGCTCGCCTGCGCCCGCGGGCAGGACCTGCCGCTCGACCGACTGGTCTTGGACGTCGATCGCGAAAACGAGCGGGCGCGGGCGTTCTACGAGCGCTACGGCTTCGAGCACTGGGGCGAGATGGTCGCGCGCGGGCTGTGAGCCGAGGTCGACCGTTCAATCACTCCCCGGACGCGAACGAGCCGAGCGCGCCGCCGACGCCCCCGAACACGAGCGGGTAGACGATCCCCGCCAGGAGGATCGCGGTCACGAGCGTCGGTCCGGCGTCGGTGTCGCCGACCGAGATCGCGAAGAGGAACGCCCCGACGACCGACAGCGGGAGATACGCGACGACCGCGGTCGCGCCGCCGACGGCGCCCGACAGGAGGTCGTCGCTCCGGCTCGCGACCGCGACGAGCGCGCCCGCGAGGACGAGTAGGACCGGCGGCACGAGGAAGAGCCAACTCGGGAAGGTGTCGCCGCGGCCGACGAGGTTCACCGCGCTGGAGCCGAACAGGCCGGGGATCTCGGTGGTGACGAAGTGGGCGTTGAAGAACACCCAGCCGACGAGCTTCCAGGTGCCGAAGTCGCCGGTGGCGATCTCCAGGATCCGGGCCGCAAAGGAGTTCGCGATCTGCTGGCCGGTCACGGCGTAGGTGAGCGCGTAGCCGATCAGGTACGACAGGAGCCCCCCGACTCCGCCGTACAGCACGGTTCGACCGTCCGGTGCGATGCCCTGCGACGGCGACGATTCGGAGCGTGACATCGCTTGGACGTGAGCGCGCTCCCGTAGGAATCTTCTGGTCGAAAGCGGGGCGCGGACCGCTCACTCGATACCGATCGAGGGCTTCTCGCGCCGCCCTGTGACCTCCTCGGCGTCGAGGCGGTAGAGTTGGTACGCCAGGTCCCGCGCGGGCTCGTCGTAGATCGTGAAGTAGGGGATGTCGACCGCGCGGATCGACTCCACGACGGTCCCGTCGATGGCCGCCTCGGGCACCTCGGTGAGCGGCCCGCGGACGACGACCGACGCCCAGCCGTCGTCCCCCTCGACGGCGACGACGAGCGCGGCGCCGTCGGACCGCGAGACGAACCGGCGCTTTTCGGACTCCTCGGCGTACCCGAACCGGAGGTACACCGCGCGCTCGTCGGCGTCGTAGCCGTACGACATCGGGATCGCGTACGGCTCGTCGGCGTCGGCCAGCGCCAACACCCCCACGCCGCCGGTGCCGAGCAGGTCGTCGATCGCCTCGCGGTCCATCGCGATCGCACTGTCGTCGTCGCTCATACCCGACAGTTCGCCCCGTTCGGTCATAAAACATCGCGTGAGTAACAGGACTGACGGCCCCCTCCGCAACCACTAAACGCGCCTCCGACCACGTTCCGGTAATGACCGACTGGACGGAGACGTACCGCCCGACGACGCTCTCGGAGGTCCGCGGCAACAACAAGGCCCGCGACGCCCTGCGGGAGTGGGCCGAGACGTGGGAGGACCACCGCGAGCCCGTCGTCTGTCACGGCGCCCCGGGCGTCGGCAAGACGTCGGCGGCGCACGCGCTCGCGAACGACATGGGCTGGGAGGTCGTCGAGCTGAACGCCTCCGACGAGCGGACCGCCGACGCCATCGAGCGCTACGCCGGGCGCGCCTCGCGGAACGCCACCCTCTCGGGCTCGGCCGGCGGCGACAGCGGCGGGCGACAGCTCGTCGTGATGGACGAGGCCGACAACATCCACTACCAGTACGACCGCGGCGGCGCGCAGGCGGTCACGCAACTGCTGAAGGACGCGAATCAGCCGATCGTCCTCATCGCCAACGAGTACTACGAGATGTCTCAGGGCCTGCGGAACGCCGCACGGGAAATCGAGTTCCGCGACGTCTCCGCGCGGTCGATCGTGCCCGTCCTGCGGGACATCCTCCGGAAGGAGGGGATCGGCTTCGACGAGGAGGCCCTAGAGCGGATCGCCGAGGCGAACAGCGGCGACCTCCGGGCGGCCGTGAAGGACCTCCAGGCGAGCGCCGAGGGGGCGGACCACGTGACCCTCGACGACGTCACGACCGGCTCGCGCAACCGCGCGGTGGGGCTCTTCGAGTTCCTCGACGCCGTGCTGAAAGAGGAGCCGGCGCGGGAGGCGCTCCAGACCGCCTACGACGTCGACGAGACGCCCGAGGACCTCCTGAAGTGGGTCGAGGACAAGGTCGGCCTCGTCTACGAGGGCGAGGAACTGGCGCGCGCCTACGAGTTCCTCGCGAACGCCGACGTCTGGACGAGCCGCGTCTACGCCACCGACTACGACTACTCCTGGTGGCGCTACGCCACCGACAACCTCGCCGGGGGCGTCGCGGCCGCGCGCGACCACACCCGCGGCGGCTGGACCCGCTACGGCGGCGCGCCCTACCGTTCGACGCGGGATTCGACCCGCGACGAGGTCGTCCGCGCGATCGCGGAGTCGGGCGGCTTCTCGATGTCGACCGCCCGCCTCGACGTCCTGCCGTTCCTCGCGGCGATGACCCACCACTGCAAGCCGCGGGACCTCACGGTCGCGATGGCCGCGTGGTACGACCTCGACGAGGCCGCCGTCTCCTATATCACCGGCAGCGGCGAGACGACGAACAAGGTGCAGTCGATCGTCGAGGACGCCGCCGACCTCCGTGCGGACGCGGTCGAGGAGCACGCCGGGGGCGCGTTCGCCGGCGGTCAGAGCGAACGGGAGCACGGCGACGGAGCCGACGAGACCGACGGCGACGGCGACGGCGACGACACCCAGCAGACTCTCGATGCGGACGTGATGGACCGCGAGAGCGACGACGGCGGCGACGAGTCCGAGAGCGAGGCCGACCCGGCGGCCGACGACGACGGCCAGGCCGGGCTCTCGGACTTTATGTAAGTCGGCGGACGCTCACGCGACGGAGCCGGACCGATCGAACCGGGTCGCCGTCGCGTCGACCACGACGCCGAAGAGCGCGCCCGGGACCGCCAGGAGCGCGCCGAGGACGGCGCCCAGGACGTTCCCGGTCAAGAGTAGTCCCGCGAGCGCGCCCCCGACTCCACCGGCGGCGTACCCGGTCGTGGCACACCACACGGCCCGCGCGGATCCGGTCTCGCGGAGCAGGACCGTCGCAAGGGCACCGAGGGCGATCGGGCCGCCCTCGAAGACGAGCGCGACGACCGTACCGACGAGGATCCCGCCGAGCGTGAAGCGGGCGAGCCCGAACGCCGCCGCGAGCGAGAGGTCGGGCGTGCCCGGGTTCGTGCCCGACCACAGCGAGGCGATCCCGACGACGACCGCGAGCGCGTGGACCGCCAGGAGCGTCGGGAGGAGTCGGCGACCGGTCAGTTTCGCGACGAGTAGACCCACGCCGGCGAGGAGGGGGAGGGCGAGCGCGACGGCCGCCGCGCCGAGGAGCGCGACGAAGCCGGCGCCGGGGACGTTGGTCATACGCTAGGCTACCGAACCGACCGGTAAGTGCTTTGTCGGGAACGGAACGACGGCGGGGGCGGGCTCGCCGCTCAGAGGATCTTCGAGAGGAACCGCTCGCCGCGTTCGGTCTGGGGGTTCTCGAAGAACGACTCGGGCGCGCCGATCTCGACGACCCGGCCCTCGTCCATCAGGACGACCCGGTCGCCGACCTCGCGGGCGAAGCCCATCTCGTGGGTGACGACCATCATCGTCATCCCGTCCTCGGCGAGTCCGCGCATCACGCCGAGCACCTCGCCGACGAGCTCGGGGTCGAGCGCGCTCGTGACCTCGTCGAAGAGCATCACCTTCGGGTCCATCGCCAGCGCGCGAGCGATCGCGACGCGCTGCTGTTGGCCGCCCGAGAGCTGATTCGGGTAAGAGTTCGCCTGCCCGAGCAGGCCGACGTCTTCGAGCAGTTCCTCGGCCCGACTCCGCGCCTGCTCCTTGCCGATGCCGCGGACCTTCCGGGGCGCGAGCGTGACGTTCTCCAGGGCGGTCTTGTGCGGGAAGAGATTGAACGACTGGAAGACCATCCCGATCCGTTGCCGAAGGCGATTGATGTCGCCGTCGGGGTCGGAGATGGACTGGCCGTCCAGGCGGATCTCGCCCGCCTGGATCTCTTCGAGACGGTTCGCACACCGAAGCAGCGTCGACTTCCCCGAGCCCGAGGGCCCGACGACGACGCAGACCTCGCCGTCTTCGATGTCCAAGGAGACCTGCTTGAGGACGTGGGTGTCGCCGAAGTACTTGTCGATGTGATCGAACTCCAGGAGGACGTCACTCATTCGTATCACCGCCCCAGTCGGCGCGGTCTTCGAGGTACTCCACGAGCCGGCCCATCGGGATCGTGATCGAGAGGTACGCGATCGCGACCAAGACGAGCGGCGTCCACGGGTCGAACGTCGCGCTGTTGACGTCGCGGAACTGTTGGATCAGTTCGGGTATCGCGATCACCGTGAGAAGCGAGGTGTCCTTCACGAGGATGATCTGGTCGTTGCCGACCGCCGCGAGCGCGTTCCGCCAGGCCTGCGGGATGACGACCTCGCGCATCGCCTGCACGTAGCCCATCCCGAGCGAGCGCGCGGCCTCCATCTGGCCGTCGGGGACCGCGCCGATCCCGCCCCGGACCGCCTCGCCGACGTACGCCGCGTGGTTGAGCGTCAACGAGATGATCGCCGTCGGGAGCCCCCAGTTCTGGATCGGGAACGTCCCCGGCCACAGCGTCGGGATCCCGAAGTAGACGACGAAGATCTGGAAGAGCAGCGGCGTCCCGCGGAAGAACTGGACGTAGGCCGCCGAGATGCCGTTCGTGATCCGGGTCTTCGAGACGCGCGCGAGCCCGACGAAGATACCCGAGGTGACAGAGAGGACGCTGCTCGTGACGACGATGCCGAGCACCAGCCCGTAGGCGCCGATGAACTGCGGGAGGATCGTCGGGATCAGCCCGTAGTCGACCTGCGACGACAGGATGTAGAGCACCAGGAGGACGACGCCGAGCGCGAAGAAGCTCGACAGCCCGACGCCGAGATACTTCAGCGTCTGATCGTCGAAGAAGCCGTCGGCGACAGCGTTGGCTTCCGGCGATGCGCTCGAGTATGAGTCTGCCATAGCTGGGTGGAGAAGGCGAGGGTAGTTGAGGTTATCCCGCGAAGTACTCGGAGTAGATCTCGTCGTAGGTGCCGTTCTCCTTGATCGCGGCGAGCGCCTCGTTGACGCGTTCGAGGAAGGCGTCGTCGTCCTCGCGGAACGCGATGCCGTAGTTCTCGATGGTGAGCGTCAGGTACGGCGGGGCCTCCTGGTCGCTCTCGGCGGCGGCGCCCTCGCCTTCGAGGAAGACCACGTCGTCGCGCTGATTGGCGAACTCGGCGTTCACCGTGTTGTCGTTGATGACGGCGTCGACCTGGCCGTTGATGAGCGCCTGGAACGCGCCGGAGATCTGGTCGTAGCGGTTCAGTTCGAGGTTGCCGTCGAACTCCTCTTGGAGCTCTTCTGCGGCACCGGCGCCGGTCGTCCCCTTCTGGACGCCGACCGGACGGCCCTCCAGATCGGCCTTCGAGGTGATCTCGCCGTCGTCGCGGACGATGACGGTCTGGTAGGCCGTGAAGTACGGATCCGAGAAGTCGACCTTCTCGTCGCGGGTCTCGTTGATCGTCATCGCCGACATGATGATCCGGAAGTTGTTGTTGTTCAGCGACGGGATGATCGAATCGAAGCTCGTGGGCTTGAACTCGTAGTCGACGCCCAACTGGTCCTCGAAGATCGCCGCCGCGATGTCGACGTCGAAGCCGGTCAGTTCGCCCGAGGTCGTCTCGTACTCGAAGGGGCGGTACGGGATGTCCGAGCCGATCACGACCGTCTCGGGGACCACGGATTCGGTGGTCTCCGCCTGGGTCGTCGACTCCGTGGAGCCGCCGCTTTCGGTCGTCGATTCGCCGTCTCCGGACTGACCGCTCGATCCGCCGCCGGTACAGCCGGCGACGAGACCGCCGGCCAGAACGCCCGCTCCGGTCTTCAGGTACGTCCGTCTCTCCATAACAACGTCGTGTTATAGAGAGGAATATAACAACGTGTCGTTTCGGTACACGTCCGTTCACCCATCGGACGCCTTTCCGACCGACCGTATGACACGACGCCACGAGCCGCGGCGCATTCGACAGATCGCCAACGGATCAGTCGCGACCGCGGCCGCGATGCGCCGGATGCGTCGACCGCTCGAAGGCGGCGCCGTCGTCAGTTCCCGAGTGCGCCCCGGGCGTCCGCGCCGTCCGCGCGCCGGAGCGCGACCCACGCGAGCGCGACGAGGGCCAGCGCGGCCAGCGTCCCGCCGAGGGAGACGTACTGGAGCGTCCCGCCGTACACGAGCCGCCCGACGACGAGCAGCGCGACGACGACGAACGCCGCCGAGCCCGCCAGCCGCCGGACGCGCGTGGCGGCCGCGTCCGCGGACCCCGCGGGGCGGGTCGCCGACCACACCGCCGCCGAGAGGAGCGCCGCGTAGGCGCCCAGGCCGAGCAGGTAGTAGACCGCCTGGACGGTCGGCCCGAACGTGACGAAGGCGTGCGGCGTCAGAACGACGAGCACCGGGAGGAGGACGCCCGCGGCGGCGAGGGCCGTCCGCGCGCGCGTCGGCGTCGCGTCCGAGTCGCCGTACGCCCACGCCGCGGCGAGCGCGACGCCGGTGAAGATGAGCGACGCGGTGCTGAAGTGCGCCAGCAGGACGACCCACTGGTAGGTCGTCACGGTGAGCGCGCCGAGGATGATCTGGGAGGGCAGGAGGAGCGTCGCCCCCGCGAGCGCGAGGCGGATCCGCCAGTCGGCGCCGCGCCGCCACGCCGAGACGGTCGTCCCGAGGACGACGAAGCCGGTGACCATCGCGACGAGGCGGTGGAACCACTCGACGAAGCTGCTCCAGTTCGCCGGGAAGAGGCCGAGAAAGCCGTCACAGAGCGGCCAGCGCCCGGCGCAGGTCAGCCCCGCGCCCGACGCCGCGGTGTACACGCCCAGCACCATCAGAATCCCCGTGAGCGCCGCCGAGACCCCGACGAGACGACGAAGACGCGCGTCCATACGTCCCGGGTCGGGCCCGGAGCTACTTGAATCGCTCTTTCGGTTCGGGCAGGTGAGAACGGCCCCTCCGCGGCGGCCGCGTTTCGACACGTTTCAAACCCCGGCGACGAAACGCGGGGGTATGACAGCCGAGACAGGACGGCTCGACCACCGGCGCGAGCGCCTCGCCGAGTTCCTCGACAGCGAGGGCCTCGACGCCGTCTGGTTCGGCCGGCCGAACTCCTTCGCGTGGCTCACCGGCGGGAGCAACGTCGTCAGCCGCACCGCCGACGTGGGGGTCGCCGCCGCCGGCTACACGCGGGACGACGGATTCGTCGCCGTCACCGACAACATCGAGGCCGAGCGCCTCGCGCGCGAGGAACTCCCCGACGCCTTCGACGTCTCGTCGGTGCCGTGGTACGAATCCTCCCTCGCCGAGGCCGTCGCGGACGCCACGGCGGGCGACGGCGCGGCCGACTTCGACGTCCCCGGGCTGGGAGGGATCGACGCGAGCAGGCTCCGGCGGCCGCTGTCGCCGACCGACTGCGAGCGGTACCGGTCGCTCGGCCGCGACGTCGCCGACGCGCTCGAACGGGTCGCGCGGGAGCTCCAGCCGGGCGACACCGAACACGAGGTCGCGTCGGGCCTGCGCGTCTCGCTCGCGACCCGCGGGGTCGAGGCGCCGGTCGTCCTCGTCGGCGGCGCCGAGCGCGCGCAGTCGTATCGCCATTTCACGCCCTCCCGGAGCGAACTCGGCGGGTACGCGGTGCTCTCGGTGACGGCCGAGCGCGGCGGCCTCCACGCCAGCGCGACCAGAACCGTCGCGTTCGCGGACGCGCCGGAGTGGCTGTCCGACCGCCACGAGGCCGCGATGCGCGTCGAGGCGACCGCGCTGGACGCCACGCGGCAGGCGGTCGACGCCGACGACGAGCGGACCGCGGGCGACGTCTTCGAGGCGATCAGCGACGCCTACGACGCCGTCGGCGAACCCGACGAGTGGCGGAAGCACCACCAGGGCGGCGCCGCCGGCTTCGCCGACCGCGAGTGGTTCGCCGCGCCCGACGGCGACGAGCGGGTCGAGGCGCCGCTCGGCTACGCGTACAACCCGACGGTTCGCGGGGCGAAGTCCGAGGACACCGCGCTGCTCACAGAGCGCGGGATCGAGGTCATCACCGAGACGGGCCAGTGGCCGACCGAGACCGTCGGGTCCTGTCTCGACGACGATTTCGAGGTCGAGCGGCACGCGGTCCGCAGGCTCGATTGAGTCGAAACGGGGGCCGCGACGACTCGCCTCCGAGTTACTCTTCGTCGTCTGTCGAATCACCGTTCGACAGATAGCTTTTTTTGTGCCGCTGTCCTCGCCGCCGCTATGGGACTCGACGACGACGCGCGGGAGTATCACCGCGAGGATCCTCCCGGCAAGATCGAGATTTCGACGACGAAGCCGACGAACACACAGCGAGACCTCTCGCTGGCGTACTCCCCGGGGGTCGCCGCGCCGTGTCGCGACATCGACGCGGACGCGAACCGGGCCTACGAGTACACCGCGAAGGGCAACCTCGTCGGCGTCGTCTCGAACGGCTCTGCGGTCCTGGGCCTCGGTGACATCGGCGCGCAGGCCTCAAAGCCCGTGATGGAAGGCAAAGGCGTCCTGTTCAAGCGCTTCGCCGACATCGACGTGTTCGACGTCGAACTCGACCTCGACGATCCCGGCGAGATCGTCGACACCGTGCGCGCGATGGAGCCGACCTTCGGCGGCATCAATCTGGAGGACATCAAGGCCCCCGAGTGCTTCGAGGTCGAATCGCGCCTACGCGAGGAGGTCGACATCCCGGTCTTCCACGACGACCAGCACGGCACGGCCATCATCTCGGGCGCGGCGCTCCTGAACGCCGCCGACGTCGTCGGCAAGGAGCTCGACGACCTGAACGTGGTCTTCTCCGGCGCGGGCGCGTCCGCGATCGCCACTGCGCGCTTCTACACCTCCCTCGGCGTTCGGAAGGAGAACATCGTGATGTGTGACTCCTCGGGCGTCATCGGGACCGATAGAGAAAATCTCAACGAGTTCAAGTCCGAGTTCGCCACAGACACCGACGACGACACTCTCGAAGATGCGATGGACGGCGCCGACGTCTTCGTCGGCCTCTCGGTCGGCGGCATCGTCTCCCAGGAGATGGTCGCCTCGATGGCGGAGAACCCGATCGTCTTCGCGATGGCGAACCCCGACCCCGAGATCAGCTACGAGGACGCCAAGGCCGCCCGCGACGACACCGTGATCATGGCGACCGGCCGCTCGGACTACCCGAACCAGGTCAACAACGTCCTCGGATTCCCGTTCATCTTCCGCGGCGCGCTCGACGTGCGCGCGACCGAGATCAACGAGGAGATGAAGCGCGCCGCCGCCGAGGCGCTGGCCGACCTCGCGCGCCAGGACGTCCCCGACGCCGTCGTGAAGGCCTACGGCGACCAGCCGCTCCAGTTCGGCCCCGACTACGTCATCCCCAAGCCGCTCGACCCCCGCGTCCTCTTCGAGGTCGCGCCCGCGGTCGCGGCGGCCGCGATGGAGTCGGGATCCGCCCGGACGGAGGTCGACCTCGAAGCCTACGAGGAGCGCCTCGAAGCCCGGCTCGGCAAGTCCCGCGAGATGATGCGCGTCGTCCTCAACAAGGCGAAGTCCGACCCCAAGCGGGTCGCGCTCGCGGAGGGCAGCGACGAGAAGATGATCCGCGCCGCCTACCAGATGCAAGAGCAGGGCATCGCCCACCCCGTGCTGGTCGGCGACGCCGACGAGATCGTCGCGACGGCCGCGGACCTCGGCCTGGACTTCCAGCCGGAGGTCGCAGACCCCTGGGACGGCGACTGGGACGACTACGCCGACCGCCTCTACGAGCTCCGCCAGCGCGAGGGCATCACCAAGCGCGAGGCCCACGAGCTGGTCCGCGGCGACAGCAACTACCTCGCCAGCGTGATGGTCGAACAGGGCGACGCCGACGCGATGCTGACGGGGCTGACCCACCACTACCCCTCGGCGCTGCGGCCGCCGCTCTCGATCATCGGCACCGCGCCGGACGCCGAGTACGCGGCCGGCGTGTACATGCTGACGTTCAAGAACCGCGTCATCTTCGCGGCCGACACGACCGTCAACCTCGATCCCGACGCCGACGTGCTCGCCGAGATCACGAAGCACACGGGCGAGCTCGCCCGGCGGTTCAACGTCGAGCCGCGCGCGGCGATGCTGTCGTACTCGAACTTCGGCAGCGTCGACAACGACGGAACGAGAAAGATCCGCGACGCCGTCGAGTCGCTCCACGGCGACGACGACGTCGACTTCCCGGTCGACGGCGAGATGCAGGCCGACACGGCGGTCGTCGAGGACATCCTCAACGGCACCTACGAGTTCTCCGAGCTCGACGAGCCCGCGAACGTGCTCGTCTTCCCGAACCTGGAGGCGGGCAACATCGGCTACAAGCTCCTCCAGCGGCTCGGCGGCGCAGAGGCTATCGGGCCGATGCTCGTCGGGATGGACAAGCCGGTCCACGTCCTCCAGCGGGGCGACGAGGTGAAGGACATCGTCAACCTCGCGGGCGTCGCCGTCGTCGACGCGCAGGAGTAAGAGCGACTCAGTCGCTGGCGCGTCCCTCGAACCGCGACGGCGGCGGGTACTGGGGCTCGGTGTCGCTCGCGCCCTCCCCGGGCGTCGACCGGCCGGCGTCACGGGCCTCGGCGGCCCGGTCGGCGCCGATCGGCTCCGGGATCACACAGCGGTCGGCCCGTCGGTTCACGTGGGCGTACTCGTCCGGGGCGTTCGCGAGCGGGTGAGCGGGGTTCTCACGGCCATCGATCCGCGCCGCCCGGAGCTCGGCGAAGCCGGCGATCCGAGCGCAGATGCCGCGCCAGTGGGTCTCGCTGCCCGGCGGGGCCCGGTTCCGTCCGCTGGGCCGCCACTCGGCGGCGCCGCCGGCCCCCGCGAGCACCTCGCCGTTCACCGCCGCGGCGAGGGCGTCGTGATCGACGAGGACGCCGACGCGGGCGTCCGCGGGCGCTCGGGCCGCCAACACGTCGAGTCCGAGGTGGAGTGCCCGGTACTCGGCGACGTTGTTGTCGGGCGCCGTGTCGGGAAGGGACAGGCGGGCGACGCGGGTGCCGTCCCGCGCTTCGATGACGACCCCGAGCCCCCCCGCGTCGCCGTCGCGGCGATACGAGCCGTCGGTGGCGACGTAGAAGTGTCGATGGTGGGTGCGCGGGGGGTGTGCGATGTGCGGCGTCGGCGAGTCATCGAACAGGTCACGGAGCGTCGACCGGCCGTGAGCGGCCATACGTTCACTATCTCGCGCTGATTCTTAAATATGACCCAGGGCGCCGGGCGATTCGATTGCCGGCGGCGCGGCCGATCCGCACCGGAATTGTTAGCCGGCCGGGCGACGAACCGGGTCGGTATGGCCCGCATTTCCGAACTGACCGCGCGCGATCTGATGACCGGAGACGTCGAGACCGTCTCGCCCGACGACGACGTGAGCGAGGTCCTCGGCCGGCTCGCCGAGGCGGAGTTCAACGGCTTCCCGGTCGTCGACGACGACGGCGCGCTCGTCGGCATCGTGACCCAGCACGACCTCGTCGGCCTCTTCGAGGTCCAGGACCGGACGCTGTGGATCCCCGTCGGCTTCCCGCCGTTTATGGAGACGCTCACCTACGCGATCGACGTCTCCTGGGACGACCTCGACCTGGGGATCGACCTCCTCCGGAACGCGGACAAGCCGATCCGGGAGGTGATGACGGCGGAAGTCGTCGCGGTCGGCCCCGAGACGCCGCTGGACGACGTCCTCGATCTGCTGGCGGACGACGACCGCGACATCAACCGCCTGCCCGTGGTCGAGGACGGTCGCGTCGTCGGCATCGTGGCCCGCCAGGACGTCATCCGCGCGATCCGCGACGAGCGGCGGGCCGCTGATGCGGACGCGTAACGCAGACGCGGGCGGGGAGCCGACGACCGAAACGGAGTGACCCCCCGCGAGACGAAACGTTGAGGGCAGAGCCGAGCGGACGTCCGCTGTGACCCGCTACCGGAACCTCCTGCTCTTCGTCCTGCTCGCCGCGGCGTGGGGGTCGGCGTTTATGGCCATCAAAGCCGGGCTCGCGTACATCCCGCCGGTCCTCTTCGCGGCGCTCCGCTACGACGTCGCCGGCGTCCTGATGCTCGGCTACGCGTTCTACGCCACCGACCAGCCGATCCCCGAGAGCCGCGGCCAGTGGGCGCTCGTCGCCGTCGGCGCGACGCTGCTCATCGCCGGCTACCACACCCTGCTCTTCATCGGCGAGACCGACCCCGCGGTCACCTCGGCGGCCGCGGCCGTCATCGTGAGCCTCAGCCCCGTCCTGACCACGGGCTTCGCCCGGCTGTTCCTCCCGGAGGAGCGGCTCACGGCCGTCGGCATCGCCGGACTGCTCTTGGGCCTCGTCGGCGTCGTGGTCCTCTCGAACCCCGACCCGGACAATCTGCTCGCCGGCGGCGCCGTCGCGAAGCTCCTCGTCTTCGGCGCGGCCGCGGCGTTCGCGCTCGGCTCCGTGCTCACCCGCCGGATCGAGGCGTCGCTCCCGATCGAGACGATGGAGGCGTGGTCGATGGTCGGCGGCGCGCTCATCATGCACGGCGTGAGCCTCGGCCTCGGGGAGTCCCTCGGCGACGCGGTCTGGAACGCCGAGTCGCTGGCGGCGCTCGCGTACCTCTCCGTGGTCGCGAGCGCGCTCGGCTTCCTGATCTACTTCGACCTGCTGGACCGGCTGGGCCCGATCGAGATCAATCTCGTCTCCTACGTCGCGCCGATCGCCGCGGCGCTGGCAGGCTGGGCCGTCCTCGACGAGGTGCCGACGGTCTACACCGCGGCGGGCTTTCTCGTCATCTTCGCGGGATTCCTGCTCCTGAAGCGGCGGGCGATCCGCGGCGAACTCCCGCGGGTCCGGAAGCTGGTGTCGCGGCCGTAGAGTAGAAACAGACGGAGACGACGGCGCGGGCGGCGGTTACAGCTCGATGTCGTCGGTGTGGAACGCCCCTTCGTCGACCTCGGGGTCGTACTCCTCGACCGCGGTGAGGACCATCTCCAGGGTCGCCTCGGGCGTCCAGCGGGCGGTGTTGATCGAGAGGTCGTAGAAGGACTGGTCGGTGACGTCGATGTCGTAGTAGGACTTGTAGCGGCCGGCCTCGCTGACCTCGCGGACGCGCATCTCGGCCTCCATCTCGTCGCGGTCGCGGGTCCGGTCGACGCGGACCTCCTCGGGCGCGTCGAGCCAGATCCGCAGGTCCGCGCGGTTGCCCGCGAGCCACCCCGCGAGGCGCGATTCGAGGACGAACGGCTTGTTCGCGGCGCCCCACTTCTCGGCGATCGTCCGCAGGCGGTGGTCGAGCGCGCGGTCGATCTCGTCGGTCTCGTCGGTCTTCGCGATGAGCTGCGACAGCGAGAGGTCGCGCTCGTCGGCGAGCTGGCGGAAGATGTCGCCGCCGGAGACGTACCCGCAGTCGAGGGCCTCCGAGAGCCCCTCACAGAGGGTCGTCGCCCCACAGCCCGGCGGTCCCGAAACCGTGATGAAGAGGTTGCTGTCGACCGACCGGGCCGTCGGGACGTCGTCGTCTGTCATAGATATCCGGGACTTATTGCGGGAGCACAAAAAGCCGCTGAAGCGCGCTCTCGCTCGTCCCGCGGGAGCAGTTGACGCGGCGACGGTTCCCGCGGGGCTCGCCGGCGTCCGTCCGTGGACGCGAGAGCGCGAGAGCCGTCGAAAGATGAGACGGATCAATAAATGTTCTAAGCGGATCTAATCGGCTCGTGAAACGTCGTCCGAGCGGGCTGCGGAGCGGTGAAGAGAGCTGAACAGACGCCAACGCTCGTACGGGTATATGTGGTCGGCAGCCCTTGGGGTGAGTGAGGTGTGTCCCCACTGATGTCAAACGCGCTCCCTCCATTCGACTCCGAACGTCTCGGCCGCGTCCGCGACGCGCTCAGTTCGTCGCCCGCGTCGATCGAACACCCCGTCGAGGCCCTCGCCACGCCGCTTCGCTTCGTCGCGTTCTGGACGGCCATCGCCCTCCCGTTCCTGTACTTCCCGCTCCTCGCCGGCGGGCTGACCGGCAGCGAGCCGACCGTGTTCGTCGCCCTCCTCCTCGCGAACGCGGTCGCGCTCGTCGCCGGTCACGACTACCACAGCGCCGACTCGGCGTGACCGTCGGGACGTACTCCCGCGCCGGGCACGATCGCGAACCGTCAAGGGTTACGGCGCGGCGGCCGTAGGTCGACTATGAGCGACGATGCCGACGAGCGCCCCGTGTCCGACAGCGAGGGCGCGGACGGCGAGTACGTCGAGACGCTCCGGGCGAACCGCGAGGAGAAAGACGAATTCTTCGGCACGCACCCGCAGTCGCCGGTGCCGCCGGAACACCGCGACGACTTCGACGGCCTCGACTACTTCGCGCCCGCGCCCGAGTACCGGATCGAGGCGACGGCGACCGTCCACGACGACCCCGAGCCGGTCCCGATGGAGACGACCGCGGGCGAGGAGGTCCGCTACGTCCGCGTCGTCACCTTCGCCTTCGACGTCGACGGCGAGACGCACGAACTCCACGGCTACAAGCAGCGCCCCGACGACCGCGAGGAGCCGATCTTCGTGCCGTTCCGCGACAAGACCACGGGCCAGGAGACCTACCGCGGCGGGCGCTACATCGAACTCCACCCCGAGGGCGACCTCGGCGACGGCGACGAGGTGGTCGTCGACTTCAATCTGGCCTATACGCCCTTCTGCGCGTTCAGCGAGACGTTCTCGTGTCCCCTCCCGCCCGAGGAGAACTGGCTGGAGACGGCGGTCCGCGCGGGCGAGCGCGACTGGTCGCCAGAGGCATAGTATAGCTTTCGTCCGCCGGACCGGCGGCGGCCCGAATCGGCCCCCGCGACCGGGCGGTGCGAAAGGCGTTTGGTCCGGACGGCCAAGGGGCTGGTATGGACCCGCGAATCCGCGAGCACGCGCAGATCATCGCCGAGCACTCGACCGGCATCGAGGCCGGGGACCGCGTCGTCATCAGCGCGCCCTCGGCGGCCGAGGACCTCGTCGTCGCGCTCCACGAGGAGTGCGCCGAGCGGGGCGCCCACCCCGTCCTCCTGAACAGCGACTCCCGGGCGACCCGGGCGTTCCTCCGGAACCACGACGGCGACTTCGAGACGCCCGAACACCTGCTGGCGATGTACGAGGAGATGGACGCCTACATCGCCGTCCGCGGCGACGAAAACGCCACCGAGACGGCCGACGTCGACCCCGATCGCAACGCCGCCTACCGCCGCGCGATGAAGCCCGTCCTCCAGGAGCGGCTCTCGAAGACCTGGAGCCTCACCCAGTATCCGACCTCGGGCAACGCCCAGCTCGCGGGGATGAGCACCGAGGCCTACGAGGACTTCGTGTGGGACGCCGTCGGCCTCGACTGGGACGAACAGCGCGAGCACCAAGAGCAGATGGTCGAGATCCTCGACGAGGCCGACGAGGTGCGGATCCGCTCGGGCGAGGAGACCGACGTCACGATGTCGCTGGCGGGCAACCACACGCTCAACGACTTCGGCGAGGCCAACCTCCCCGGCGGCGAGGTGTTCACCGCGCCCGTCAGGGACTCCGTCGAGGGCGAGGTCCACTTCGATATGCCGCTGTACCGCCAGGGCCGAGAGATCGAAGACGTCCGCGTGCGCTTCGAGGAGGGCCGGGTCGAATCCTACAGCGCCGGCCGGAACGAGGAGGTGCTCGACGGCGTCTTCGAGACCGACGAGGGCGCGCGCTACCTCGGCGAACTCGGGATCGGGATGAACCGCGAGATCGACCGCTTCACCTACAACATGCTCTTCGACGAGAAGATGGGCGATACCGTCCATATGGCGGTCGGCTCGGCGTACCCCGACACCGTCGGCGAGGAGAACGAGCGCAACGAGAGCGCCGAGCACGTCGATATGATCGTCGATATGAGCGAGGACTCGGTGATCGAGGTCGACGGCGAGGTCGTCCAGCGCAACGGCACCTTCGTCTTCGAAGAGGGCTTCGACGAGGCGTAACTCGGCTGCCTCGCCGAAAATCGTCTCATCGGTTCGGCGGCGATCGGCCCTCAGAAGCGTGCCGGCGTGGTCAGGCGTCGCGGCGGCGGCGCACCAAAAGTACTATACCACATATTGTTGAAAATCGTACAAGTGGTGTATGTGACCGCTCCGCAACACGTCCGGATCCAGTGCGAGTGCGGCGAGTGGCTGGAGCACTCGGCCGCGGCGCCGACGACCGACTGCGACTGCGGCGCGCGATACGTCGTGACCGTCACCGACATCACGCCGCCGGATCCTGCCGGAGTGGAGGCGACAGAACGCTCCGGGTCGTTCAGTTCGGCGAAGGACTGAGAGCCGACGTCTTTCTCGCGACCGCGATCACGACCGCTACTCCAGCGCCAGTCCGAGCGAGTGCGCCGGCGCCTCCAGCGGACTCGTCGGAAGCCCAGCCCGCACCTCGGGGTCGTTGTAGCCGCCGGGGGCGACGTCGTTCGGGCCGTCCGGGTAGAACAGCGCGGCCAGGAGTTGAATGTGGTCGCGGCCGACGCCGAGTTCGAACTGGCCGCCGCCGTACAACTGCACGCCGCGCGCGTCGGCCCACTCGATCGTCTCGAACAGCGACTGCACGGTCCCGAAGCGCGAGGGCTTGACGTTCAGCCAGCGCGGCTCGAACGGCAGGTCCTCGACCGATTCGACGCCGGTGATCGGGTAGTCCCACGATATCCGCCCCTCCTCGCCGTCGAAGAGCGGGCGCGTCTCCGACGTGAGCGCGGGATCCTCGATGACGGCGTCGGGGAACGCGTCGACGAGTCGCGCGTAGAGGTCCGGATCCGGCTCGGCGTCGACCTCCGTGCCCTCGTAGAGCCCCTTCAGATCGAGGATCCGGACCGCGTCCGTGGCGGCGACCGCCTCGATCAGGTCGGCGTCCCAGTCGGGCGTGGGGTCGAGCTTGAACTCGACATCGGGATACTCGTCGCGCATCGCGTCCAGGCGGTCGGTCGTCGGCGGGTCGCCGAGCCGCATCGAGGCGACAAAGCGGATCGGGTCGGGATCGCGGCCGACCGCCTCGCCGAGCGAGCGGTCGTTCTGTCGGAGCGCCAGATCCAGCCCCGCGGACTCCAGCGCCCAGCGGCGGTAGTGGTACCCCGGCTCCCGCTCGGGGTCCTTCGTCGGGAAGAGGTCGATTTCGTCGAGCCGCTCGGAAAAGGACGCGAACGTGTACTCGCCTTCGAGGTCGAAGGCGGGCGCGTCGGCGAGGGCGTCGTGGTCCTCGGTGTCGTAGGTGACGTCCTCGCCGCGGCCCGTGTGGGTCGTCCCCTCGGCGTCCGGGCCGGAGAGACGGAACGTCGTCGTGGTCCGGACGAAGCCGCTGGAGGTGTCGCGGTCGCGCCGCGTTCGGTCCGTGGACTCGATCGAGAGCGGGAGGTCGGAGACGGCGTCGAAGAGGTCGCTCATCGGAGGGGGTACGCGCGGCGCGGGGAAAAGGCTGGCAGTCGGGCGCGACTCGCGCGGGCGGGGTCAGTCCGGTCCCGACCCGGCAAGCCGCAGTTCCAGTTTCTTCACCCGGGTCGCCAGCGCGGTGAACGTCGCCAGGAACGTGAGGACGACCGCCCCGGCGGCCGCGAGCTGGAGCGCGGTCGACCCGCCGACGACGGCGGCGCCGGCGACCGGAAGCGACGTGTGGTGAGGATCGCCGACGATCGGGACGAAGTAGTCGACGACATCGTTGAAACCGTACCACGCGAGCGCGACGGCGACCGCCCGGACCGGGAAGTCCGCGATCCGATACAAGACGAACGCCTCGACGACCATCGCGAGGTGGCTCACGAAGAGGAAGACATAGAGCGGGAGCCAGGTCGTCCGCAGGAACGGCTCGGCGAAGGCCGCGAGGACGTACGGCGTCCACAGGCCCAGCTTCCAGCAGCCGAAGAACGCCAGCGCCGCGAGGTACTCGTTCGTCCGGCCGAGCTTCCAGCTGGCGAACGCCAGGGCGATAAAGAGCGTCGCCAGCGGGCTGTCGGGGACGAACGGCCACATCACGACGGGCTCGGCCGCGAACTGCCACGTGATCAGCGGATCCGACAGCGGCAGCGGGTGGAAGCCGTAGTACCAGAAGCCGAACAGGGTCCCGAGGAGGTTGATCGCGACGACGACCCAGGCGAACCGGAGTCCGACGTTTTCGAGCCACGTCGGCAGCGGAGCGAGCCACCGCGGGAGGGGTTCGGGGTCGGGGAGTCCCGCGCCGGAGACCAGCCTGGAGAGCGGCGACGACGCGTCGGACGGTGCCATTATCGACCGCTCGGCGCGGCGGGAAAAATGGGTGCCGATTCCGGCCAGACGCGGCGGGAGCCCGAGTGATTCGTTTAAGTGTGTCCGACCGCAATTCCTCTCTATGTCCGAGGAGACCGATCTGTCCGAACTCCGCCGCGGGACCGATCTCGTCAAGCGCGGGTTCGCACAGATGCAGAAGGGCGGCGTCATCATGGACGTCGTCGACGCCGAACAGGCGAAGATCGCGGAGGAGGCCGGCGCGGTCGCGGTGATGGCGCTGGAGGCCGTCCCCGCGGACATCCGCAAGCGCGGCGGCGTCGCGCGGATGGCCGACCCCGCCGACGTGGCCGAGATCGTCGAATCGGTCTCGATCCCGGTGATGGGCAAGTCCCGGATCGGCCACACGAAGGAGGCCCAGATCCTCGAAGCCGTCGGCGTCGACATGATCGACGAGAGCGAGGTGCTCACCCCCGCCGACGACCGCTACCACATCGACAAGCGCGACTTCACGGCGCCGTTCGTCTGCGGCGCGCGCAACCTCGGCGAGGCGCTCCGCCGGATCGACGAGGGCGCGGCGATGATCCGCACCAAGGGCGAGGCCGGCACCGGCGACGTGAATCAGGCCGTCCACCACCAGCGCAACATCAAGGGCGCGATCCGCGAGCTCCAGGGCAAGACTCACGAGGAGCGCGAGGCGTGGGCCCGCGAGCACGAGGCGCCCGCGGACCTCGTCCACGAGACCGCCGAGATGGGGCGGCTCCCGGTCGTGAACTTCGCCGCCGGCGGCATCGCGACGCCCGCCGACGCGGCGCTGATGATGCATCACGGCTGCGACGGCATCTTCGTCGGCTCGGGCATCTTCGGCGCGGAGAACCCGCCCGCGATGGGCCGCGCCATCGTCGAGGCCGTCAACAACTGGGACGACCCCGAGACGCTCGCGGAGATCGCCTCGAACCTCGGCAAGGGGATGAAGGGCGAGTCCAACGCCTCGCTCCCCGAAGAGGAGAAGCTCCAGGGCCGCGGCGTCTGAGCGGCCGTATCCGTTCTGTTCTTTGCTTCCCGTGCGTCCCGATCAGTACAGCGTCGCGCCCTCGCTCACGCGCGTCTGATACGCCCGCGATTCGACGCCGGCCGTCGAGAACGCGTCGACCATCGCCGAGGCGACGTCCCGCCGGGCCGACTCGCGACAGACGGCGATGACCGCCGGGCCGGCCCCCGAGACCGTCACGCCCGTCGCGCCCGCATCGAGGGCGGCCTCGCGGACCGCGTCGTAGCCGGTGATCAGTTCCGCACGGGCCGGCGTGACGACGCGTTCGTCCATCCCGCTGCCGACGAGGGCGGGGTCGTTCCGACACATCCCGACCGAGAGCGTCGCCGCCGAGCCGATCGTGTGGACGATGTCCTCCATCGACGCCGACTCGGGGACGACCCGGCGGGCGTCGCGGGTCGAGACCGCGATCTCCGGCAGGCACGCGACGAGCGGGATCGACGCGTCGACGGTCGTGACGGCGTCGCCGCGGGCGACGGTGAAGCCGCCGAGGAGGGCGGGCGCGACGTTGTCGGCGTGGGCCTCGCCGGAGACGACGGCTTCGCCCTCGGCGGCGACGGCGACCAACTCCTGCCGGGAGTAGCCGCGGTCGTAGAGGGCGTTCAGCGCGACCGCGGCCGCGGCCGAGCTCGCCGCCGAGGAGCCGAGGCCCGAGGAGGGGCGGACGCCCTTGTCGATCTCGATATGCGCCGGCGCGTCCAGGGCGTCGGCGACCGCGCCAACGACGTTCTTGTCCGGGTCCTCGGGGATGTATTGGCTGCCGACGCCGCGCATCTCGATGGTGGTCCGGTCGGCCTTCTCGACGCGGACGACGTCGGCGGGACGGTCCAGGGCCACGCCGAACACGTCGAATCCGCTTCCGAGATTCGCGCTCGTCGCGGGGGCCCTGACCGTCTGCATACGCGTTTCGTTGCCCAACGGCCGGTAAAAAGGTAGCGAACGGTAGCGAACGGAACGCGGGCGACGGCGACGGGATAGCCGGGAGCGCCGTCGAGACGGCCGCGGCCTCGCGGGACTCAGACCGGACGGAACGGAAAGCACTTTTCGTCGCTCCGAGTAGGCGGCGTATGATCGGCGTCGTCGGCGGCGGGATCGCGGGACTCGCGGCCGCCTATCGGTTGCAACAGCACGGCCACGAGGTCCAGGTGTATGAGGCGTCGGACCGGATCGGCGGACTGGCGGCGACCTACGAGACCGCCGGCGACGACGTCGAGCAGTTCTATCACCACCTCTCCAAGTCCGAAGAGACCATCGTCGAACTCGCCGAGGAGCTGGGCCTCGGCGACCGGATCGAGTGGCGCGTCGGCACCAACGGCTACTACGTCGACGGCGTCGTCCACCCGCTCGACACGCCCTGGGAGATCCTCGCGTACCCGCACATGAGCCTCTACGACAAGTACAGACTGGGAATGCTCACCCTCGGGGTCGACGTCCGCGGGCTCGTCCCCGACTTCGACGCCTACGACGAACTCGCCGAGTACGAGCACGTCACCGTCCGGGACTTCGTAGAAGAACACACCACAGAGAGCGTCTACGAGAACTTCGTGGATCCCCTTCTCGACGGGAAGTACGGAGATCGAAAAGACGACATCTCGGCGGCGTGGTTCCTCGGCCGCGTCCGCTTCCGGGGCGAGCGCGACCTCCTCCGCGGCGAGATCCTCGGCTACTTCGACGGCGGCTTCGGCGTCCTCCTCGACGCCCTGCTCGACGCCGTCGGCCGCGAGAACGTCACGACGAACGCGCCCGTCACCGACCTCACGGTCGCGGACGGCCGGGTGCAGTCGCTGACGGTCGACCGCGGCGGCACGGAGGCCGCGCCGGGCGCAGATGCCGAGGATACCCACGACGTCGACGCCGCGGTCGTCGCGACGATGCCGAACGTCCTCGAATCGCTGACGGGCTACGCCTGCGAGATCGACTTCCAGGGCGCGGTCTGCGGGCTCGCCACGTTGGACGAGTCCCTGCTCGACACCTACTGGCTGAACGTCGCCCACGACGCGCCCTTCGGCGCGCTCATCGAGCACACGAACTTCGTCGAGCGGGCGCGCTACGGCGGCGACCACCTCCTCTACGTCGCCGCGTACGTCCAGGATCGCGAGGAGGAGCTGTGGCGGATGGACGACGACGAGGTCCGGGAGATATGGCTCGACGAGATCGAGTCGATGTTCCCCGACTTCGACCGCGAATCGGTCTCGGAGTTCAGGATCGCCCGCAACCCCCGCGCGGCGCCGATCTACGAACGCGGCTACCTCGACCTCGTGGTCCCCTACCACCTCGACAGCGAGGTCGGCGAGGGCGTCTACTACGCCGGGATGGCCTCGGCGGCGCAGTACCCCGAGCGGTCGCTCAACGGCGGCATCCTCGCGGGCTACGAAGTGGCCGATCGGATCGACGAGCGGGTCGAGAGCGACGCGGGCCACGATGGCGACCGCGACACCGAAGCGAGCGGCTTCGAGTTCGGGAGACTACAATAAGAGCCCGCTCGTCTTCCTGCCGATCCGGGACGATTCGCCGACCCGACGTTCCGGGTGCCCCGTCCGAGACGAAACAGTGCGGTGTCCGGAGTCCGACGCGCCGGTCACGCCCCGGGGGCCTTCCCCACGTCGACGTCGTCCGGCTCGTCCTGCCCGCCGACCACGAGCCCGTCTTCCGTCTCGACGTAGACGTCGTCGGCGAAGCCGCCCTCCGCGTGGGGGTGCTCCGGATCGTCCAGCTTCTCCGGCGTCGACGGGGCGTCCGCGATCCCGCCCTCCGGGCGGAAGTCACCGAGCGGATCGGCGATGGTGATCGAGTAGCGCTCGAAGAACTCCTCGTACCGCTCGTAGTGGGCTTCGACCTCGTCGGTCGGGTACTCCATCATCTCGGTCCACCCGTGGTTGTAGAAGTCCATATTCGCCTGAACGTGCGTGATCTCGCGGGCCTTCGCCTCCGTGTAGCCCGCCTCCAGCGCCGCGACGTAGGTGTCCATCGTCGCGTCGAAGAAGTCGTCCAGATGCGCCTCGCGCTCGTCCCGCCGGTCCGCTTCGGCCTTCTCCAGGAAGACGCGGGTGTGCAGATCGACCAGTTTGTCGTTGACCGCGTTGCCGACGACCGGGAGCGTCAGCGCCTGCTTCGCCGCAAAATGTCGGACGTTCTGTTTCAGCTTCATCGATACGTTCCGGTTGTCGCCCAATGCAAATGAAGGCGACGGCCCTGTCGACGCCCCGCCTCGGTATCACGAGGTCGCTCCCGAGAGGTCGCTGAGAGCGCAGGAGCGGCGACCGCAGCCGTCCTCAGTCGTCGCTAGCGCCCCACGACTCGATGCGGCGCGGCCGGTCGGAGACGGCCTCGACGTCGATCGGGTCGTCCTTGACGTCGAGCGCTTCGAGCGCGGCGAACGCCGAGGGCGTCGTCGAGAAGTAGGTGATCTCCTCTTCGACGCAGATTTCGAGGGGGTCGCGGTCGCGGGAGACCACGAGGTCGATCTCGCCGGCGCGGAGCGCCGCGGCCAGGTCCTCCTCGTCGTCGAACTCGACGAGGTCGAAGTGCGTCGCGTAGCCCTCGCTGAGCGCTTTGCCGTCCTCGGAATCCGGCTCGGGGAACTCCTCGGCCGAGAGGTCGACCCACGCGGTGCCCGATTCGGGGATGGGCTTGCCGGTGGCGTCCTGGGCCTTGTCGTAGGCCTTCGCGAACGTCGAGGCCGTCCCCATCACCTCGCCCGTCGACTTCATCTCGGGGCCGAGGCGCGGGTCCGAGCCCGGCAGGCGGTCGAACGGCAGGACGACCTCCTTGACGCTGACGTCCTCGGGGATCTTCTCGTCGACGGCGAGGTCTTCGAGCGTCTCGCCGGCCATCACCTTCGCCGCGAGCTTCGCGATCGGGACGTCCGTCGCCTTCGAGACGAAGGGGACGGTGCGCGAGGAGCGGGGATTGGCTTCGAGCACGTAGACGTCGCCGTCCTTCACGGCCAGCTGGACGTTCAGCAGGCCGACGGTGTCGAGCGCGGTCGCGATGTCCTCTGTGACCTCGCGGACGCGCGCCATCGTCTCCTTGTCCAGGGAGCGCGGCGGGATCATACACGCCGAGTCGCCGGAGTGGACGCCCGCGCTCTCGACGTGCTCCATCACGCCGCCGATGATCGCGCGCTCGCCGTCGGAGACGGCGTCGACGTCGAGTTCGATCGCGTCCGCGAGGAACTCGTCGATGAGGATCGGCTTGTCGGGGGAGACCCGAACCGCCTCCTCGATGTACTCTTTGAGCTCCTCGTCGTCGTAGACGACGTCCATCGCGCGGCCGCCGAGCACGTAGGAGGGGCGGACGAGCACCGGGTAGCCGATGTCGTTCGCCAGTTCGAGCGCCTCCTCCTCGCTGGTCGCCGAGCCGCCCTCGGGCTGGAGGATGCCGAGGCCGTCCATCAGGCGGTTGAAGCGGTCGCGGTCCTCCGCGAGGTCCATCGCGTCGACGCTCGTGCCGAGGATCTCACAGTCGAGCCCGCGGCGGTCGATCTCGGACTGGAGCGGGTGGCCGATGTTGACCGAGGTCTGGCCGCCGAACTGGACCATCACGCCGTCGGCGTCGGTCGCTTCGATCACGTCGGCGACCTCTTCGGCGGTGATGGGCTCGAAGAACAGCCCGTCGGAGGTGTCGTAGTCGGTCGAGACCGTCTCGGGGTTGTTGTTCACGACGTGGGCGTCGATGCCCATCTCGCGCAGCGCCTGGACGGCGTGGACCGAGCAGTAGTCGAACTCGACGCCCTGGCCGATCCGGATCGGGCCGCCGCCGACGACGACGACGCTCTCGACGTCGCGGTCGACGCGGAGTTCGCCCGCGGCCGCGTCGCCCTCGTAGGGGCCCTTGTAGAACTCGGGCTTGCGCGAGGAGTAGTAGTACGGCGTCTGGGCGGCGAACTCGCCGGCGCAGGTATCGACCTGCTTGTACGTGCGGCCGGGGACGTCGGTCTCGACCTCGCTGACGGTCGCGCCCGTCGCCGAGGCGATCTCGGCGTTCGTCACGCCGGCGGTCGCCGCGGTGGTGAAGTCGCCCTCCTGGGCGGCGTCCATCGACTCGGAGACGCGCTTGTAGCGTTCGAGGTACCACTCCTTGATGCCGGTCAGCTCCTGGACCTCGTCGACGGTGTAGCCGCGGTCGAACGCCTCGAAGATGGCGAAGGTGCGGTCGGGCGTCGGGCGTTCGAGCAGGTCGGTTTCGAGCTCCTCGTCGGAGACGCTCTCGACGTCGGTGGCGGGCTCGTACTCCGTCGAGCGGATCGCCTTCAGCATCGACTCCTCGAAGGTCCGGCCGATCGCCATCGCCTCGCCGGTGGACTTCATCGCCGTCGAGAGCGTGAAGTCGACGTCGTCGAACTTGTCCTTGGGCCACCGCGGGATCTTCGTGACCACGTAGTCGATCGCGGGCTCGAAGGCGGCGGTCGTCTCGCCGGTGATCTCGTTTTCGATCTCGTGGAGCCGCTTGCCGAGCGCGACCTTCGCGGTCACGCGGGCGATCGGGTAGCCGGTCGCCTTCGACGCCAGCGCCGACGAGCGGGAGACGCGGGGGTTCACTTCCACGACCCGGTACTCGCCGCCGGGGGTGCCGTCGTCGCGCCAGGCGAACTGGATGTTACAGCCGCCCTGGATGCCGAGTTCCCGGATCACTTCCAGCGCGGCGTCGCGCATCTCCTGGTGGCCCTCGTCGGGGATGACCTGCGAGGGCGTGACGACGATCGACTCGCCCGTGTGGATGCCCATCGGGTCGATGTTCTCCATATTGCAGATGATGATACAGGAGTCGTCGGCGTCCCGCATCACCTCGTACTCCAGTTCGACCCAGCCCGAGATGGACTCGGTGATGAGCACCTCGTTGTTGCGCGAGAGCCGCAGGCCCTTGCGGACGCGCTCGTAGAGCTCCTGCTTCTCGTGGACGACGCCCGATCCCGACCCGCCGAGGGTGTAGGTCGTCCGGGCGATCACGGGGAGGCCGCCGACCTCCTCGACGGCGTCGTCGACGCGGTCCCGGAGGTCGGCTTCGGTGAGGCTCTGGACCTCCTCGCCCTCGTCGAGGTCGATGGTCGTCGAGGCGGGAACGGGCTGGCCGATGTTCTCCATCCGCTGGCGGAAGAGGTCCCGGTCCTCCGTGGCGTAGATGGTGTCCAGCGGTGTGCCCATAATCTCGACGTCGTGCTCCTCGAGGATGCCCTGCTCGGCGAGCTCGGCGGTGACGTTCAGGCCCGTCTGGCCGCCGAGGCCGGCGATCACGCCATCGGGGTTCTCCTCGCGGATGATCTCGGCGATCGCCTCCGGCGTGATTGGCTCGATGTAGACCCGGTCTGCCATCTCCGGGTCGGTCATGATCGTCGCGGGGTTCGAGTTGACGAGGACGACTCGGGCCCCCTCCTCCTGGAGCGCGCGGCAGGCCTGCGCGCCGGAGTAGTCGAACTCGGCCGCCTGTCCGATCTGTATGGGTCCGCTGCCGATGAGCAGGATCGTCCGGTCTTCGGACGCCGTCCCTGGCGAAGTGTCCTCGTCAGTCATCACTCGATTCGAGTCCGTACATCGTAATAAGCCCGGCGGATTACTACGAGATACGAAAGGCAATTTCGAAATTCGTAACTCCCGCGGCGACGGCCGAAGAGCGCGGTCGCGATACGTGAGACTCACGCGGGAGCGCCAAGAGCGATGCGGAAACGGACGGGTGGACCGCGAGAAGGACCGCGGACGCGGCGGGTGGCGCTGTCGACCGCGACGCCGCCGGGGGAGCGCTCACTCGGCGAGCCGATACCGGTACGGACTGCCCTCGACGACGTCGATGGCCTCGCCGCGCTCTGCCGCCTGGCCGAGCACGGTCGCGACGCGGTAGGGGGTATCGAAGGCGTCGACGCCGCGCTCGCGCAGGCGGTCCAGAATCTCGCGGGCGGTCAGCGGCTCGTCGGCGGCCGCGAGGACGTCGCGCACGTCCTCGAACCCGGACGGCCGGGTCGTGCTCATAGGGGTATGCAGGGTCCGACGGGGCTTAGATTTCAGTGTGACGCGCGTCTGACGCGGCCGGGAGCGGTCCGGCGGTCCGCACGTCCGACGCGTGTGAGACGGGTCGGACGCGGGCGCTGGACCGCGGCGGCGAGACTACCGCGCGTAGACGTCGTCGCCGTCGAGGTCCCGCTCGGCGCGGTACTCCTCGACGAACTCGCTCACGTCGAACTCCAGCATCTGCGCCTCGAACTGCGAGACGGCCGCGTCGTCGTCGGCGTGGCTGACGGCGTGGTCCATCAGCTCGATAACGAGCTCGACGACGACCTCGTGGAGCCGTCGAGAGTCGAAGTCAGTCACCCAGACGATCCCGGCGCCGACGTCGCCGTCGTCGGAGACGTCCGCGGAGACGACCTTCCCGGGGAACTCCTCCAGGACGATCCCGAGCAGGTGGGCCGTGCCGAACTCGGGCATCTCGTCGCTCGTCGTCTCGACGGCCTCCCTGAGCACCGACACGAGGAAGTCCGGGAGGAACCGCTCCGGCGGGTGGACGTCCATCACGACCGCGTGGCGCTCCCCGCAGGCGCACTCGAACTCGCGCATTCCCAGGTCGAGCGCGCGGACGCGCTTTGTCTCCCCGCACGGCAGTTCGAGCGTCTCACCCCCGCCCGGAGTCCCGTCGCTCATAGTTCGCGTTGCGGACGGCCGCGGTTAAGGGTCGCGTTCCGGGGCGCGGGGCGCGCGGTACGGAGTCGGGACACGGGTAGAATCAGTCGCTCGCCGTGGCGTAGAGGATCGGGCCGATGACGAGCAGGGCGATGCCCAGGAACAGGTAGTGGATCGGCACGATCGACTGCGGCGTCAGCGCGAAGAGCAGCCCGAACACGATGACGTTGATCGCGAGCAGTTTCTGGGATTTCAGGGGGAGTACGCCCACCGTCGCGAACGCGAAGACGAGCAGGAGCGCCTGCCCGACGTTGTAGTTGAGCAGGAAGCTGTCGACGAGCTGTAGGGGGAGCATCCTTACCCGGGAGTTCGGCGCGAATCGAGTATTAAAGTTCCGTTCTTCCCGGCACGGGCCGGGCCTCGTCGCGCGTCGCGAGCGTCCCGCGGCCGCTTGGTATCAGACCGGGAGGCGCCGCCCGGCGACGACGGCGCCGAGACAGCCCACGCAGACGACGCCGAGCCCCGCGGCGTAGGTCCCGGTGAGGTCGTACAGCGCGCCGACGAGGAACGGCCCGAGGAAGCCGCCGAGCTCCCCCACGGCGAAGACGAGCCCGACGGCCGTGCCCGTGAGTTCGGGCCCGACGCCGTCCAGTTCGGGCGGGACCATCCGGACGAGCGGGGAGAGCCCGCCCACGCCGAACCCGACGACGAGCGCGCCGACGACGGGCACGGCCAGCGGGACCGGCGCGAAGAGGAGCGCGCCAGTCCCGACCGAGCAGAGCGTCGCACAGCCGGCGATGACCGACCCGCGCGCGCCGAGGCGGTCCGAGAGCGTGGGGACGAAGAGCGTCCCGGCGGCCTGCGCGGCGACGAACCCGCTCACCAGCGAGGCCGAAAGCGCCGCGCCGACCCCGCGGGACTGGAGGACGGTCGCGAGCCAGTTCTGGAGCCCGTGGGTCACGAGCAGATAGACCACGCCCACGACGACGAGGAGCCGCATCGAGCGGTTCGAGAACACGCGCGCGAGGTCGCGGCGGAGCGCGGCGACCGAGGGGAGGTCCTCGCGGCCGTCTGCGTCCGCGGCGTGCCGGACCGCATCGAGCGGCGTCCGCCTGACGACGACCCACCAGCAGACGGCGTACGCGAGCACCGCGAGCCCGGTGTAGCGGAACAGCGGCCGCCACCCGCCGAGGGGGTCGCCCAGGACGGCCCGGCCGATACTGAACGCCGCGGCCGTGCCCGCCAGCGACCCCACGACGTAGATGGACGACGGCGTCCCCGATTCCGCGGGCGGGAAGAGCTCCGAGACGAGCTTCGGGAGTCCGAACGTCATCGCCGTCCCGCCGATCCCGACGAGGACGGTCAGCGCGAGCAGCACGGGAAAGGTCTCCGCGGCCGCGCGCCCGACCTGCGCCGCCCCGAACAGCACGAGCCCCGCGCCGATCGCGCGGTAGGGGCCGACGTAGTCGGTGACGACACCCGAGAAGAGCGCGACCGGGACGTAGGTGAGCGGGATCGCGCCCGTGAGCAGCCCGGCCTGCGTGCTCGTCAGGCCGAAGTCGGCGACGACGACGTCAAGCCACGCCGGCACGGAGAACCAGACGAAGGTCAGCGCGGCGTAGGCGATCGATCCGAGCCCCAAGAGCACGTAGCGGCGGCGTCTCGTCGACACGGTCGTCGATGGGGCGGGGGCGGCGTCAAAGGTCGGGTTGCGGCAACCGTTCGGCTCGTAGTGATTACGCTCGTCTCGTACCGACGAAGGCCACCCCAGTGACGGCGTTCGGCGGAACAGTGAGAGTAGTCCCTATCAGTTCGGCCCGGTGATGTCCATCGGGCGGATCCAGCCATACCAGATAGCGAAGATCATCCCGCCGTACCCGAGGACGAACACGATCGCGCCGAGGTCGTTGTAGCCGAGTTCGCCGAGGAAGCGGCGGACGAGCCCCGAGCCCGCGATCCCGACGACGAGCAGGGCGACGAGCAGCACCTTGTCCCGCGTGAGTTCGAAGAGCTGTCCGTCCGCCGGCTCGGCCTCGGCGTCCTCGTCGGTCATCGACTCGTCGTTGGGGCCGGAGGGGCCTGAGACTGTCGGATGCGGTCGCGTCCTACTCGGCCGCGGTCCGGATCTCGAACCGGGCCCCGCCGCCGTCGCTCTCTGCGATCGAGATCGACCAGTCGTGGGCGTCGACGACCTGCTTGACGATCGCCAGCCCGTAGCCCGTCCCCTCGGCGTCCGTGCTGTATCCGAACTCGAAGACGGAGTCGCGGTCTTCGGCGGGGATTCCGGGGCCGTCGTCGGCGACGTAGAACCCCGAGTCGTCGTCGAGGTCGCCGACGGTGATCGCCACGCCCGTCCCGGCGTGTTCTACGGCGTTGCGGAAGAGGTTCTCGAAGAGCTGTTTGAGCCGGCCCGGCTCGGCCTCGACCGATCGCTCGGTCTCGACGTGGAGCGTGGCCTGTGGGGTCTCGACGAAGTCCCACGACTCGCGCGCGAGCGCGTCGAGGTCGGCCCACTCGGTGTCGGTGACGGACTCGCCCTCGCGCGCCAGCAGGAGCACGTCGTCGATCAGCGAGCCCATCCGGTCGACCGCGCTGGCGATCGTATCGAGGTGCTCGCTCTCGAACTCCTCGCGGGCGAGTTCGAGCCGCCCGCCCGCGACGTTCAGGGGGTTCCGGAGGTCGTGGGCGAGGACGCTCGCGAACGCTTCGAGCCGCTCGTTCTGCCGTTCGAGTTCGCTCGTCACTCGCTCGTGTTCCAGCTCGTAGCTCGCCCACTTGCTCATCAGCCGGATCAGCGTCTTCTCCGCGTCGGTGAAAGGGACGCCGCGGGGCTCCGTGGACGCGAAACACAGCGTCCCGTAGAGCTCGCCCTCGACGATGACCTTCCCCCCGATGTAGCTCCCGAGCTCGAAGACCTCGTAGGCGGGGTCGTCCTCCCAGCCCTCCGCGAGCGCGTCCGAGACCGCGAGGAAGCTGTCTGTCTTGATCGTCTTCCGGCAGTACGCCTCCGAGAGCGGACACGACTCGCCGGGCTGGAGCAGCTCGTGGTCGCCGCGGGCCTGGACGATCCGCTGGGTCGGGCTCTCGGCTTCCGGGTCGATCCGCGAGAGGAAGCCGTACGGGAGGTCGAGCCGCTCGCAGCCGAGCGCCAGTATGCGGTCTGTCTTCTCCTCGAACGACAGCTCCGTGTCGGTCGTCACGTCGTAGAGATCCCGGATCAGCTCGACGGTCGTGTACTCGCCCGGGCCGCGCTCGTCGTCGATCCGCTCCCGGTAGGCGTCGACGCTCGTCTCGATCCGGGTCGCGAGCGCGTCGAACTGCTCGGGGGAGTCCGACCGGGGGACGTACTCGGAGACGCCCGCGGCGATCGCCTCGCTCGCGACCTCCTCGGAGCCGTCGGCGGTGAACAGGACGAAGGGGAGATCCGGGTGGTCGGCCCGGACCGCATCGAGGAACGACAGCCCCTCGAAGCCGGGGAGATCGTAGTCGCTGACGACGCAGTCGATCGCCTCGGCCGCGAGGAGTTCCAGGGCGCGGTCCGGGCCGCTCGACGTCACGTCGATCCGGTCGCTCTCGGCCGCCAGCCGTTCGGCGCCGGCCGGGTCGGCCGCCCCGGTGACGTACAGCGTCCGGATCTGGTTCGCCATAGGAGGTAGTGACCCCTCGGGTGCAAAAAGGTGTTCGCCGGCGGCAGGTCGCGGCCCCGGATCGCCGTGCGGATCGCCCGACGCCCCGCGGACGACCACGGGACCGCTTATACCCCGGTGGCCACAACGGGCGGGTATGGTTCCCTCCGCGTCGGGCAGCGAGACGCGCGCTCCCCGCGAGGCGGTCCGGTTCTACCTCCTCGATCACGAGACGCCGATCGGAAAGGCGATCGACGTCGCGCTGCTCGGGCTGAACCTCGTCTTCGTCGCGGTCTTCGTCGTCGAGACCTACCCGATCGGCGATCGGTTCCGCGGCGACCTGTGGGCGCTCGAAGTCGCCATCGCGCTCGTGTTCGCCGCCGAGTACGCGCTCCGGCTCTACGGGGCCCGGGACCGGACGGCGGAGGCCCTCAATCCGTACACGGTCGTCGACCTGCTCGCCATCCTCCCGACGCTCTCGATCCTCGTGCTCCCGGCGTCGCTCGGCGTGCTGAACGTCGGCTTCCTGCGCGTGGTCCGGGTCGTCCGGGTGCTCCGGTTCTACCGCTTCACCCGCGACGCCGAGTTCTTCTTCGGGACCGTCTCGGACAACACCCTGCGCGCGATGAAGCTGTTCCTGACGATCCTCGTGCTGCTCTTCGCGGCCGCCGGGCTGTTCTACAGCGCCGAGCACGCCGCCAACCCCGACGTGGCGACGTTCGGCGACGCGTTCTACTATACCGTCGTCACCCTCTCGACGGTCGGGTTCGGCGACATCGTCCCCCACACCGAGCTGGGGCGGTGGGTGACGGTGGCGGCGATCCTCGCGGCTATCGTCGTCATCCCGCGGCAGGCCGGGCGGGTCCTCCGGGAGTGGACCTCGCGGGAGAAGGTGAACGTCACCTGTCCGAACTGCGGGCTCGCACACCACGACCCGGACGCCTCCCACTGCAAGGCCTGCGGGCACGTGATCTACCAGGAGTTCGACTCGCGGGAGTGAGCGGGAGGGAGCGGACGGAGCGAGAGCCGAAAGCGGAATCCGGGGGTCAGAACAGGCGCTCGGAGGCGACCTCGGCGCCCTCGACGAGCGCTTCGAGCTTCTTCCAGGCGATGTCGGGGTGGACCATCGCGAGGCCGGCCTGGGTGTCGAAGCCGCAGTCGGGCGCGGCGACGATCCGGGTGGGGTCCTCGACGGCGTCGGCGACGCGTTCGAGGCGGTCGGCGACGACCTCGGGGTGTTCGACGACGTTCGTCTTCACGTCGACGACGCCCGGGATGAGCGTCCAGTCTTCGGGCAGAGGGTGCTCGCGGAAGACGCGGTACTCGTGCTGGTGGCGAGGGTTCGCCTCCTCGATCGAGAGGCCGCCGATATCGAGGTCATAGATGATCGGCAGGACCTCTTCGAGGGGCTTGTCGCGGTGGTGCGGGCCCTCGTAGCTCCCCCAACAGGTGTGGACGCGGATCTGCTCGTCGGGGATGGACTCCGTCGCCTCGTTGAGCGCCTCGACGTGCATCCGCACGACGGGCTTGAGCTTCTCGATCGGGCGGTCGCCGAAGCCGCGGTGGCCCGTCGTCAGGAGGTCGGGCGCGTCCAGTTGCAGGGTCGCGCCGGTCTCGGCGATCAGTTCGTACTCGCGCTTGAGCGCGTCGCCGACGACAGAGAGGAACTCCTCGTGGGAGTCGTAGTAGTCGTTGACGAGCGTCGCGGCCGCGACGCCGGGCGAGGCCGCGGTGATGAACGTCCCCTCGAAGTCGGCGTCCGATTCCGCCAAGAGTTCGTAGAAGGTGTCGATCTCCTCTTTCGCGGCCTCTTCACCGTCGTACTCGACGGGGCCGACGACCGAGGGCTGTTTAGTGAGGTCGATTCCCTCCGCGGAGAAGGCGTCCTCGGCGTAGCCGGGGAAGTCCGCGAGATCGTCCCACAGCGGCGCCTCGCGGGTGTCGCCGATGCCGGAGAGGCGGTTCGCGACGTACCAGTTGAAGGAGACGCGCGGCTGCTCGCCGTTGTTCACGATGTCGAGGCCGATGTCGGCCTGCTTTTCGATCGTCGTCTTCGTCGCCTCGACGACGGTCTCGTGCCAGACGTCCTCGTCGACCGCCTCGCCGTCCTGCCGGCGCTTCAGCAGTTCGAGCAGGTCCGGCGCTCGCGGGAGGCTTCCGATGTGTGTCGTCAGAATGCGGTCGTCGGTCATTCGTGGATGGAACTGACCACGCCGCGGTTAATATGACTTATGGTAGTATATTCGTGGAAATTATGCTTTTCAGTTATTTGTCGGTGGCGGTGCCTCGGCGGCGACCTCCGGGTAGTCCGCACAGACCGCCTCCGCGGCGTGCTCGCCGCTGACGAGGCACATCGGCATCCCGATGCCCGGCGCGGTGTAGGCGCCGGTGTAGTAGAGGCCGTCGAGGTCGGCCCGGTGGGCGGGGCGGAGCGGCCCGGTCTGCCGGAGCGTGTGGGCGAGCCCCATCGCCGTCCCGCGCGGGTCGTCGAACCGCGCCGCGAAGTCGTCGACGCAGGCGGACTCCTCGACGACGATCCGATCGCGGAGGTCGACGCCCGTGGTGGTCGCGAGGTCGGCGAGGACCTTTTCCGCATAGCGCTCGCGGATCTCCGGCCCGTCGTCCAGGCCGGGGGCGATCGGGACGAGCACGACGACCGCGTGGTGGCCCGCGGGGGCGACGCCGTCGTCGGTCTTCGAGGTGACAGAGAGGTAGTACGCCGGGTCCTCGGGCCAGCGGGGCTCCTCGAAGATGGCGTCGAAGTGGTCGTCCCAGTCGGTCGGGAAGACCAGCGTGTGGTGGGCGAGCGGGTCGACGTCTCCCTCGACGCCCAGATAGAGGAGGAACGCCGAGGGCGCGTACGTCCGCGACGTCCAGTAGTCGGCGTCGTAGCTCCGGGCCGTCGGCGGCAGGAGGTCCCGCTCCACGTGCGCGGGGTTGGCGTTGCTGACGACGAGTTCGGACTCGACGGGGCTGGCGTCGGTTCCGAGCACGAAGTCGCCCGCCGCGCCCGTGATCTCCGCGACGTCGACGCCGGTCTCGATCTCGACGCCCTGCTCGCGCGCCAGTTCCGCGAGCGCGTCGACGACGCCGGCGATGCCGCCCTCGGGGTAGAAGACGTTCAGGTTCAGGTCGACGTGGCTCATAATGCTGTACAGCGCCGGGGTGTTGTGCGGCGAGCCGCCCAGGAAGACGAGGGTGTACTGAAGCAGCTGCTTGAGCTTCGGGTGCTCGACGAACCGGGAGACGTAGTCGTCCATCGTCCCGAACAGCCGGAGGCGGGGCGCCAGGGGCAGAAGCGCCGGGTCGACGAAGTCCCGCAGGCGATCGCGCCGCTCGTAGACGACCCGGTTCATCGCCAGTTCGTAGTTCCGCTCGGCGCGGTCGAGGTACTCCCGAAGCGCCTCGCCCGCGCCCGACTCGTAGGACTCGAACACCTCGTGGGCGTTCTCGCGGTCGGGGCGGATAGCGACGCTGTCGCCGTCCTTCCAGAACACCCGGTACTGGGGATCGAGCCGTTCGAGGGCGTAGTAGTCGCTCGGCTCGCGGTCGAAGTGCCCGAAGAAGCGCTCGAAGGCGTCGGGCATCAGGTACCACGACGGGCCGGTGTCGAACCGGAACCCCTCGCGTTCGAGGACGCCGGCGTGGCCGCCGAGCCGGTCGTGGCGTTCGAGCACGCGGACGTCGGCGCCGGCCGCGCCGAGGTACGCGGCCGCCGCGAGCCCGCCGAATCCGCCGCCGACGACCGTCACGGTCGCGTCGTCCGGGAGGCGGTGTGACATACGGGACGGCAGGGACGCGACGCCCTTGCGCTCCGACCGCCGTTCTCAGTTCGTTGGACTGCCCGCCGCCGTTTATGTGTGCCACGTCCTAACATCCCGACCGATGAGCGCGATCGGCCTCCGTTCGGTGCGGCGGCGGTTCCTGCACAGCGACGCGCACCCGTCCCTCGCCCTCTCCCGGCTGTCGCTCCTCGCGTTGCTCGTCGCCTTCGCGGGCGCGAGCGCGGCCGGGATCGAGGTCCCGTTCGCGGCGCAGATGGTGGTGTACCTCGTGGGGATGGTCGCGCTGAACCTCCCGCACGGCGGCTACGAGCACTTCGAGAACCTCCGGCGGCGACGCCCCTCGTTCCGCTGGCGGTACGTCGCCGCCTACCTGGCCCTCATCGCGGGCTTCGTCGCCCTCCTGCTCGCGGCCCCGGTCGCGGGCGTCGCGCTCGCGATCGGCGTCGCGATGGCGAAGGGCGGCCTCGGCGGGCTGTCGGTCCTGGACGCCACTACCGGGACCGACCACCTGCAGACGCGGCCGCAGCGCCTGCTCGCCGCGGGCGTCCGCGGCGGGGCCGTGATGCTCGTCCCGCTGGTGTTCCACCCGGGGACCTTCCACACCTTCAGCGCGCTGATGGTCGGCCTCGTCGAGCCCGGCGGGCTCGCGCCCTACGCCGAGCACTTCGGGGCGACCCGGGCGCTCGCCGCGGGCGGCTACGGCCTCGCGCTCGCGGCCCACGTCGGCCTCGGGTACGTCCGCGGCGGCGGGCGGTCGTGGCTCGTCGACGCCGGCGAGAGCCTGCTCCTGGCGTCGTACTTCGCGGTCGTGCCCGTCCTCGTCGCCGTCGGGCTCTACTTCCCGTTCTGGTACTCGGCCAGGCAGGTCGCCCGGACGGTCACGGTCGGCGACGACGACGTCGGCGACCCCGAGTGGGACCTCATCGGCGACTCGCGGGTGGCGCTCCGGGCCTGGGGCGTGCTCGTCGCGGGCGCGTTCGCAACGTTCGCGGTGCTGGCGGCGGTCTACTGGCTCGTCCCGAACCCCCTGGGGAACAGCGGCCTCCTCCCGGGCGCGGTGGCGTTCTGGAGCGTCTTCATCAGCGTCGTCGCCCTGCCGCACGTCGTGATCGGCTCGCTCCTCGACACCGAGCGCGGGATCTGGTACGTGCCCTGAGGAGCGCGACGGCGACGTCGCCGCCGCGCCGGCCGACGCGTTCACTACCGTCCGGACCCTACCTCGTCCGTGCCCGACCCCCCGACCGTCGAGACCGCGCCGTGGGCGAAGACGGACGAGTGGACCGAGACGGCCTTCGAGAACCGATTCGTCACCGTGATGTCGACGAACGTGGTCTACGAGGACCCCGCGTTCCTCGACCGCGTCGGGGCGCTGCTCCCCGACGGCGTCGACCAGTCCCCGCGGGCGGTCTTCACGACCGGTCTCTCCTTCGACCCGCCGCCGCCCGGCGACAGGACGCCCGAGCGACTGCTCTCGATCGCGGCGAAGTACGCGAGCCGGGAGTTCGAGACGAGCCTCGCCGAGGACGGCCTGCGGGACGTCCGCCTGACCGACTCCCAGGATCTCCGGCTCCGCGGCCGCCGGACGGCGAAGGCGTTCCAGTACGACGCCGCGTACCCGCTCGACCCCGACGCCGTCGGGGCCCCGGGCGCAGAGCCGACGCTCGCGGTGCGCGTGTGGGCCGCGATCTGTCCGACCGCCGACGCCTTCGCGATGGCCGGCGGGATCTACCCGCTGGAGGACCTCGCGGACGCCGTCTCCCGGGTCGGCGGGGAGACGGAGGCGACGATCGAGGCCCGACCCGGCGGCGACCGCCGCGAGGTGCTCGATCGGATCCGCGAGGCCGCGGCGTAGGCGTCCGGCTCCGCGACGGCTCATACTGTCGGACACAACTGTTTCAAGATATTCGCCGCCCCGGGCGGCGAAATTCTTCACAGACTTGTGTCCGACAGTATCAGTCCCGCCGCTCGAACCGATACGTGAGCACCTCGTCGCTGTCGTCCCACTCGAAGTCGCCGGGGTGGACTCGCTCCATTCGGCGCTTGTACGCCTCCAGGGACTCCGAGCCCTCCCGTCGAGCGTCGGCGTCGGTGAAGTCGCCGAGCGTCCGCCGCTCGACGCTCGTCACCTCGAACGTCGCGCCGCCGAGCTCGAAGGTGTCGCCCTCGCCGGCGTAGCGGTTGCTCGCGCCGCGCGTCAACTGCGTCACGTCGCCGTCGAGCACGGACTGCTGGACGCGGTCGTTCGGCAGGAGGTCGTCGGGGTCGATTTCGGCCATAGCGGGCCGTAGGGGCGGCCGGCCAAAAGACCCGTCGGCTGTCGTGTGGTTTCAAGTGGTGAACCGAACAACGGCCGGTATCCGCGCAGATGAGCACCGACACGCCGGAGGGGACGGGAGGGAGACTGCCGAGGCTCGCGCGGGCGGCGCAGTACCGACCGCCGCTGCTGCTCGTCGCCGGGTGGGGGGCGCTGACGGGCGTCGCCCTGAGCCAGGCGGTCGTCGACCCCGAGCCGCCGGCGGTCCAGGTCTTCGAGATCGGCGTGCCGCTGTTGCTCCTCCTGCCGATCGGCTACGCGGTCCGGTACGTCGGCGGGTCCGAGCGCGCGACCGAGCGGCAGTCGCGGATCCTGCTCGTGGCCTCCCTCTTCGCGGTGATCGGAGCCGGCGTCGTGTTCCTCACCTACCTGTCCGCGCTGGCCGACGGGGTCCGGTTCCACGAGCTGCTGTTTCCGATCCTGACCGGCGCCGCGACCGGGGCGAGCGTCGGCAGCCTCGCCGGGGTCAACTACGACCAGGTCCGGGAGACCCGAGCCGAACTCGAAGCGGAGCTCCGGCGGGGCCGTCGCCTCAATCAGCGCCTGACCGTCGTCAACCGCGTGCTGCGGCACAACGTCCGCAACACGCTGGCGCTCGTCTTCGGATTGCTCGATCAGGTCCTCGACGGGGCCGATGACACCGAGGACACGGCTCGGCTCCGACGCGCGCGGAGCGCGCTGGAGACGCTCCACTCGAACACCGAGAACGCGCTCCACGTCGAGCACCTCTGGGACAGAGAGACCGAGACGGTGCTGACCGACCTCGAACCGATGCTCGCGACGGCCTGCGAGCGCGTCCGCGAGGAGGCTCCCGCGGCGACAATCGACGTCTCGGCGCCGTCGAGCGTCCGGGTCCGGGCGCATCCGCTGCTCCCGGTGGCGCTCGAAGAGATACTCGAAAACGCGGTCGAACACAACGACGCTGAGGCCCTGACCGTCGAGGTCGTCGTCACGCGCGACAACGAGTGGGCCACGATCACGGTCGCAGACGACGGGAACGGGATTCCGGAGTCGGAGATCGAGTCGCTCGGCCTCGACGAGGAGACGCCGCTGCAACACACGAGCGGCGTCGGCCTCTGGGTCATCAAGTGGGTCGCGGAGGCCTCCGACGGCGACTGGGCGATCCGCTCGACCGACGACGGGACGACGGTCGAACTGCGGATTCCGCGGGAGTGAAGGCTCTCATCCGAAATCCCGGTCTGTTCACCACGTTTACTGACTGTCTGAGACGCCTATGGATCGTGCTCGTTCCGGTGGCCGTCCAGCATCCGGATGCCGCGCTCGACGACGGCCTCGGACACGAAGAGACTCGCCTCTCGCTGGAGCGCCCGCATACGCGATGCCGCATCGTCCCGGTCCAGTAACCCACGGCTGTACCCGAGTGCGACGACACCGATCGAGCCGTGTACGTCGATGCCGTCTGCCGACGCCGAGTCCCGGGCGGCGAGATCGTCCGTCAGGAGAACGATCTCACGGTCCCCGGCGACGGCGATTGCGGCGCGTTCACCCGGATCCAGTTCGTCGGATTCGACGCTGCTCCACTCGGCGTCGACGAGGTCGTACGAGAGATCCGAGATCCCGTCCGGAAGACCGCCTCGTTCGATCTCGTCGTAGACCGTCTCCGGGATCAGGAGCGTCTCAAACGCCGACAGAAGAGCTAGCGAATCGATTTCGGCGAGGTGAATGAGCGGTCCCGCGTCCGAGACGGCAGCGAGCGTCACGCATTCAACGCCCAGTCTACGTCTTTCTCGACGAGGTCGCGCTCCCGCTCTGCCCGTTCGACTTTCGCCCGGCCGACGCGTTCGACGGCCTCCTCGCGGTCGAGCTCGCGGTCGAGGTACTGCGCGAGTACGAGGTCCTCCCACAGGTCTTCGAGTCCGCGTTCGAGCGCTCGTTCGAACACCTCGGACTCCTGAAGGTCGCGAGCCTCCGCTATCTCACGGACCCGGTCGGAAATCTCGGCGACCATACCGACCGATTGCTTGGCGACGGTCTTAAATCCGTGTCTGCCCGCTCACTGGGGTCTGACCGAGGCTGTTTCGAGCTACGACAGGAGTTCCTCGGCTGCATCGATCGTCAAAAATGCCGGCCTCGGCACTCATAGGGCTCGTCGTCGTCGAGCGCCACCCCGACTCGGAGCGGTGCCGTCGTCATCGGCCGTCCGAAGCGAGGGCGGCGACTCAAAAGAGCGTTGCGAGCGTGGCGGAGCGTCAGACCACGCGAGCGAACGCGAGGGTGCCGCTCGTGCGCTCGATGAGCGCGCGGACGGTCTGGCCTTCCTGCGCGCCGGAGACGAAGATCGTGTATTTGCCCTTCTCGGCGACGCCGTCGCCCTTCCGGCCCGTGCCGGTGATCTCCAGTTCGTAGGTCGTGCCTTCCTCGACGGCAGGGCCCGACGACGACTGGGTCTTGGCGGCGCGCTTGGCGACCGGACGGAACGCCCCGCAGGCCTCACAGCGCAGCATATCGACGCCGTCCTCGGTCACGAGGCGGGTGTCGGGGAGGCCGCACTCGGTACAGGTGACGTACTCGTCGACGTACTCGTCGATGGCGGCCTGGAAGTCCGCGACGGTGAACGAGCCGTTGTAGCGCGCGCGGTCGCCGTTGAACTGGCCGTTGGTCCCGAGTTCGCGCTGGACGTTCCGGTGGACGTGCTCGGCGTCGCGGCCGAGGGCGTCGGCGATCTCGCCGAGGTTCGTCAGCCGGGTGAACGCCCCGTCGGTCTCGCCCGCGGGATCGGGGACGTCGAGGCGGGACTCCTCTTCGTTTCGCTCCGGGAGCGCGTCGATCGCTCTGTCGAGAGAATCAGCGTAGTTCATACCACACAGAACCGCCGGGGATGTATAGCCGTTCCGTGTGTCGCGTTCGCGAGCGACAATCGACGCTACTCGTCGCCCGGCGAGATGACGACGAGATTCGACTCGTCGACGAGGTTCGCCAGCCGGTCGGTCGCGCGCGGTTCGAACTGGCGCTGGCAGCGCTGCGTCCAGGAGTCAGTCCCGGAATCGAGGTCGGCCGACCGCGGCTCCGGTGCCGCTCCGGAGGCGGCCCCCGGTGAGGTCGTCGTCGACGGTTCGGGCGTCGTCGACGGCGCGTCGGCCGTCGAGGCGGCGGACGGACGCGTCTCGGTGTCGTCTTCGGTCGGTCGATCGGTGCGGTTCGGGCGTGCGTGTTCGACGTTCGTGCTCACAGGCGGTGGGATCGGATCGGGCGGTCGTACGGCGGTACACGTCTCGGAGAAGGATTACTCGTGTACGCGTACGACGGGCATACGACGACCGACGCCCCAGTATATAATAAATGTTTATGATCTACTCGCCGGCGCGCTCGCGGGCTGCGGCGACGACAAGCGGCAGCGTGACGGTGGCGTCGGCGACGACGGTGACGTTCCGGGCGGACTTCTCCAGTTTGCCCCACGATCGGGCCTCGTCGAGCGTCGCGCCCGAGAGGCCGCCGGTCCGGTGGGAGTCCATCGTTAGCTGGACCGCGTAGTCGTAGGCGTCCGGGATGGTCAGCATCGTCTGGAGGACGTAGTTCTTCGGGACGCCGCCGCCGACGAGCATCGCGCCCGCGCGTTCGGCCTCGAACGCGAGGTCCGAGAGGTGGGTCATATCTTCGAGGGCGTTCAGGCCGAACTCGGAGGTCTGCGAGTAGATCCACGCCTGGATCCCCAGCACCGAGTCCTGGATCGCCGGGCAGTAGATCGGCACGTCGTGCTCGTAGGCGGCCGCGGCGATGCCGGCGTCCTCCTCGACGTCGCGCTCGCGGTTCTGCTCGGCGTTCGCCCGGCCGAGTTCGGCGGTGAACTCCTGGATCGAGACGCGGCGCTCGACGGCCGGAAAGACGTTGTCGCGGAGGTGCGACTCGAACAGCGCGAAGTGCTCCTGGGGGAGGTAGACGTTGTAGATCCGGTCGACGCCCTCGTCGCGGAGGTGCTCGTCGTGGTCCCGCGCCGTCTCGCCGGTCGGCTCCGCGTCGGGGTTCGCGGGGTGGGGGTCGTGCGGCTCCGCGCGGCCGTGGTGGTGCTTGCCGCCGATCGCCTCGATGGCGTCGTGGGTGAGGTTCGCGCCGGTCGTCACCAGGACGTCGATGTGGCCGTCGCGGATCAGGTCGACGACGATCTGCCGCATCCCGGCCGGGACCATCGCGCCCGCGAGCCCGAAGAAGTTCGTCACGTCCTCGTCGGCGAGCATCTCGGCGTAGACGTCGACCGCCTCGTCGACGGTGGCCGCGCCGATGCCCGCCTTGCCGTACTCGTCGGCGAGCTCGCCGACCGACATCCCGCCGCGGACCCGCGCGTGACCGATCGGCGCCTCGTGGAACTCCTCGCGGTGGGACTCCGGCGCGTCGTCGGCGCCGTGCGGTTCGGCGTCGTGCGACTCGGCGTCGCCCGGACCCTCGCCGTCCGGACCGTGGTTCTCGTCGCTCATACCGCTGCTGGACGGGCCGAGCGGTTATGTCCCGCGATTCGTCGGCGGCGGGGGCGAAGAGAAGAGAGCCGCGAGCCCCGCTCAGTCGGCCGTCACGCTCATATCGGAGCGCGCGTCCGACAGCGCCGTCATCCCGCGGATCGCGACGGCGACGAAGCCGACCTTCGAGACGATGTCGAGGTAGGTGAACACGAGCACCTGCGTCTCCGGCAGCAGCAGGCCGACGCCGGTCGGCGCCAGCAGCCACACGACCGGATACAGCGTCCAGACGATGACGGTGAGGTTCCGCAGCGTCGTGAACGACGACTCCTCGCGCGGCGTCGAGAACGTCGCCCGCTCGGGCAGTGTCTGCACCAGCAGCTGGACGAGCACGAGGTACGCGATCGTCCCCACGCCGAAGAAGACGTACTGGAGGAGCCCGGCCACCGCCGTCGCGGCGATCCCGGCGAGCACGACCACGACGTCGACGGCGACAAGCCGCCGGAGGACCCGCCGTCCGGGCCGCGAGAGCAGCCCGAGGTAGAGGACCATGAGCGGCGTCGTGAGCAGCCAGTCAACGTAGCGGACGATCTCGACGCTCTGGGAGCCGACCGCGATCGTCCCGTAGCCGAGCGCCATCAGCAGGTACGCCACGGCCGCGATGCCCGTCACGCCGAAGAGGACGGCGTTGAGTTCGCGGTGCTCGTCGGTCGTCACGAGGCGATAGCCCGTCGGGAGCGACCCCGCGGTCATCCCCGCGACGCCGATCCACAGCCACAGGCCGGTGGTGAACTCCATGCTCACTCACCCCCTCCGGTCTCCCACTCGCCGGGCCAGTCCGCGTCGCCCCGGCGCGTCGAATCCGGGGTGCCGCCGTCGGTGCGGTGCGAGTCCGGCGGCGTCCCGCCGTCGGCGCCGACGCGTCGGTCCGACCCGGGCGCCGCCGAGCCGGGAGTCCCGGTGCTGAGCCCTGTGCCGGCGTCGTCGGGGACGGTGAAGTCCTCCAGCGCCGTCCGGAGTTCGCGTGCCTGTGCCGTCAGCCGCTCTGCCTCCTCGCTCACTGTCGTCATCGTGCTCGTCTGTTGTTGGGCCGCGGCGGCCGCGTCGGTCGCCTCCTCGGCGGTCTGGTCGCCGATCGCGGCCACGTCGTCGACCCGGTCGACGACCGCCGTCGCCGACGAGGCCTGCTGGGCCGTCGCGTCGCGGATCTCCTGGATCGAGTTGTCCGTCTCCTCGACGGCCGCGGCGACGTTGTCGAGCGCGTCGATCGCGTCCTCGACGGTGTCGACGCCGCTTTCGATCCGTTCCTGGGTCGAGAGCATCGCCTCCGTCGTCTCGTCGGCGCGCGCCTGGATCCCCTCGATGCGCTCTTCGATCTCGGCCGCGGACTCGGCGGTCTCTTCGGCCAGCTGCTTGACCTCGTCGGCGACGACCGCGAAGCCGTCGCCGGCCTCGCCCGTCCGCGCGGCCTCGATCGAGGCGTTCAGCGCCAGGAGGTTCGTCTCCTCGGCGATGTCGCTTATCACCTCGACGACCTCGCCGACGGCGTCGAGTTCGTCGGCCAGGTCCGTGACCTCCTGTGCGGTCTCGGCGGTGGTCTGCTCTACGGCGTCCATCTCGTCGACGGCGGCCTCGGCGTGGGACTGGCCCTCGTCGCCGAGTTCGGCCGCGCGCTCGGAGGCCTGGGCGACCTCGTCGACCGTCGCGGCGATCTCCTCGGCGGAGGACGAAAGCGCGTCCATCTCGGTCGAGACCTCGTGGAGCGCTTCGGTCTGCTGTTCGGCGCCGTCCGAGATCTCGGTCGTCGCCGTCGTCACCTTCGCGGAGGCCGCCTGGACCTCCTCGGCGCCCTCGTCGACGTGCTCTGCGGTCTCGACGACGTGCGCGGAGAAGGCCTTCACCTCGGCCATCGTGTCGGCGACGGCGTCGAGCATCTGATTGAACGAGACGGCGATGTCGGACATCGCCTCGTGCTCCGTGTCGGGGTCGAGCCGCCGGGTGAGGTCGCCGTCGGCGACGTCGTCCATCACCTGACCGTACTCCGCGGCCGTCGATTCGAGCGTCTCGTTCTTCTCTTCCATCGCCCCAATCTGTTCGCGGAGCGCGGTCCGCATCTCGTCGAAGGAGCGGTACAGCGTCCCGAACTCGTCGGTCCGCGTCGTCGAGAGGTCGACGTCGAGGTCACCCTCGGCCATCGCGTTCGCCCGGCGGGCGAGATACCGGAGCGAGACGATCGAGTTCGACCCGACGACAACCCCGACGAACGAGAGGCTAATCAGCGCGAGCAGGATCAGCCCGAGGATCGAGGAGGTGATCTGCGAGCCCAGCGCGTAGGCGCTCGCGCGGTCGGTCCGCACGAGGACCGTCCAGTCGAGCGACTCCATTCCCGCCCCGGCGACGAGCAGGTCGCCGCGGCGTTCGAGGCCGCCATCCGAGAGCGACGCGAGGTCGCCCTCGTACTGGCTCAGCAGCTCGACGTGGTGGCCGTCCTCGGTGCTGTCGGGGTGGGCGATGACGCGGCCCTCGCCGTCGACGACGACCGTCGAGCCCTGCCCGGCGATGTCGGCGAACTCGGCCGCGTGCGCCCGGAGGTCGATCATGTACACGAGCATCTTCCCGTCAGCGCCCTCGATCGGCGAGATCACAGAGAGGACCGGGAAGTCGACGACCGGGACCCGGAACGGCGAGCTGACGTAGGTGTCGTCCGGCCCGGAGAACGTCGGCGGGTCGGTCGCGAAGGGCGCGCCCTGCTCGGCGGGGTTTACGCCCTCCATCTTCGCCATCGAACTGGCGCGGATGGTCTGGGAGTCGGCGTCGTAGTAGTGGACGGCGACGACGCCCTCGGGGACGGCGTCGCTCTCGACGGTCTCGCGCAAGTGCGCGGAGATCTCGCTCGCATCGTCCGACTGCAACACCGCCTGTGTCGAGTGCAGTCGCGTCTGTCGTTCGATTCCGCTGATCCAGGTGTCGAGCTCTGCGGCCCGGGTCTCGGCGGAGGTGGTCAGTTCCGTCCTGACCTCCTCTTGCAGCGTCGCCGAGGTCTCCTCGTGGACGACGACGCCGAACCCGACCACGAGGGCGACGACCGCGAGCAGCGCCACGGCGAGCTTCGCCCCGAAACTCGACCGGACGGACTCGAGCGCTCCGTTGTGTGACATCTACACGCGATAGCCCGGTGTGAAGTAAAAAGCCACCCCGCCGATTATCGACGCTGATACTGCTCTACTAACTGTTGTGGCCGAATCACGGAGCCGCGGTACTGGAGCGGAAGGTCGCCGGCCGCCTCATAGCGAGTACTCTCACTGTGTACCGTCGAATGACCCCGATTACGGCGTTCGGCGGTAAGAGACGAGCGTAATCAGTATCAGAGCCCCGTCGGATGCGAGAGGACCGTCGTCTCGACGCCCCACTCTCCGACTAGGTCCGCCAGACGCGCGACGCCGAAGGTCTCGGTGGCGTAGTGGCCGCCGAGGAAGACGTGGATCCCGGCCTCGCGGGCTTCGTGGTAGACCTGCTGTTTGCCCTCACCCGTCACGAGCGCATCGACGCCGGCGTCGGCGGCCTCGCCGAGCCAGTCGACGCCCGAGCCCGTGACGATGGCGATATCGCGGATCTCCTCGGGGCCGAAGTCGAGCACCTGGGGCTCCCGACCGTCGGTGTCGAGGTCGGCGAGTCGCGAGCGGACGTCGTCGACGGCGTAGGGTTCGGGGGTGCGGCCGCGACGCCCGATCGTCACGGGCCCCAGTTCGCCGAAGGCCGCCTGCCGTTCGAGGCCGAGGTGGTCGGCGAGCCCCGCGGCGTTGCCGAGCGAGGCGTGGCCGTCGAGCGGGAGGTGCGAGACGTACAGCGCGATATCGTGTTCGACGAGCGCGGAGACGGTCTCGTACGCCCGGCCGGTCACGCGGTCGAGTCCGCCCCAGACGAGGCCGTGGTGGGTCACGAGCAGGTCCGCGCCCGCCTCGGCGGCGGCCCCGATGGTGGCCGCGGCGGCGTCGACCGCGAAGGCGGCGCGCTCGATCTCGGGCGAATCCTCCCGAGGAGTGTGCTGGAGGTCGCCGGGGCCGACCTGGAGGCCGTTGGCGCTGGCGTCGACGTCGGCGTACGCGTCGGTGTCGAGTCGGTCGTCGAGTCGCGCGGTGAGCGTCGCGAGGTCCATACCCCGTGTTCTCGGCCTCCGGGGAATAGGTCTTGTCTCCGCGGTCCGCGGACCAATCAGTCGTCCGCCGTGTCGGCGTGCGCGTAGACGAACTCCCGGCAGAGCTTCGCCGCCAGCGACGCGGCCTGGCCGTCGTCGCGGTCGTTGACCTCCACGACGTCGAAGCCCGCGGCGCGGGGCGCGACGGTCCGCACGACGTCGCGGAGCGCTCGGGGGTCGAGGCCGAACGGCTCGGGCGTGCCGGTGCCCGGTGCGAACCCCGGATCGGCGGCGTCGACGTCGACGCTCAGGTACGCGGTGCGGTCGCCGACAGCGGCGTCGAGATCGAAGTCCGCGACATCCTCGGGCGCGACGACGGTCACGTCGTCGGCCTCGGCGCGCTCCCACTCCTCGGGGCTGCCGGTCCGGGCGCCGAGGACGATCGCCTCGTCGACGTCCGGATCGGCGCTCCCGCCGTCGCTGTCGACGTCTGGGTCCGAGTCCGCGACGCCGTCGAGGATCCGCCGCGTCACCGTCGCGTGGCTGTAAGGGTTGCCGTCGTAGTCGGCCCGCAGGTCGAGGTGGGCGTCCAGACAGACGAACACGTCGGGATCGACGGCCGCGACGCCCGCCGAGGAGACGGTGTGTTCGCCGCCCAGGAGGAGCGGCACGGCGTCAGAATCGACGACGTCGCGGAGTTCGCCCGCGAGCCACGACAGGTACTCGGACGCGTCGTCCCACGCGCGGACGTCGCCGTGGTCGTGGACGGAACAGTCCGAAAAGCGCAGGTCGGTCCGCCGGTCGTAGTCGTCGAACGGCCGGGCGAACCGCCGGATTCTCTCGGGGCCGAAGCGGGCCCCGGGTCGGAACGAGGTCGAGATATCCAGCGGGGCGCCCACGACGACGTACGCGGCGTCGGTACGCGATGCGGTCGCCCCGGGGAACATCGCCGATCAGACGATCTTCCGCTGGCCCTCGTACTCGAGGTACTCGATCTCGTCGTCGGGCGAGAGGTCCTCGTCGTCGGGGACGCGCATCGTGAACGTCTCGTAGGTGTCCAGATCCATGATCTGGGCGTCCTCGCCGGTGACCGAGACGACCTGGCCCCCCTTTCGCTCGATGATCGGCACCCAGACCTTCGCGTCGACCGGCTGGCTGAGGGATCGCTTCTTGCCGTCGAAGACGCCGCGGCCTTCGATGCGGGCCTTCGCGCTGCCGTGTTTCCCGGGCTTGGCCGTGCTGTAGGCGTTGATCTTGCACGGGGAGTCTTCCATCATCACGTAGCTGCCCTCTTGCAGTTCGCGGACCTGCTTTTGCTCTTTCGCCATATCCCGGGATTGTCGTGTGGCCGGTATAAACGGTTTGGAAACGCGCGGGAGCGCCGGAATCGCCCGATCCGCGAACGAGCGTCTGCGGATCGGGGTCGAGACCGGCTCACGCCTCGTCGACGTCGCCGTCGGCGCGCCGGCGCTGCGGTCGCTCGCCGTCGCGTCGGGCCCGCTCGTCCTGACTCCGCGTGTAGCTTCCGATGGCCCCGGCGGCGACGTTCGGGAGGCTCGCCGTCAGGAGAATTGCCGCCGTTGCCTCGCCGGCGCTGTCGAGGTACGGGACCAGATACTCGATCGGAAACGGAAGCGGCGCGTCGGTGACGACAGAGAGGGCGACGAGTCCGGGGATCAGGACGATCCCCCACGCCATCGCCGTCAACAGCCCGTGCCAGGCGCCCTCGGCGGACCCGCCGCCGGCCAGATAGCCCGCGAGGGCGCTCCCGGCGAGGCCGCCGAGCAGCGTCACCCGGCCGGTCCAGGCGAAGACGAGCGCCTCGCTACAAGCGGCGAGGGCGAACCCGCCCGCGACGGCGCGCCACCGCGTCATAGCCCCCGGTTTCAGCCCGCACCGAATAAAGCTACCCTCCGAATGATCAACTCTGATAACTGAACGGCCCGAAAGGCCGCAACGGAACCGGAATCGGTAGGTCCCGCTACTCGCGTCCCTCGCGGCGCTCGCGCATACTCTGCCGGGTGAACTGCGGCTTGGCTCGGATGCCGCGCTTCCGCCGGAAGGAGCGGTACAGCGCGATCAGCGGCGGGATCGTCAGCGCCGCGGCGACGGCCGCCGGTATCACGCTGGACTGGTCGAACGCGTAGAGGATCGCCGTCGAGAGCGCGCCGACGGCGACGAACAGGCCGTAGACGATCCGGCGGGCCAGCTTTGAGAGCACGTCGTTTTCGTCTTCGAGCCGGACGTTGACGGTGAGGTTCTCGTTTTCGACCCGATCGAGCGTGCGGTTCAGCTTCGGCGGCACCTCGAAGAGCGCCCGGGAGGTGTCTCTGACCTGCTCGCCGCCCTGCTGGATCAGCTCGCGGGCGGTCTGCTCGTAGTAACCCTCGTCCTGGAGGTAGTCGGTCGCGACCGAGATGAAGTCGAAGTCGGGATCGAGCGTCACACAGACGCCCTCGACGACGGTCGCGACCCGGAGCACCAAGGCGAGGTTCCGCGGGAGCCGCAGGGGGAACTCATAAATCGTCGACTCGACCTGCTCGATGATCTGCTGGACGCGGTACTGCTCGATGTCCTCGCCGCGGGCGTCCGCGATGGCCAGTTCCATCACCTCGCCCATCACCTGCCGGTCGGCCTCCGGCGAGAGCGTCCCCATCTCGATGAGGGTATCGAGGATGGCGTCGATGTCCTGGTTCGCGACCGCGACGTAGAAGTCGATGATCTTCTCCTGGATGAACGGCTCCACCGTGCCGGACATCCCGAAGTCGTAGAAGATGATCTTCCCGTCGTCGGTCACGGCCAGATTCCCCGGGTGGGGGTCGGCGTGGAACACGCCGTCGTCGACGATCATCTGGAGGTAGACGCGCTGAAGCGTCGTCGCCAGCTCCGTCCGGTCGATCCCCTTTCGATCCAGGGTCTCGACGTCGTTGATCTTCGTCCCGGGGAGGTACTCCATCGTGAGCACGCGCGGCCCCGAGCGCTCCTCGATCGGCTTCGGGATCAGGATCTCGGGCGCGTCGGCGAAGTTGCCGCGGATCTCTTCGAGGATGCGCTTCTCGCGGCTGTAGTCCATCTCCTGGCGGATCGTCTTCGCGAACTCGTCGGCGAGGTTCTCAAGCGAGAAGGCCCGCCCCTGGCCGATGAACCGCCGGACGAGCGGCAGCGACCAGCGGATCACCCGCAGGTCGGCCTCGACGAGGTCTTCGATCCCCGGGCGGCGTATCTTCACCGCCACGGGATCGCCCTCGTGGGTCGCGGTGTAGACCTGCCCGAGGCTCGCGCCGCTGATCGGGTCCCGATCGAAGTCGTCGAAGGCGTCGTCGACGTCGCCGAGTTCCGCCTCGATGACGCGCCGCGACTCCTCCCAGGGCGCCGGCGGGACGTCGTCCTGGAGGCTCGACAGCACGTCGATGTACTCCGCGGGGAGGATGTCGGGGCGCGTCGACAGCAGCTGTCCCAGTTTGATGAACGTCGGCCCGAGCGTGAGAAGCGAATCGAGCAGGACCTCGGCCCGCTCGATCCGCGTCTCGGGGTCGACCCGGCGGCTTCCGCCGAACAGGACGTACTTGCGGCGGTCCCGTGTGTAGGCGACGATCAGGGGGAAGAACTGCCGGACGACGACGAGGAACCGCCAGTACGCACGGAGATTCACCAGCGTGACCACCCGACGGTTACGCGTCGTCTCCGGCCGACGTGATCGGAATCGTCTGCTCGGGGGCGGCGTCGCGCTTCGGCAGGCGGACCGTGAAGACTCCGCGGTCGACCTCCGCCGACGCGCCCGCGCCGGTCGCATCCGGCGGCAGCGGCAGTTCGGCGTCGAGGAAGAGCGGTCGGTCCTCGGAGACGTAGCGGAACTCCGGCGGCACCGCCTTCTCGCGCCGGGCCTCGATGACGAGCCGCCCGCGCTCGACCCGCAGGTCGGCGGTGTCGGCCGTCACGCCGGGGAGATCGAGCACGATCAGGTAGGCGTCGTCGGCCTCCAACAGATCGGCGAACACCGACTCCGGAAGCTCCTGGAGTGCGTCCCGCAGTGCTGACATACGCCGGGGTTAGGGCGGCGGATCGAAAAAGGCCGCGGTCGCGTCGGCCAAAATCGGCCACAAGAGCCATATCGGGGTAGCAGAGCGCCTCGCGCGAGCGGGGATCGACCGCCGTCGCGGCTCTTTTTGTACTCGCGCGCGGACCGTCCCGTATGGATTCCTCGGACGCAGACGAGACAGCCCACGACCGGCGGTCGGCCGGGTTCAAAGACCGGACCCGGCTGGCCGTCGCCCGCCGCCGGCTCCTGGAGGCGGCGACGCCCCACGAGCGGACCGAACGCCTCTCGCTCATCCCCGCGGACGGCCGCGCGCTCGCGGAGACGGTCACCTCGCCGACCGCGGTCCCGGACTACGAGCGCGCCGCGATGGACGGCTGGGCGGTCCGCGCCAGCGACACCTTCGGCGCCTCCGACCGCTCGCCGGGCATCCTCCGCGTCGCCGACGCCGACCCCCAGACCTCGCCCGACACGAGCGTCGGCCCCGAGTCGGCGGTCCGCGTCCACACGGGCAGCGAACTCCCCGAGGGCGCCGACGCGGTCGTGATGATCGAGCACGCCGACGAGGTCGGCGGCGACCTGGAGGTGTTCGACGCGGTGACCGAGGGCGAGAACGTCGCGCCCGTCGGCGAGGACGTCGCCGAGGGCCAGGAGCTCTTCGAGCCGGGCCACCGGCTCCGCCCCTCCGACCTCGGCCTGCTGAAGTCGGTCGGCATCGACCGCGTGACCGTCTACGAGAAGCCCACCGTCGGCGTCGTCCCGACCGGCGAGGAGCTGGTACAGGAGGATCCAGGCCCCGGTGAAGTGATCGAGACAAACGGCCTGACCGTCTCGCGGCTGGTCTCCCGCTGGGGCGGCGTCCCCACCTACCGCAACGTCGTCACCGACGACGAGGCCGCCCTGCGCGCGGCGATCCAGCGCGACCTGACGAAGGACGTCGTCGTCACCACGGGCGGCTCCTCGGTCGGCGAGCGCGACCTCATCCCCGAAGTCGTCTCCGAGCTCGGCGAGGTGCTCGTCCACGGCGTCGCGCTCAAGCCGGGGCATCCGGTCGCGCTCGGCGTCGTCGAGGACACGCCCGTCGTGATGCTCCCCGGCTACCCCGTCGCGGCGATCATCAACGCCGTGCAGTTCCTCCGGCCCGTGCTGAAGCACGTCGGTCACCTCCCGGACGACCCGCCGCCGACGACCAGGGCGGTCCTCGACCGGAAGATCCCGAGCGAGCCCGGGGTGCGGACGTTCGCCCGCGTGCAGGTGGACGACGGAGTCGCGGACGGGGACGACGCGGACGAAGGACCGGACGCGCTCCCGACCGCGACCCCGACGCGCGCCTCCGGCTCGGGCGTGCTCTCCTCGGTCGCGCTGGCGGACGGCTGGGTCGCCGTCCCCGAGGAACGAGAGGGCTTCGACGAGGGCGAGACCGTGACCGTCGAGCGCTGGGAGTGGTCCGCGTGAGCGACCGCAAGCAGTTCCGCGACCTCGTCGACCCGGAGGTCGCTCACGACGCCATCGACTCGCTCGACCTCGCGCCGGAGCCCGAGACGGTCCCGCTCTCGGAGGCGCGCGGCCGCGTGCTGGCCGAGCGGGTCGATGCCGATCTCGACGTGCCCGGCTTCGACCGCGCGACCGTCGACGGCTACGCCGTCCGCGGCCGCGACACCTTCGGCGCCGACGAGGCCGACCCGGTGACGCTCGATTTAGTGGGCACGGTCCACGCGGGCGAGGAGCCGGACGTCCCGATCGGCGAGGGCGAGGCCGTCGAGATCTCCACGGGCGCGGTGATGCCCGACGACGCCGACGCGGTCGTGATGGTCGAGCGGACCGAAATCGATGGGGAGAGGGTCCGCGTCCGCACCGCCGTGGCCCCCGGCGACAACGTGATGGTCGCCGGCAGCGACGTCGCCGCGGGCGCGCGGGCGCTCGGCCCGGGCACGCGGCTCACCGCCCGCGACATCGGCCTGCTCTCGGCGCTCGGCCGCGACGCGGTCCCCGTCCGCGGCCGGCCGAAGATCGGCATCGTCTCGACGGGCGACGAGCTGGTCCGGCCGGGCGAGGAGTTGAACAGCGCGCGCGGCGAGATCTACGACGTCAACAGCTACACCATCGCCGCGGGCGTCGAGGAGGCGGGCGGGGAGGCCGTGCTCTACCCCCACGCCGGCGACGACTACGACGAGATGGAGCGGCTCCTCCTCGAAGCGGCCGACGAGTGCGACCTCGTTCTCTCGTCGGGGTCGACCTCCGCGTCGGCGGTCGACGTGATCTACCGCGTCGTCGAAGAGCGCGGCGAGCTCCTCCTCCACGGCGTCGCGGTCAAGCCCGGCAAGCCGATGCTGATCGGCGAACTCGGCGACAGCGCCTACGTCGGCCTCCCCGGCTACCCGGTCTCGGCGCTCACGATCTTCCGGACGTTCGTCGCGCCCGCGATCCGCGAGGCCGCCGGGCTTCCGGAGCCGCAGACCGCGACCGCCAGGGGAAGAATGGCCGTCCGCGAGCGCTACAGCGAGGGGCGGCTCCGCCTGATGCCGGCCGGGCTGGTGACCGATTCCGACGGCGAGACGCTCGTGTACCCGGTCGACAAGGGCTCGGGCGCGACGACCTCGCTCGTCGAGGCCGACGGCGTCGTCGCGGTCGATCCCGACACCGAATATCTGGATCAGGGAGAGGAGGTCGACGTTCAACTGTTCTCGCCGGACGTCCGCGCGCCCACCCTCTTGGCCGTCGGCGAGGACGACCCCGCGCTGTCGCGCATACTCGACGCCCTCGAACGACCGCGGTTCCTCCCGGTCGGGAGCCGCGAGGGGCTCCGCCGGCTCTCCAATTCGGTGCCGGACGTCGCTGTCGTCGCCGGGCCCACCGAGAGGGACGTCGAGACGGTCGACCTCGGCGGCTGGGAGCGCGAGTGGGGGCTGGTCGTCCCCGACGGGAACCCGGATGCCGTCGACGGCCTTTCGGACCTGATCGACCGCGACCTCGCGTTCGTCAACCGCGGTCGCGACGCCGGGCTCCGGGCGAGCCTCGACGCCGCTCTGTCGGATCTCGCCGACGAGCGCGGCGCGTCGCTCGCGGACCTGACAGAGTCGATCCGCGGCTTCGAGGCCGGCACGAAGGGCTTCGAGAGCCCCGCGCGAGCGGTCGCGCGGGGCGAGGCCGACGCGGGGCTCGGGCTCCGGGCGACCGCCGAGAAACTGGGGCTGACGTTCGTCCCGGTCGGCGTGGAGGACGTCCGCGTCCGCGCGAACCCCGACCGGGTGGAAAAGCCCGGCGTTCGAGAACTGGAAGCGACGCTGGCCGAGACGGACGTCTACGAGTCGCTGCCCGGCTACGAGCGGGCGTAGCGGGATTCTATTTCCGAACGGGGTCGCTGACGCCGCCGTCGGCGGCGACGTCGCGGTCGGGGCCCAGCGGGAGGTCGTCGAACGACGAGACGCGGTAGTCCGCGAGGACACAGCGGCCGCGCCGGTCCGGCGAGTGCCGCTCGACGTGGATGCCGTCGAGCCCCGCGTTCCAGGCCGCGCCGACGTCGCTTGCGCCGTCGCCCGCGAGGACGCCTCTTCCCGGCGTATCGGGGTTCCGTCCGAGCCGTTCGATCGCGTGACGGACGGGCGCGGGGTCGGGCTTCCAGCCGAGTTCCGGCGTGCAGGAGACGAAGGCGTCGAACCAGTCGCCGACGTCGAGGTGGTCGATCACGGGCTCGGCCAGGAACGCCTGGCAGTGGGTCACGACGCCGACCGGCCGGCCGGCGGCGACGAGGTCGGCCACGAGCGCCGCGGCGTCGTCGTGGAGGTAGGTCGCCTCCGCGCGGGCTTGCGGGTCCTCGACCGCGTGGAACGCCGGCCAGAACTCCTCGGGGTCGATCCCCCACTCGCGGAGCTGCGGGTCCCGCGCGCCGCCGAGGCCGTGCCAGAGGACCTCGGCCTCGCGGTCGGTGAACTCCCGGCCGATCCGGTCGCCGACCCGGTCGAACACCTCGCGGGTGTAGGACCACTCGGCGTCGACGAGCGTGCCGTCGAGGTCGAACAGCCAGAAGTCGTAGTCGGCGGGAGCGTCGGAGACCATCGGACCTCCTCTACGGCGCGCCGGCGTAAGTCGATTTCGCCGCGCCGGGCGAGTGTTTATATACCAAAATGGGGACACCGACGGCGTGCGCTGAGTGCAGCCCCGGGCCGGGCAGCGGTCGTTCGGCACGACGGTCCGGGAGCCGGATGCGGAAGTGCCGACTGTTCGCCATCGCGACTCACCCGTCGATGACTCGCAGACTGGAGCCGAGGTGCCGGTGAAGCACCTCGCGGGGGCCGTCGCCGCCGAACGCCTCGGGTTGGGACTCGATGGCGTCCGCCAGCGCCGTCCGGTACGCCTCGTCGAGGCGGAGCTCGCTGAAATTCACACGCTCGACCGGCGCCGCGACCCACGATTCGGCCAGATCGCGAGCGTGCGCCTCGTCGTTCACCTCGCCGCGCCAGAGCGCGTCGCGGAAGAGCAGCCAGCCCTCCTCGCCGGGGTCGGCGGCCTCGACCTCGGCGACCGTCTCGACGGTCGCGGGGGTGACGGCCACGTCGTCGCGGGCCCGCAGACGGACCGTGACGCGGAAGACGTACGCGGCGCGCACGCGCGTCAGTACTCGGCGTCGAAGAGGTTCGCCAGTCGGATGTCCTGGCCGGTGATCCCGCCCTCCTCGTGGCTCGTCAGGCGCACCTCGACCTCCTTGTAGCCCACGCGGATCTCCGGGTGGTGGAACTCCTCTTCGGCGACCTCGCCGACCTGGGTGACGAAGGCGATGCCCGAGAGGTAGTCGTCGAACTCGTAGGTTCGGACGATCTCGTCGCCGTCGCGCTCCCACTCGCCGGGGAGTCGCGTCCGGATCTCGTCGTCTGAGAGTAGCTCGGCCATACCGGGGGTGTCTCTCGCCGGGCGGATAACGTTTCGCCTCGGATCGACCACGCCGGCAGAACCGGCGGCGTCAGTCGTCGGAGATGCTCTCGAGAACGTACTGCGGGACCTCGGAGTCGCCGCGCTCGGGGTCGTTCGATCCGGCACCCGTACGGCCGGTCGGAGCGTCGCCGAACTCGGGGTTGAAGAGCGCCATCGCCGTCTGGATCGTCGACCAGTCGTCCTCGACGGCGGCCTCGCGGAGGCTCTTCGTCGGCGCCGAGAGCAGCTGTCCGACGAGCGCGTCCGCCATCGACTCGACGATCTCGCGTTCCTCCTCGGAGAGGTCGCCGTCGGAGTGCGCTTCGAGCCGCGAGAGGGCCGTCTCGACCTCCCGGGACTTCACCCGCTCTGCGGCCTCGTACATCGTGCTGATCGCCTCGTCTGCCTGCCGGCGCTTGTAGGCGTCGAGCAGCCGGTCGAACTCCTCGTCGATCATCGCTTCGACCGCCTCGGCGGCGTCCTGTCTGATCTCGCGGGTCTCCTCTGTGACCGACTCCAGGGCGTCGATGTCGTGGACGACGACCTCGTCGACGGTCGCGGCGTCGGGGTCGACGTCGCGCGGCTGGGCGAGGTCGATGAGCAGCGTCTCGCCCGCGCCGTCGACGTCCCCGGAGTCGAGGAGGTACTCGGGGTGGCTCGTCGCGGTGACGACGATCGTCGCGTCCGGCAGGACGTCGCCGACGCCGTCGATCGGGATCGCGCGGGCCTCGGTGTCGACCGTCTCCGCGAGGTGCTCGGCGTGCGGCACCGTGCGGTTGGCGACGATCAGTTCGGCCACGCCCGCGTCGGCCAGCGCCTCGGCGGTGAGCTTGCCCATCTCGCCGGCGCCGACGACGAGCGCGGTCGCGCCCACGAGGTCGGCCTCCGTCTCGACCAGCCGGACGGCCGCCGAGCCGATCGAGGTCACGCCCTCGTTGATCTCGGTCTCGGTCCGGGCGCGCTCGCCGACGTGGACGGCCTTGGTCAGCCCGGTCTCCAGGATCGGACCGAGGGCGCCGAGTCCCCGGGCGGTCTCGACCGCGCGCTTGAACTGGCCGAGGATCTGGTCCTCGCCGAGGACGAGCGACTCAAGCCCCGCGGCGACGCGCATCAGGTGGACGAGGCTCTCCTCGTGGCCCGTCTCGACGACCACGTCGTCGTCGACGCTCGATTCGAACGGGGCGAGCGCGCGCCGCCCGGCGGCGACGCTGTCGGCGACGACGTAGACCTCGGCGCGGTTGCACGTCTGGATGGCGAACGCCTCGCTGACGCCGTCGCGACTCAACAGATCCTCGATCACCGTGCGGACGTCCTCGCCCGCCGCGGCTTCGATCTGGTCGACGCTAGCCCTGTCGTGCGACACACGAGCGCCACAGATCACTCCGGTTTCCATCGGTCACCCCCCGTGTTCCGTATCACGCGTGTCGCCTCTTGGCGGGGATTGGACGCCCCCGTACGTAAAGCCTTCCAAACTTCCGGGTCTCTCACAACCGCCCGAATCGCATCACGACGCGTCGCCGGATCGAGGTCGGAAGCGCGTAGCTCCCGCCGCAGGTCCGCCGTCAGTTCGGCCATCGCCTCCGCGCCGTCGATCTCGTCTTCGATCCGCTCGCGGAGGTGCTTCGCGAGCGCGGGGCTCCGCCCGCCGGTCGAGATCGCGACCCGGACGTCGCCGTCCTCGACCGTCGCGGGCACGACGACGTCGCGGTGACCGTCGTCGTCGACCGCGGCCGCCGATTCCGCGTTCCCTTCGTCGCCGTCGACGCTCGCGCTCCGGTCGGCGCGGTTGAGGAGGACGCCGCGTTCCCGACTCGCCGCGGCGACGGCATCGTTCACGCGCTCGCTGTCGGTCGCGGCGACGACGAGCGCGGGCTCCGTCCGGTCGAACCACGCGGGGACGTCGTCCGGATCCGGGAGAGCGCGAACCAACTCCGCGCCGCCGAAGTCGGCGTCGGCGAAGTCGGGACTGACGACGACGACTCGCGCCTCCGCGGCGAAGCGACGCGCCTTCCGCGCGCCGACTGAGCCGCCGCCGAAGACCAGCACCGTCTCGCCGGTGAAGTCGTGGTACAGGGGGATCATCGCGTGGATCGTCCGCGTCTTCGTCCGCTCGCACTCCCGCCCCGTCGTCGGGGGCGCCCACGTCGGCCCGGGCTGTTCCGGATCACTCGGTGTTGGCCGCCGCGCGTTCGTCCAGACGGATGCCCGTCTTCTTCAAGATTCGCGTCGAGAACAGCGTGTCCCAGTCGCCGTCGTCGACGTCCCAGTGCGCTTCCATCGTCTCGCGCACCCGCTCGATACGGCGGTCGCTCTCCGCCTCGGAGCGCCCGTGGGTCATCGCGAAGAAGTTGTACGGCCAGACGCCCTCGTGTCGCGGCCGGTGGTAGCAGTGGGTGACGAAGGGCAGCGACGCCACGGCGGGACCGACCGTCGCGAGGCGGTCGTCGGGGACGTCCCAGACGGTCATCCCGTTTTCCGTGTAGCCGAGCGCGTAGTGGTTCGGGACGACGCCGACCCGGCGGACCTTCCCCTCGCGCTCGAAGCGCTTTATCGTCTCGACGACCCACTCGGTGTCCTGGCCGATCGCGTCGGCGACGTCCGCGTACGGCGTCGCCGTGATCGGCAGTCCACCCTGGATCTCGACGACGAGGTCGCGCTCGGCCGGCGTCAGGGTCTTTCTCTCTTCGGGCGTCACGTCGGGCCCGAGATCCGAGCGGTCGACGTCGCCGTCGGCGATCGGCCCGTCGACCAGGAACTTCGCCTCGACCCGAAACTCCTCCTGCTTCGGCAGATTGTACGTCTCCTGGCCGGTCTCGGCCTCGATCTCGGCGAGGACTTCCTCGACTCGATCTTCGTCGGCGACGCTGACGACGAACCACATATTCAGGTGCGGGTGCTCGCGCTCGTAGTTGTGCGCGACCTCCCGGTGGGCGTTGACCGCCTCGGCGACCTCCTCGAAGCGCTCTTCGGGCGCGTGCATCGCGACGAGCGTCGCGGTCCCGCCGATCTCCTCGGCGTTCACGAGCGCCCCGAAGCGGCTCAGCGTGCCCGCCTCGTCGAGGTCGCGGACGCGCTCGACGAGCTCGTCCGCGGTCACGTCGATCTCGCGCTCGCGGAGGGCGGCCGCGGCCGGCTCGAACGGCCGCTCGACGACCGGAAAGCCGCCCTGGAACGCGTTGATGACGGCGCGGTCGAGGTCCGACAGCGCCGCCTCTCCGGCTGTGTCGCTCATAGCGATCGTTCGGGGTCGCGCGAGGATAAGCGTCTCGGAGGCGTCCGATTAGGACGCCGACGGGTCAGACGACGGACGACGCGGGGAGTTCGATGCGGACCCGGCACTCGTCTTCGCCCTGCGGAAACGCGAGCGATCCGTTGGAGTTCTCGGTGATCCACTTCACCATCCAGAGCCCGATCCCGCGGCCGTGCAGGAGCGAGGTCTCGCGGCCCCGCCGGAGCGCCCGCTGGTCGTCCTCGGGGATCGGCTCGCCGGGGTTCACGACGTCGATCGCGACGGCGTCGCCGCGGCGCCGCACCGAGACCGACACCGACGGCGGCGTGCGGCCCTGGTGACGAACTGCGTTTTCGATCAGTTCCTCGACCGCCCGCGGGAGGTCCTCGTCCGCGATCACCGTCCACGGCTCGTCGACGGCGGTCGTGATCCCGGCGTCGGGGTACCGCTCGGACAGTTCGTCCGTGACCTCGTCGACGACCCGCCCGAGGTCGAACGGCTCCAGTTCGTCCCCCGAGAGCGTCTGTTCGACGTACCGGGCCTTCTCGGAGGTCCGGGAGATGTTCTCGGCGTACCGCCGCGCGGTCTTGATCCGCTGGCGGTCGGACTCCGAGAGGGCCTCCTCGGGGCGATGGAGGACGTCGCCGAGATAGCCGAGGACGACGTTGATCTCGTTGCGGATGTTGTGCCGCAGCGTCCGGTTCAGCACCTCGATGCGCTGTCGGCGGCGGCCGACCTCCCGCCGCGCCTGCGCCAGGCTGTAGGTCTGTTCCAGCAGCAGTTCCGCCTCCGACTGGTCGGACTTCGACGCGCGGAACTCGCTCGGCGGCACGTAGAAGGGGTTCTCGCAGATCCGGCCCCGGTAGACGATGTGCTCGTGCGTCCACAGGGCCTTCGATACCGACTCCGGATCGAACCGCGCGAGGTCGTACTGGCACATCGCCCTGACGGGCAGTTCGGGCGCGCGGGCGTCGAAGTCGGCCTCGAACTCCAGGATGTGATCGAAGGAGGAGTCGGTGTGGAAACACCACGTGTTCTCCCCGGCGACCGCGAGCCCCCCGTAGCCGTCCGCGACCGCGTCGCGGGTGGCCGCCTGGAGCGAGTCGATCATCCGGTCGGGGTCGAATCCCTCGTCGAGATATACCTCACTGGCGTCCTCGATCAGGAGGTCGCCCGCGTCCCGACGCCGCTCGACGTCGATGTCGATCATCCGGAGGGCCGCCGCGATCTCGGTCGGATCGTTCTCGTCGTACAGGTAGAGGACGCGCCGGCCGTCGTCGAGCTCGCGCTTCGCGAAGGCGGCGCAGGTCGCGAGCTGGGCCTCGACGGAGTGGTAAAACAGCGCGAGGTGACGGGGGAGGTCCTGTCCGAGGAACTCCGGGAGGACCGCCTCCGGCGATAGTTCCGGCGTGCGGTCCTCCGCCCAGGCCCCCGCCGCGTTAGACCCCATACACGACCCGTTGCACCGGAGTCACATCTATCTTTGCCGTCGAGCGGGCGCTCGCGCCCGCGACCTCCACGGCGTACTGGCCCGGCGCGGTTGTTCCCCGTTGTCACCGCGGTCGGTGCGGTGAGCGCCGGAACGGGGTCGCGGCGGCCCTCCTCAGTCGTCAGTCATCAGTCGTCGGACGTCACGACCGAACTCTTCCGCGTGACGACCCCGTCGTCGGTCGCCCGCTCGGCGCGGTGCGGCTGGAAGACCCACGCCGCGAGCAGGACGATCGGGATCATCGAGACCGCGACGATCGAGTAGCCGAGATGGAGGTTCGCGAGGAACGGCGCGGAGTAGACGAGCGGGTAGACGATCCCGCCGACGGTGCCGACGCCGCCGACGACGCCGGCCACGGCACCGGAGCTGTCCGGGAACATCGCGGGGACCTGTGCGAAGATCGCGCCCTCGGCGAAGGCACAGCCCATCCCCACGAGGAAGCCGGTCCCGACCGCCAGCAGCACCTGCCCGCTCAGGCCGGCGAGCGTCATCGCGAACATCATCAGGACGACGAAGCACAGCGAGACGAACGTCCACTGCTCGCGGTACCGGCCCGTGAAGAACGGGAGGATGTCGCGCTCGTTCCGCGCCAGCCGGTCGCTCATATACCCGCCGATCGGCCGGAGCAGCCCGGCGGCGACCGAGAAGGTCGCCGCGAACGTCGACGCCAACACGAGGTTCTGGGTGTTGAAGCCCTCGCGGTAGTAGGTGGCCAGCCACCCGTTCATCGACAGCTCCAGGCCGAAGGTCATCACGTAGGCCAGCGCGAGGACGAGCGTCCCGTACCGCGTGGCCGTGTAGAGCCACTCCCTGATGCTGGCGCTGTCCTTCGTCGCCTGGCGCTTGGCCTCGCTCTTTGCGGCCTCGCCGAAGACGAAGTAGACGACGGCGAGCCCGATGGCGACGACGCCGGTGTAGAAGAACGCGGCGCGCCAGCTCGTGTCGAACAGCGGGCCGGCCCAGCCCGTCGGGAACACCCGCGGCAGGATCAGCGCGCCGCCCGCGGCGCCCGCGTTCCCGATGCCGGCGTAGATGCCCTCGGCGGTGCCGAGTTCCTCCTCTTCGAACCACTCGGAGACGTGCTGGATGCCGATGACGAACGTGATCCCCGCGGTCGCGACGATCAGGCGCGTCCCGAAGAAGACCGAGTACGACTCCGCGAAGGCGCTCCACATCGAGAAGACGCCGACGTACGCCAGCACGATCGCGAAGACGGTCGGCGCCCCGAACTTGTCGGAGAGCCACCCGGTGAGGATCCGGCCGAACGGCGCGAGCCAGATCGCCGCGCTCGCCAGCACGCCGATCTCGGCCAGCGAGAGACCGAACTCGTCGGCGATCGGCCCCGTGAACGGCGCGAACGAGAACCAGATCAGGAACGAGAAGTTGAACCCGACCGTCGCGAGCAGCAGCGTCCGGTACTTCGTCATCTTGATCGGGCTCTTCATACGGCACCACCCCCGTGCTGTGGGAGCCGCGCGGCCGACCCGTCGATCCGGGACCGGTCGCCGGCGAAGTGCCGCGTCGGGCGGCGGATCGTCGACCGTTTCGCCCGATCGGGTGTCCGATCAGGCACCGATGCGAACTGATTTCTTCTTGATTTTGAATTTATCACGCTTAGACGACATAGTTGCTATATTTATAAGATATTCGGTGAACAAATGGACATCTATCGAGCAGTGCGGATGACAATGCGAAGAAGGGCGTCGAGACGAGTATATTTCATATTTTCCAAACCTGAATTAAAATTGTCTGCACATTTCTCCCGGTATTCATTAGAACATCAATAGTGCGTTGGCGAAATAATTATAATTATTGTTGTTTTCAGCCGTGCGTTCGACGGCGGTGACTGTATGGGATACTGCTCACGGAAGAGAATCACCGACGGAGTGCAATCGAAAAAACAGCGTGTGGCGCGGCTCGCGTTACTGCGAGGTCGGGACCGGGCCGGCCCCGAAGGACGCCTCGGCGCCCGAGTCGGACCGGCAGTTCTCGGGCGCGCCGATCGTCACGGCGCACTGTTTCAGGTTCGGCTCCGCCGACTCGGGATCGACCGCAGACAGGGTGAGCCGATTGGCGGCCGCGTTGTGGATTGGGAGCCAGACGACGCCGGGCGGGATGCCCTCGTTCGGGACGACCTCGACGACGACCTCGGCGCGCCGGGATTCGAGGACGGTCCGCGCCCGGTCGAACGCCGGGAGCCACTGGGCGATCGTCTCGGGGTGCATCCGCGCGGTCGGCACCGCGCTGTCCTCCCCGTTGCGGGTCCGGACCCCCGTGTTGTAGACGTCGGAGCTCCGCCCGGTCGTGAGCGTGAGCGGGTACTCGTCGTCGATGGGTTCCGGGAGAGTGCTGTGGGTGGCCGTCGAGAACTGCGCCCGGCCCGATTCCGTGTAGAACGACCAGTCCTCGCCGTCGTAGTACCGGTACTCCCCCTGGCCCTCGGTGTCGGGCGCGGGCCAGCGGACCGCGTACTCCTCGTCCAGCCGGTCGTAGGTGATCCCCGAGAGGTCCGCGGGGGTCCCCTCGGTCAGGTCGCGGATCTCGTCGAAGATCGTCTCGGGGGCAAGCGGCGGCTCCGCGAACAGGTCCGGGTGGATGCGGTTGCCGATCGCCGCGATGACGTCCAGATCGGTCCGTGCCGACCCTGGCGGGTCCGAGACGGCGGTGACCCGGGAGATGCGGCGCTCCATATTCGTGGTCGTCCCCTCGGACTCGCCCCACGTCGCCGCCGGCAGCACCACGTCGGCGCACTCGACCGTGTCCGAGCGGAAGGCGTCCTGGACGACGACGAAGGCGTCGTCGAGGGCGGTCCTGACGTGGCCCGCGTCGGGCATCCCGGCCGCGGGGTTCGTGGCGACGGCCCAGCAGACGTCGATGTTGTCGCGGGCGAGTTCGTCCACGATCCGGACGAAGCCCGGCCCCGCCGACGTCGGGAGTCGGCTCAGCGGGACGTCCCACGTCTCGGCGACGAGCTCGCGGCTCGCCGGGTCCTCGAACTCGCGGTGGCCCGGCCAGGTCCCCTTCGACGCACAGACGCGGTTGCCCATCGAATTGGCCTGGCCCGTGAGCGAGAAGGGGCCGCTGCCAGGACCCATATTCCCGGTCGCCAGACAGAGATCGATCAGCGCCCGCGCCGTGGCCGTCCCCTGGATGTTCTGATTGACGCCCATCCCCCAGTAGACGAGCGTCGGGTCCGCGAACGCGTCCGCGATCGCCGCGACGTCGTCGACGTCGACGCCGGCGACCTCGGCCGCGGCCTCGACCTCGGGGAGCGCCTCGACGGTCTCCTCGAAGCCCTCTGTGTGATCGAGGAACGACTCGTCGACTCCGTCCTCGTCGACCAGATACGCCAGGACCGCCCGCGCCAGGGCGAGGTCGGTCCCGGGCTCGGGTCGGACGTGCGTGTCGGCCTCGCTGGCCGTCCGCGTCGTGACGGGGTCGACGACGACGAGCCGCCCGTCCTCGTCGGCGCTGTTGGCGATCCAGCGGTGCAACACGGGGTGGGCCACCGACGGGTTCGCCCCCCAGACGACGTGGGAGGTCGCCCGCGGGATGTCGTCGTAGGTCGGCGGCGGGGCGTCGCTGCCGAACGCCTGGTAGTACGCCGTCACCGCCGACGCCATACACAGCGTCGTGTTCGCGTCGTAGTACCGCGTCCCGAACGCCCCGCGGGCGACCTTCCCGAGCGCGTAGGCCGCCTCGTTCGTCTGCTGGCCGCTCCCCAGCACGGCGACGTTGTCCGGATCGTCCCGGAGCGCCTCGATGAGCCGCGTCGTGACGACGCCGAGGGCCGTGTCCCAGTCGGTCGGCTGGAGCTCGCCGCCGCGGCGGATCAGCGGCTCGGTCAGGCGCTCGCCGTCCGGATCGACCGTCTCACGGACGCCGCGCTGGCACTTGAGGCCCTCGTTCGTCGGATGGTCGGGGTTGCCACGGGCTTCCGCGACGCCGACGCCGTCGGTTCCGTTCCGCTGGAGGTAACCGCAGCCGACGGCACACCGCATACACGTCGTCGGATGCCAGTCACTCATCGGTGCTCACGGGTCGTCTCGCTGAAGTGGTTTGCGAACGTTCGGACATCGTTCGGGGAGTCAGTTGTCCGTTCAAAATGTGCGCGGTAAATAACGGTTCGTATAACCATCTTTGCTCGGCTTATATTCATTATACAGATTCGAGGCCGAACGGCGCGTCATAGTGAGTACTCTCGTCTCTTACCGCCGAACGCCGTCATCGGGGGTCGTTCGGCGTGAGAGACGAGCGTAGTCACTATCAGTCGCTATCGATGCGCGTGGGGTCGTCCGGGACGGAGATCCCCTGATCGATGAGCGGCGCCGAGCGGCCGGGCACCTGCATCGTCACGGCGCACTGCTTGAAGTTCGGCTCGTCCGACTGCGGGTCGACCGCCGGGAGCGTGAGCGCGTTCACCGCCGGGTGGTGGATCGGGAGCCACACCATCCCGGGCGGGATCCCGTCGTCGGGCTGGACCGTCACCGTGACCGAGGCCCGCCGCGAGGTCAGGACGGTCCGGCCGCGGTCCAAGGCCTCCATATTGTCCAGCGTCGTCTCCGGGTGGATGCGCGCGACCGGCGACTCGTCGGTCTTCCCGTTCCGCGTCCGGACGCCGGTGTTGTACGCGTCGGGGGTCCGGCCGGTCGTGAGCGTGAGCGGATACGACTCGTCGGTCGGTTCGGCGAGCCCGTCGTGGGTGCCCGTCGAGAACCGTGCGCGGCCCGAGGAGGTCGGGAACGCCCAGCCGTCGTCGCTGTGGTAGCGATAGCCGCCCTGGACGTCGGGCTCGGGCGCGGGCCAGCGGACCGCCAGCTCCGCGTCCAGGCGGTCGTAAGAGATGCCCGAGAGGTCCGCGGGCGTTCCCGCGGTCAGGTCGCGGAGCTCGTCGAAGATCGACTCGGGATCGAGCGGCGGCTGTGCGAAGAGGTCCGGCGCGAGCCGATTGCCGATCGTCGCGATGATGTCGAGGTCCTGCTTGATCTTCGGCGGCACCTCGGTCGCCGCGCGGACCCGCGAGACCGTCCGCTCCATGTTCGTGGTCGTCCCCGCGGACTCGCCCCACGTCGCGGCCGGCAGCACCACGTCCGCGACCTCGACGGTCTCGGTGTGGAAGGCGTCCTGAGCCACCAGGAACGTCTCCGAGAGCGCCTCGCGGACGTCGTCGGCGTCGGGCATCCCCGCGACCGGGTTGGTGGCGACCGTCCAGCAGGCCTCGACCGGCCCGTCGGCGACGGCGTCGACGATCCCCACGGGACCGGGACCCGGATCGTCCGGGAGGCGGTCGACCGGCACGTCCCAGGTCTCGGCGACGGTCTCGCGGTGTTCGGGGTCGGTAAAGGGACGGTGGCCCGGCCAGGTCCCCTTCGACGAGCAGACCCGCGTGCCCATCGAGTTGGCTTGCCCCGTGAGCGAGAACGGGCCGCTTCCGGGACCCATATTCCCGGTTGCCAAGCAGAGGTCGATCAGCGCCCGCGCCGTCTTCGTCCCCTGGACGCTCTGATTGACGCCCATCCCCCAATAGACGAGGGTCGGGTCCGCGAGCGCCGCAGCGACGCGTTCCACGTCGTCGACGTCGACGCCGGCGACCTCGGCCGCGGCCGCGACCTCGGGGAGCGAATCGAGGAGCGCGTCGAAGCCCGTCGTCGACGCCTCGACGAACTCGCGGTCGACGAGGCCCGACTCGACCGCGCTCGCCAGGACCGCCCGGGCGAACGCGAGGTCGGTGCCGGGGTCGACCTGGACGTGGTGGTCCGCGTCGTCGACGGTCTCGCTCTCGACGGGGTCGACCACGAGCAGTTCGCTGTCGGTGTCGCCCGCGCTGTCGACGATCCAGCGGTACATCACGGGGTGGGCCGCCGCGGGGTTCGCCCCCCAGACGAGGTGCGTCTCGGCCTCGGGGATGTCGTCGTAGGTCGGCGGCGGGGCGTCGCTGCCGAACGCCTGGTAGTACGCCGTCACCGCAGACGCCATACACAGCGTCGTGTTCGCGTCGTAATACCGCGTTCCGATGCCGCCGCGGGCGACCTTCCCGAGCGCGTAGGCCGCCTCGTTCGTCTGCTGGCCGCTCCCCAGCACCGCGATGCCGTTCCTGTCGCGGTCGAGAACCTCGGCGAACCGCGAGGTCACGACATCGAGCGCCTCCTCCCAGGTCGTCGCGACGAGCTTGCCGTCCTCGCGGACCAGCGGCCGGGTGAGCCACTCGCCGTCGGGATCGGCCGTCTCCCGGACGCCCCGCTGACAGGCCAGCCCGCGGTTCACCGGGTGGTTGGCGTCGCCCCGGACCGTATCGAGCCCGTAGCCGTTGTCCACGCTCTGCTGGAGGTGACCGCACCCGACCGCACACCGCATACACGTCGTCGGCGTCCACTCGGTCATCGGTCGCCCCGTGCCACCGGCGTCCGTGTCCGGTTCCGGACCCCGCCCGCTACGGGGACCGACCGATCACGGCGGCCGTCGCGGAGGTGTGTTCCTTCGTTCATTGTTTCGTGCTGTTGCCGAATGATTTCCCAATGATGGACTATAATCTTTCGATGAAGCTAATATTAACAGATTTTGTATCAAAAATGGACAAACGTGCGCACCTGCACACGCTCGCGTGGAAGGACCTTCCTGGTCGAAAATCGGGGCGCAGAGTAGACAGATGAAATTTCGAAGCCCCCATTTCTGGAATTAGAAAATTTCGTGATTATATCTCGGAAATAATATCGCTATGCGCTCCCTGTTTCCCGTCCGTCTCCTTTTTCTCCATAATTTCCGTATTTTTTAAATGAGTACTATTTTACCCCCGAAGCTAAAGCTAGATCCATACAGACAATGCAATCGTACACTCTAATCGAATTAGGCTGTCGGGAACGCGTTCCGGGTGATCGCTGATGGCGAACAAGAAGGAAGAGTGGAAAGCGGGGATGTACGGCGACGAGGTCCGCGAGAAGATCATCAAGTTCGCCGAGAAGGGTTGGGACTCGATCCCCGAAGACGAGCGCGAGATGTGGTTCTCGCGCTTCAAGTTCTGGGGGGTCTTCCACCAGCGGTCGGGCCAGGAGAGCTACTTCATGATACGGCTGGCCAACACGAACGGCGTGCTCGAACCCGGCCAGCTCCGGGCGATCGGTGAGGTCGCGCGGGACTACGCCCGCGGCCCGGCCTCGAACCCCGAGTTCGGCGACGCGTGGATCGACCTCACGACGCGTCAGTCCGTCCAGCTCCACTGGCTGAAACTGGAGGACATCCCCGAGATCTGGGAGAAGCTGGAGGCCGTCGGCGTGAGCTCGCGGTCCGCCGGTGGCGACACGATGCGGAACATCTCGGGCTGTCCCGTCGCCGGGCGGGACAAACACGAGTTCGTCGACTCCCAGTCGGTCCTCGACGAGATCTCCGAGAAGCTCCGCGGCGACGACTCCTTGGCGAATATGCCCCGGAAGTTCAACATCAGCGTCACGGGCTGCCGCGAGGGCTGTGCCCAGGACTCGATCAACGGCATCGGCCTCGAACCCGCCGAGAAGACGATCGACGGCGAGGCGGTCCGCGGCTTCAACGTCCGCGTCGGCGGCGGCCTGGGCGGCCGCGAGCCCCGCCGGGCGCGGAGCCTCGACGTCTTCGTCGAACCCGACCGCGCCTACGACGTGGTCCGCGGATTCGTCGAACTCTACCACGAGCACGGCAACCGCGAGAACAGACAGAAGAACCGGAGCCGGTTCTTCGTCGACGAGTGGGGCACAGAGAAGATCCGCGACCTGCTCCAGGCCGAGTACGTCGACTTCGAGCTGCGCGAGGCGGGGACGAACCTCCGCGAGGAGTACACCTACAACGCGGGCAGGTCCCCCGAGGCGGGCAAGCACGACCACGTCGGCGTCCACGAGCAGAACGACGGCAAGTACTACGTCGGCCTGTCGGTGCCGATCGGCCGGCTGACCGCCGCGGAGACGATCGAGCTCGCGGACCTCGCCGACGAACACGGCTCCGGCGCGGTCCGGCTCACCCGGCGGCAGAACCCCCTGATTATGGACGTGCCTGAGGGGGAACTGGACGAGCTCCTCGATGCGTCCCTGCTCGACACCCACAGCCCGGACCCGAACGTCTTCACCCGCGGCGCGATGGCCTGCACGGGCACGGAGTTCTGCTCGCTCGCGCTGACCGAGACGAAGGCGCGGATGGCGGCGACGCTCCGCTGGCTGCGCGCGAACGTCGACCTGCCGGACGACGTCCAGCAGATCAAGATGCACTACTCGGGCTGTACCGCCGACTGCGGCCAGGCGCTGACCGCCGACATCGGGCTGCAGGGAATGCGCGCCCGGAAGAACGGCGAGATGGTCGAGGCGCTCGACGTCGGCGTCGGCGGCGGCATCGGCACGGAGCCCTCGTTCGTGGAGTGGATCCGCCAGCGGGTGCCGGCCGACGAGGTCCCCGGCCTCCTGCGGAACCTCCTCGAAGCGTTCGCGGCCAACCGCGAGGCGGGACAGACCTTCCGCGAGTGGGTCGAGGCCACCGGCGAGGAGGCGCTCGTCGAGTTCGCCGAGCCCGAAGAGACCGACTACGAGGACCCTTGTCTGTACGACGCAAAGCAGTCGTGGTACCCCTTCGCGGAGGGCGAGAGCCCGGCGCCGACCGACGCTGGCGGCGAGCCGATGTCGGCCGACGACTGACCCGACCGATCAGGCGTCGTCGAGCAGCTGCCGGAACCCGTCGTTGACGTCGGCGACCATCGCGGCCTGCTCTTCGACGGCGGCGCTTATGCCGTCTGTCTCCTCGCTGATCTCCTCGGCGTTCGAGGCGGTCTGGTCGACCATCGACGCGATCTCCTCGGTGCTCGCGGCCTGCTCGTCGGTCGCGTGGGCGACCTCCTCGATGCCGGCGCTCAGTTCGTCCATCGAGTCGTCGATGTCTTCGAGGCGCGACAGCGTCGATTCGACCTTCTCGCGGCCCTCGTCGACGGCCGACTCGTTTTCTTCCAGTTCCTCGACGGCCTCCTCGGTGTCCTCTTGGATGCGGTCGACCAGCTCTTCGATGTCGTTGGCGCGGTGCTGGGACTTCTCGGCCAGCGACTTGATCTCCTCGGCGACGACCGAGAAGCCGTCGCCGGCCTCGCCCGCGCGGGCGGCCTCGATCGAGGCGTTCAGCGCCAGCAGATTCGTCTGGTCGGCGATGTCGTTTATCACCGCGACCATCTCGTCGATCGCCTCGACGCTGTCTTCGATCGCGCGGACGCGGTCGTCGAGCTCCGCGGCGGAGTCGTCGATCCGGTCCATCGCCGTGCGGGTCTCGCGCGCGGCGCTCCGGCCCTCGGAGGCGAGCTGATTCACCTGCTCGCCCTCGCTCGCGACCTCCTCGGCCGAGGAGGCGATCTCTTCGACCGCCGCACTCATGTCCGATACTTCGCCCTGGACCTCGGCCATCCCGTCGGCCTGCTCCCGCAAGAGCATCGCGATCTCCTCGGTGCGCGAGGCGATGTCGTCGGAGGTGTGCTGTAACTCCTCGATGGCGTGAGCCGCGTCTTCGACGTCTTCCTGTCCGTGAGCCGTCGCCGCGTCGGTGGCGGCGTTCGCGTGCGATTGGGGACGAGACACGCCTGGGTCGACGCCCGGGCCGGTGAAAAGCGCACTGGCCCCGAGTATCAGATCCGATACTCGGTCAGGGGACGGCCGTCACGCGGTCGACGTGGTCGATCGCCGCCAGGTCCTCGGCCAGGTCGTCCTGGTCGGGGCCGGCCTCGTAGTAGAACACGATGTCGAAGGTGCCCTCCCGGAGGAGCTGTTGGCACTCCCAGACGAACGAGTCGTCGTCGAGGGTGAGCCCCTGAAACTGATTCGAGGCGAAGTCCTCGGTGTCGTTGCCGGCGTAGATGTAGGTCTCGCCCTTTTCGGCGTGGTCGGCGATCACGTCGTTGACCGTCACCGTGAGCTCGTGCATCTCCAGGTCCTCGTCGCTCCCGAGGTCGGTGTGGACGATCGCACCGACGAGTTCGATCTCGCCGGGTTCGAGGAGTTGCAGCGTCCGCTGGTAGAGGTCCTCGTCGAGTGTCTCGCTCATACCCGACCCTCGAACCGGCGTGATAAACGGGTGGCGGTTTCCGTCGCGGCCGTCGTGTCTCTCGGCCCGCGGGACGGAACGCTTTTTTCGCCGCGCGTCGCGGATCCGCTATGGCTATCGGCGATCTCTCCCCCGTCAACGGCGCCGAGGACGTCTACTACGTCGACGTCGGCACGCACGGGGTTCCGCGACACGGCGCGGTCTACGTAATCGACGCCGACGAGCCCGCCTTCATCGACACCGGGCTCGGACGCAACCGCGAGCACCTCCTGGACGCGCTCGACGAACTCGACATCGACCGGGAGGCCGTCCGGCACGTCCTCCCGACGCACGCGCACCTGGACCACGCGGGCGGGGCGGGCTACCTCGCGGCGGCGTGTCCGAACGCGACCGTGCGGACCCACGAGGTCGGCGCGCCCCACCTCGTCGACCCCGAGCGCCTCGTCGCCGGGACGAAGGAGGCCGTCGGCGAGATGTGGGAGTACTACGCGGAGCCCGAGCCCGTGCCCGACGCCCGGATCGAGGGGCTCGCGGACGGCGACGAGATCGACCTCGGCGACCGGACCCTCTCGGTCATCGAGGCGCCGGGGCACGCGCCCCACCAGGTGGTCTTCCACGACTCGCGGGACGACCTGCTCTTCACCGGCGACGCCGCCGGGATCTACGTCCCCCAGCGCGATACGGTGCGGCAGACGACCCCGCCGCCGCAGTTCGACCTGGAGGGCTGTCTGGCGGACGTCCGGACGATCGAGGACCTCGCGCCCGCGACGCTCTGTTTCGGCCACTTCGGGCCGCGGGCGTACGACCCCGACCTGATGGAGGAGTACAAGCGCGCGCTCGTCGAGTGGGTCGAGGCCGTCCGGCAGAAGCGCGACGAGCTCGGCGACGACGAGGCCGTGATCGAACACTTCGCCGACCACTCGGAGATGGTCGAGGTCTGGGGCGAGCGCAAGGCCCGCGCGGAAGAGCGGCTGAACGCGAGCGGCGTGCTCGTCGCGCTCGACCGCGACGCGGCGTGAGAGGGGATCGTCGCCGGGTGAACGTTTTGTCGCTCGGCCGAGAATGGAAGCGTATGCTCCGCACGGCTCTGGCCCGGATCGTCGGCCGCCTCCGATCCCGCGAGCGCGACGGGGACGGGACGGGTGACGACGCGGACGTCGATACCGCCGGCCCCGACGGGAGCGCCGAGAGCGAGTCCGGGAGCGGGAACCGTGGCGACGAGTCGAGGGGCTCGCGCTTCGTCCCGTCGGTGCTCGACTGGTCGGTCCGCTACGGCCACGGCGGCGCCGACGCCGAGGCCGACAGGGAGCTCGCGCGGGTCAGCGACGAGGCCGACCGACTCTCCCGTACGCGCGAGAAGTGACGGCGCCCCCGCGTCGGGTGGCGTCTGACCGGAGCCGCCGCTGTGTCGTTCGACCAGCGCGATGAAAATCGGGGCGCGTGGTTCGACCCCGCCCGCGTCCGCGTGCGGCCGCCGTTCCGGCGTCGCGCGCCGCGACGACGCCCACGATCCGGGCTCAGGACCGGACCGGCATCAGTGTTGCCGTCCGAGGGCGGCGGGTGCGATCAGTCGTCGGCCGGGGCCGGGCTGTCGCCGCTGGAGACGCCCGTGCCGGGGCCGACCTCGATGCCGAGCTCGTCGAGGCGCTCGTCGGGGACGACGCCGTCGACCCACTCGCGGCGCTCGTAGTACTCGTCTTTCATCTTCTCGAGCTCGCAGAGCTCGCCCTCGACGCCGCCCTGGCCGGGGATCGCCTCGTCGCCCTCGACGAACCGACCCGGCAGCGAGTCGTCGTCGCCGTCGAAGCCGACGAGGTTGTTGTAGTAGCGTTCGAGGGTGTAGATGCGGTCGCCCGCCTCCATCAGCTCGTCCTCGGTGACGTCGCGGCCGGTCATCCCGTTGTACTGCGCGACGTACTCGTCGATGCCCTCGGCGAAGGCGTTGAATTTGCAGATGTCGAAGGAGTCCGAGATCGCGTGGAGGTCCTGGAAGAGCGCGCACAGCTCGCCCTTGCCCTCCCACTCGCTCGGGTCGACCTTCTCCGGGATGCCGAGGATTTCGGCCGACGGCGTGTAGCCGCGCAGGTGGCACGCGCCGCGGTTGGAGGTGGCGTAGCCGATGCCCATTCCCTTCATCGCGCGCGGGTCGTAGGCCGGGATCGTCTGGCCCTTCACCGCGAGGGAGTTGTCGTGGGCGTCGCGCGCCTCGGCGATGCGGCGGGCGCCCTTCGCCAGCAGCTCGCCGAGATCGGAGCTGTGGTGGGCGATCTCGTCGAGCAGCTCGATCATGTGCTCGGCGTCGCCCCACTCGATCCCGTCGTCGAGGTCGTCGAGCTTGCCCTGCTCTGTCATCTCCATCGCCATCGCGATCATGTTCCCGGCCTCGATGGTGTCGATGCCGAGGTCGTTGCACTTGTTGATCATCACCGCGATGGAGTCGCGGTCGTCGTTCATCGAGTTCGGGCCGAGCGCGAACGCCGACTCGTACTCGTAGGACTCGCCGCGGACGTTCAGCTCCTCGCCCTTGTGCTCGTAGGTGACCTCGGTCTCCTTCTTACAGGCGACCGGACAGGAGTGACACGTCGGCTCGTCGACGAGGATGTTCTCGCGGACGTTCTCGCCGGAGACGTTCTCGGCGTCGATGTTGGGTTCGCTCGGGTCCGCGTCCGCCTCGGAGTGGGTCGAGGTGTACCTGCCATTTCGCGTCGGCAGCCCGTCCATCTCCTCGGTGAGGTTCATCAGGACGTTGGTGCCGTACAGCGAGAGGCCGCCCTCGTTGGGACCGGTGACGTCGGACTCGCGGATGAGGTTCATCGCCTCCTGGTAGCCCTCGGTGAACGTCTCGGGATCTGCGGGCTTGGGCATCCGCGTACCCGATTTGATCACGATCGCCTTGAGGTTCTTCGAGCCCATCACGCAGCCGGTGCCGCCGCGGCCGGAGGCGCGGTCGTCCTCGTTGACGATGCAGGCGTACTTGGTGCCGTTCTCGCCGCCCGGGCCGATCGCCATCGCCGAGAGGTTCTTGCCGAACTGGCCGTCGTGGTCCGCCTCGATCTTGTCCATCGCGTCGTGGACGCCGAGGCCCCACAGGTCGGAGGCGTCGCGGAGTTCGACCTCGCCGTCCTCGACGTAGGCGTAGACGGGCTCGTCGGCCTGGCCCTCGAAGAGCAGGCCGTCGAAGCCCGACCACTTGAGTCGGGCGCCGGACCAGCCGCCGTGGTGGGAGTCCGTGACCGTCCCCGTGAGCGGGGATTTCGTACAGACGGCGATGCGACCGCTCATCGGGGCCTGTGTGCCCGTGAGCGGGCCGTTCATAAACGCCAACAGGTTCTCCGGGCCCTCGGGGTCGACGTCGACGCCCTGGTCGAAGACGTACTTCACGCCGAGGCCGCGTCCGCCGATGTACTTCTTCGCGTCCTCGTCGTCGATGCCCTCGTACCGCACGTCGCCGCTCGACAGGTCGATGCGCGCGACGTGATCGTTGAATCCGCCTAAATCTGTCATAGTTATTGCCCGTGTTTACATAGGGCCCGAATTCTGTTAGGCGTTACCACGAGCGAATAACGACATTCGGTTACGGCGCGGACCGACGCGTCGGCGACGGGATCGACGGACCGCACACAGGACCGCAGAAAGGCGTCGCGGCGCGCTCGCGGGGGCCGCACAGACGGAGGAGATATACCGGCCCGCGGGCTACGGGGCGGTAATGAGTCAGCCGAGCCCCGAGGTCTACGAGCGCGGGAAGGGGATGGACGCCCACAATCAGGTGATGCGGGAGATCCGCTCGCAGAAGGACAAGCACTACGACCCCCACGAGCCGACGCGCGTCTGGCTCGACGAGGACAACACGCCCGACGGCGTGGTGCAGTCGCTGACGATCATCCTCAACACCGGCGGCTGTCGGTGGGCCCGCGCCGGCGGCTGCACGATGTGCGGCTACGTCGCCGAGTCCGTCGAGGGCGGCAGCGTCGCCCACGACGCGCTGATGGACCAGATCGAGGTCTGCCTGGAGCACGAAGCCGAAAACGCCGACGAGCCCGCCGACCTGATCAAGATCTACACCTCCGGGTCGTTCCTCGACGAGCGGGAGGTCGGCGCCGAGACCAGACGGGCGATCGCCGAGACGTTCGCCGACCGGCAGCGGATCGTCGTCGAGTCGCTCCCGGACTTCGTCGAGCGGGAGAAGATCGCCGACTTCACCGACGTCGGCCTGTCGACGGACGTCGCCGTCGGCCTGGAGACCGCGACCGATCGGATCCGCCACGACTGCGTGAACAAGTACTTCGACTTCGCGGACTTCGAGGCCGCCTGCGCGGAGGCGCGCGACGCCGACATCGAGGCGAGCGGCGTCGACGCCGGCGTGAAGGCCTACCTCCTGATGAAGCCCCCGTTCCTCTCGGAGTCGGAGGCGATCGAGGACATGGTGTCGTCGATCCGGCGGTGCGCGAAGGTCGACGGCTGCCACACCGTCTCGATGAATCCCACGAACGTCCAGCGGTACACGATGGTCGACGAGCTCTTTTTCGAGGGCGGCTACCGCCCGCCGTGGCTCTGGTCGGTCGCGGAGGTGCTGGACCGCACCGCCGACGTCGACGCGATCGTCGTCTCCGACCCCGTCGGACACGGCTCCGATCGGGGCGCGCACAACTGCGGCGAGTGCGACGACCGGGTGCAGAAGGCGATCAAGGATTTCGACAAGCGGCAGGATCCCGCGGTCTTCGGACAGGTCTCCTGCGACTGCAAGGCCACCTGGGAGTACGTCGTCGAGGCCGAGACGAGCTACGGGATGCCGCTGTCCCGCTGATACTGAGCACTCTCGGTATGAGAGCCGCCGATTCCGCGATTCGATAACGGCGTACCAGCATTAATAGCCCTGGCCCGCCGAGGGGGCGGTATGGAGTTCCGGCGGGACGACCGGGGGGTCTCGGGGGTGATCGGCGCGGTCCTCATCTTGGGGTTTCTGATCATCCTGCTGTCGATCTACCAGGCGTCGTACGTGCCGAGCGAGAACGAGGGGGTCGAGTTCGCGCACAGCCAGCAGGTCCAGAACGATATGCTGGAGGTGCGGAACGCGATCCTCTCGGCCGACGCCAGCGGCGAGACCACCTACAGTTCGGTCAAGCTCGGCACCCGGTATCCCGTCCGGGTCCTCGGCATCAATCCGCCGCCCGCCTCGGGGACGCTCCGGACCGGCCCGGCGGAGCCGGTCAGCATCGTTGACGGCGACGGCGACGCGCGAACCAACATCTGCCCCTCCTCGGGCCCAATCCAGACCCGTACCCTCGAATACGTCCCCGGCTACAACGAGTATCAGAACGCCCCGACGATCGTTTACGAGAACACGGTCCTGTATCTCGATTTCGGCGACCGGACGGTGCTTCTGACCGGGCAACAGTTAGTGCAGGGCGATACCGTGACGGTCCGCCCGCTGAACACGAGCCTCTACGAGGTCGGCGTCGAGCGGACGCCAGTCGAGTCGGTGCCGGGGAACGTCAACGATGAAGAAGTTCAAGATGCCGACGTCACCGTCCCGACCGGGCTCAGCGAAGACACCTGGGAGCAACTGCTGGCCGGGCAGGTCGACCCCGCGAACGTGGCCGTCTCCGGCGGCGAATTGACGATCGACTTTTCGGGCGAGGTCGCGGTGGCGTGCGCGCCAGTCGGCCTGAACGAAGCGCCGCCCGGCGGGGAGCGCCAGCAGGGCGGGATCGAGATCAATCCTGCGGGGCCGAACGACGTGTACCTGCAGGATATTGAGCCTGGAGACGATCAGGATACGATCGACATCACGCTAAATAATACTGCGAGTCAAGATACGAATATCACGCAGGCCCGGATGTCGTTCTATTTCAACGCGCAATCCACCGGCGGCAACGCTGTAGACCCGTTCGATATTAATAATTCCACAGCTGATATCATCTACGCAGACGATTTCACCATCTTGGACTCGATGCGCGCTCTCGATCGGGACATCAAGCTTCCAGGAAACGAAACTGAAACGACAATTTCGTTCGAGTTTGATCAAGATGGAGGGAGCGAAAAGATAGGGCAACGTGACTTCTTCGTCGTCGAGTTCCGCTTCGAAACCGGCGAGAAGGGAACGTACTTCGTCGACATCCCATAGTAATGGATTCCCGCGCCCAGAGCGAGACGGTCGGCACGCTCCTCATCACTGCCGTCGTCATCATTTCGGTCTCCACCGTGGGCGTGGGGCTCCTCGTCAACTACGACCGCCAGGTGAGCGCCGAGCGGCCCTCTGCGGCGTTCCAGTCCGAACTGGATGAGACGTCGCTCACGCTTACGCACGTCGGGGGCGAGAATCTGCCGCTTTCCGAACTCGATCTCATACTGAGGAACGAAAGCGGTGAAAAGTCATACGACCTGGAGAATCTGACCAAATCCGACCATAATCTCGATACCAACGAGCTGTTCGAGGGCGGCGAGTCGGTGACGGTAGAGAACCCATTCACGGGGCGAATCCGAATCCTCCTGATCAGGACCACCCAGAACGGTGCGATCCTCTACGACGACTACGAGACGCTGCCGGGGGGTGGGGGAGCGCCGACTACGTCGACCGCAACCCCGACTCCGACGCCGACACCCACACCCACGCCAACGCCAACTCCCACGCCGACGCCGACACCGACGCCCACGCCGCAAGAGCCGATGCTGGAGGGCTACACCCTACAGGACACCTCGGCGAACTCCAACACCGAGTACACGCTGTACTACGACGTCAACAACACCGCGCGGTTCGATCGCGTCGAGGTGACCTTCGACAACCGGAACAACGACTGGGGCGACGAGACCGTGACCGCGACCGACCCCCGCGGCGACGTCACGTTCTCGCAGGGCGGCCAGCAGGGCAGCGAGTACGAGATCACGATCCGCGTGTTCGACACCGACGGGACCGTCACCGACTCGGTCACGTTCACCGACGTCGCCGACGGCGACTCCCAGTCCGGCGGCGACACGACAGACCCCGGCAGCCCGCAGTTCGCCGGGACCGTGATCGACGACCTCGGCGGCGCGGAGGCGAACTACGAGGTCTCCTACAACGTCACGAACCGCGCGGACTTCGGCTCGGTGCGGGTGCGCTACGAGAACCTCGACAGCGGCGGAGCCGACGCGACCTACACCAGCGCGGACCCGCGGAACAACGTCGACGACTACGCCGAGGCGAGCTACGGCGGCACCGAGGGCGACGAGTACCGCATCACGGTCCAGCTGCTCGATTCGGCGGGCGTCGTGGTCGATCAGCGCGTGGTCACCGACGTCGCCGACGGGGCCGATCCGTCGGGCAACGCGGACCTCAGCCGCCCGACGAGCCCGACCCTCGACAGCGTGACCGTGCAGGACCGCTCCAGAAACAGCAACGGCGACTACCGGATCCAGTACCGGGTGTCGGATCCGAACGGGGAGTTCGTCCAGGCCGAAGTGCTGGTCCGCGACCTCAACAACTCCTGGGCGAGCACCGAGCTCTCGGGCACGAACACGAACGGCAATCTCCAGTACTCGCAGGGCGGCACCGAGGGCGATACCTTCCGGTTCACCGTCCGCGTGATCGACACCGACGGCATCGTCGTCGATGAGCGCGTGATCACCGACGTCGCCGACGGGGCCGATCCGTAGGAGAAAATGGGGATCCGACGCCCGATTCAGGCGAACGCCGACAGCACGCCCTGACCGTCGGTGCCCCGGCCGAGGTCGGGAAGGGTCGCCCGCTCGGGGTGGGGCATCAGCACCGCGACGTGGTCCGACTCGCCGGTGATACCCGCGACGTTGCCGCGGGAGCCGTTCGGGTTCGCGTTGTCGGTTATGTTGCCCGCCGAATCGCAGTACCGGAAGAGAATCCGGTCGTCGGCGACGAGGTCGTCGTACTTGGACTCCGAGATCTCGAAGCGGCCCTCGCCGTGGGCGATGGGGACCTCGATCACGTCGCCCTCGTCGTAGGCGGCGGTCCACGGCGTCTCGGCGTTCTCGACGCGCAGGTGGACGGGTTCGCACTGGAAGCGCGCGCTGGCGTTCGTGGTGAACGCGCCGGGGGTGAGCGCCGACTCGCAGCCGATCTGGGCGCCGTTGCAGACGCCGAGTACGGGCGTTCCCGCCTCGGCCGTCGCGCGGACGTCGTCCATAATCGGCGAGCGCGCGGCCATCGCCCCCGCGCGGAGGTAGTCCCCGTAGGAGAAGCCGCCGGGGAGGATCACGCCGTCGACGTCGCTCGGGAGCCCGTCCTCGTGCCAGACGCGCTCGGCGTCGACGCCGAGGTGCGAGAGCGCGCGGACGGCGTCGCGGTCGCAGTTGGAGCCGCCGAACTGAACTACTGCGACGGTCATTCCGCCTCGGCCACCTCAACGTCGTAGTCGTGGATGGTCGGGTTCGCCAGCAGCCGCTCGGCCATCTCGTCGGCCCGTTCGGCCGCCGCCTCCGCGGAGTCGGCGTCGAGGTCGACCTCGAACTGGTCCGCCGAGCGGAGCGCGTCCAGCTCGAACCCCAGGCGTTCGAGCGCGCGCTTCGTCGTCTCCGCCTCGGGGTCCAAGACGCCCCGCTTGAGGCGGACGGTCACCGTCGCGGTGTAGGTCGTCATCGGGCGAACGTGCGCGGTCGTGTGTAAAAGTCGTTTTGGACTGGCTCGGGTGTACACGAACGTGAACTGGTCGGCCGGCGGTCAGAGGTCGCGGACGCGGTCTACCGCGGCCCCGACCTCGGGGGCGTCGAACCACGCCGTGCCGGTGTAGGCGTTCGTTCCCGCGGCGTAGAGATCCGAAACGGCCTGGAGCACGTCGTCGGGGAGCGGGTCCGGCGAGCGCTCGCAGAGCCCGCGCCAGTCGGCGACGCCCTCCTCGCGCGCTCGGGACTTCGCGGCGGAGACGGCCTCGACCCACTCGGGGTCGGTCCGCTTGTAGTACTGCCGGACGACCTCCTTGGAGACCTCCTGGCCGCCGTACGAAAAGCGGTTCTCGTCGAAGGTGCCGACGACATCGGCGACCCGAACCTCGCCGTCGTGGTAGAGACACTCGATCTTGCCGTCCTCGTGGACGAATCCGCGCTTTTCGGCTTCGCGGTTCAGCAGGTCGTTGACCGCGAGCGCGACGTCCTCCAACGCTCCGAGGTCGGCCGCGCCGGCGATCCGGTCGGCCTCGGTTCTGGAGAGGTAGCGGTCCTGTTCTTCGTACTTCGTCGAGAACTCGACGACCGGCTCGGGCAGGTCGACGACCTCGTCGGGCCAGGTCTCGGCGTCGAGGCCGTACTCTTCCGGACTGCCGCGCGAGCGGAGGCTCGACCCCACGGGGACGGTGTTCCGAAAGACGATCTCCAAGGGGATCAGGTAGTTCTCGCCCGCCGCGTCGTGGTAGGCGTCGTAGTCGTACTCGTCGTCGCCGAGGTACGGGAGGTCCGGGACCTGCGTGAGTTCGATCGCCATCTCCGTCGGCGGCGCGTCGCAGTCGCCGAGCGGGACCGGATCCGTGGCTTCGGTGCCGGGATCGGACACGCCGACGTAGTGGGTCGGGATCCCCTCCTCGTCCAGGCGCTCGAAGTTGTACGCGCCCATCGTACACAGCGACGCCCCCTTTTCCGAGATCAGATCGGGCATCTCGCCCCAGTCGAAGACGGAGTACTGATCGGTGAAGACGAACCGCCCGCGGCCCAACTCTTCGGCCGTGGGCTCCGCCTCCACGCGGAACTCCTTGACGCTCGTCATACGCCGAACTGGCGTCGGCATCGCACAAGAAGGCTTCCACTGGCGTGTGTAGGCACCGCGTCCGTCGGACCGATCTATTCACGATCGTGACTACTGCATCCGGCGCGGCCGTCGGTCACGCGCTTCGTCGAAGCGTCGAGGCCGGACCGTCGCTATCGCCCAGCTTTTTGTCCACCGACGCCGTGTCACCCGGGTATGCGCGAGACGGCTGGACGAGGGGACGGCGGCGCAGATTCCGGGCCCGGGACGGGCGCCCGCGACCCCGACCTCGACTTCGATATCGTCCCCGAGACCGACCAGTCGTTCGAGAACGCGCTGGCGAAGGCGCGGGCGGGCGAGCGCCTGACCGTCGACGACGGGATCGAACTCATCACGACCGGCACCGATCGGGCGGGGATCGACCCCGTGCGGAAGGAACAGGTCCTGGAGGCCGCAGACCGCCGGCGCGCGGAGGTCGTCGGCGAGGACGTCACGTTCGTCGCGAACCTCAACAACAACGTCACGACCGCCTGCAACACGGGCTGTCTGTTCTGCAACTTCAAGGACACCGCCCACCGGTTCGAGAGCGACCACGACGGCGAGCATGCGGGGTTCACCAAGACGCCCGCGGAGTCGCGCGCGATCGTCGACGACGCCCTCGATATGGGCATCTACGAGGTCACCTCCGTCTCGGGGCTCCATCCCGCGTTCGCGCTGAACGACGAGCACCGGGAGGTCCTCGCGGCGTTCGACGATCCCGCACGGGAGGTGAACTACAAGCCGCCGGCCGTCTACGACACCGACCCCGGCACGTACGTCGACCAGATGCGCGCGATGTCCGTCGGCGGCGTCCACCTCCACTCGATGACGCCCGAGGAAGCCCAGCACGCCCGCCGCGGGACCGACTGGTCCTACGAGGAGGTCTACCGCGACCTCGCGTCGGCGGGGCTGGATTCGGCGCCCGGGACCGCCGCCGAGATCCTCGTCGAGGAGGTCCGCGAGGTGATCTGCCCGGGCAAGATCTCCACAGAGGAGTGGGTCACGGCGATGGAGGGCGCCGTCGCCGCCGGCCTCGACGTCACCGCGACGATGATGTACGGCCACGTCGAGAACGCGGCCCACCGGGTCCGCCACCTCAAGGTGATCCGGGATCTCCAGGACCGAGTCGGGGGAATCACCGAGTTCGTCCCGCTGTCGTTCGTCCACGAGAACACCCCGCTGTTCGAGCGCGGCGTCGTCTCCGGGGGCGCGACAGATGCCGAGGACGAGCTGGTGGTCGCGGTCGCGCGGCTCTTCCTCGACAACGTCGAGAACGTCCAGTCCTCGTGGGTCAAATTTGGCGACGCGAAGGCCCTCAAACTGCTGAACTGCGGCGCGAACGACTTCATGGGGACGATCCTCTCAGAGGAGATCACCACTCGCGCGGGCGGCACCTACGGGGAGTTCCGCTCGTTCGACGACTACGTCGATATGATCGGCGCGATCGGTCGCCCGGCGGTCGAGCGCTCGACCGACTACCGGACGCGGCGGCCGATCGACCCCGACGACGGCCCGCACGGCCCCGAACTCGGCCCGCGCGCCGACGGGACGCCGATGCTCGGGGCGTCGAGGGAGGCGGACGAGGGGATGGCCGCGGACGACTGAGGCCGCGGCGGGAAACGATCGCGGACCGGACGGCGCCGGAGTCTTTTACCCGACCGCGCCGAACGGGAGAGTGAAATGAACATCGCGATCATCGGGGTCGGACAGGCGGGCGGGAAGGTCGCGGACGCGGTCCTGGAGTACGAGTCGAACAGCCGAACCGACTTCGTCACCCAGGCCGTCGCCATCAACTCGGCGAAGGCGGACCTGCTCGGCCTCCGTCGAGTGCCGGTCGAAAAGCGGATCCTCATCGGGCAGTCGCGCGTGAAGGGCCACGGCTGCGGCGCCGACAACGAACTCGGCGTCCGGATCGCCGAGGAGGACCTCGACGAGGTGACCGCGGCCGTCGACGACGTCCCCCTCCACGAGGTCGACGCGTTCCTCGTCGTCGCCGGGCTCGGCGGCGGGACCGGCTCGGGCGCGGCGCCGGTCATCGCGCGCGAACTCGGCCGGCTCTACACCGAACCGGTGTACGGCCTGGGGCTCCTCCCCGGGAGCGACGAGGGAGGAATCTACACGCTGAACGCGGCGCGATCGTTCCAGACGTTCGTGCGGGAGGTCGACAATCTGCTCGTCTTCGACAACGACGCCTGGCGGAAGACCGGCGAGTCCGTCCAGGGCGGCTACGCCGCCATCAACGAGGAGATCGCGCGCCGCCTGGGCGTCCTCTGCAGCGCCGGCGAGGTCGACGACGGCCCCGTTCCCGAGTCGGTCGTCGACGCCTCCGAGATCATCAACACCCTCGCGGGCGGCGGCGTGACGACCGTCGGCTACGCGAACGCGCACCTGGACCGCCCCGCCCGCGGCATCTTCGGCCGCCGCGAGGCGGCGCCCGACGAGACCGAGGTGGTGAACCGCATCTCGACGACGGTCCGCCGGGCGACCCTCGGGAACCTCACGCTCCCGGCCAACGTCAAGAGCACAGAGCGGGCGCTCCTGATCGTCAGCGGCCCGCCGCAGTACCTGAGTCGGAAGGGCGTCGAGGACGCTCGCCGGTGGCTCGAAGACGAGACGGGCACGATGGAGGTCCGCGGCGGCGACTACCCGATCCCCGACTCCGAGTACGTCGCGGCGCTCGTGGTGCTGTCGGGCGTCACCGACGTCCCCCGGATCAAGGAGCTCCAGGAGGTCGGCCGCGAGACCCAGCGGAACCTCGAAGAGCGCGCCGCCGAACGCCCGGAGGCGCTCCGGAACCTCGTGTGGGGCGGCGAGGGCGGTATCGACCCGCTGTTCTGACCGGGAATCAGACTCAAGGCCGTCGCGCCCCTCCCGTCGCCCGATGATGGTCACCACCCACGTGGCGGCAGGGCTGCTGCTGGCGACGCCCGTCGCGCTCCTGGCGCCGGAGTTCGCCCTCCCGGCCGCCGCCGGCGCCGTCCTGGGCGGCGTCGTCCCCGACCTCGACCTCTTCGTCGGGACCCACCGGAAGACGCTCCACTTCCCCGTCTACTACTCGGTCGCCGGCGTCGTCGCGGGCGTCGCGGCCGTACTGGCGCCCGGCCCGCTGACCGTGGCGGCCGCGCTCTGTCTCCTCACCGCCGGGATCCACTCCGCGTCGGACTGGCTCGGCGCCGGCGACGAACTCCGCCCGTGGGAGCGCACCTCCCAGCGCGCCGTCTTCCTCCACCCGCGGCGCCGGTGGCTCCGCCCGCGGTACCTCGTCCGGTACGACGGCGCTCCCGAGGACCTGGTCCTCACGGTCGTCCTCGCGACGCCCGCGGCCCTGGCGTTCGAGGGGTGGCCCCGCGCGCTCGTCGTCGGTGGCGTCGCGCTCGCGGCCGCGTACACGGTAGTCCGCAAGCGCGTGCCCGAGTGGCTGGGGATCTGAGACCGGCATCCGAGTCTGAGTGCCGAGCGGGCGTCAGTCCGCGGATCCGCTCTCCGTCGAGGGAGAATCGACCGCGAGCGGGCCGTCGCGCCGCGCCACGCCGCGGTACCGCTCGCCGTGGACGTCGTCGGCGGTGATCGCCGCGGCGATCCGGTCGGAGAGCCACTCGCCCGCTGCGACGCGTCCAGCGAAGTCGGCGCGCCTGATCGGCTCCGGGAGGTACCGGTCGTAGACCGGGAGGCGCTCGTACAGCGGCACGCCCGCGTCGGCGGCGATCTCTTCGAGCTCCCGCAGCGCGGGCCAGGCGTAGTCGGGGTTGATGTAATCCTCCGTCACGGGCGAGACGCCCCCGAGGTCGTCGACGCCGCAGTCGAGCAGGTCCCGCGTCGGCGAGAGGTTCGGCGGGACCTGGATCGACACTTCCTCGGGAAGGGCCGCCCTGGCCATCGCGACGGTCCGGCGCATCGTCTCGACCGACGGCCGCTCGAAGTCCGAGCGCTCGTTCGGGACGACGTTCTGGACGATCACCTCCTGGACGTGGTCGTAGCGCTCGTGGAGCGCGCGGATCGCCAGCAGGCTCTCGGCGCGGTCCCGCCAGGTCTCGCCGATGCCGACGAGGATACCCGTCGTGAACGGCATCCCCACTTCGCCCGCGGCGCGGATCGTGTTCAGCCGCTGGCCGGGCGTCTTCCGCCGGGCGCCCGCGTGGGCGTCGACGTCGGCGGTGGTCTCCAGCATCACGCCCATACTGGCGTTGACGGGCCCGAGGCGCTCGAAGTCGGCCTCGGTGAGATCCCCGGGGTTCGAGTGTGGGAGCAGCCCCTCCTCGAGCGCGATCTCACAGCAGTCCCGGAGGTACGCGAGGACGTCGTCGTAGCCCCACTCCGCCAACTGCTCGTGGATCTCGGTGTACCGGTCGTCCGGCCGGTCGCCGAATGTGAAGAGCGCCTCGGTGCAGCCGGCGTCGGCGCCGACCCGCAGGCGCTCGCGGACCTCCTCGGGGGAGAGCAGCGCGGCCTCGCCGGGGACGTCGTAGTAGGTGCAGTAGGTGCAGGTGTACCGACAGGCGGTCGTGAGCGGGAGGAAGACGTTCCGCGAGAAGGTGAGTTCGGGCGCCGGCGCGACGTCGGACGGGCGGGCGTCCAGCAGTCGCTCGACGTCGGTGTCCGAAATCTCGATGTCGACGTCGTACTCTGCGGCCGCGGGGAACATCGTGCCATTCCTCGTCGGGTGACGTACAAAAACTGTCGCTCCGCGGCGAAGGTTCATATACCGACGCGCGGCCAGCGGCGGTGTGCGCTGAGAGACGCCCCGCGTCGGGCCGCGGTTGCTCGGCACGTCGGCGCGGGGGCGGTTCGGAACGGAGTGCCGACTGTTCGCCACGAGAGCCGTCACGGGAGCGGACGGGCTACCCGTCCGGTCGCCGAACCGCGACGCGCGATTCGCCGCCGGTGTCGACCGCGAAGCCGGCCTCGCGGAGCCACGCCGCCGATCGGCCGTCGCCGTGCAACAGCACCTCGACGAGGTCGTCCGGCTCGTCCACGTCGGTCGAGAGCCGCATCGAGTCGACGGCGTCGACCGAGAGCCCCGCGTCCGCGGCGATGCGGCGGTGATCGCGGTAGGAGGTGCCGTGGTAGTCGACGCGGAAGTCGGGATCGCGGACGACGAGCGCGTTCGTGCCCCCGCCGCGCCCCGGCGCGATCGCGACGTCGCCGCCGGCGCCAAACAGCCGCGCGAGCGCCTCGGGTGTCGCGAGCGCGAGGTCCGCCATCACCACGGCGAGTTCGCCGACGTCGCCATCTCCGAGCCGCGAGAGCGCGGCGTTCACGGCGGGCGTCAGCGGTCGCTCGTCAACCGTCCTCGGGAGGTCATCGAGCGGGTCGGCGTCGGAGTCGTCGACGAGGTCGTCCGCGGGCGGAGCGAGCGGACCGGGAACGAGGAGTTCGGGCGTTCCTCCGGCGGCCGCGACGGCGTCGACGACGTCGCGGAGCATCGCGAACGCGAAGCGCCGCCGCTCGTCGGCGTCGAGGACGGGTGCGAGCCGAGTCTTCGGGTCGCGAGCGGTGAAGGGGACGATAACGCGCATCGGCGCGAACGGAGGCGAAAAGACCCGATCAGCCGAGCTTGTCGTGGCCCTGCTGCTGGGAGCGCCAGTACAGGAAGCCGCCGACGACGAGGCCGATCACGACGAGGGCGCCGACGCCGTACAGCGCGTACTGCATCAGCTGATTCGACTGCTGGGTCTGCTGGGCCTGCTCTTGGGCCTGGTTCGCGAGGTCGATCGCGAGGGTGAACTCCTCGCCGTTGTACGCCTCGATAGCGTTCCGGAGGCTCCGGTCGGCCTCCTGGGAGTTCACCTGGGAGACGGCCGTCTCGGCGTCCGCGATGGCGTTCCGGGCCTCGCGGGACTCCTGGGTGTAGTGGGTCGCCGTCCAGTTGTCGATGTCGTTGGTCGAGCCGCCCTCGCGGGTCTGTTGGAGGTCCATCACCACGAACGACTGGGCGGGCTCGTAGGAGTACTCCTGGACCTGGGGTACCGTCCCGGTGACTCGGACTTCGACCTCGCTGGTCCCGTCGGCGGTGGCGATCTCCGCGCCGGAGAACGACTGGCCGTCGAAGGATTCCTGGCTGACGCGGGCGCCGGTCTGATCGTAGTACGACACCGTCCAGGTGACGTCAGTCAGTTCGGTGCTGCCCGCGAGCGACCACGATTCGAGGGTCGGGTTCTGATACAGTTCGTTCAGCGTGACCGTCGCGGTGACCTGGCTGCCGACCTCGGCGTCGCTCGTGACGTCCGAGTCGCCGACCGAAACGGCCGCGGCGGGGACTGAAGCGACAGCGAGGACGAAGAGACAGGCCAGCGCGAGGTTAGAAAAGCGACTCCAGCTCGTCTTCGTCATCATTAATCAGATTCTCCAAGTTCTCTTCGCTTTCCTCCCGGATGTCATCAATGTTGTCCTGTGCCTCGATGGCGACCTGCTGGAGCTCCTTGATGCGAGGCACGTTCGTCACCCCCGAGAGGAGGATGACGGAGGCGACGCGGTTCGAGTCCGTGATCGGGTAGTCGCCGCCACGGACCTCCATACTGCCGGTCTGCTCTTCGATCCACTTGCGGCCGCGCTCGATTCCCTTCCGGTTCAGGTGCCGCGGCGGGCCGGCCATCACGAGCAGCGCCCGCTCTGCGCCCTCGATCTCACAGGGGAGGGTGAGACGCCCGAGGGCGGCCTTGCGGACGAGCGAGGTGATCCGGTTCGTCGTGTGGGCGGTGTCGAGGTCGTCCTCCTCGTCGCCGCCGGTGAGCCGCGAGAGGAGTCCGCCGCCGGAAGAGTCGTTTTCGACCGTCTCGGAGGCGTACCCGACCGTCGAGACGCCGCCGCCCGCGAGGGTGTTGATGATCTCCGAGGAGTCGACGACGCTTTCTGCGACCTCGCCGCCCTGGCCGATCTCGCCGGCCCCGAAGAGGACGCCGAAGCGGGTGACGATCTCCTCGTTGATCTCGTCGTAGCCGCCCTGGACGGACTCGCCGGTCTTCCGCCAGGCGTCGTTGTCGAAGACGAGCAGATTGTCGACCTCCCGCACGAACGTCTGGAACGATCGCGCCGCGTTCAGCGTGTAGATCCCTCCCTCGTCGCTCCCGGGGAGGATGCCCAGACCGTAGACGGGCTCGGTGTAGATCCGCTGGAGATGCTTCGCGAGAACGGGCGAGCCGCCGCTTCCCGTGCCGCCGCCGAGCCCGGCGACGACGAGGAACGCGTCGATCTCGTGGACCGGGATGCTGTCGATCGCGCCCTGGACCTCGTCGATGTCCTCCTCGGCGACCTCGGCGCCGAGTTCGTTGTCGGCGCCGACGCCGTGGCCCTTCACGCGCGACTGCCCGATGAGGACCCGCTGGTCCTTGGGGATGTGCTCTAACCCCATCAGGTCGGCCTTCGCCGTGTTGACCGCGACCGCCGCACGGACGATGCCCGAATCGTGGCGCTTGTCGTACTCGACGAATTTGTCGACGATCTTTCCCCCGGCCTGCCCGAAACCGATCATTGCAAGCTTCATTTGTCGGGTCCCCTCGCCATTGGGTGTATCCCAGTGCAAACGCGGACATAAACCTTGTGATGGTCCGAAAAGGACGGAACCACGGTCGAATCGTAAAAATCGGGGGACAGCGCGGGGGCGTTAATCGACGCTTAGTGTGAGCTCCGCGAAGCCGGTCGGCCTATTTCTCAGTTTTTATATTTGGACCGACTGATCTCGGCGCCCGATCGGGGGTCCGTGCCTCACCCGGACGTCGCCGCCGCACCCGATTCGACGCGGCCCGCCCGTCCGTTCAGATACGCACTCAGCGTCGTGAGTTCGCCCGTTCCGACGCCGAAGGCGCCGACGTCGTTGTCGTCGGTGACGTTGTCGAACCGCAGCGAGCGGTACTGGTCTTTCCCCATCGGGAAGCCGGGGATCGCATCGCCCAGCGTGAGCCCGATCTTCGCGAGCCCCATCGGCACGGGGACGATCGTGGTCGAGCGGCCGTCGGCCTCGTGGATCATCCGGGCGATCTCCGCGAGGGTGAGCTTGTCCGGACCGCCGATCTCGTAGGTCTGGTTCGCGTGCTCGTCGGAGTCGATCGCGTCGGCGAGCATCGGGACGAGGTCGCCGACCCAGACGGGCTGGAACCGGGTCTTGCCGCCGCCCGGCAGGGCGCTGAGGTACGGCGGCGCGAGCAGTTTCGTGAAGGAGACGAACTCCCCGCCGTCGCCGAAGACGACCGAGGGGCGGAAGATCGTATAGTCGAGGACGGACTCGGTCACGATCTCTTCGGCCTCGCCCTTCGAGCGGATGTAGGCGGTCGGCCCGTCGGGGGCGGCGCCGAGCGCGCTCATCTGGACGAGGCGATCGACCTCGTGCTTCTCGGCCGCGCGGACGACGTGTTCGGTGCCCTGGCGGTGGACCAGGTCGTGCATCTCGTCGCCGCCGTCCGGCTTGAACAGCGGCGAGAGCGCGACGAGGTTGTAGACCGCGTCCTTCCCCTCGAAGGCCTCCTTGATGGAGTCGTAGTCCCGGACGTTGCCCATCACCTTGTTGACGCCCGACGGGAGGTCGTCGCTACTCGGACTCCGCGAGAGGGCCGTCACCTCGTGGTCCCGAGCCTTCAGTTCCCGGCAGAGCGCGCTTCCGATGAACCCGCTTCCGCCCACGACGAGGACGTTCATACTCCGGACGTCGCGCCATACGGCCGTAAAGGTAACTGCCGATACGCACGCCGTCGGCGGGCGGTCGAGCGGTCGCCGAGCCGCCGCGACGAGACTCGGAGGATTTTACCGCGCGCCGCCGCCACCTCCGAGTATGCTCCTCACGCTGGAGGGTCTCGACGGGAGCGGGAAGACCACCGCCTGGGAGGCGCTGCGCGAGGCCTACCCCGAAGCGGTGTTCACCCGCGAACCGACCGGCTCGTGGTACGGCGAGGCCGTCTCGCGGTCGATGCGGGACGACGGCGCCGACCCCCTCGCCGAACTCTTCCTGTTCACCGCCGACCACGCGGACCACCTCTCGCGGGTCGTGCGCCCCGCGCTCGCCGACGGGAACCTCGTCGTCTCCGACCGCTACTCGGACTCGCGGTTCGCCTACCAGGCGGCCGCGCTCGCGGAGTCGTACCTCGCGGGCGGCCGCGACCCCCTGGAGTACATCCGGGAGATCCACGAGGCGTTCTCCCATCCGCCGGACCGGACGATCTACCTCGACGTCGACCCCGAAGTGGCGGCCGAGCGCGCCGGCGCGACGAACAAATTCGAACGCGTGGAGTACCTCTCGCGGGTCGCCGAAAACTACGAGCGGCTCATCGAGGCCGAGCCGGACCGCTTCGTCCGCGTCGACGCCACACAGCCGCTCCCGGCGGTCCGGGAGGCCGTGATCGACCACGTCGAGGAGTTCGTCGCCGAGAGCTAGGAGCCGTCCCCGCGGCGCTCCGGGAGGTCGTACTCGTCGGGCGCGGGAACGTAGAGCGTGTCGATGGTGAAGCCGAGCGCCAGCGGGAGGCCGACCGCCGCACCCAGGAGCGCCGTCGGGCCGAGATCGAGCCCCGCGCCGATCGGGAGGACGCCGAAGAAGACGAGCGTCGTGACGAGGAGCGCCACCGGGATGAGCACGAACGAGTAGATGACGTAGCCCCACTGCGTCTTCAGCCGGAGCCGGAAGAAGCGGGTCAGCACCGCCGCCAGGAGGGTGTGGATGACGAGCACCGCGCCGAACAGCACGAGGCCGACGACCGAGACCATAGCCGAGATACGAGCGCTGTGACCTTTACGCGTTCGGCTCGGCACGCGGACGCGTCGAAGCCGGGACAGCGCCCGCGACGCGGCTCATAGTGGTTACTCTCACTATTTACCGCCGAACGCCACCCCCGTGACGACGTTCGGCGGGGAGAGACGATCACTCTCAGTCCATCGCGATGTACGTCGTGGTGTCGGTGACGCCGTCGAGGCGCTGGACCCCCGACGACGAGGCGTCGAGGACGTCGTAGACGCGCTCGCCCGTGGTCTCGGCGATGATGTCGTACGCGCCCGCGACGATGTGCGCCTCCGTCACCGCGTCGAGCTCGCGGACCGCCGCCAGCGACCGCTCGACCGCGCCGGCCTCCGTTTCGATCATCACGAACGCGTCGACCATACGACGCTGTATGGTGTGGTGTCACATAGCACTTGCGACGTCGAACGAGGAGCCGCGGCGGAGGCGTCGATTCCGGAGAAACATTATTGGCGGGCGGCGGCGTACCGATGTGGTATGCGGTTCGTTATCATTGGTGCAGGTCGGGTCGGACTCCGCACCGCTCGGGTCCTCAGGGAGGAGGGACACGAGATCACGATCGTCGAGAAGGACCGCGACAGGGTCGAGCGCGCCCGCGACGACGGCTTCGAGGTCGTCCACGGCGACGGGTCCCGCGAGGCGGTGCTCGCGGAGGCGGGGATCGAAGACGCCGACGGGATCGGCGCGCTCACGAGCGACCTGAACGTGAACTTCACGGCGTGTTCGATCGCCAAGCACCACCGGACCTGGACGGTCCTCCGCGTCGACGAGGAGCACCGCGAGGAAGTCTACCAGAAGTACGCCGACGAGGTCGACGAGGTCGTCTACCCCGAGCGCCTGGGCGCGCTCGGCGCGAAGAACGCGCTCCTTGGCGGGTCGATCCGCGCCATCGCCGACGTCGCCCAGAGCCTCCAGGTGGTCCAGATGACCGTCAGCGAGTCCTCGCCGATGCGCGGGTACACGATCGAGGAGGTCGCGCTCCCCGCGAAGACCCGGATCCTGGCGTTCGGGAAGGCGGGCGAGCCGATGGGACTGCCGCTTTCGGACGACTCCCTCGAAGCCGGCGACCGCCTGGCGGTGCTCGCGGACTTCGAGGTCCTAGAGGAGGTCCGGAAGCTGATCGTCGGCGAGACGCTCGCGCCCGAGACCGACGAGGGAGTCGCGTGATGGTCACCGCCTACGTCACCGTCACGGCGTCCAGCGGCGACGTCGACCGGCTCAAGCCCGCGATGGCGGGGATCGATGAGACCATCGAGCGGGTCGAGGTCGTCGCGGGCGACGTCGACTACGTCGTGAAGGCGCGGGCCGACGACGTCTCGGCACTCAAGGACGTCGCCGCCGCGCTCCGCGAACTCGACGGCATCGAGGGCACGGAGACACACATCGGGATGGAGTGAGAGTACTCGCTATGAGCTTCCGCCGCCCGACGCCTACAGCGGCGTCCCGCCCTCGGTCCCGCCGCCGGCGTCGGCCGCGCGCTGGATCAGGTGCGTGACGGGCTCCGTGTAGTCGTAGCCCGGGATGATGCCCTCGACGTAGGTGCCCTCGACGTACTCCACGACCGCGACGGCGTCGTCCGCGCCGCGCGCCGCGTCGAGGTCGGCGAGCTCCGCGCGCACCGCGGCCTCGGCCTCCCCGCGGTCGACGTCGACCGCGACGTCGTCGGTCCCGCGCAACACGCCGTCGACGTCTTCCAGCCGGAGCGAGAGGGTGTTGAACCAGCCGTCCTCGACGACCGGCGCGACGCGGTCGGCGGTGACGGCGTCGAGCATCGGGACTCGAACTTCGACGGCGAAGACGGCCCTGCCCTCTCGGCCTCCGATTTCGACGTCCGCGTCGAAGACGGTCGAGGTCACGGCGTACCGGCCCTCGGACTGCCGCTCGTAGGAGTCGTGGTTCTCGACGGCCCGTCGGGCTCGCGACTCGGCGTCACTGTCGCTCATCGACGGAAGAAGCGCCGGGAGCGACAAAAGCGTCTCGTGTCGCAGAGCGCCGACGGGGACGTGTCAAACCGAGAAAACGCGTTTCCGCGTGCGGCACGCTTAAGTGGTATCCGCCCAATCGCCCAAGTGACGCTTCGTCTGGAGGGCCGAAGCGTCAGCGGGGACCAATTCAGGGCGGCAGTAACCGTCCGGGCCGTTCCCGGACGGTTGCTTCCTTTTAGGCGAAGTACGCATCCGAGCCGCAGCGCCGCTTCGCGCATCCGCGATGCGAGCGATTGAAGTACTCACCCGGACAGATACCGGGTATGCAGGACCAAGGACGCTCCAAGCGGAAGCGGACCGGCGGCCGACGCCGACGCTCGCACAAGAAGACGCGCCACCAGCTGGGCCGCCAGCCCGCCGAGACCACCGTCGGCGAGCCGCGCTTCCAGACCATCGACTCCCGCGGCAACGACACGAAGGTCCGCGCGCTCTCGACGGACGTCGCGCAGGTCGCCGAAGACGGCGAGACGACCGAAGCGGAGATCGAGAACGTGATCGAGAACCCCGCGAACGTCAACTACGCTCGTCGGAACATCATCACGAAGGGCGCGATCATCGAGACCAGCGAGGGCACCGCCCGCGTCACCTCCCGCCCCGGCCAGACCGGCCAGGTCAACGCCGTCCTCGTCGACGAGGAGTAACGCCGTCTTCTCTCCGTTTTCCGCGACCGCGAGCGGCGGCGCTGGCTTCCGACTCCCTTTACGGGGTCGGCGCGGCCTTCTGGAGCGCGGTCTCGGCGATGTTGCCGCCGTAGTCCGCGCTCCGCGAGACGGAGTCGACGATGAGCCCCAGGAGCTGCGCGCGCGCCGGATCGAGGTCGCGCAGGAGCTCGTCGATCCGGCGCGCGCGCTCGTCGATCTTCTGGACGGACTCGCGGGCGTCGTTGGCCAGCCGGGTGGCCTCGTCGCTTTCGTCAGCCAGGAGTGCGTCCATCCCGCCGTCGACGATCTCGCGGGCCTCCTCGTGGAGCTCGTAGAGGGCGTCGATCACCTCCTCGGGGACGGGACGCTCGAACTCCAGGGTGAGGTGGGCGATCTTCGTCGCGTGGTCGGCGATGCGCTCCAGCTGGCGGGCCGCGGACTGGTAGTCGAAGCAGACCTCGCGGGGGAGGCCGAGCTCCTCGGCGGCCTTCGGCGTGCGGAGCGTCGCGCGGAAGATGCGCGAGACGACCATCCAGAGGCGGTCGACGTCGTCGTCCCGCTGGATCACATCGCGGGCCATATCCGTGTCCAGTTCCGCGAGCGCGTCGACCGCGTCCGAGAGCATCGACAGCGAGATGAGGCGCATCCGGCGGACGGCGGTGTGGATCGACAGCTCAGCCGAGTCCAGGAGGTCGCGGATGACGACCGTGTCGCGGGTCTCCTCCAGCACTTCGAGGCCGACGAGGCTCTGGGTCGCCTCCCGGATAGTCCGGCGCTGGTCGGTCGTGATCCGGGAGCTCTCGAGGTTGATGATGTCGAAGCCGCTCACGTACATCGTCATCACCGCGCGCGTGAGTTCGTCGCCCTCCAGGTCCGTGACGTCGAGGGTGCCCTCAGTACGCTCGTCCTCGTTCGCGGGCGCGAGAAACAGCGAGTCGCCCTCGGGGTAGAACTCCACGACGCTCCCCGCCGAGACGTCGTTTTCGGTCGCCCACTCCTTCGGGATCGAGACGGTGTACGTCGAGCCGCCGGTGACCTGCACCTTCCGCGTTTCGACCATACGCGGGCGTTACGAACCTCGGAATATAAATGTGCCTATAGATATATAGTCGGCAGTCGCGAGTCCGAACAGTTCGGTGGCTCGTTCCCCGTGGGGAGTGCTATTGATCCGCATAGAGGTATCCGTGGAGAGACCCCGTTTGCGGCGCCGTCAATCGCGGGAGGACACACTGTATCCATAACGGTCGTTATCTGGGTCTTTGAACCCTTTATCGGGGATATTCCCGCTCGTCGGTCGAACAGGAAGTTGGCGTCTCGCGCCGTCGAACGACGAGGCCGGGCCGTCGTCAACGGCGACTCGCTTGCGAGAAGTCATCATACGTACTGCTATTTTATCTATATAGTTATATTAGTAGACGTTTTATCCGTCATCCGGGTACTCGCAGTCGATGACGCGCGACAGCACGCAGACTCGTGGGCTCTCACGCCGGAAATTCATCGCCGCCTCGGGCGCGCTCGGCGTCGCCGGGCTCGCCGGCTGCACGCAGAGCAACACGGGCGGCGGGTCGACCGAGGAGCCGACGGACGGGTCCGACGATTCGGGTGACTCCGACGGCTCCGACAGCCTCTCGGGGGAGATCGCCATCGCGGGCTCTTCGACGGTCTTCCCGCTCGCGACCGCGATGGCCCAGCGGTTCCAGGAGAACCACAGCGGCGTCGACATCAGCCTCCAGTCGACGGGGTCGGGCGGCGGCTTCGCGAACTACTTCTGTACGGGCCAGACCGACTTCAACAACGCCTCGCGGCCGATCCAGCCCGAGGAGGAAGACCAGTGTTCGGAAAACGACGTCGACCCCGTCGAGCTCAAGGTCGCGACCGACGCGCTGACGGTCATCGTCAACACCGACAACGACTGGATCGGCGACGGGCTCACCGTCGAGCAGCTCGACGAGATCTGGTCGGCCGACTCGGCGCCGGAGACGTGGGCCGACGTCAACTCCGAGTGGCCGGACGAGCCGCTCGAACTGTACGGCCCCTCCGACGCCTCCGGGACGTACGACTACTTCCACGAGGCGATCCTCGGCGAGGAGGGCAGCCACCGCCAGGACTACTCGCCGACCGAGCAGGACCGGACGATCATCCAGGGCGTCGCCGGCTCGGAGTACGCGATGGGCTACCTCGGCTACGCCTACTACAGCGAGAACCAGGACACGGTCCAGGCCGTGCCGATCAGCGACGGCGACGGCGAGTACGTCGAGCCGTCCCTCGAAACGGCGCTCGCCGGCGACTACACGCCGCTGTCGCGCCCGCTCTTCACCTACCCCAAGGTCTCGGCGCTGGAGGAAGAACACATCGCCTCCTTCGCCCGCTTCTGGATCGAGAACGCCACGAGCCGCGACATCGTCGCCGACGAGGTCGGCTACGTGCCCCTGAGCGACGAGGAGCAATCGGAGATGCTGTCGCGCCTCGACGAAGCGACGGGGTCGAACTGACCGCGCGCCCGCGAGCACGGAACAGGTAACGAAGCGCTTTTTCGTACCCCAGTAATCCCACCATACAATGAGCACAGACGAGTTGGAGGCCGACCTCACCCGGCAGACCGAAAACTCACCGCGAGAACTCCTGACCCGGACGTTCTTCTTCCTGTGCGCCGGCCTCTCGATCGTCACCACGATCAGTATCGTCGTGTTGCTCGTGACCGAGGCCGCGAAGTTCTTCACGATCACCGCGCCGCTTATGGGCGTCGCGGGGGAGACGGCCTCGCTCGTCGACTTCCTCACCGGCACGTCCTGGCAGATCAACAGCGGGCAGTTCGGCGTGCTGGCGCTGGTCTCGGCGACGCTTATGATCACGATCGGCTCGGCGGTCATCGCGATTCCCCTCGGCGTCGCGACCGCGATCTACCTCAGCGAGTACGCCAGCCAGCGGGCCCGGTCGGTGCTCAAGCCCGCCTTGGAGATCCTCGCCGGGGTCCCGACGGTCGTCTACGGCTTCTTCGCGCTGATCTACATCACGCCCGCGCTCTCGACGGTCTTCCCCAGCATCGGGACGTTCAACATGCTCTCGGCCAGCATCGTCGTCGGCATCATGATCATCCCGATGGTCGCGTCGATCTCCGAGGACGCGATGTCGGCCGTCCCCGACGACCTCCGGCAGGCGGGCTACGGGATGGGCGCGACGAAGTTCGACGTCGCGACCGGCATCGTCGTCCCCGCGGCGCTGTCGGGGATCTTCTCCTCGTTCATCCTGGCACTCTCGCGGGCCATCGGCGAGACGATGGCCGTCACCATCGCCGCCGGGTCGCGGGCGCAGTTCCTCAATCCCCTGAACCCCGCCTCCTACCTGGAAGGCGCGCTGCCGATGACCGCCGCGATGGTCCAGCTCCTCTTGGGCGACATCACCGGCGGCGGTCTCGCCTACCGGAGCCTCTTTGCGATCGGCTTGGTCCTCTTCGTCATCACCCTCGTCATGAACGTCATCAGCGACTTCGTCGCCCAGCGGTACCGGGAGGAGTACTGAGATGGCCGCAGAGAGCAAACGGATCGAAGACTTCGGCCAGGTCAGCCGCACCGTGGGGACGGTCTTCCGCTATCTCCTGCTCGCGGCGACGATGTTCGGCATCGTCACGCTCGCGGTCCTTCTGGTCTACGTCGCCAACGACGCGATCCAGCCGCTCTCGGCCGACGCCGGCTGGTACCTCGTCTACTTCCTCACGCTCGTCGCGCCGACGGCGGCGGTCGGCTGGTACGTCCGTCGTCGGGACCGCGAGGCCTTCGCCTTCGGCGTCTTCCTCGTCGGCCTGCTCGTCGTCTCGCTGATGTTCAGCGGGGGCGTCGGCCTGCTCGTCGTCGACGTCGTGCCGCCGCTCGTCGCGTTCGCGTTCGCGATCGCGCTCGTCGTGCCCGTCGGGGTCTCGGTGGGCCTGACGCGGTACGCCCACCGGATCGCCTTCACGCCGCGGCTCGCGATCACGACGCTCGCGTTCTACCTCTCCTTACTCGGGATCCCGGGCCCGCTCGGCGGCGTGCTCGGCGTCCCCCAACTGGTCCCGAGCCTCGCGCAGGCGATCCAGGGCATCCCCGTCATCCCGGTCGACTGGATGATGGTCGGCACCGTGATCGGCGGCGCCGCCGCGGGCGCGACGGCCGCGTACGTCGCGGGCGTCCGCGACGCCCGAACCGGGCTGTACGCCGGCGCCGCGGCGTTCGTCGCCGTCCTCGCGAGCGCCGTGGTCGGGCCGCTCGCGGGGCTCAGTTCGGTCCCGGCGATCGTCGTCACCGGCGTCGCGCTCGTCCCGACCGCGACGTACGCCTGGCGCGGGGCGTTCACCGAGGAGCGCCGGCCGGCCGGCGTCGGCTTCGCCGCGGTCGTCGTGGGCGGCGCGCTCGTCGGCGCGGTCGCGGTCGACGCGCTCGGCTTCGCCGGGCCGCAGTCGTGGGTCGACTGGGGCTTCCTGACCAGCTCCCACAGCGGGACCGCGGTCGACGCCGGGCTCTACCCGGCGATCGGCGGGTCGATCCTCCTGATGGCGACGGTCGCGGCGCTGTCGTTCCCCCTGGGGGTCGGCGCCGCGGTCTACCTGGAGGAGTACGCGCCCGACAACGCGCTCACGCGCTTCGTCGACGTCAACATCTCGAACCTCGCGGGCGTCCCCTCGGTGGTCTACGGCCTGCTCGGCCTGGGCGTGTTCGTGACCTACCTCGGCCAACCGCCGGGGACGGTGCTCGTCGGCGGCGCGACGCTCGCGCTGTTGATCCTCCCGATCGTCATCATCTCCGCGCGCGAGGCGATCCGCTCTGTGCCCTCGGACCTCCGCCAGGCCTCCTACGGGATGGGCGCGACGCGGTGGCAGACCGTCCGCAACGTGGTCCTGCCGGAGGCGTTCCCCGGCATCCTCACGGGAACGATCCTCGCGCTGGGGCGGGCGATCGGCGAGACCGCGCCGCTGATCATGATCGGCGCGCCGAACGTCGTCTTCAACCTCCCGAGCACGCTCTCCTCGAAGGTGAGCGCGATGCCGCTCCAGGTGTACGCGTGGTCGAGCCTCTTCGCGAGCGAGGACTTCTACACGAAGGCCGTCCCGGCCGGCGTGGTGGTCCTCCTCGCCGTCCTCCTGGCGATGAACTCGGTCGCGATCGTGCTCCGGAACAAGTTTGAGCGAACAGGGTGAGTTACGACACAATGAGCCAACAGAACACGGACGAATCGAGCGGCGGTGGCGACTCGCCGGACCCCACGGACGACGAGATGCTGATCCAGACCGACGTCAGCGAGAGCGTGTCGTCGTCGGGGTCGACGCGGCGCGAGACCGTCGTCCGCGCCGAGGACATCAACGTCTGGTACGGCGACGACCAGGCGCTCCAGGACATCACGCTGTCGATCCCCGAAAAGAGCGTCACCGCGATGGTCGGCCCCTCGGGCTGCGGGAAGTCGACGTTCCTCCGGTGTATCAACCGGATGAACGACCTCATCGACAGCGCGCGCGTCGAGGGCGACCTCTACCTCCGGGGCAAGAACGTCTACGACGACGACGTCGATCCCGTGGCGCTCCGGCGACGAGTGGGAATGGTCTTCCAGAAGCCCAACCCCTTCCCGAAGAGCATCTACGACAACGTCACCTACGGGCTGGAGATCCAGAACAAGGGCGGCGACTACGACGAGATCGTCGAGCGCTCGCTGAAGCGGGCCGCGCTGTGGGACGAGGTGAAAGACCAGCTCGACGAGTCGGGGCTGGACCTCTCGGGGGGCCAGCAACAGCGGCTCTGCATCGCCCGCGCGATCGCGCCCGACCCGGAGGTCCTCCTGATGGACGAGCCCGCCTCGGCGCTGGACCCGGTCGCGACCTCCCAGATCGAAGACCTCATCGAGGAGCTCGCCCAGGACTACACCGTCGTCATCGTCACGCACAACATGCAGCAGGCCGCGCGCATCTCCGATCAGACCGCCGTCTTCCTCACCGGCGGCGAGCTCGTCGAGTTCGACGACACCCAGAAGATCTTCGAGAACCCCGAGAGCCAGCGCGTCGAAGACTACATCACGGGCAAGTTCGGGTAGGTCGCCGGACGTCGGCGCTCCGGGGCGTCGATTCCGCCGCCGCCGCGACACTATTATACTGCCGTCCCGTGTGCGAACAGGTATGCCCAGACAGGAGTACCAGGAGTCCCTGTCGAACCTCCGCGACGACGTCCTCTACATGAGCGAGATCGTCGCCGAGCGCCTGCGGTGGGGACTCGACGCGCTCGAACAGAAGGACCGGGAGACCGCCCAGGAGGTCATCGACGGCGACGACGAGGTAAACCGGATGTACCTCGAACTCGAAGGCGAGTGCGTCGATCTGATCGCGCTCCAGCAGCCGGTCGCCTCCGACCTGCGGTTCATCGCGGCCACGTTCAAGATCATCACCGACCTCGAACGCATCGGCGACCTGGCGGTGAACCTCGCGCAGTACGCGCTGGACGCCGACCAGGACGTCTTCCCCGAGGTCGACGTCCAGCAGATCGGCGTCGAGACCCTGGAGATGCTCGACGACGCGATGGCGGCCTACGCCGCCGAGGAGGCCGAGGCGTGCTACGCCGTCGCCGAGCGCGACGACGAGGTCGACGCGATGTGCGAGGCCGCGAGCGCGACGGTCGTCCGCGACCTCATCGAGAGCGACCCGTTCGGCGAGGACGACGCCGACGCCGAGGCGTATATGCAGGACATCTCGCGGCTCCTCCTGACGATCCGGGACCTCGAACGCGTCGGCGACCACGCGGTCAACATCGCCGCGCGGTCGCTGTATATGATCGAAGACGACGCGGAGCTGCTGTACTGAGGCCGATTCGGCTCAGAAGATGTTCGCCTGGCGGTAGACGCTGATCCCGGCGCCGGTGAGCTCGTAGGGCTTCGTCTCCCGGGAGTGGTTCGCGTCGCGGATCTTCTGGATCTCGATCGCCAGCCGCGTCTCCCGGAAGTCGCTGGGGCGGACGTACTGGAGGACGAACACCGCGTCCGCGAGGTACTCGACGATGCCGAAGCGGGAGACGTAGGCGTTCTCCGGGCTCGCCTCGGAGGTCATGAGCGTCGTGATGCCGGCGTTCTTCAGCGCGCGGGTGAAGCCGAACACCTGGCTGCGGCGCTGCGGCGCGCTCTCGTACATCATCTCCAGGAGCGAGACCGAGTCCAACACCAGCCGGTCGGCGCCGAACTCCGAGATCAGGTCTGGGAGGTCGCTCTGGATGCTGTCGAGGCTGTTCGCCATCTCGATGGGGTCGATGTCGACGATCGCCAGTCGATCCTCGTCGACGTAGCGCTCGAACTCCCAGCCCTTCTCGGCCGCCGTGTCGCGGATGCGCTGGTGGCTCTCTTCGAGGGTGATGTAGACGGCGTCCTCGCCGTGTTCGAGCCCGTGGTTCAGGAACTGGAGGCCGAAGGTCGTCTTCCCCGTCCCGGCCGACCCGATCGCCACCATCAGCGAGCGCCGCGGGACGCCGCCGAGGATCATATTGTCGAGGCCGTCGATCCCGATGTCCAGGCGTTCGAGTTCCGACTCGAACTCGCCCGCGTCGGCGTCGAACCCCTCGGGGCCGTCGTCGAAGTCCGCGAATCCGAAGTCGTCGCCACCGCCGAAATCGTCGCCGCCGCCGAAGTCACCGCCGAAGTCGTCTCCGAAGTCGTCGCCGCCTCCGAGGCCGCCGAACTCGGGGTCGCCACCGCCGGGGCCGCCGGCGCCACCGGCCCCACCGGAGTCGCCGAACGGATCCTGACTGTCCGGCCCGGCGCCGACGTCCGGCTCCGGCGCGTCACCGAGCGCGGACGCGAAGTCCACCTCGAAGGGGTTCTCGTCGGTCGGTTCGTCGGCGGCCGAGCCCATCTGGTCGGCGGCGGCCGATTCGATCCCTGAGTCCGATCCGTCGCCGCCGGCGTCGGATTCGTCCGGAGTTCGCCCGTCGGTCCCTTCGGGCGTCCACTCCACGTCGGCCTCGTCCGTTTCCGTGTCTGTATCTGTGCCTGTATCCGTGTTCGCCTCTTCCGTATCGGCTTCCGATCCCGATTCCGATACCGGTCCCGCTTCTGCTTCCGCGGCCGGTTCGTCGGTCCCGACGATCTCGGTCCCGCCGTCGTCCGCGTCGGCGTCGACATCGGAATCGGCCGCTTCGTCGGCGTCCTCCGTCGCGTCAGCGCGGTCGGCGTCCTCGTCCGTCTCGGACTCGTCTCTGAGGGCCCGCTCGAACCAATCGTCGTCGTCACTCACGGCACTCACCCGAGCGCAGACCTCGGCTCGTGTCCGCGACCGCGCGACTGCGCCTGTGACCGCGCCGCGAACGCGCTTGCATCCGTGCCATCCCCGTCGTCGAGAAGAGGGTCGGCCCGGCTATGAATGTTGCCCGTGGTGACGCGCGTCGGAGACGATCGGCCGCGGTCGGGCGCGACCCGGTGCGTGACGGAGCCCTTTTTGGCCGGCGCGTCGAACCTCGCGGCGAGATGAAGGTGGCCATCGTCGCGCAGTGGGACAACGACCGCACGGCGCGGCTCGCGAGCGACATCCGCGAGCGGCTCCGCGCGGAGGACGTCACCGTCTGGATCGACGCGGCGACGGCCGCCGAACTCGACGTGTCGGGCCACGCCGTCAGCACGTTCCACATGGCCGATCTGGTGGTCAGCATCGGCGGCGACGGGACGTTCCTCTTCGCCGCCCACGGGGCGCAGGACACGCCGGTCCTCGGCGTCAATCTCGGCGAGGTGGGCTTTCTCAACGCCGTCAACCCCGAGGACGCGGTCGACGCCGTGCTGCGTGAGGTCCGGCGGTTCCGCGAGGACGGCGACCTCCCGACGCGGTCGATGCCGCGGCTCCAGGCCGCCGGCGAGGGGTGGACGCTCCCGCCCGCGGTCAACGAGGTCGTCGTCCAGGGCGCTCGACGGGGCCACGGCGGCGGCGCGACGATCGACGTCCGGATCGACGGCTCCCCTTACGCCGACGGCCACGCCGACGGCGTCCTCGTGGCGACGCCGACCGGGAGCACCGCGTACAACCTCAGCGAGGACGGGCCGCTCGTCCACCCCGGGGTCCCGGGGTTCGTCGTCACGCAGATGGCCGACGCCGACGGGCGCCCGCCGCTCGTCGTCGACCGCGACGTGACCGTGACCGTCGCCGTCGCGGACGCCGCGGAGGCCGTGGTGGTCGTCGACGGGCGGGTCCGCGAGCCGGTCGCGCCGCCCACGGAAGTGACGATCGAACTCGCGGACGACCCGGTTCGGATGGCGGGGCCCGCCTCCGACTTCTTCGAGGCGCTCGGGAAACTGGACTGACGGGCGGTCCGGGGATCGGCCTCGCCGTCGACGATGTCGGCCGTATTTCGAGATGATCCGAGATGGAGAACCGACACGGAAATTCGAGCGACGATGTCGGTTCAATTCGGTTCTGGACCGACAGTATCGGTCGAACGGCGTGGTGTGCGGCCGAGTATCGCACTCTTTCGCGTATAGCAATCCACATTAACCCCGAACCCGAACCCGTCGGATATGACTCAGTCGTACGTGATCATCGGCGACGGTGTCGCGGGCAGTTCCGCCGCCGAAACCCTCCGCGAGGAGGATCCCGACGCCGATATCACCGTCATCACGGACGAGGGCGAAGCCCTGTATAACCGCATTCTGATCAAGGAGTTCGCGAAAGGCAAGCTCCCCGAGGCGCCCATCTCGATCCACGACGAGTCGTGGTACGACGAGCGGGACATCGACCTCCAGCTCAACACGCTCGTCGTCGACATCGACGTCGACGGCCACACCATCGAGACCCACGAGGGCGAGGAGTACGCCTGGGACAAGCTGCTCGTCGCGACCGGCGGGACGCCGACGCAGCTCCCCGTCGACAACTCCGACGCCGAGGGTGTCCACCACTTCTGGACGTTCCAGGACGCCCGGGCGATCAAGAACCACATCGAGCAGGCGGACAACTCCGTCATCGTCGGCGCGGGCCTGCTCGGCATCGACCTCGCCGCCATCACCGCGGCTCAGGACGTCGAGGGCAAGTACCTGATGCGCGGCGACTGCTGGTGGCGCTACGCCCTGTCGGAGGAGGGCGCCGAGATCATCCACGAGGCGCTCCGCGAGCGCGACGTCGAGCCCGTCTTTCAGTCCGGCGTCGATCACTTCGAGACCGACGACGAGGGGCACGTCACCACGGCGGTCGACCCCAACGGCGACGAGTACGACGCCGACTTCGTCGGGATCGCGATCGGCCTGAACTTCAACACCGAGATCCTCCAGGACACGCCGATCGAGACCGACGACGGCATCGTCGTCGACGAGTACATGCAGACGAACCACGAGGACGTCTTCGCCGCCGGCGACATCACGCAGTTCGAGGACCTCATCCTCGGCGAGCGCGCCCAGAACGGCGCGTGGGGCTCCGCGAAGGAGCAAGGTTCCATCGCCGCACAGAACATGGTCGACTACGGCTCCGAGCCCTTCGAGTGGGTCTCCTCGTACTCGATCACCCACTTCGACTTCCCGTTCCTCTCGTTCGGCCACCCGACGCTGGGCGACGACGAGGCCGAGGCCAAGTACTCCGACACCGAGTGGCGCCGGCTGGCGTTCAAGGACGGCCGGATCGTCGGCGGCGTCCTGATCGGCGACCTCTCGCCGCAGTCGAAGTACAAGAAGCTGATGCGCGAGCGCCGCGACGTCGCCGACCAGAAGGACGTCCTGATGCAGCAGAATTTCGAGCTGGACGAGCTCGAACTCGAAGAGGCGCCCGCGGAGTAGCGACCGAGCCGACCGGACCCGCGCCCGCGACTTTTTTGTCGTCCTTCTCCGTCGTCGCTTCCCGTAGCCTGTCGTCGCCTGCCGTCCGTCGATCGCCCCACAATGTTTATGATCTTCCCTGATGTTTGGTAGCGTATGTCACGGTCTGATCGAAGCCAGAGCGGCGCAGACGCCCCTGCCGTCGTCGTCGAGTGCGACGGGGAGACGGTCGAGGCCGCCGATCGCGTACAGCACGTGGATCAGCTCCCGCCGGGCGACCGACAGGCGTTCCTCGACGTCGTCGACGGCACCGACCGCGCGCTCGACGCCACGGAGCTCCGACCCGGGGACGTCGTCCGGTACACCGAGTACTACTGCGTGATCTGAGCGCCGTTGCGGACCGATGCAGTTTTCGGCGGGTAGGCGATAGGCGGAGGTATGAGCGACGAGCCCTCAGGCGCCGGCGCGCCGGGCGGCGGCGACGCCGATATGACGCTGGCGTTCGAGCTGGACGCGCTGCGGAACCTCGCGGACCCGAACGCCGTGTTCAACGACGCCCGACAGTGGACGGAGTACGTCGGCGTCGTGAGCGAAAAGCCCACCTACGTCGTCACCAACTACACCCGGAAGCACCGGGTCCGCCAGGACTTCTTCTCCGGGCCGCGCGGCGTCGAAGAGAGCCTCGAAAACGTCAAAGAGCAGTTCGACACCGATCGGCACGTCTTCGTCGGCGTCTCCGAGGAGGACAGGGATATCGCCGAGGCCGCCGGCTGGGAGTACCTCCCCCTTCAGGACGCCGCGGAGGCCGCGGGCTGGCGCATCGCCGGCAGCGCCGCCAGCACCGACCCCTTCGAGTCCAGCGATCGCGACGACTGGCCCTGATCGGCCCGGACCGCGATCCGCCCGTATCGACCGCCACAGCCAAAAGCTATTTTTGCCGGGAAACGCCCGAAAACCCCGCATTCTTCGGCGAACGAAAGCGTTAATCGAATACCGTTCTACCTGTCCGACGATGAGTCACCAGCTTCCTGACGTACAGGCGAGCCAGCCCGACGTGACGGTGGGGCTGAGTCAGGTCGGCGTCACCGGCGTCGACAAGCTCGTCAAACTCGCCCGGGACGGCCACCAGCGGCCGCTCGTCCTGATGGCCGAGTTCGAGGTGTTCGTCGACCTCCCCAGCGGTCGCAAGGGGATCGACATGAGTCGGAACATGCAGGTCATCGACGAGACCCTGGAGTCGGCCGTCTCCGAGCCGGCGTACCGCGTCGAGGACATGTGCGGCGACGCCGCCGAGCGCCTGCTCGCGAAGCACGATTACACCTCCACCGCCGAGGTCCGGATGACGGCGGACTTCGTCGTCCGCGAGGACACGCCCGCGAGCGGGCTCGCGACCCAGAGCACGATCACCATCGTCGCCAGCGCCACGGCGACAGAGGAGGGCACCCGCGAGGAGATCGGCGCCGAGGTCACGGGAATGACGGTCTGTCCCTGCTCGCAGGGGATGTCGGCCTCGCGCGCCCGCGACGTCCTCCACGATCTCGATGTCGACGACGAGACCATCGACGAGTTCCTGGAGAAGGTCCCCCAGCCGGGCCACTCCCAGCGCGGCCACGCGACGCTCACGGTCACCGCCGACGGCTCGCCGGACGTCGACCTGATGGAGATCGCAGAGATCGCCCGCGACTCGATGTCCGCGCGGATCTACAACCTCGCCAAGCGCCCCGACGAGGACCATATGACCTACCAGGCCCACGCGGACGCGAAGTTCGTCGAGGACTGCGTGCGCTCGATGGCCGAGCAGGTGGTCGAGGAGTTCGACCACCTCGACGACGACGCCGTCGTCCACATGAAGCAGTCGAACGACGAGTCCATCCACCAGCACAACGCCCACGCCGAGCGCGAGGTCACCCTCGAACAGCTCCGCAGCGAAGTGAACGGATACTCGGAGTAGTTCCGTTCCTATTCCTCACCCGTCCCCAGCGAGAGCGGCTCCGCCGCCTCCCAGGTCGGGTCGAACATCTCCCGGACGTCGCCGGCGAACTCCGGGTCCTTCAGATCGATCATCGCGAACGCCTCCGCGGGGTCCAGCGGGTTCGGCACCTCGATGCAGACCTCCACGTCGTCGATGAGCTCGAACGTCCCCGAGAGGTCCGGCGCCGTCCGGACCGCGAAGTCCGGGTGGTCGGCCAGCCGATCGAGGTAGCGGTCGCCGACGCTCGACGGGAGCGAGTCGACCAATTCCGGGGCCATCAGCACCGAGACGTCGACGCCGCGGTCCAGCGCCGCCTCCAGTTCCTCGGCCACCTGGTCGCCGACGACGCCCAGGTCGAACTGCGGCGACACCGATCCGGCGACGACGACGAGGGAGTCGTCCGCGGCGGCGAGGCGCTCGACGAGCAGTTCCATCGACTCGTCGGCGCCGACGGCGGCCGTCCAGAACTGGCTCTGGACGGGCTCTGCGGCCTCTAGTTCCTCTGTGAGTTCGTCTACGACGCTCTCGTACTGGCTCGCCTTCTCCCTGAGTTCCCGGCGCTTGTTCTCTAAGAGGCGGTCGAGCGCGGTGTCCGGCTCGACGGCGACGTACTTCTTCGGCCGGCTCGCCGCCTGGCTCCGGACGAGGTTGTGCTGTTCGAGGCTGTTGAGGACGTCGTAGATCCGACCCATCGGCACGTCGCTGGCGCGCGACAACTCCTTTGCGGTTGTCGCCCCCGTCCGCAGCAGCGACCGGTACGCTCGCGCTTCGTACTCCGAGAGACCGAGGTCCCTGAGGCTGGCCATATCACTCACACCGAAGCCACGGGTAAAAACGAACCGGAGGTTTACACGCGTGTTTCGTTCTCCTGGTCCGTCGATTCGGTCCAGTCTCCCGGGCCGACTACGAGCCCGTGAGCGACGAGACGGCCGCCATCAGCTCGTCGGGCGTCGTCGCGTCGCGGGCGTCGTCGTCGACGCGGACCGTCGCGGTCCCCGCGTCGACGGCGGGCGCGGCGGGGACGACGACGGCCTCGTGGTCGCTCACGCGCAGCGCCGCGCGGTGGAGGTCCGAACCGGCTTCGTCGCCGACGGCGACGACCAGGTCCGACCGGGTCAGCCGCGCCGCCACCGAGCCGTAGCCGGCGACCTGGATACCGATCCGGTCCCACGCGCCCGCGAAGGCGGCGATCCCAGCGTGGGCCGCGTCGCGGTAGTCCGATGCGGTCCGTCCGGCGGCGTCTCCCTCGCCGCCGTCCGCATCGATCTCCGTCGCGCGGCAGAGCACCGAGAGGTCCAAGAGCGCCTCCGCCATCTCGACGCCGCCGTCCAGCGGCCGGAGCGGTTCGTCGAGGAGGCCGACGTCGACCTCGGGACCGTCGCGGAAGGCGCCCTCGGGCTCCTGGAGCGCGTCGACGGCCGCGTCGGCGACGCGGCGGGCGACGGCGAGCGGGTCGCCGGTCGAGAGCGCGTCGGGGCCGAGCACCTGCCGCGCGGTGGTGAACGCCGAGACCACGCGGGCGTGGTCTTCGAGGAGCAGTTCGGGCGGGGCGCTCCCCTCGGCGTCCCCGTCGGCGGTGTAGTGCGAGACCACGCCCTCGTCGTCGACGAACGCCCGGTTCAGAGTGTCGAGGACGCGCTCGGCGTATTCGGTAGCCCGGTCGTCGTCGGTGTAGGCGGCGAGCGTCAGGAAGGCGTCGGCCGCCAGCGCGTTCCCCCCGGCGTAGCCGGTCAGGTCGCGTCGGGGGCCGAACTCCGGCGCTCCGGCGTTCTCTCCGCCCTCGTCGTCTTCGCCGGCTTCACCGCCTTCGTCGACGGGGGCGACGCTCCCGCCGAAGGCGCTCCCGTTCCAGAGCCGATCGACGAGGAAGTCACGCGTGCCGACCGCCGGATCGAGCAGGTCGTCGTCGCCGGTGTAGAGGTAGCCGTTGGCGAACGCGCGGACCAGGGCGGCGTTGGCGTCCAGCACCTTCTCCGTGTGCGGATCCGTCCAGTCGCGGCCCTCGGCGTAGCGGTAGAAGCCGCCGCGCTCGCCGTCGTAGAGCGATTCGGCGATCGCGCCGAGCGTCTCGGTCGCCTGGTCGCGCGCCCGCTTGAGCGCGAACTCGATCGTCCGCGGGAGCGGGAACTTCGCGTCCGTTCCCCAGCCGGCGAACCGCGGGTCCCACTTCTCGTCGAGCTGGCCCGCCAGGTGCGACTCGATCCGCTCGTCGACCGGGCCGGCGGGGGTCGGCTCGCCGGCCAGCGCCCGCGGGATCCGCCCCGCGTCTTCCCCCGACTCCGTCCAGCGGTCGCGGACGGAGCCGAGGACCTGGCGCATCCCGTCGGGCGCGAGGTACGTCGCCCCCGAGATCACCTTCCCCGACGGCGTGCAGAAGACCGTCGAGGGGAAGCCGCCCATATTGTACCGCTCGCGGACCCGCGGCCGGCGGTCGATGTCGACGCGGATCGGGACGAAGCCGTCGTTGACGTTCGCGGCGATCCGCGGCTCCGCGTAGGTCTCGGCGTCCATCTCGTGACAGCTGTCGCACCACGTGGCCGTGAGCGCGAGCAGCACGGGACGGTCGGCGGCCGCTGCCTCCTCGAACGGCGCGGGGCCCCACTCGCGCCACTCGACGTGCGTCCGGTCGTCGGTCATACCCCCGCTCCGGCGTCGCCGGGGGTAAGCCCTTCGAGTAGGCGACGGCGACCGGAGCGACCGCGCCGACACAAGGGCTATGAACGGCGACCGCGAACGGGGGCGTATGCGAACGCGCTGGGTCATCGCGCTCCTCTTGGCGATCCCCCTCGCCGACACGCTCCTGTTGCTCCCGGTCGCGGGAGCGATCGGGTTCGTCCCGACGGTCCTGCTCGTGGTCCTCACGGGCCTCGTCGGAATGTTACTGGTCCGCGCCGAGGGCCGGCACACCCTCAGAAAGCTCCAGCGGAAGGCCGCGACGGGGGAGGTCCCGACCGATGAACTCCTCGACGGCGGGCTGCTCATCGCCGCGGGGGCGTTCCTACTCACGCCCGGCATCGTGACCGACGCCGTCGGCTTCGCGCTCGCCCTGCCGGTGACGCGCTATCCGATCCGCGAGGTCGTGAAGCGCTACGTCGTCCGGCCCTATCTGGACCGCCAGACCGGCGGCTTCGTCTCGGGCAACGTCTGGATCGGCGGCTTCCCGAGCGGCGACGACGACGTCGTGAACCTCGACCCCGAGGAGTACGGTCGACCCGGCGACGACAACTCCTGACGGGGCGCGTTCGTCGTCGACTCCACGTTGTCGGGGACGGCGTTTTCGCGGGACGGCACCACCGGACTGCCGAAAGGAAACTCTTAAACTACTCATCGAACTACGAGTAGATGCGCTCGCCTGGGCCAATAGCTCAGTCAGGTTGAGCGCTCGGCTGATAACCGGGAGGTCCACGGTTCAAATCCGTGTTGGCCCATCCAAATTCCGGCCCGTTCCGGGCCGGATGAAATTGGGGCCGGTAACTCCCCAGCCATCCAATTTCGGCGTTCTAACGAAACTGAGACGGTAGTCTCTCAGTTTGTTCGGGCAGGTTTCCTACCAACCCCCTCCGCAGTCGTGCGATTAGTCTTAGCCGAAGATAATCGGAATTACATTTCCTGGGGGTGGCTCCGGTGTACGCTCTCATCGCAGACTCTCACAAACTACCTCGGTGGTGAGCGGCCTTGACCCGTCCCGCTCGCTTCGAGACAAGAACCGACGGGTACGAACGCTGGCGTGCATGGGACCCTACTGATCAAAAGGAGAGGTACGTCTACGTCCACCAGTTGCTCTGTATCTCTGATGGGGCGGATCCGTATCTCGTCTTCTCAGACGGAGAATACCACGTTCATCACGGAAACCGGGTTCGATGGGATAACCGACCCTCGAACGTCTCTCTTCTCGCTTCTGATGAGCACGAGCAACACCACCGGGAACATCGATCCGGAGGCCGTCAACGGATCGCTCGCGCTGACGGGGGACAGCGATGTTAGCCAAGCACCTCGTCAACGATCTAATTCGTTACAAATGCCGGAGCTGTCTGGAAACCTGCGTTAATCGCCGGACAAGATCCTGTACTCGGTATCGTGAATGTGAGGGCTGTCACTCGGTACCCGTCCCTGATCGTGGTGAACCGATCGATCAGCTCCACCCTAATCTTGTGTGGGCTGCCTTCGCTCTCAGCTCTGGCTTCCTGCTTCCACCCCAGCCGACAGTACGTACCGAAGCCGAGGACGCTGCTGCATCTGAACCCCTTTCCCACGTATGAGCGCCGGGGGAGAATCGGGAGATGGTCCGAAAGCGGACTTGTCCTCCTCTCGGCACAGCAATGAAAACAAGTCTGTAAAACCCCCTACGGCCGATTCTCCGACATCTGATGAAGAGCGTATACAACACTGTGTACGTGAGTTCGTGAAGAAATATCCGAAGCGTTCCCGCCTCGATCTTGCTACAGGTGACCGGGTCAGGCTCCGGCGCGAATACGCGAACGTCGAATCTGTCGAGTGGGAGGAAGACCTCCGGCTATCTCAATCACAGCGAGAAAAGCTGCCCTTCGAACTCGATAGTCCAACGGGAACGACTGACGGAGAGGTATCTCCATATACTTGGGCCAGTGCCGTGCAAACTCTACTTGAGCGTCACGCTGAGGTTACTAAAACAACGATCAATTTAGAAAAAAGATATCTGAATAACACCGAAGAATACCACGTTGACGCACAAACTCGCTGGTCAAAGTCTTACCAGAAAAAGTATGCAGCACAATTGGATGCATGGCTTCGGGAACTGACAGGAGGTGAACGTCCATCCGGCGGTGAGACGGCTCCAAGTTTCGATACTCCTCGAATTGCTCTTATTACGCTGTCCGCGTCATCAAAGCCCGACGGGGTTCGTGTTGGTCCGGTCGATCACCTTGAGGCACTTCGCTCCTCGTGGGAATCGGTGTATCACCAAATGCGGAATACGCTTCGATCGCTCGGATTTGACTCAGATGAATGGCAATACGATCGTCGGGCAGAACCTCATACAGGACAGCGCGGAAATCTCGCGATAAACGAGTGCTATGGACACGAACACATTGTGTTAGTGATTGATGGTGAGGTGTCCGAGTCTGATCTCCGGCCGATTGTTGAGAAGCACGTTGACGCGAACGATTGGGCAGGTGAAGAAGCCCACGGGCCGAGTTCGATCGAAATACGCGAACCTGACGAATTGGAGGACGTAGCTGCATATGTTGCGGGGTACTGCTCGATTGAGCCGACTGATCTCCTCGACCGGAGTCCGACATACCAAGCGTGGGCAGCTGCGGCCACAGCTGCTAACTACCGTACAGTCTCCCGATCTGAGGCTGCTCGGATAGCCGCAAAAGCCGATGCCTGTCGACAGAGAGCGGAATCGGAGAAATCTGATCAGATACGATCTCACGGTGAAGAAGTTCGTAAAGATGGCGAGCAGATCGTCTGCGCCTGCTGCGGGACCTCCCATGACATCGATCAGTCTCAAACATTGACTGAATACAGACTGTCATCACCCGACTTAGGCCCCTCTGTAGCCGATGGCGGACAAGAACTGCGAACTGACGAAGCACGCCAAGAAAATCTCCGTAAACGATGGCCGACAGCTGCGAGAGCGGCCACCTTGGGAGAATCAACGTCACGAACGAAAGTTCGAAGCCGCCTCAAGCTTGTCGCACACGCCTATGAAGATCTCACTGACGTGGAGCTGGCCGCGAAGTACGATGCGTTTGAACACGTCGACGTCGTTCGGGAAGTTCGATCAGAAGTATCGACGGATCCCTCTCGTGCTGTCGGATTCGGAGTTGACAAACCTCACTGGATGCTACCGACTTGGGAGTTATCGTCTGTCACCGTTGATGGTGAGGAGTATAATGCATCGAGCGGCGGTGGAATGGAGTTTGTAGAAACAACGAACTACCGGGAACGGTTCGCCGGGATCGTGACGGATGACGCTTGGTACCGGTGCGATTGTGGCGTTAAACTGTATGGTGAGCAGATGGCTGATCACCTCGGTCGTGTCCATGGAATTGAGCAGCGGAAAGTGGCCCGCACTTGCGTCCATAGAGAGTCTTAGGCTGCGTTCGATGCTCTGGTTAGGCTGGTCACTGGTAGACTCTCTAACAAGGTGTTATAGAAGAGTTGGCACGGTGTTTATTTCACGATCTCACAGCCAAACTAACCATAAGATTCTGCTTGCATATTGAACGTCTACAACTCTTCACAAATCTGATTGTACAAATTCTTGCCTCCCAATTGAAATGCAATTACAAGAAGGATGAGTACAGGAAGTAAGGTAACGCCCTTCCACAGTCCAGCAGGTTGGATAATCTGTAAAACTCCTATATAAAGGACTGCGATAGTGAAAACGGTTTCAATGGCAGCACTTTTCCGCTGGAACGATTCCAATTTTTCGATCTCGGCGGAAGCGTTACGAGTACTCCGGGCCATACAGAAATCAAATGTCTGTAACTTAATAGTTTTATGTCATAAATATGAATTGATTGATTTATGAACACCCTGTACTGAGCGATTCCTGTGAAGGGTAGGAAGTTTTCTATGAAGCCCTCTCTCTGATAATCTCGAATATACTGATAGAATTATTACTTTCACCCCGATACCGATTTTGGTATTTTATATCCAATTGTATGCACAACTGCAGATGTCGAGCGAAATGCCAAGCGCGCCGGAGGGGTTCGTTGATGCCGCTCCGGAGCGCACTGACGGAGAAGAGCCCGAAATCGAACTCGCCTCTGGGGAGGAAATCCTCGGCGTAGTTCTTGGAACAGTCGAAGGTGAAAACCAGTACGGCCCCTGGGTCCTCTTCCGGATCAAGGACGAGAACCGTGATGAGGTTATTCGCTACTTCGCACGGGACGAAGCAAAGCGGGCCTACTTCAACGGAAACATCGAAGACGGCGATACTGTCTGGATCGCACGAGCTACTGAAGAGGTGGAAATGAGTAACGGAGAGGAATACCTCCCGACTCACTGTAAGGTCTCCGGAGGTAGCTAATGAGTTCGTCCTACAGCTCGTCGATGACCGGCGCGCTCTCGGAGTACGCGAACCTCCGGACGCTCCCGGCCATCTTCTCGGTCGTCTTCGTCGCCACCTCGCTGTACCAGTTCGGAGGTATCACCGAGATCACGCTCACGTGGTTCTCGAACTACTCGCTCACGACCGAGCACGCGGCACTCGCGGGCATCGCCGTCTACGCGGCCGCGTTTATGTCCTCGGAGACCAAGCGGTTCGAGAACTACGAAACCTGGGAACAGATCGCCCTCGGCGCTGTTCCCGTGGTCACACTCGGTTACCAGTACGTCTCGGAGATCACCACTCTGATCAACGACCTCGGCGGCACCAGTCCGCTCGGCGCACAGCTCGCGTTCGCTGTGACCCTCTTCGGCTGGTTCGTCGCCGTCCGGTAAACTCCCTCACAATGAGTTTTTCAAGAAAACAACGCTGGCTAATCGGAGGTATCGGCTACGGCGTGACCGTCTTCGCCGCTGGCTGTGCCATCCTCGCTGAGACCGGAGGTGTCATATGAGACATCGCTTCGCCTCGGTGCTGATGGCGCTGCTGCTCATCACGTCCGGCATCGCCGGGTCCGCTGGTTCTGCCGCAGCTCTGGAAACCTGTGCGAACAGCGACTACGAAGAGTGGGCCTGGAGTGCGGTTTCCTTCGGCCTCCTCGATCTTCAACGGTGCAGCGATCTCCCGACGGTCGACGGTGAGACTGCCACCGAGCGGAAGATCGACGCCTACGAGGACTTGGTAGGCAGTCAGGCCCAGGCACAACAGTTCGATACGGTGCTGGACAACTCCATCGAGGATTCGCGGAACATCGCCTGGATGAAGGCCGAGGCTGCGATTGCTCGCGCCTACAAGAACGGCACCTCGAAAGCCGTCGCCAAATCGAAGGCGCGGCAGGCGATCTCCGCGTACTACACCAAAAAGCAGCGGAATCTGATCTCCGCCTGGAACACTCACGTCACGAACGTCAACGTGACTGAGACCAATGCTGAGAACTTCAGTGATATCGGCAGTGGGTTCATCTCCTGGAACGCCATCGGTCAGACTCGCGGTGACTACGGTGGTCCGGTCCAGCGGATCGACACGGTGAACGTCACCCTGCTGAATGGCTCGGTCGTCGAGTCCCGTCGGATCGTCTTCACCTACAAGTGGAGTAACGGCCCGAACGGATACACAGACCGCCGGGTCGACGAGAAGGTGACTGCGCTGAACAGTCGCAATACCACTGCTCCTTCGGCTGTGAACAAGCCGACGACTGGTGTCGAGTTGACTGTCTCGGCTCCGAACTCGAACTTCAACGACCAGATCATCCTCGACTCGACCGAGTACACTGACACTGCTCACCAAATCGAGCAGTACAACAACAACCTCCAGGATCAGGCGAACGATCTGGTGAACAAAACCTACGAGGACTTCGAGAGCGGCCAGATCAATGCCACGGACCTCCTGAGCCGGACGAACTTGATGTTCCAGTACGGCTCTGCTGCCGCGAACGGGACCGCGAGTTACGCGAACATCCTCGCGGCCACCTCCGCGATGGGCGTCCCGACGCCGGATCTGAACAATACTGGCACGATGACGATCTCGTACCAGAACGCGAACCACACGGGGATGCTGTTCGGCAATCCACCGAATGGCTCCTGGGAGGTCAACAAGACCTACAATCCCGCGAATTTCTCGGATCCGGTGCTCTTCATCCGCGAGGACGGAACTCGGATGCAGCTGGACCAGAACTTCACGCTCGACGGAGCGTACACCTCTGCCGGGAAGACGAAGGAGGTCGTCAAGACGGTCGAATACAACTACGTCACCTCGAACTCGTCTGAGGTGAATCAGTTGATCCGCGACCTCGGGAACCTCTCGCGGGAGATCGACCAAAGGCAGATGAACAACGGCGCAGGCGGCGGCGCGTTCGGCGGCTCCTCGAAGACGGTGATAGCTGTCGTTGCTCTCGCTGCCGCTGCGATGTTGCTCGGGAGGTCTGACCAGTAGGATGTACTGGCTCGTGCTCAAGCTCCTACCGTGGCGGCTGATCGCGGTCGCAGTCCTGCTCGTCGTGGCGGGCACCTCGCTCGGCATCGACCTCACAGGGATGGCCCTCGACTTCCTGGGTATCCCTGACTGGCGCTGGACTGGCCTCGATCTCCTGCCCTGGTAGCGAACCACCTTTTCCCATCCCTACCCGTTCACAATGAACCTGAAACTCACACTCGTAGCTGTTGTACTGCTCGGGCTACTCGTTGCGCCTCCCGCAGCGGCGCAGTCGACCGAAACAACTCCGACGACGACCTCGGCTGATAACTCAACTGCACTCCTCCAGGTCGATGACTATACTACGGTTGTCGAGAAGAGCTATGACCGCTCGACCGGCGTTCTGACGCTGACCATCGAGTCTGAGCGGTTCACCTCGATCTCACTGCTCGCTGTCAAACAGACTGATGCTTCCTCTGGTTCGGCCTCCTTTGAATCGACCAACATCCGACCGGGGCAGCGTGTGACCGTCCAGATTGATGCTCCGCCGAATACCCGCGTCTGGATCTCGTCTGACCGTTCTCGGCAGAACGGCGTCCTTCACTTTATCAAGACGTCTGAGGGCAGCGCGCTGATCTCCGGTCCCTGGACCGCGGCCGACGTTCGTAATGCCGGCCTCGCGTCCGCTGCTGGTGTCGCGCTGATGGTCCTCTATCGATTAGTCCTCGAACGCTCTGCGGTCGCGAAGGAAGGGGAGCGTGTCGCCTGATGTCCGACTCCGAATCTTCCCCCGAGCCCGAACAGGTCGACGATGACGACACTCACGAGGGATACCAGGAATCCCCGACAGATCCCCGGTGGTTCCGCGCGCTCGTGTGGCTCGTCGTCCGCGGGAAGTACCTGCTCGGCGCGGTCTCGCTGATCACCCTCGCGATACTACTCGTCACGGGAACCGAGATTCCCCGGACGTTCAAAATCGGCGGCCTCGCGTTCGTCCTTTCGATGTTCACGGTCGGGCGCTGGACAGCTGGCCGCGCGGCTGATCTGTTCGACGGCCCCGGTTGGGTCTGGTTCGTCGACGTCGATCTCCTCGATCTCGACGGTGCCGGAATCTATCGCTGGCCCCGACCGCGCTGGAAAGAGGTCGAAGTCGTCGACGGTCAGCTCTACTGGTCCAGCCCCTCACTCGCGTTCGGGAAGAACGTCGATCTCGAAGCCAACACGGTCGAAGGTGTCTGGCCGGGTACGCTCGACGACCGCGAGCTGATGATCGCGCTCTCGAAAGTCCACGAACTCCGGAACGTCCTCGAACAGGACGCCCAGCGCGGATTCGCCATCGAGACGCAGGTCTTCTCGATCGTCCGGTCTGCCACGAGGCAGGCCGTGCTCTCGGTGGTCCAAACCTTCGAGAAATCCACGCTCCCGGATCGCGGCGAGTCGATCAACCGAGCCATCGACGACGCGATAGAACAGTTCGACCTCGACCGGCACATCCGCGATCGCGACGATGATCCTCTCGACGACTTCGACAGCCCGGATCTCGATGCCGCTGCTGACGCAGCTGCCACGAAGCAAACGGAGGCCGCCACGGATGACTAACGTCAACGAACATCTCCTGACCGCGGCGAAGCTCTACGAACAGGCTCGCGGCCGGATGGACAACGAGGCGGATCTCCTCTCGCACGCTGGCCTCCCGCTCGAACAAGAGGATCACGACGTCCTCTCGTTCCTCTACGATGAACCGATCAGCGACGACCTCGGCGCGTTCGAGGAGACCCGCCTCGGCCAAGTCGTCGACGCGCACCTTCGATCGGAAAGCGCGACGCGAGCCGTCAAACGGGGAGACGGTGAGGCGATGTCGTACCTCGTCGGGATCACTGAACAGGATCTCGACGCGAGCGCACTTACCCTCCCGGCCCGCATCCTCGACGAACTCGATCGCGACGGTGCGCTGACCACAGTCCTCGCAGCGGGAGATCCGAACACGGGCAAGACAAACAGCGCGTGGCTTCTGGTCGAACTCGGCCGCACGCTCTGGGACGATCTCCTGATCCTGAGCAATGCCCGCGCGAGTATCGTCGACGAACGAGTAACGACCTGCCACGATCTCGCCGAGCGCCTGCTCGAACACCGCGACCGGCCGAAAGCGGTCGTGATCGACGAGGGCTCGACCCACTTCGACGCGCGGACGAACTCCCACGATGTCGCAACCCAGTGGTCTCCACTCCTCAAGCGGATGAGCAAACTCGGCGTCGAGCTGGTGATCGTGATCGGTCACACGGGGAAAGACGTCGATCCGGAGATGAAGCGCCTCACGTCGCTGGCGTTCTACAAGACCGAGCCGAAGACCATCGAGTTCTATCGGAGCTGGCCTGCTGACTCGGATCGGCCGACAGAACAGCTGTTCGGTGGGCCGGTCGAATCACTCGAAGCGACCTCGGTAGAATACGACCCCGATGAGCCCGCGCCGTGGAGCTGGAACCTCCGCTCGAACCTCTTCGACCTCGACCTTTCCTGGTCGGAACTCTTAGTGGAACTCCGCGATCGCGGCCCCGACGACTAGGAACACTCCCACCGTCGGGGCGGTCCCACGAGACTGCGGTCGCGGTCTCCTGTGACCGGAGCGAGACGCAACGGACCCAGCGGTAGCCCGGAACGGCGCGAAGCGCCGCACGCCCGGAACGTGGCCGTACCGTCGAGTGGAGGGATTTCGGTGATCAGTATGATAGCTTTTGGTAGAAAGAAATAACACCGAGCGACACAGATTTACTCGCAACCTCAATTCCAAACCGATGTCAGATTCCAAATTCCGGTTCGAGCCTTCTCGCTTTACACTCTGTGCATTCTTACGTTTGGATGAGCCATCCGAGGAAGAGCTATTGGAAATTCTCGAATTTATACAAAGTATTTCTGAGCCTTCGCGCTTTTCTAACCAGATAGTAGATATTAATGAGGAAAGTGTCGAAGAATCAGTTATACTCTATGCTGAGAATATACCTCGTGGTCCAGTTTCGTTGGAGGACGTGTCAAATAGTATCTTTATTGAGGTAGACGAAGATACTGACGTACATATCCACATTGAGGGTGACGCTGATTCAACCGCTCAATGCCAAAGGTTTATCAATTCAATTATAGATGAATACGGCGAGCTCACACTTTCACAGCTCAATTTTATGCTGGAATCTGATATAAATATTGATAAACTGAATATACCAGTTGATAGGGATTCAAAATTCAAAATAGATGGAGTTCAGCTCACATACGACTCAGAAAATTACGTCATATCAAGACGTGATGAAGGAGATAAAACCAAAATTAGTCATTCTATAGTAGACGATGAGATCGTAACTCCTGACCGAACGGAGTTCATTGCCGAGAAAAGGGAAAAGGTTCAAGAATTCAGTAACAAGTTAGTAGACCAATGAGTACTACGACGCGCTGGCATCATACCCAACGAACTGCGAGTGCTGAACCGCATCAGAGCCGCGTCCGGATAGCCCAAATTATTGAATCGGTACTTAACACCTCTATTGTTGAAGATTCCGAGTTTAGGGAAGGTTCGAAGACTATTGAATCAGATATCCACCAGATTCAAAAGGTCCTCTCTGAATTCGAGAATAAGCCTCACTCCTCTCCTGGGCACAAAAGCAGAGATATAGATTCAGATCCGGAAGAAATTATAGACAATATCCGCCAGACGAATTTGAGACTGGAACAAGGAGACATTGAGCGTGCGGACCCAAGTGAAGTTCCGGATGATCCCCATTCAACTCGTCACCGTAGATCAATAACTCCCAATTCCCGTGATTGATGCTAAGTCCTGGATCCGGTCCCTATTTATTTGATGTAGGCCCGATAGCTTTAGCCCACGCTGGAACTCCTGTTAGTGAAACGGCGTTAGAATACATACGGCCAGCTATACAAGGCGAAGTGACTGCGATTGTTCCATATCCTGCTGTAGTAGGAGCTCATCATGTTCTCCGAGGTACATACTATCTAAAAAACAGAACAGCATCAGAACTAATGCAGAACTTTATAGAATCCACTAATATCTATTGGTATAATGAATTCTCATATGATATATTGAATAATTCGTTTGAATATTCAACAATATATAATATCGAAGGATGGGATGGATACTTTGCCCAAGTAGCAGAAGAGTCCGGGGCTAGCGCTATTGTAACTGTTGACGAGAGATTCGAGAATTTAGATCATATACGTGCGGAATTGATTCTTTCTGAAAAAGAAAAAGAAGTATTAAATGAATTTTTAGAAGACATCGAAGAAGCAGATGATCTTGGATCAAGATTTGAATAATTATTTTATTTACCTTTTCTGGAGTTGAACCGTTTCCCCCCCATCCCACCAACTTGGATCATAAGGTAACGGTGGGGTGTGCGCGTCCCTCCTCGTGGGGGACGCGCACATTATCTTATCGACCAACGGGGAAGAGTCCCAGCGTCCAGATCACCTCGAAGGTACGCCAGCCCCCACGAGGTGATCTCATACATATCATCGTAGACTGGCGCAATCAACTCTCGATCTACCAGCTGATCACAGCGTTGTTGGATATACTGCTCGTCGATCTCGATGTTCTCTAAATGGGTCTCTCGGGCGATCGTCTTCGGTGTCGCCCACGAATTCTCTGCCAAGTGTTCAAGGATCCGCTCGTCGGTGGGGTACATCCAGGGCCCGTTACGTCGAACAGTCATTATCTTGCCTGATCACTTCCTTGTTCAGGGCTTTCTCCACTCGTTTCAACAGAAACATCACTCGATTCTGATGCGTTGTATTCACCTTTGAGATATGCTCTTCCTTCCTCCGTGATCCGATAGACTGCGGTTGAGACCTCTTGCAGAAGACCGTTCTCAGCCAATTTCTGGCAGCGCTGACCCACATAAGCGCGGCTATATGGGATCCTGCTGTCATCGGCGATTTCGGACGGTCGCATAAACCCCCCTTCGTCCTCCTCAAGAAGTTCGAGAATGCGTTCATCGAGGAGAACCATCCATTTGCCCGATTTTCGCATATATTCGATCGTTACGAGAGGATGTTATAACCTGAGTATCGTAGCTATCTATATGACCCGAAACTATAACACCGGTTAGTATAGATAGTATCAGTGCGGAGCCACCGAGTAGGATACTGATGACTCTGGTCGGTTGATGAAGAACGGGACCGTGCTAGAACACGGCCCCAAGTGGCTTCGTTCCCTGTGATGAGCAAAGCCATCTTCGCGGGCAAAGCCCGCACGAAAGACGAAACGCCGCATTTTGAAAACAGCATCGGGTCTGTCGCCAGTTCGATCGAGGTGGTTACTGGTGAGTGACGAACTCCGCGAGGTCGCTCCCAGCGTCGCGAAAGACATCTACCTTCAACAGCGCTGGGATGATCTGAGTGAGGCGACTCTCAAGTCTCATCGATATCGAATCGAAGCGTTCGTTGAATGGCTCGAAGAGCAAGGGATTTCGAATATGGCCGAGGTTGACGGCCTTACGATACACAATTATCGAGTCCATCGACGCGAAGAGGATGGACTCAAGAAGGTCTCGCTTCAGGGCCAGATCTCGACCGTCCGCCAGTTCCTTCGGGTGCTCGCTTCAGTTAACGCGGTTGACTCTGACGTAGCTGAGAAGATCCTGCTTCCGACTGTCCGGAAAGGCGAAGACGTCAACGAGGATCGGCTCGAAACCGGACGAGCGCAGAAGGCTCTCGAATACCTCGAACAGTATCAGTACGCATCTCGTCCCCACGTCGAGATGTTACTGATCTGGCGTCTGTCGGCACGCCGGGGTGGTATTCGCTCTTTCGACCTTCGCGACTTCGATGATAGCGGCGATACGCCCGTGTTGGAGTTCCGGCACCGCCCAGAAACGGGGACACCGCTGAAAAACGGGAAGTGGTCCGAGCGGGACTGTGCCATCAAGAACGAATCCCTTGCTCAGACGCTTCGTGATTATATCAACGGCCCTCGGCAGAAGGTCCGTGATGATCACGATCGTACTCCGCTTCTGACCACAAAGTACGGCCGGGTATCTCTCGGTACGATCAAGCAGGATATGTACCGGGTCACGCGGCCGTGTATGTACGGGATAGAGTGTCCGCACGATCGCGACCCGAACATCTGCGAGGCGACGCAGCACGATAAGGCGAGCACTTGTCCCTCATCCCGGTCTCCGCATATGATCCGGACGGGTTCGCTGACAGCGCACCTCGACGCGGGAACTCCGAAGGCTGTTCTGAGTGACCGTGCCGACGCGACTGAGAAGACGCTCGATCGGCATTATGATCAGGCGTCGAAGCGCGAGCAGATGATTCGACGCGAGGAGTTCATCGCGGAGGATCTGTGATGATTGACGGTATTCCCGTAGCCGAATCCCCTCGCGGTCGAATGGTCTGGTATCCGTGTTGGCCCATCCCCAAACCTGGCGGTCTTCAGCCGCCAGGAATCTGGGGCCGCAACTCCCCAGCCACCTAATTCCGTTCGGTACCAAAATCCGAGAGAGGCTTCTTCGTTCGAACCGCTACAGGTCGGAGAAGCGGCCGTCGCGATCAGGGAATCAGCCCTGGCCGACGAGGAACACGACGACCAGCGAGAGGATGACCAGCGTCTCCGGGAGGACGGTCAGGATGAGTACCCGGACGAAAAGGTCCTCCTTCTCCGCCAGTGCGCCGACCGAGGCGGCACCGATACCGCGTTCGGCGTATCCGGCTCCGAAGGCGGCGAGCCCCACGGCGACGGCCGCACCGAAGTTCTCGATGTTTCCAGTGATCTCTCCACCAGTCTGAAGCGGGACGGGGGTACTTACCCCAGCGATCAGTGACCCAACCATTCCAGATACTGCTAAATTCGATGATACGATAACTCCACCGTAGAGTGAAACCGTCGTTTCACACAGAGATTTAAGCAGTCAGAAAATAAATACTCAAGATCGGCACTCATACCGATTCAGCGTTATTTGTAGCTGTTTTCGGCGAGGTTCAGAGATTTTATGTTCGACACATACCACAAGATTTAGTAATACTTCCTACGCAATTTTATGTTTGTATTTAATCAGTTACGAAAGAAAAGTCATTTTTGTGATATACGATTTCTCTACTGTCTGACTCGCTCAGATGATCGAATCGTCTACGACGAGTGCGTCTCGACTGCGACCTCGTCGACGTAGTGTTCCGCGTCGCCCTCCCAGATCACGCTCGTCCCCACCGAGAGGTACAGCTGGTCCGTCGAAAGCGCCGGCAGCGTCCACTCGAAGGTGTACTCCCGCCACCCGTCGGCCAGCCACAGCGGCTCCCGGAGCCCGCCGTAGGGCGTCTCCCTCAGCGCGCTCGTGTTGAGCCCCGGATCCGGAAAGTCCGCCTCGGCCGCCGGCCGCTCGGGACCGAGGCGCATCACGGCGTCACGGAGGGTGTTGAACGACTCGGACTCGCTCCAGAACTGCGCGGTCACGTTGATCCGGGAGGTCCCGTCCGTGGAGATCGACACCGGACGGGTCGCCCACGTCACGCCGTCGTCGTAGTCGCCCTCGTTCCAGATCCGGAGCGATCGGTCCCCGCTCGCCGCTTGGGCGTCGGAGACGGCGACCTCCCAGTCGAAGTCCGCGAGGTCGACCTCGGGCCCGATCGCCGCCGCGGGCTCCCAGCCGTCCAGCCCCGACTCGAAGCCGTCGGTGAACGCCGGGTCGTCGCCCCCGAGACACCCCGCGAGCGCGAGCGTGCCCGCGGCGGCGCCCCGACACAGTAGGTCACGTCGATCCACCCCGAAATCTAATCACCGAACTGACAAATAGCTGGCGGGGCGTGGGCGGGAGGCGTCGGCGACGCTGCCTGCGAACCTACAAGCCCGACGCGGCCGATCGGGGGCGTATGGACCGTCGGCTCCGCATCGGTGCGACGCTCGTGCTCGTCTTCGCCCTGCTCGTCGTCGGCGCCGCGGCGGGCGTGTCAGCGTTCTTCGAGGCGCAGAAGGACCGCAACACGACGGCGACGTACCACTACTCGGCGGAGGTGAGCACGAACGGCACGCTCGCCGACGCGACGCTGTATCTCCCCCTCCCGGTCGATCCCGACGGGACGCCCACGGTGGAGTCGGTACGGATCTCGAACTACGAGGGCCCCGAACCGAACTGGACGGCGCGGGTCGCCGAGACCGACCGCGGGCCGATGCTGGCGATCGAAGCCGACGAGATCGTCGGCGAGGAGCGGTATTACCTGGTCACCGAGAACGGCTCGCTGGCCCGTCCGGGCACGGTCACCCCCGCGGAAATCCCCGAGAATATGACGGGACTGTCCCTCCGGCCCGCGCTGACCCGATACGAGATACTGGCCGAGGTCACCGTCGAACCCTTCGGGAACGGTATCGAGAACGGACTCATCGAGACGCGATACCCGCGCGGCAACGCCAGTCTCCTCTCGGCGACCTACGGCTACGCGCCGGGGGCGTGCGATCCGGTCTGGGACGGTCCGGCAGAGACCTGCACCGCGTTCCGGGCGGACCTCTACGCCGACTACGAGACCGCGCCGACGACGGTCGTCCGCGTCGGCCCCGTCGAACTCTGGGGCGCGAACGAGTGGGGATGGTTCTTCGCCAACAGTTTCAACGAATACACCCAGCGGGTCGAACAGGTCGAGTTCGAGGGGTCTCACGAGGGGTGGACGAGCGCCGGCGGCGAACTCCACGCCGGGCGCGGAAATTACTGATCGGAGGGTACTAAACACGCCGGTCTCGGATAATAAAGGCGACCGGAACGGCGCCGTCGAATCGCCGGACGCGACGGCGGAATCCCGCGGCACAACGCATATATGCGGTGAAAGACTTATACACGGCTATGTCGCGGTCCGCGCTAGTCGGAAACGTCACGGCGATGCTGGAGGACGCGGGGTTCCTCGTCAGCGACCGCTGTGCGATCCGGCCGAAGAGTTTCGACATCGCCGCACGGCGCGGCGACGATCTCCTCCTCCTCAAGATCCTGGGGAACATCGACGCGTTCGACGGGAGGACCGGCGAGGAGATGCGGCGGCTCGGGACCTACCTCGATGCGACCCCGATGGTGATCGGGCTTCGGACCCGCGACGAGGACCTCAAGCCCGGCGTGGTCTACTTCCGGCACGGCGTTCCAGTGCTGAACCCCGACTCGGCGATGGAGCTGTTCGTCGAGGGCGTGCCGCCGCTGATCTACGCCGCCCCGGGCGGGCTCTACGTCAACATCGACGGCGACCTGCTGTCGGACGAACGCGAGGAGCGCGGCTGGAGCCTCGGACAGCTCGCCACCGAACTCGGCGTCTCCCGGCGCACCGTCTCGAAGTACGAAGACGGGATGAACGCCTCGATCGAGGTGGCGATCCAGCTCGAAGAGCTGTTCGACCAGCCGTTCTCCAGCCCCGTCGAGGTGATGGACGGCGCCGAGGACGTCCGCGACGCCGAGCCGACGCCCGACGACCCCGACCCCGAGTCCGACGACGAGCACGTCGTCCACGTGCTGACGCGGGCGGGGTTCACCGTCCACCCGACGGCCCGCGCCCCGTTCAAGGCCGTCAGCGAGGACGAGGGGCGCAGCCGGGACTTCACGCCGATGCTCACCGGCCACTCGCCGTTCACCCGGAGCGCCGAAAAGCGCGCCCGGATCATGTCCTCGCTGGGCGAGGTCACCCGGACGCGGTCGGTCTACTTCACCGAGGACCAATCGAAGCGCGACGCCGTCGAGGGCACCGCCCTGGTCAGTTGCGAGGAGCTCGCCGACATCGACGACCCCGATGAGATTCGGGACCTCATCCGGGACCGCTCTCAGGAGCCGACCGAGGCCTGAAAACAGGGAGCTTCGGTCTCGGATCGCGATTGCGACGTGGGACCGTCAGGACGCCTCGCCGTACGTCTTCTCCAGGTACGCGACGATGTCGTCGCTCTCGGGCATCCCCTCGACGCCGTGTGCCTCGTCGACGAGGACGGGCACGCCCGTCTGGCCGCTGATCTCTTCGACTTCGGTCCGCTCTGCGTGCGCCGAGGGGACCATCACGGACTCGTACTCCAGGTCCAGTTCCGCCAGTTTGTCCTTGACTTTCGCGCAGTACGGACAGCCTTCGAGTTCGTACAGGACGAGATCTGACATCGCTCCCAGGTAGGAAAGCCGGTCTAAAGAGTCACGCGGTCGAGTGCGCGCGGGGCGCACGAGAGCGGGCCGACGGACTGCGGCCGGCGGAGGTCACGCCCATCGATCGGCGAGCCGCCGGACCCCGACGAGGATCCGCCGCCGCGCGGCGACCAGTTCCCCGCCGGTCCAACAGAGCCCGACGAGGACGGCGCCGATGGTCCACGCGAAGTCCCAGCCGGACATCCAGACCGGGCGGAGCCACGGCGTGACGTGCGCCCAGCGGGTCGCGAACTCGGTCATCGGACCCTCCAGGGGAGTCCCGGCGAACGTCGCGCGGATCCGTCCCGCGAAGCCGACGCCGCCCTCGCCGCCGGCGGTGAGCTGTGCGCTGCCCGTGATCTCGTAGGTGCCGCTGGCGTTCAGATCGCGGATCGTCGGCCCCGACGACTCGGGGCCGGTCCCGATCCGCTCGGCGTCGTAGGGGCCCCAGGTGGCGTAGTACTCCCAGACGACCTCGCCTCGGGGCGTGATCTCTACCACGCGGTGGTTCAGCGTGTCGGTGACGAGCGTGTTGCCGTTGGGGAGCCGGTCGGCGTCCCGCGGCCAGTTGAGCGAGTCGCCGCCGACGCTCCAGGTCCGGACCCACTCGCCGCCGTCCTTCGCGTACTCGACGACTCGGTTGTTCCCGCTGTCGGCGACGAGGATCGTCGGCGTGCCGTTCTCGCTCAGGAGCCAGTCGGGGTTGTGCTGTTCGCGGAGGACCGAGTAGTCATCGTCGCTGCCGAGGCGCTCGACGATCTCCTTCGTCTCCATATCGACGACGATCGCCTGGTCGAAGTTGCGCGGCGAGACGAGGAGGCGGTCCTCGCCGACCGGATCGACGTCGTTGACGTGGGACCAGTCGTCGTTGTAGCCGCCGTCGGTGCTCGCGGGGAAGTGGTTCTTGAAGTACCACTCCCAGGTGATCTCCCCCTTCGAGCGGTTGTAGACGACGACCCGGTCGTCGCTCACTTCGGCGGAGGCGTTCCACTCCCGCATATTCGCGATGGCGATGCGGTCCTCACCGATGTAGGTCACGTCGTGGGTGTCGGTCATATTGAACCGCTCTTCCCAGACGCGTTCCTGCGTCTCGGGGTCCAGCTCGAAGACGAGCGTGTCGCCGGCGCGGGGCGAGGAGACCAAGAGATTCCCGTTCGGCAGCGGGTCGACGTCGAAGAACCACGCGTCGCCGCCGACCCGGTCGTCGTGGGTCCAGCGGAGGTCGCCGCGCCGGTCGACCGAGACGATCCGCGCCGGCTTCTTCGGGTTCGTGTTGCCCTGGAAGGTGTAGCCCTGCGTGCTGATGACGGTCGGGCCGCCGGCGGGACTGGCGATCGTCCCCTGTTCCAGACTCGTCTCCTCGGCGGGATCGTACGTCAGCGCCGAGACCGCCGACGGCGCCAGCAAGGAAACGACGAGCAGGAGCGCGAGACCGCGGACCGCAGTCGAGCGAGAGAGCGAAGGCGAAATCGTCACACCGCGGCCTCAGGGTGTGGCTTTTGAATCTCTTGCGGTCGCCGCCAGCGAGGGCCGGCGGGCCGCTACACCTGGTCGGTGAGGACGCCGCCGGTCCGGACGACGAAGTAGACGACGAACGCGCCCGCGAGCACCCAGTGGCCGAGGCGGAGGTCCTCGCGCCGACCCGCCGCGAGCTTGATCAGCGGGTACGAGACGATGCCCGCGGCGATGCCGTAGGCGATCGAGTACGCGAAGGGCATCACCAGGATCGTCATCCCGGCGGGGACCGCCTGGGTGAAGTCGTTCCAGTTGATGTCGACGACGTTCCGGAGCATCACGACGCCGATGACGACGAGCGCGATGTGAGAGGCGTACAGCGGGATCGCGGCCGCGAGCGGCACGATCGCGAGCGAGAGGACGAAAAGCACCGCGACGGTGAGCGCCGTCAGGCCGGTGCGGCCGCCCTCCTCGACGCCCGAGGCGGACTCGATGTAGGTGGTGACCGTCGAGGTGCCGAGCATCCCGCCGACGGTCGTCCCGACGGCGTCGGCCATCAGCGGCTTGTCGATGTCCGGGAGGTTCCCGTCTTCGTCGAGGAAGCCGCCGGCCTGGCCGACGCCGACGAGCGTGCCGGCGGTGTCGAAGAAGTCGACGAAGAAGAACGTGAAGACGATGAGCGAGAAGGTGAACGCCTCGACCTGGCTGAACCCGGCGACGAACCCGCCCGCCAGCGGCGTGATGTCGTACTGGACGGCCCGCGACCCCGCGACGAGCCCCGCGTCGGGCGCGATCGGGCCGAAGGTCGTGACCGCCCAGCCGAGGACGGTGGTCGCGACGATGCCGATGATGATCGAGCCGGGGACGTTGCGGGCGTAGAGCGCGAACGTGAAGAAGAGGCCGACGACCGAGACGATCGCGACGGGATCGGAGGCGATAGAGCCCAGCGTGACGAGCGTCGCGGTGTCGTCGACGACGACGCCCATCGCCTGGAGGCCGATGATCGCCAGGAACAGGCCGATCCCGGTCCCGACGGCGAACTTCACGGGCTCGGGGAAGAGCCGGATCACGTACTCCCGGGCGCCGATCGCGGTGAGGAGGATGAAGATGAGCCCCTCGACCACGACGGCGGCGAGCGCGGTCTGCCAGGGGACGCCGAGCGCGCCGATGACGGTGAAGGCGAAGAAGGCGTTGAGGCCGAGCCCAGGCGCCTGCGCGAACGGTCGGTTGGCGTAGAACGCCATCACGAACGTCGCCGTCGCGGCCGCGAGGATCGTGACGACCGCGAGCATCGACCGGACCTCCGCGGGCGAAAAGCCCGCGAGGATGATGCCCGGTTTCGCGTCCGGAATGCCGGCCAGGATCGAGGGGTTCACCACGACGATGTAGGACATCGTCAGGAACGTGGTCAGTCCCGCGAGGATCTCGGTCCGGAACGAGGATCCGTGTTCTTGTACATCGAAGAAGTTCTCGACGGAATCAACGAGGCCCATAATGCACGTCTGAGCATATCCTCGATCTGTATTATAAGGGTTGTCATATCGGGGATCCGCGCGCCGCCCCCATCACCCCGCCGGCGTTGCGGTCGCGGCCGCCTCACTCGGCGTCGAACGTCGAGAGCGCGCCGACGGGCGCGTCGGTGAGGTCGCGGGCGCGCTCGATGCCCTCGTCGCCGACGGCGATGAGCGCGAAGACGCCCGAGACCTCCGCGTCGGCCTGGGTCGCGATGTCGAGGAGGAGTTCCTGGGTCTCGCCCGAGCGGATGAGGTCGTCGACGACGAGGACGCGCTCGCCGCGGGAGATGGCGCGGGCGGGGAGGTAGTAGGTGAGTTCGATCCCGGAGGCGAGCCGCTGGCGCGATTCGATGAACTCCTCGACGGCGGTCTCCTTCGACTTCTTGGCGTAGGCGACGCGGGCGTCGAAGTAGCCGGCCATCGCCGCGCCGAGGGTGATGCCGTCGGTGGCGGCGGTCAGGACGACGTCGGGGCGCTCGAAGCCGAGCGCGTTGGCGGCGACGGGCGCGACCAGATCGAGGAAGGACTGATCGAAGACGATGCCGGAGTTGTCGACGTAGCCCTCGTCGTCGAACTCGACGCGGGCTTCGAGTTCGGCCGCGAGCGCGTCGCGGCCGACGCCCTCGACGACCTCGCGGGCGCGTTCGATCCCCGGGAGGACGTGGCCGTTGACGTAGCGGTTGAGGTCGCCCGCGGGGAGGTCGGTGAGCGATTCGAGTTCGTCGTACGTGCGCGTCTCCTTGAGCATCCGCAGGACCGCGACCGCCTGTAACTGGAGGGCCGCCTTCTCCGCTCTGTTCATATCACGATGTGCGCGGTTGCGTAAGTATGAATACGTCGATACGGAATACGGAAGAAAGAACCACGAACGTGGATTTGACAGCGGAAGAGAATTTTTCAGCGGTCGGCGTCGGCGAGCAGGTCCTCGGCGGTCACCAGGGCGTCGAGTTCGACGTCGGCCTCGGCCAGCCGTTCGCGCGCGCCCTCCTGGCGGTCGACGACGACGAGCACGCGGTTGACGACCGCACCCGCCTCCCGGAGGGCTTCGACGGCGTCGAGCGCGCTCTTGCCCGTGGTCGCGATGTCCTCCAGCACGACGACTTCCTCGCCCTCGGAGAGGCGGCCCTCGATGCGGTTGCCGGTCCCGTACTCCTTGGCCTGTTTGCGCGCGATGACGTAGGGGAGGTCGGTCTCGACGCTCGTGACGGCGACGAGCGGGACGGCGCCGAGCGCGACGCCCGCGAGCTTGCTCTCGTGAATCTTCTCGGCGAAGGCCTCGGCGATGAGTTCGAGGCAGTGGGGGTCGGTCTCGAAGAGGTACTTGTCGACGTAGTACTCGGAGGTGCCGCCGTGGGAGAGCTCGAACTCCCCGAACTTGACGGCGTCGGCGTCCCGGAGCGCGGTGATGAGTTCGTCGTTCGCCATTGGCAGAGAGAGCGCGAGGGAGGCGCTTAAACGGGACGATTCGGCGCAGAGAGTAGTGCGGAGGCGGTACGGAAGCGGCGCGGAAGCGGCATGGAAGCGGCGCGGAGGCGGTGCGGAGGCGGTGCGGAGGCGGTGCGGAAGCGGCGCGGAAGCGGTGCGGAAGCGGTGCGGAAGCGGTGCGGGAAGTCCGTCGCTGTACCGCGAGACGAGCGAATGCGAGTCTCGCGGCCCTTTTTCCCTCCAGGTTTTTGTCGGGGGTTCGAGGCCGCGCTCCGCGCGGCCGAGGACCCCGGAGAAAAAGGTGGGTTAGTAGGGCTCTTCCTTCAGCCCCAGCAGGTACGCGATCCCGTTCGTCGCGACGTGAAGCACGGGCGTGAGCACGACCACGACCCCGAGGACGGCCAGCGAGAAGGTGTCGAGGAACCACCCGAGGTCGGCGAGGGCGGCACACGCGAGCGCGCCGGCGACGAAGTCCAGTTGGTCGACGACGGGGAACGCCGCGCCGCGCTCGCGGCCCGTCCGGCGCTTCAGGAACGACGCCGCGATGTCGCCGAGCATCGCTCCGAGGGCGAGACCGAGCGCGGCGGGGAGGGGAAACGCCGGGACCGACACGCCCGTCAGTCGGACGACCACCGGGCCGAGGAAGTTGAGCGCCTGCGCGAGCGCGACGCCCGCGAGCGTGCCCACGGCCGTCCCGCGCCAGGTCTTGCCGTCGCCGAGGAGGCGGCGGCCGCCCATCGTCCGGCCGCCGTCGATCGGCGCCCCGCCGCCGGCGAGGACCGCGACGTTGTTCGGGACGTAGGCGGGGAGCATCGCCCAGAACGCGAGGACGACCAGATCGAGGAGCATACGTGTCGACTCCGCGGGGAGTCACAAAAGTGTCCCCGATTCCGGTTCTGTCCTATCCCGACCCCTCTCGGGAGTCCGTCGATCGCACCGCGGCCGTTATGTGAACTCCGCGAGGGAGTCGAAGCGGTCCCAACACTCACAGTCCAAGTCGTCGATGGAGGTGACTTCGTCGGGGAGGTCCGAGATCGGCATTCCGTCGCCGACCTGCTCGCACCCGTCGGTGTGGATGGAAAAGTCGTCGGTCGCCATTACGGGCATACCTCCCGATAGCGACGGGGAGGCTCAAAAGCGTTCAGGCCCATTCTCGGGAACGATTCTCGGGCGGCGAGGCGCCCAGGACGCGACAGCAGCCATTTAACCCCGCGGCCGCATCTTTGAGTCGACAAATGTCCTCGTGGAGGCGCGATTTCGCAAGCGGCCTGATCGTCCTGACTCCGGTCCTGGTCATCCTGTTCGTCCTCAATTACCTCTACTCGCGGATCGTCGACCTGCCCGTGATCCGGCAGCTGCCGGAGCCGATCGGGTTCGTCGTCGCCGTGACGGTCTTCATAATGTTGGTCCTCTCGGTCGGCTACCTGATGCGGACGACGATCGGCCGGCTGTTCGAGGCGTACCTCGACGCCGCGATGAACCGCGTGCCGCTGGTCCGCGTGCTCTACAACGCCTCGAAGCTCGCGGTCGAGACCGCGGTCACCGGGACCGAGGACCTCCAAAAGCCCGTGAAGGTCGAGCCCTGGGAGGGGATGCGGATGACGGCGTTCAAGACCGGGAAGGTCACAGACGACGGCCGCGAGGTGCTCTTTATGCCGACGGCGCCGAACATCACCACGGGGTTCGTGATGGAGGTCGAATCCGAGGACATCACGGAGACCGACGAGCGCATCGAGGAGGCGCTCACGCGGGTGCTGTCGGCCGGGTTCGGCGAGGAGGAACGCAGCCCGCCGATCGACATCGACGCGCGCTCCGAGGAGTAGCCAAAGACCGCCTCGGGGCAAAAAGCCCTATACGCGCCGCGTCGATCCCCGCGTATGGTCATCTCGACGACGTCGGTGTGGGACGAGGTCGCCGACGGCATCGCGGCCGAGTCCGTGATCGAGTACGAGAAGGCGACGGTGTACGGCGACTACAAACAGGAACGGGTGTTACACCAGGGGAGGATCCGACTGCTCCCGAACGGGTGGATCGCGCTGCCGACCGGGCGGTTGCTGTCGCCCGAAGCGGTGCATCACATCGATCCGTAGCGGGGAGGGACGGCGATGAACGTAGGCTTCGCGCTCACGGGAGTCGTATTCGTACTCGTCGGGATCGACATCGGCAGGCGACCGGCGTATCACGCCGAGCGGTTCGGGAGATACAGTCTTGTCACCGGTGGAAGCGCCGGGTCGAACCGACTGACGCGCGCGCTCGGCGCGTTCCTCGCGATCGCGGGTATCGTTCTGTTCGTCGGTGGTGTGGCCGTCTGAGTCGGTCAGGAAAATATTGAATCCGGGTGACTCACGTAAGGGAGAACAACGTTCTCACGTGACGCGCGACGCTGTGCCGCAATCCTCTTGGGCCGAATCCACGGACTACGGATATGCCCTCCCTCCGTACAAAGTCCGTCGTCGTCCTCGCGTTGGTGCTGTTCTCGGCGATCACCGGCATCGGGCTCGTCGCCCCCGGCGAACCCGACCATCGCCTGGGTGGCGTCTCGATAGCGACCACGGAGAATCAGTCCGCGACCGTCCAGATCCAGGTGTTCTCCCGGAGCGGTGCGGTTCGCGTCGCGAACAGGACAGTGACCGTCCCGCCGGCCGAACACGATCTCACGGAGACCGAAAGCGGGGCGTACTCGGGATTCGTTTCGGCGGGGGAAGTCACCATAACGGAGGGGTGGATCGGCTCGGGGAACTACGTCGTTCGGGGGCGCTTGGCCGGAGCGGAAACGTGGTCCCGGGTCAGGCTCGGCCCGGTGGACCTCGAACAGTCCCCTCCGTGGTGGGTGACCGTACTGGACAGGTACGACGTGGCCGAGCGCGAGTGCTTCGGCGTCCGGGCGTGGATCTCGGAGTCGGCGGCGTCCGGCATCGAGCTCCGGGTGAGGTCGTGCGATAGTGTCGGCTAAGTCCGCCAGACGAACACACTCACCATTCGTGAAGGAGAGCTGTCAGCACCGACCGGCGTGCGTCGGCAAACGGGGGGAGTGCGTGCCGACCAATCCGGACTGTTAATTCATCGGAGCCCGTACCACTGCGATATGACCGTCACCGCGGAATTTTTCCTCCGGTCGCCGTCCCTCCCGCTCGTCAGTATCACGACCGAGCTCCAGCCGGACCAGGTCACCTGTACGCACGCGCTGTGCCTCCAGCCCGACGTCCAGACCTTCGTCGTCGAAATAGACGCCACAGACAAGGTCTCGGAGGCGGAACTCGAAGCGCTCGACGAGGTCACAGAGGTCACGTCGCTTGGGGAGTCGGACGACAAAGCCGTCTACGAGCTCGATATCGAGCTCGCGGAGACGCCGTTTGCGTCGCTCGACGACGGCCGCTCGGGGGTGGCGAAGATGAAGTCGACGGTCATAACCCCGGACGGCTGGCGCGAGACGAAGGTGTTCAAAGACCACGAGACGTTCACCGAATTCCGCACGACGATGGAGGAACACGGGATTTCGCTCGACCTCATCTCGATCACCTCCGAGGCCGCCGAGTCCGAGGACTTCCTCCGGGATGGGCTGACCGAACGCCAGCGCGAGGCCCTGTCGCTCGCCGTCTCGCGCGGCTACTACGAGAGCCCGCGGCAGGTCACAGCCGAGGAGCTCGCCGAGGAGTTAGACATCTCGCAGCCCTCCCTCTCGGCGCTCCTCCGCCGCGGCGAGCGCCAGCTCCTGACCGCCTCGCTCGACGCGCCGACTATATAAACGCCCTTTCCATATAGCATCAACGTCTCCCCCGTCGTGCGCCTCCCTTCAGGTGATGTCAGGCGACTTCGGTTCAGAACTGGATGGGAAGGTCGCGATTGTCACCGGCGCGTCCTCCGGGATCGGCGAGGCCACGGCGGAGGCCCTCGCGTCCCGCGGCGCGAGCGTCGTCGTCGCCGCACGGCGCGAAGACGAGCTAGAAGAACTTCAAGCCGGGATCGAATCCGAGGGCGGCGACGCGCTCGTCGTCCCGACCGACATTACGAACGACGACGACATCGACGCCCTCGTCGACGCGACGCTCGACGAGTACGGTCGCATCGACATTCTGGTGAACAACGCGGGCATTATGCCCCTCAGCCACATCGCGGACGTGGATCGAGACACCCTGCAAACGACGATCGACGTCAACCTCAGCGGGCTCGTGAAGCTCACTCACGCCGTCGTTCCGACGATGCTGGAACAGGAGAGCGGCCACGTCGTGAACCTCTCGTCGGTCGTCGGACGGTTCCTGATGGAGAACGCCTCGCACTACAACGCGACGAAGGCCGGGGTGAAGATGTTCGGCGACTCGCTCCGTCTGGACGTCGCCGCCGAGGGGATTCGCGTGGCCACGATCGAGCCGGGGTCGGTCGCTACGGAGCTGCCGGAGTCCATCGCCGACGAGGAGATCAAAGAGCAGATCGAGGAGCTCGGCGAGTCGATGCGCCCGCTCCAGCCGGACGACATCGCCCGGACGATCGCGTTCGTGGTCTCCCAGCCGCCCCACGTGGACATCAACGAGGTCCTCGTCCGCCCGACGGATCAGGTCCAGCCCTAATCCGCGCTGAGGTGACCACACGATGGACATACAGCGAGGCTGTTCGCAGCCCTCCACCGAAGGCCCCGAGGAGTACTTCACGGGGGACGTCCGGATCGATCCCCTGTTCGACACGCACGACCAGGCCCGCGCGGCGGGGGCGAGCGTCACCTTCGAGCCCGGCGCCCGCACCGCGTGGCACACCCACCCGCTGGGTCAGACCCTGATCGTGACGTCCGGCTGCGGGCTCGTTCAGAGCGAGGGCGAGTCGATCGAGCAGGTCCGCCCGGGAGACGTGGTCTGGTTCCCGCCGGGCGAAAAGCACTGGCACGGCGCGACGCCGGAGCAGGCGATGACCCACATCGCCATCCAAGAGGAAGAGGGAGGCGAGGTCGTCGAGTGGCTGGAACAGGTGACCGACGAACAGTATCGGCCGGAGTGACGGCCCTCGCGGCATCGGTCAGTCCGCCGTGAGACGCGGGGTGCCTCATAGTGATTACTCTCGTCTCTTACCGCCGAACGCCACGCCCGGTGACGGCCTTCGGCGGTAAACAGTGAGAGTAATCACTATCACAGCCGCGTTCGTCCCGTTCGATAGCACAGATCGAGTCCGTTGCGCAGCGCCGCACTTCGCGGCCTCGACGAAAAAGAGAATTCTCAGACGTACGTGAACCACTCGTCGTGCGCGTCGGTGCGGCGCTCGACGAGGTCGAAGAAGGCCTGCTGGAGTTCTTCGGTGACGGGCCCGCGCGTCCCGTCGCCGATCTCGACGTTGTTGACCTTCCGGATCGGCGTCACCTCCGCGGCGGTGCCGGAGAAGAACAGCTCGTCGGCGGTGTTGAGTTCGCCGCGGGAGATCGTGGCCTGGTCGTGGACGGTGTAGCCGCGCTCGCGGGCGAGTTCGATCACCGTGTTCCGGGTGATGCCGTCGAGGATGCTCTGAGAGAGGCCGGGCGTGTAGATCTCGCCGTCGCGGACGAGGAAGATGTTCTCGCCGGGGCCCTCCGCGACGTTGCCCTCCTTGTTGAGGACGATCGCCTCGGTGAAGCCGTTGCGGCGGGCCTCCTCGCCGGCGAGCATCGAGTTGACGTAGAGGCCGGTCGTCTTCGCGTTCGTCGGGATCTGGCTGGAGGCGTGCTTGCGCCACGAGGAGATCATCACCTCGACGCCCTTCTCCAGGGCCTCCTCCCCGAGGTAGGCGCCCCAGGGCCAGGCGGCGATGGCGACGTTCACGGGGTTGTCCTTGGGGCTGACGCCGAGCGAGCCGTATCCATAAAACGCGACCGGGCGGATGTAACAGGACTCCAGTTCCTCCCGGCGGATGAGCTCCAGGGTCGCCTGGGTGAGCTCGTCGCGGGAGTACGGAATCTCCATATCGTAGGGCTTGGTCGACTCGTAGAAGCGATCGAGGTGTTCCTCCCAGCGGAAGATCGCCGGGCCGTTCTCCGTGTCGTAACACCGGACGCCCTCGAAGACGCCCGTGCCGTAGTGGAGGCCGTGCGCGAGAACGTGGACCGTCGCGTCGTCCCAGTCGACGAACGAACCGTCCTGCCAGATCGTATTTAGGAAATCCGTGTCCTCCTGCATTTCCTTGAATCCCATATATCGACCCTCTCACCCTACCCAAATAAAAAAAGCGGGGTTGATCCAATCATCCGAATAGATGTTATTCGCACTGTATGAGGATGCAGTTTTTATCTTGTCTGTTGATCAGTCTTGGCCGGTCGATGGACGATGCTTTGATATGGAGACAAAGAGGAATTGCAGTAACTCCCTTCTATGAGCATACAGGAATCTGCGGACATTGACCGGGGTGCTATTGAGGATTTAGTTGACGAGTATCAGTCCCGTCCCCGGAACGAGCGAATGGATATGAAAGAGGCGGGGGTACGACAGCAATTCATTAACCCACTTCTCCGTGCGCTCGGATGGGACACCACCAAGGATCAAGTCAAACCCGAACAGAGAACGCTGGTCGGAGACGTTGACTATGCTCTCAGTCTCAATGGGCGCGAGCAATTCTTCATAGAAGCAAAATCATTCTCAGAGGATCTTGATGGGACACGTCGGTTGAGTAGCGGCGAAAAGCAATCCTACGTCGAACAGGCCATTGACTATGCGTGGCACCAAGGGTGCGATTGGGCCATTCTCACCAACTTTGCCGAACTTCGCCTGTACTTCACTCACGTCAATAAGGATAATCTCGAAAAGGGTCGAATATTCACTCTGACAGTTGACGACTATACCACAGAAGAGGGGTTGGAACAACTCTCTCAACTCTCAAAACAGGCAGTTGCCGATGGATCTCTTGAGAGATTAGAACGGGCGCGAGAGCGAGATTCAGTCACAGTTGAGATTCTAAATGTACTATCGGAGGCGAGAACGCGCCTTACCCGAGACGTTCACGAATCACACCCTGAGCTATCACTTGACGAGCTTCGGGATGGGGTTCAACGAATCTTAGACCGCCTTGTCGTAATGCGTGTGGCGGAAGATCGTGGAGTAATCCCGGCGGACACTCTACTAAGTACGGCTGAATTGTGGGAACAGAAGACGATCAACCCGGACGTGCGGACACTGGTACGTGATCTGAAAAACGCCTTCCGGGATTTCGATTCCGTCTACAACTCGGAGCTATTCGCGGAACATCCGTGCGAAGACTACGATATTTCAAACGACGTTCTACTCGATATTATCGACTCTCTCTACGACTACAACTTCTCATACATCGACGCCGACGTGTTGGGCCGTATCTATGAAGACTATCTCGGACACGCAATAGAGGACAAATCTGAGGACTTAGAATTAGTAGAACATCAAGACGAACGCCGAGAAGAAGGTATCTACTACACCCCCGTTCCCGTCGTAGAGTACATCGTTGATAGCACGTTGGGTGAGCGGATTGAGGGTATAATGAACAACGTGCGGGAGGAGTTGGACCAAGACGATCCTGATTTTGAGTCCGCCCGCGCAGAATTTGACAAGATCGAGGAGATCACCGTCTTAGACGTGACCTGTGGGAGCGGGAGTTTCCTCATCAAAGCATTTGACTTGCTCGTTGACGCCTATGAGGAGTACCAGGAGTTAGCTAAATCTGCGAACAAATCCGCGAACGGAGGGATGAATGTTCTATCCTATTCTGAAGATCAGACGATCCCGAATGACTACAAGCAAGATATTCTCCGGAACAACATCTACGGCGTCGATTTGGATTACCAGGCGACGGAGATTGCGACAGTCAATCTACTCTTGAAGGCATTGGAAAAGGGCGAAAAGCTCCCGTCGATCCTTGAAGACAACATTCGGCCCGGAAACAGCCTGCTGAATGGTTCTCCCGAGGAGGTTGCGGAGGTTCTCGACGTTTCCGTTGAAGAGGCGGAAGAGATGGGAGCGATGGAGTGGGAGGAGGAGTTTGAAGACATTTTTGAGGAGTACGGCGGATTCGACGTGATTGTTGGGAATCCTCCGTGGGGTGCTGAGTTGGAAGCTTACGAGGAATGGTTAGAAAGCGACCACGGATACGAATTGGCAACCGGGCAGTACGACTCGTATGAGCTGTTCTTAGAGTTGGGTGGAGACTTGTTGAGAGAAGGTGGGACGCTTGGATTCATCATTCCGGACAGTATATTCAATGAGGATTCGGTTCCACTTCGCAGTTGGTTAGCAGAAGATCATCAATTAGATCGTGTTCACAAGTTAGGAGAGGGTCTTTTTGATAACGTATTCGCGGCTACAGCGATTGTTCAATATACTAATCAACAACCCCGTGACGATCAGGAGATTGAGGTTAGTATCCTACAGAAAGAAGACCGTAAGAAGATTATCGGAGCAGGCGGAGGCGCGCTGAAGAGTATTATCGAAGACAAAAAGCATATCACAAAACAGAGTCGGTTCACAGAAAACGAAGACTACGTATTCGATATTTGGGCCGGGGTGGAAGACCACCAGATCCTCGACGCTATGGAAGCGGATACCGTTGATTGGTCAGAAGTGGTTGATAACGGGCGGGGCGACGAGACGGGCAAGGAAGGAGAAATTCTCAAATGTCCGTATTGTATGGAATGGAGTCCGTTCCCGCAGAATCGGGCAGAGTCCAAAGGCGGGGGATACTACCCAAAAGTCTGCGACCACTGTGGAGAAGAGTTTGAATTTGAAGACGCAATTTCAACCAGAAGAATCGTCAAACAAGAGCCTACCGAGGAGTGTGATACACCGATCTACTTTGGAGAACACGTCAATCGGTACAGAACAAGCGATAACGCATACATAGATAAGGACGTAGAAGGGGTCGGACTGAAAGACGATTGGCGATTTGAGCCTCCAAAATTACTCATCCGGGAAGCTGGTGTTGGCTTCTACGCAACTGTCGATTACACAGATGCACGTTGTTTGAAATCTGTAATGTCTTTCCGTCCAAAAGAAGACCGCGAAGAGCCGTTTGAGAAATACGATCTTGAGTATTTCTTGGGCTTCCTCAACACTCGTGCTATGCTCTACTACTATGCTAAGGTCAAAGGCATCGTTGAGTGGCAATCATTCCCACGGCACCCTCAGAGCTTCATTATGTCTCTCCCTATCCCCGAGATCGACTTTGATGATCCGGACGAACGAGAAGATTATGAGGAATTTGTAGAGTTAGTCAGGAAGGCGACCAGCGACGATCAGCAGATTGACGAGGAGTTGGATTGGGAAATCGAGAGAGCCGCATTGGATCTATACGGCATTCCCGACGAAAACCGTCCCCGAATTTGGAATGAGTTGAAGAAGCTACAGCGACTCAGGATTGTACGCGAGTTATTCCCCGATGCCGGTTCCGAATAGTCTGAATAGTCAGTTCATCATCAAGTTTATGTCAAATGGGAATCGAATAATTGTATGACCAAAACAAGGGAATGTTCGCTATATCGTTGTAAGAACTGTCATATTGTAGTCGGCCAAAAATCGAGTAAAATGTTTAGTCCAAGTAATTCTTGTCCTGTTTGTGACAATTCAGGGTGGGAAGAAGTAGAGGTTGCCTAAGACATTCATTCTCCAACACCCACAATTACTGACCATACCTTACTAACCACAACTTTTGCAGACCCATCCACGAGTCGTCACAGTAACAGAACTACCACAATACGGGTACCAACTATTTCGTCTCATACATAGAACACAGATGCCTCACAACTCCCGACTATGTGATTTGTCATATCGCAACCTCGCATCTCTCAGAGCCTTCTGACGGCAAACAGGAAAACATTCAGTCCCGGTCGAAACCGCAACACGACTCAATCAGAGGAACATCGAGTGGCTCATAAGCTTATGTGCAGACCGTCTATGCTCTCGGTTCTGTGTGTTCGGACGAAAAGCGCGCTTCGGCACGCAAGGCCAGAATATCATCAACCAACTGAATTATTGTGGTCTCAATTCGGCTGAATCGGTACACGTGGATCTTCCAAACCACAATATCAAAATCTCGTTCGCCTAAATGGATTCTGACAGGTTTCCCATAATACGATCAATCCCCTTCGGGTACTTAGAAAAACTCATCCTGAGCTTATCTGAGGCGTACAAGAGGACTCAGGAGGTAGTTCACAGATCGTGGATGTTCCAATTCAATGCATTCAGTCGAAAACCGCGCCTCGATATCCCACGTGGACGGCTATAGGAAACTCCTGAAATTCCAAAAAATTCTGTCGGGCTTACCTCTATACCGACCACGCCCGGACTGACCGTGTCACAACCTATTTCACTCTCCGGACTTCGGAGGATCAGGCCGCCACCATACCACAGCCAACCCCCCAATCTTCTTCTTCCGAATGTCACCACGCTCCGTTAACGCCTCAAGCTTGTTGTAAGCGGTTCTCTGCGCGACGTCAAGGGCTTCTGCTACCTCGCTCGTCGTCCGGGGTTCCGTATCCGTAAACAGTTCAAGGACGTCGTCGATAGACACAGTCTCCTGGTACCTACCTCCCTCGTCGCGTTTTCGTCCCATAACACCGTATTTGACGCACGAGACAATACCTCTTTCCACTGCACACGTGGGCAACCGGTACAGCTATATCCTATGCTTACGTAGGTGAAGGTGAGAAGAACGGCTCCCTCAGAGCGTGAAAACGCCGGGTGGTTGGAACACCCGGAGTCGGCTTCTCGGATTGGAGAAAGCCAATGGCAACTATCGAAAGCGGTAGACAAAAGAGTGCTGTTGAGTACCTGAAATTCGGCGCGAAGACGTCCAAGCGCGTCACGTGGGAGTCGTGGGAGTTCACGATTGAATCCCCGCACTTGGTTCGCGTCACTAATGCGTCCTACGGGATTGAGAAAGACGACCACAGTTACCTCGTCGGCGTTGAGAATCGAGACGACGTCCTCGTTCCGGCTGAGTGCGAGTGTCCGGCAGATATGTACAACGAGGAGTACGACTGCAAGCATAAGGTCGCGTTGGCGACGGTCGGCGGTCCTGTCGTCCTTGAAGCGTCCGTGAACTTCCCGACTCCGAGAGCAGATCCCGAGCGGACGAATCTCTCACCGCTTTCGGATAGACTCCGAACGGACGGAGGAACCACGGCAGAGAAAGGCAACGAAGAAGCACAACCACTCGGTTCGTCGGAATACGAGGAGTGCGAAGAGTGTGCAAAGCTCTCCGACGATTTCCCGTGTTTCCCCTGCTTCATCAACGGTAGAAAGGAACTGCCGAAATAGGTCGACCGCGGGACAGCACCCGGTTTGATTTACTGTTTAAATTTCGAATGATGATCTATTCAAACCGTGCTATACAGTTATCAATAATTCTTAAATACTCTCACTGTGTCTAATTAGTGAGAAAGCCCCTGAGCGTCTGCTATGGGTGCAGAGCTGTCTGATAACCTGAACTTACCAATAAGGTTATGTCCTCAGCGTACCGATATAGGTTAGAGAAAAGCCTGAGCGTCTGCTACGGACCAATTTGGTCATTCTCGCGGGTACGTGTATAGATAGCTTCTCAATAGCTGTTTGTGAGTCAATAGTCAATTCGACCACTGTAAGGTCTTGAGTCACGACTATCGCGCTCATACGTCACACTGCGGCCGTCGCTGAGTCGAGAGGCTCTTTCTCATAAGGAGTTGAATAAGTATGATAGCCACTGACAAGACTGTCTCGAACGAAGTAACGACTACCTTCAATTCGGATGAAATACCTTGCGTTCAGTACGGTTTCCCCGAGGATAAGGGACCATTCCGTGAGCCAAAACTTCGGACTATCTTCGATCCAATTCCTGAGGGTGCAATAACGGTCAGCCCGATCTATCTTCTCACACAGAAACAGTATGATCGGCAGGAACGATTTGAGACGGGATATGAGGTATCTGAGTACCGGATAATAGCGACCGAACTACAGGACGAATGCGAGTCTAAAGGGCGAGTTCGTTATCCGGTTCACGTCGAAAGCGACGTTCTCCGCGAAGAGGGTGGCGAGACCCTGATTGAATGGTTCCGTGAGTTCGTCGAAGAATGGCTCAATGTTCCGTTCAAAAGCTGTGATCTGTATTTTTCAGGGAGCAGGTCGATTCACGTCCACGTTCCGCGTTTTGTATCTGGTGAAGACGCGCGTAAACGACTCAAGCAGACGGCTGAATCCTTTTGCGAGGAAACCGGAGCCGAGTTAGACTGTGGACTATACAGCTCTAAGAGACTCTTCCGCCTACCCGGAGTAAAACACGAAAAGACCGGCCTTCCGAAAGTAGAGATCGGGGATACTTGGGATGATGTCGAAGTGTTCAAAAAGGTACAGCAAGGGGCTGAAATCCCCGAGTCGTATGAGGTGGTTCTAAGAGACCTTTTCATCCTAGATAAAACTGTACGCCTCACGACGGAGCCTGAGGGGACGTACAACCCCTTCACGAAGGCCAATATCTTTGAATCAGAAAGGTCTCGGTTGCGGTTCAACACTACCGAGGCGGAAACCCGGCTGCCACTCATAGAACAGCAGGAACACCCGGACGATCCCGCTGACGTTCCTCTGTGGGCGCAGTACAACTACAAGGAGTTCTCACCGTATGCGCTCGCGGCGGGTAACGGTCGGAGTGTAGCGGCACTTGAAGTCAAGGGCGGAGCATTCGCCCGGAGAGACGTACGAGAAGGGGCTACACTGATCCCTGCGTACTTCTTCGGAGCGCAAGGGTGTGCAGGTCGTGAGTTTATCAAGGAAACCGAACACGCGCCACTCCAACTCTCAGACCGTGACTATGAGAAGTGGGACTACGCCGAAGGTGACTACGTCGTCATCATCGGCGGACAAAGCCGAAGCTCTCGTATCTTCGGTGTTAAGCCGTATCAGGCGGCAACTGTCGGGAAAATTCTAATGAGAGAAGGAGGGGGAAGAGCAGAGGCGCTTGAGTATCTGAGCAATGAAGAGTTTGATATAGGAGCGGCAGGGTCGGCTGTGTCAAAACCGTCGGTAAAGACGAAAAGGCGCGCGGACAACTCTACTTCCCAACCGAAACCAAGTCAAAAATCTGAGGCTGCTAAACTTCAACAGAGGGCCGAGCAGTATGGTATCAAATCACTCGGCCATATAGAGAGATTACGCGTGGCAAACCGGCTCCTCAAACAAGATTGGGAGGTTGCGTGGGAGTGGTTCAAACAACAATTTGGTTCAGAGTTCAAACCCGATGTGACGTGGACTCACTTCAAGAGTATCTGTGAGAACACTAAATACGGAAATGACTACTCCCACGTGAAAGTTCCAAAACGGCCGTACTGATCGGCTCCGTTGATCGAGAAAAAATTTCTCACTTCTATCCTCTACAACCAATATCTCTATCTGATGTCTCTATCTCCGTATGTGTTTACCATCTATGTCTATACTCTATTGCCCCCCCGGCCACCCACCTCTGTTATGGTGCGAAACCGGCCGACCGCGGCGAGGTGACTTCTCGAATCGAGGGTAGAGTATATAAAACAATCATCCGCCAAATCGAAGGCGAAAACATTCCCGAAGGCAGCCGGCGGATTCGGGTACGATAACGGCTTACGGAAAAACTATTATGAGTACAACAACCGTTGAGAGCGAAGCGGCTGAGTTTCTGACTACCCCCGAGCGGACAACCTCAATCACAAAGTTCAGTGATGGAGAAATAGGCGCGGCGACAATCGTTCTTGATGCTGAAGCTCTGTCAGCCCTCGGAATCTCCAAATCGGCCGATGGAGTTACCTTCCAAGTCAAGAACGGGGTGTTGACAGTTCGATAGACGGCACGGAATCTTTTTATATACTATCCGCGTCGGTATTATTGTCTGTAATCCACATCTGTTTAAAGAAATCGGACACACCTATGAGCAACAAAAGAGCAATCGCGTACCCGCCACAGGAGCAGTACGACAATTGGCAAGACCACGCGGAGAATTTGGATATGTCGGTATCTCAATTCATCACCGGGATGGTTGAGGCAGGACGCAAGAAGTTTGACGCGCAGATCACCCCTGACGAGTCGGTTTCAGAATTACGGGATCAACGAAACGATCTGAAAGATGAGCTTGCGCGGACCCGAGAGCGGGTAGAGAAATTAGAGTCTCAGTTGCACGCTGGCGAGCGGGGATCTATGATCAACCATATTCGAGCTAATCCGGGCTGTACGTTTGCAGAGGTGCAACAAGAAGTAGCAGAGAAATCCGGAGAGAGGCTAATGAGATACGTCGAGGCCCTGAGTGGCGAGAAAATAGAGCGGCGCGATGGGAAGCTCTATCCTGTTGAAGGAGGCGAGTAGTGACCCGGACGGGGATTGCGGACCCCTCGGAATATCTCGGGATCTACAAGTCCATTGACGACGTTCCCGATATGTATTCGCTGAGCCGGCTATCAGTAGGGTACAGCGACCAGGATCTATGGGCTGAGTTTATCGAGTCACGGAGCCATCTATCAGAAGCGACTATCAAGTACACGTATGGCCGTTTGGAACGGTTGTGGAAACCGTTTTGCGAGAAGCGTGGGATCAATCCGGCGTTCCCCGATCCGGACGACGTTGAAGATTTCTTTGCACAGCAGTTAGCCGAGCGATCGATTCAGACAGTGTATGACTCTCGGTTCGTTCCGCTGTTCAAATTCTTTGAATGGCTATTACACCACACGGAGTACCCACATCGGTACAACCCGGTCGTTATGGCCGCAGTATCCGGCGAGGCGGGTTTTCGTCTGTGGGAGAAGAGACTTGAGGAATGTGGAGTAGAAAAATGAGTAACGAAAAAGCACAATTAGCAGAGGCGTTCGGCCGTTCAACTGACCCGCTCGCAGAACACGAACCGATCTACAGGGAGTTGGATGTTGACCCGTTCGAGCTTTGGCTTGACGAGGAGATCCGAGCGAGGGGGATCACTGAGGGATCTACAAACAACTACGTCGTGGCTGCTCGGCAATTCAAGGAGTATATGTGGTCAGTTCACGACCGACATCCCGCTTGCCCAACAATCGAACACGCAAAGGGATTCGCAGAGTGGCTTCGTGAGAGCGAGGGCAACAACAATACCACAGTATCGAAGAAGATGATGTTTCTCACTCAGGCGTTCAGGTACTTCGGGAACGACGCCGCTTTTCCGAATGAATCCGACTTCAACCCCTTCGCTTCGGCTCGAAGTAAGATCGATTTGACCCCACCGGACAAGAAGCCGATGCCGCGAGTCACAGAAGATGATCTGCGGCGTGTTATCTCGGGGGTGACGAACATTCGAGACCGGGCAATTATCGTTATGCAGTTGAAGTTAGGCCTTCGCTCGGGCGAGCTATGCAATATCAAATTGGAGGATATTCACATTCGGGACGATGAGTTACTTCGCCACTATGAGGAGATGGGGACAAATCAGCACTTGAACGGCCGAGAGAACGCAGTGTATATCCCCCACGATCGCGAAGGTAACAAGTCTCGACGTCCCCGGACACTTCCTCTTGACGACGAACTTCGGGGGCTGCTTCTCCGGTGGCTATTGATCCGCCACGACGTATCTGAGCCGTGGCTATTCCTGTCGTACACGAAGGGACACCAGTTAGAATCGACGGTAATCAACGATATGTGGAAGGACTACTGGCACCCGGAGTACGAGGAGACTCCCCGCCACCGTGCAGTGACAGCTCATTTCGGCCGGCATCACTTCACGACGTTTTGGCGGGTACAGAAGGACGCCCCGGAGGAGTTGGTGAAGTATATGCGTGGAGACGTCGTTTCGGGATCAAGGAATATGCAGAACAGCGGGGACGCAATTCACTCGTACATCCACACTTACTACGAGGATATTGAGGAGTTATACACGAATGAAATTTGGAAGCTGAATTTGTAGTCAGAACAAATATCACAGTTTAGTCAGCTCATTCTGCGAATTAGCCCATTTGAGTCTTCGTGATCTTCTTGTGGACATTCATTGCGTGATACGGTAGGCCCTGCGTCAATTTTTTAAGTATATCTCACCTATATTTGACCGAAATGGCCCGAATCTCGTTCGACACTATGCCTGCCCGTGCTGTGAGTCTCGGGCCCTCGCAGTACGGGATCTCTGAGTAAGAGGAGTTTCGATAGTGGTTGGGGGGGAACCCCTGTAATAAACGCCTCGGTTCTCGTTGTGCTAGTCGTAGTAGTACTGGCTACATCAATTGGTTTTTGTACCGGAATTATTAGCGGAGAGTACGTACTAAAACGTGTTATAGAAATGACGAGTGCAACCCTGGTGGGGTGCATCCTGATGCGAGTAAGGGAGATGGCTAATAATACGAATGACAAATAATCAAAAGAGAGGACTATCTTCAGATCAAGAAGAATTATTGAGAAAAAAGATACGGTGTCAGGAGAACGGTGAGCAGACAATTGAATTAGCAAGGCAAGAAATAGAGAGAATCTGCAATGTAATTCAGGTTGATAACAGGGTCTCCCATTTAGCAAATGCCATCTACCGCCGGTCCTTAGAGAAGAAATTCATAGAAAATCGTACGATAGGTACAGTCGCTGCAGCCGCGGTTTATGCAGCTTGTCGAATTGAAAATGAGCCCCGAAGTGCAGATAAAGTGAGCGGGGTAGCTACTGAGACTATAGCAGATAGGGCTCGGGATGTGACAATATTAAAAAGAGTCTATTCTGAAATGAGTACTGCACTAGAACTTAGGACGGGGCCAGTAGACCCAAAAGCACTAATTCCGAGATTTGTTGATCAGTTGAATTTAAACTCTGAATGCGAGGCGAAGGCCAAAGAATTACTCGATACGGTTGACGAAACAGTCAAATCAGGCAAGTCCCCAAGAAGTCTAGCCGCAGCCGCTGTTTATTGTTCCTCTCTCCTCCATAACGAGATGCGGACTCAAGAACAAGTAGCTGAAGTAGCCGATCTAAGTGAGACTACCATAAGAGAACGGTACCAAGAAATGATATATGAAGTGGGAGTGATGGATGAGGAAGATTAAGAAACTGAACTTTATATTTAATATTACAGAATTTGATATGCTTTTGAGTTATAATTTGGAGTAGTTTGTGTGCGGATTCTTGAAGTACAGATCGTGTCGACGTCCATCTCGTCGAATCCCATAATCCGTCGTTTGCACCACGGAATATAAAACCCTACAGGAGCGGTCTCGGGGGTCTCGGCGCCGCTCGCTGGGAGACGGCGGCGGCCGCTCAGCCCAGCTGGCCGATGACGTCCGCGCCCTCGACGTAGACGAGGTCGTGCCGGCGGGCGTAGTCGAGCGCGTCGGTCGGCGTCCGCGCGCCGCCGGTCTCGGCGTCGAGCATCTCACAGACGACGACCGCGGGCGGAAGGCCCGCCGCGTCTGCCAGCGCGAGCCCCAGTTCGGTGTGGCCGCGGCGGTCGTCGAGCAGGTCCGGCGCGCCGCGGAGGACGTGGACGTGGCCCGGCGTGCGGAACTCGGCGGCGAAGTCCTCGGCGTCGTAGTCCTCGTTCGCGTCCGCGACCGCGTCGGCGACGTCGGCGAGCCGCCGGATGGTGAGCGCGCGGTCGTCGTCGGTGATCCCCGTGAACGTCTCGCGGTGGTTCACCGGCAGGGAGAACGACGAGCGGTCGTCGTAGGCGAGGTCGTGATCGGCGCTCGCCGGGTGGTCGAGTTCGTCTTCGAGGAAGGGCAGCTCGATCGCGTCGGCGACCTCGTGGGAGACGGCCGTGCAGATCAGCCCGCCCGCGTCGGCCCGGAGCCGGACGACGGCGTCGGCGTCGACCGCGCCCGCAGGGTAGACGATGTCGGTCTCGCCCTCGCGGTCGGCGGCGTCGTGGACGAGGACCGGCTCGCCCCGCCGGAAGGCGGCGACGGCGCGCTCGACCGCGCTCGGGTTCGCGCGCTCGCGGTCCGGTGCGGCCCCGCTTTCGCCCCCGCCGCGGCCGCTCTCGCGGTCGGCCTCGGCGACGTCGGTGGTCGAGTGCGTCATTCGACCGCCTCCACCCGAACCGTCACCGCGTCGTCGTCCGCGAGGTCGAGTTCGTCGCGGAGGCGCACGGGCGCGATGATCTCCAGTTGGGTCTCGTCGTGGTGGGTCCGCTCGGGGACGATGATGTGGGTCGGCTCGGCGACGTCGCCGCCGTCCGAGACCGTCGCGGCGTAGCAGGTCGCCGGCCCGAACGTCCGCTCGTCGTCCTCCCAGCCGTCGATCGGGATGCCCGACAGCGACGACATCGCCGAGCGCGAGCGGATGCTCTCCTCCGAGAGGTCGACGTTGAGCGTGCCGGGGAAGGGCTCGTACCCGAGGCGCTCTTTGAACTGCTCCATGTAGCCCGACAGCGAGATGTAGTGTCTGCCCTCGCCCATCCCGCTCGTGACCGTGCCCTCCAGTTCGACCGTCGAGGGGTCCGAGCCCTCGAAGATCCGCCGGTAGTGGGAGTACTCGCGGTGGAGCGCCGCCTCGCCGGATTCGGTGAGCGACACCCACTGGCCGTCGGCGACGACGTCGCGCTCGATGTGTCCCGCCTGCTCCAGGCGCTGGAGGCGGCGCGAGGCGGTCTGGCTCGACGCGTTCAGACGTTCGGCGAGGCCCGAACAGGAGATCTTGACCGGCTCCGACCGCCCGCCTTCGAGCGCGACGAACTTCAGCGCCGCGAGCTCGTCGTGACCGACGGTGGAGACTGCCGATTCTGACATTACCGGGGCTTGGAATCGGGCCGTGTTAAGTATAACGGGTATGAGATGCGTAACGAATCTGTTATGGAAGATCAGGGAGATTCCGAAATTGGGAGCCGTATCAGGATTGAACCGTCCGGATCCTAAAAGCGTCGGTCTCGGCATCGGGCGACGGTTGGCCGGCCGCGAGTCGGCGACGGCGGCGGCGACACCGCGGGGCCGAAGCCGCCGCGGAGGCGTTCGGAAAGGCCTTTAGTCGCGGTTCGACAACGGCGGGT